>JBELAL010000012.1:0-104380 GCA_049508835.1 Holophaga sp. | reverse complement strand
CAACGCCTTCCTGCGCCCACTTGGTCGCAGCTCAAACGTGTCATGAATACGCCCGGTTCAGCGCTACTCCATGCACTGGTGTAGTTGTCGCTGACGCACTCCACACAGTGTCGTCGCCCAGCGACCCGCTGAATTTCGCGCCACGGGTGTCGGTGCCGACCCTGATGGTGAACGGCCGGTCCGATTTCACTTATCCTCTGGAAACATCGCAACTGCCGCTGTTCCATCTCCTGGGCACGGCAGCCCGGGATAAGCGCCACGTCGTATTGGAAGGCGGGAACATACCCGACAATTGGCGAGGCCGGGTGAAGGAGGCTCTCGACTGGCTGGACCACTACCTGGGTCCCGCGACAGGTCCAGTGTCCCGATACAACTAACCCCATGATTTCTCAGGGGGTCATTCTGGTAGCCCCAAGGCGAAGTTCGAGATCGACCAGTGATAATCCGGCCAACGCCGCGAAGAACGCTCGCCGTTCCGCGAGAGGGCCGCGCTCCTTGGATTTCCAATTGCGAATGGATAGGAGGCTCCGGGCACCTCCTTGCCGGCGCCGGCCGGGCGAGAAGAAGTACCATGAGAGCAAGGATTAAATGTAAAGGTCCTGAACAACGAACCCATCGCTTCGGTCGTTGAAGCCCGCCGTCAGGTGCAATTCCACGGCTCCTTCGGGTGCAATGCGGCCACGATGAAACGACACATAGACAGCCGCGCGATCTGGATTTTCCGGCGCGGGCAAGGTCGATCGATCAGCCTGGTTCAGGGCTTCCCTGCGCATGGGTGACGATGCCGGTGACCGACTTGTCTTCTCGGCGCACACCACCTGATACCGAGCTGAGGGGGGATCAAACTTGCTGGTCAATTTGCCGAACTGGACTGCCTCCAGGGATTGATCCCGATTTGCGCCTACTGCAAGAAAATCCGGCAGGAACAGGGGCTATGGCAGCAGATGGAAGGATACATCATGGAGCATAGCCATGCTTTGTTCAGTCACACCATCTGCCCCGAGTGCACGGAAAAGGAATTCGGGGAGATCCTCCGCGCCAACCCCGCGGGACCTTCGAACCCGTGAACTACGCAGCGATGGACAGGAAAACCGAGATTCCCCCGAGGGAGGTGATGAGCCCTCGCCAAGCTGCCTGCTCGGCAAGGGTGGGCCGTTCCATGGTCGGGGTTATCCGGCGGCGCCAGCTCGGAAACAGCGCCGCGCTCCGTCGGCGATCAGTTGCGCCGCGTCCGGGAGTGGAATACGACCCGTATTGATAACCAGGTGATAGAGCAGCTCATCTTCCACCTGCACGTGGAAGTGGGTCTTCACGAAGCGCTCGCGGCCGCGATCGCCGTTGGTGATGAATTCGGCCGCGGCGTCTGGGTCCAGGTGTTCCAGCTGCTCTATCCGTGCCATTCTTTCAGGCAAAGACGCAATCAGCCGAACGTGAAAAACATTGGGCATCTTTGCTGTGATGAGGTTTGCGCCCCGCCCAACCAGGACCACGTGTCCGGAATTGGCCAAGTGCAGCACCGTCTCCATGATCTTCGGCACCATATCCCAGGAGGTCGGGCGCAGCCCCACCAGTTCCTCCATCAGATCCTGGATCCAGGTCCGGCGGTCCTCCGGCATGCGCTCCGCCAGTGACTGAGGCAGATGGTGCTCCTCGAGAACCTTCGACACCAGGTCTCGGTCAAACACAGTCCACTTGGCTGCCCCTGCTGGTTCCGCAGCCTGCAAAAGCCCCACGACCAGCGCTGCCATCTCATGGGCTCCGGCTCCGGTCTGATGGCTAATGGTGAGCGCAGGCCCAGGCGGCAGGGCGCCAGCGGTCGGGTGGTCCCTCCGGGCCCTGAGTTCGGCACGAAGGTAGGAATGGCACTGATCCAGTTGGTGCTTACCGGTGGCATAGCCAGTGACTCTGTCGTTTTGCATGATCGACTCCTTGGAGGACCGGCCCGCCAGGGCTTCGCCGGGTGAGGATCCATGGGCTGAAAAAATTTGGGATCCCATGGAAATAGTATTGACTTTTTTTTGTCGTTTGCAACACTTTAGACGGATGATGTAGGTCGAATGGGTGGCTATGCACATTCACGAGAAGAGCCTCAAGTATTAACGATTATCATTTTTTTGAACGGATACGCCGGTGGGTGTTTGTTGTTTTTATTCGGAATAACACTAATTTACAAGGCCTTAAAATGATACACGGTCATGATGACGGATTGTACGTATCCCCCTTCTGGAAACTTGCGGTCCTGCTGGTCATGATCGTCGGGTTCGGACTGTTGAGTCTGGTGACGGTGAAAACCTATGCCGGGGCTCCCCCCATTCCGGTCCAGGTCCGGGACTTCCAGGGCCGGACTCTGTTCACCCGTGCCGACATCGAGCACGGCCAGGACGTGTTCTTCAAATACGCGCTCATGGAGCATGGAACCCTCTGGGGCCACGGTGCCTATCTCGGGCCCGATTACACCGCCGAAGACCTGCATCGCCTGGCGGAAATCGGCCGGGACACCCTGGCTCAGTCCAGCTACGGCCGGCCGTTCAGCGCCTTGCCCCTGGGCCAGGCCCTGGAAATCGGCGAACTCCTGAAGCTCCAGTTGAAGCAGAACCGGTACCAAGGGGAAGCCGGCATTCTCACTTTCACGGCGGCCGAAGAGGCCTCCCACCGGATCCAGGCCGGCGAATGGCGGAATTATTTCAACGGGAGCACGCCCGCGCCGGGGCTGCCCCGAAACTACATCAAGGACGAAGGCGAACTGCAGCACCTGAACGACTATTTCGCCTGGGCCACCTGGGCGACGGTGGCCCTGCGACCCGGTACGTCCTACTCCTATACCAACAATTGGCCCTACGAGCCGTTGGTGGGGAATCTACCGACCGGGAGCGCCTACCTTTGGAGCGCGCTCAGCCTGATCTCCCTGCTTGGGGGGCTGGGGCTGATCCTTTTCCTCTTCGGGAAATTCGAGTACCTGGGTTGGGCCGGCGCGGCAGACCCGGGCGGCGGCGGGCGACTCGCGCAATGGATCCTTACCCCGAGCCAGCGGGCGCTGGGCCTTTATTTCGCGGTGGTGATCCTGCTGTTCCTGATGCAGGCGGCCCTGGGCGGATCCATCGCCCACTACCGGATCGAGCCGGGCGGCTTCTACGGTTTTGACCTTGCCAGGATCCTGCCCTATAACCTGGCCCGCACCTGGCATCTCCAGCTGGCCATTTTCTGGATCGCCACCTCCTGGGTCGCCGGAGGCCTGTTCCTGGCCCCCCTGGTGGGCGGGGCGGAGCCCAGGGGCCAGAAGCTTGGGGTCCTGGTGCTCCTGGGCGCCCTGCCCATCGTGGTATTCGGCAGCCTGGGCGGGGAGATGCTGGGAGTCAACAACAAACTGGGCCAGTACTGGTTCTGGTTTGGTCACCAGGGCGGCGAGTACCTGGACCTGGGCCGGTTCTGGCAGGTACTGTTGACGGTCGGACTTGTTTTCTGGATCTTTCTGATGTTACGGGCCTTGCGTCCGGCCATGAAGCGAAACTCCGACCAAGGAGAGCTTCCGGGCCTCTTCCTGTACGCGGCCGTGGCCATCCCATTGTTCTACCTTCCCGCCATGTTCTATGGCCCCCACACCAACTTCGCCATGATCGACAACTGGCGCTTCTGGATCATCCACCTCTGGGTGGAGGGGTTCTTCGAACTGTTCGCCACGGTGCTGGTGGCCGTGATGTTCGTGCAACTCGGACTGGTCACCATCAAGTCCGCCACCCGCCTGGTCTATCTGGATGCGATCCTCTACCTGTTCGGTGGGCTCGTGGGCACGGGGCATCACTGGTACTTCTCCGGTCAAGGCACCCTGAACATGGGGTTGGCGGCCTGCTTCAGCGCGCTGGAGGTCGTGCCGCTGACGCTGCTGACCTTGGACGCCTGGGACTTCATCCGGCTCCAGGAGCGGACCGTCGAGGGGGATGCCCAGCCTCTGGCGGCCAAGCAGACCTGGGCCATCAAGTTCCTCATCGCCGTGGGCGTCTGGAACTTCATCGGTGCCGGCATTTTCGGGTTCCTGCTCAACCTGCCCATCGTCTCCTACTTCGAGATCGGCACCACCCTCACGCCCAATCACGGCCACGCCGCCATGTTCGGCGTGTTCGGGATGCTGGCCTTGGCGGTGGTGATGTTCTGTCTCCGGGCCGCAAAAAGCGATCTGATCTGGGCTCGGTCGGAAAAATTCATCAGGACGGGGTTCTGGGGGGTGAACATCGGCCTGGCCCTCATGGTGCTGCTGGATCTCTTCCCGGCCGGGGTGCTCCAGCTCTGGGATTCCATCAGCCACGGCTATTGGCATGCGCGCAGGCTCTCGTTTCTCTTGTCCGGCACCTTCCACACCCTGGAATGGGTGCGCATCGTGGCGGACATGACTTTCCTGCTGGCGGGGGCGCTGCCGCTGTTCCTGGCGGTCATGCGCCTGGTCCTGGCAAGGGAGGAGAAACGGCCCTATGGTGACGCCCAAAACCCGTCCAGATTCCAAATGAATGCAGGAGAACCATGACATGGACCAGACCATCGGAAACCAGCTCGACTCAGCGCAAATGGATCAATTGGCCATCAACACCATCCGGTTCTTGGCTGTGGATGCCGTGCAGAAAGCCAATAGCGGCCACCCGGGCCTGCCGATGGGGGCAGCACCGATGGCTTATGTCCTGTGGACGCGGTTCCTCCGCCATAATCCGATCAATCCACACTGGTTCAATCGGGACCGGTTCGTCCTGTCGGCCGGCCATGGTTCGATGCTGCTCTACAGCTTGCTGCACCTGACAGGCTATGATTTGCCGCTGGAACAAATCAAGCAATTCCGACAGTGGGGAAGCCATACCCCAGGCCACCCGGAACGCGGCCTGACGCCAGGGGTGGAAACCACCACCGGCCCCCTTGGCCAAGGCTTCGGCAATGGTGTGGGTCTGGCCATCGCCGAAGCCAACCTCGCTGCCCGCTTCAATCGACCCGGGTTCGAGATCATAGACCATTGCACCTACGGCCTGGTCAGCGACGGGGACCTGATGGAAGGCGTTGCCGCCGAAGCAGCCTCCCTTGCCGGCCAACTCAAACTCGGCAAGCTGATCTACCTGTACGACGACAATCGAATCACGCTCGCGGCCTCGACCCAGCTCACCTTCACCGAAGACCGTGCCCTGAGATTCGCGGCCTATGGCTGGCATACGCTGTCGGTCGAAAACGGCAACGACCTGGATGCCATTGACCACGCCATCAGCGAGGCGCGCCGGGAAACCGGGCGCCCCTCGTTGATCCTGGTGCGCACCCACATTGGTTATGGTTCACCGCACAAGCAGGACACTTATTTGGCCCACGGCGCACCCCTGGGCGAAGCAGAAGTGACGCTCACCAAAGAGAACCTGGGATGGCCGGTCGAGCCTGCGTTTCTTGTGCCCAAGGAGGTTGAGCAGCATTTTCGCCAGGCGCTCGATCAGGGGCTGAAGACTGAAGCCGAATGGCAGGCTAAGGTGGCCGCCTACCACCACGCATACCCAGAACTCGCGGATGAACTTCAGCAACTCATCAAAGGAGCCTTGCCAAAGGACTGGGATGCCACGATCCGGGAATTTCCGGCCGACGCCAAGGGCATGGCAACCCGCGTCGCTTCGGCAGAGATCCTGCAAACCCTCCAGGCCAAACTGCCAGGCCTGATTGGCGGCTCGGCCGACCTGAATCCATCCACGATGACTGAGCTTGAAGATGAGGGCAATTTCGAGAGTCCCGAAAGGGCGATTGGCGATCTGCAAGGCTCAGCGGAGGGCGGGTGGAGCTACGCGGGCCGCAATCTGCAATTCGGGGTCCGGGAACACGGCATGGGGGCAGTCCTGAATGGTTTGGCTGCGCATGGAGGTTTCATTCCATTCGGGGCCACTTTCCTGACTTTCTCGGATTACCTGCGCCCTTCGATCCGCCTCGCGGCCTTGATGGGGGTGCAGGTGGTCTATGTATTCACCCACGACAGCATAGCCATGGGTGAGGACGGCCCAACCCATCAACCCGTGGAGCAGATGGCCAGCTTGCGCGCGGTTCCCGGACTCCTCGTCCTGCGTCCCGGGGACGCCAATGAAACCGCCGTAGCTTGGCGCGTGGCGATCGAGTCGCGCGAACGGCCTGCGGCCCTGATCCTGACCCGGCAAAAGGTGGCGACCCTCGACCGGAGGTCATTCGCGTCGGCGGAAGGGCTCCGCCGCGGGGCCTACATCCTGGCCGAAGCGTCCCCGGCAGACCCTCGGCTGATCCTGCTTGCGAGTGGTTCGGAAGTCGCGCTGGCCGTGGCCGCCCGGGAGGCACTGCAGCAACGGAAAATCCCCGTCCGCCTTGTCTCCATGCCGAGTTGGGAACTCTTCGAGGCCCAGTCCCAGGAATACCGGGACTCGGTCCTGCCGCCGGCGATCCACGCCAGACTTGCGGTCGAGGCGGGGGTGTCCCAGGGGTGGCATCGCTACATGGGAGACCAAGGGGGCGTCATTGGGGTGGAGCGCTTCGGCGCCTCTGCGCCGGGACCGATCGTGTTGCGCGAATACGGGTTCAGTGTGGAGAATGTGTGCAAGCGGGCACTGGACCTCCTCGGCGAGGTTGCGTCATGAAGATCAATCCAGTAAAGCAATTGGGGAACCTTGGCCAGTCCGTCTGGCTGGACTATATCCGGCGCGACCTCTTGGCCAGTGGCGAGCTTAAACAACTCATTGAACAGGACGGTCTACGGGGGATGACCTCGAATCCAGCCATCTTCGAGAAGGCGATCGTGGAAAGCCACGATTACGATGAAGCGGTTCGGGCCATGGTCCTGGCGGGGAAGGGGGCCAAGGAAATCTATGAAGCTCTGACCCAGCGTGATGTCCAGGACGCCGCCGACCAGTTCCGTGCCCTCTATGACAGCTCAGACGGCACCGACGGCTTTGTCAGTCTCGAGGTCAATCCTCATCTGGCGCACGACCCGGACGGCACGATCCAGGAAGCTCGCCGTTTGTGGGGTGCCCTTGGCCGTCCCAACGTCTTCATCAAAGTGCCGGCCACCGCCGAGGGCTTGCTGGCCATCCAGCAACTCATCAGCGAGGGAATCAACGTCAATGTCACCCTGCTCTTTGGGTTGACCCGTTACCGCCAGGTGGCGGAAGCCTACCTCGCGGGCCTCGTGGCTCGCCTGGGCCAAGGCAAGGACCTGAAGGACGTGGCCTCGGTGGCCAGCTTCTTCGTGAGCCGTATCGACACCCTGGTGGATCCGCTGCTGGAAGCCGTCATCGCGCGGGGCGGCCCGAAAGCTGGCCTCGCAACCCAGGCGCGCGGCCAGGTCGCGGTCGCCAGCGCCAAGATGGCCTATCAAATCTTCCAGGAGATATTCAAGGGTGGTCCTTTCCTGGAATTGGCTGCGAAGGGGGCGCGCGCTCAACGCCTGCTCTGGGCCAGCACCGGCACCAAGAACCCTGACTACAGCGACGTCAAGTATATCGAGGACCTGATCGGGCCCGGGACGGTCAACACCATCCCGGTCGAGACCCTCAATGCCTACCGTGACCACGGTATTCCGGAAGCCCGGCTGGAAGATGGTATCGAGAAATCTGCCGAAGTTTTGGGCCGATTGCCTGAAGCGGGCCTCAACCTCGATGCCTTGACCCAACAGCTGGAGGATGAAGGGGTGGCGAAATTCAACAAGCCGTTCGACCAGTTGATGGCAACGCTGACGAACAGGTCCTTATGACTGCCAAGGCGAAAGGAGCCACCATGGCGGATGCCATTCCAGTTACCTGCCTGTTTCTGGATATCGGGGGGGTCCTGCTCACCAACGGCTGGGATGCGCCCATCCGCCAACGAACGGCGAGCCATTTCCAGTTGGACCTCGCCGAACTGGAGGATCGACACCACCTGACCTTCGACACCTACGAAGAGGGCAAGATCACTCTCGAAGAGTACCTGGGCCGAGTGGTTTTCTATCAAAAGCGGCCGTTCACCCTGGCCCAGTTCCAGGAGTTCATGTTCGCGCAATCGAAACCCTACCCGCGGATGATCGAATGGGTGCGCACGCTCAAGGCCGAATACGGCCTGAAGATCGTCGTGGTGAGCAACGAAGGGCGGGAATTGAACGCGCACCGGATTCGCGGGTTCAACCTGGACACGTTGGTGGATTCCTTCGTTTCCTCATGCTTCGTCCATCTCCGCAAACCGGACGCGGACATCTTCCGCCTTGCGCTGGACATTGCCCAGGTGCGGACCGACCAGGTCATTTATATCGAGAACACCCCCATGTTCGTCCGGATTGCGGAAGGCTTGGGGATTCGCAGCATCCTCCACACGGACCACGAGAATACCCGTTCGAAACTCGCCTCGTTTGGTTTGACATGAATACCACCGATCAACTCGACCCAGCGGTGTTCGTCATTTTCGGCGGAGCCGGTGACTTGACCTGGCGCAAGCTCGTGCCGGCCTTGTTCAACCTGCACCAGGACCGGAGCATGCCTGCTCGGTTTTCCATCATTGCGGTGGATCGCGTGGCCTTGAGCCGCCAGCAGCTGCAGCTTAAACTCCGTGGCTCCATCAAGGATTTCTCCCGCAAAGGCACCAGGAAAACCAGCGAGTGGTCTGACTTTGCCAAGCATATCCAGTATCAACAAGGCGATTTCATGGCCGGTAAAACCTATACGGCGTTGGCTGCACAATGCGCCAGGCTGGAAAAGGAATGGGGCGCCAAGGCCCGCCGCATTTTCTACATGGCCACACCGCCCAGCCTGTTCGGAGAAATCCCCAGGTATCTCGGCGAGGCAGGGCTCGCCCAGGACCCGGAATGGGCGAGGATCGTGGTCGAGAAGCCGATCGGCTATGACCTGGACACGGCCTGCGCCCTGAACGCCGTTCTCGCCGCCCAATTCCAGGAATCCCAGATTTTTCGCATCGACCATTATCTGGGCAAGGAAACCGTGCAGAACATCCTGGCCTTCCGCTTTGCCAACCCGCTCTTCGAGCCCCTCTGGAACCGGCGCTACATCGACTATGTGACCATCACCGCGGCCGAATCCTTGGGGGTCGAACACCGGGGCGGCTATTACGACCAGGCCGGAGCCCTGCGCGACATGGTCCAGAACCACCTCATGCAGCTGTTGTGCCTGGTTGCGATGGAACCGATGGTCTCGTTCCAGGCGGACGAGATCCGCAACAAGAAGGTGGATGTCCTGCACGCGGTGCGCCCCATTCACAGGGACGAGGTCCATCACTCCGTCGTGCGTGGACAATATGGCCCGGGCTGGGCCGGCGGCAAAAAGGTGCCGGGTTACCGTGAAGAACCCGGAGTCTCGCCGGAGTCCCAAACCGAAACGTTTGTGGCGCTCAGGCTGTTCATCGACAATTGGCGCTGGCAGGGGGTGCCATTCTACCTCCGTACGGGCAAGCGACTTGCCCGGCAGGCCTCGGAAATCAACATCCAGTTCCGCGGCGTGCCGCACCAGTCGTTTCCGGCCGAGTCCACGCTCGATTGGCAGTCCTCGAGGCTGGTCATGTCCATCCACCCGGAGGAGGGCATCGTTCTGCGCTTTCAGGCCAAACTCCCCGGCCCCAAGATGCACCTGCGCTCCGTGGAGATGCAGTTCAACTACCAGGATGCCTTTTCGGCGCGGTCGCCCGAGGCTTATGAGACGCTGCTGCTGGACATCATGGAGAATGATGCGACCTTGTTCATGCGCAGCGATCAGGTCGAAGCGGCCTGGCGGTTGTTGATGCCGGTGCTCGAGGCCTGGGCGGCGGGCCCGCCCAGTGATTTCCCCAACTACGCCGCCGGCGCCTGGGCACCGGAGGACGCCCAGGGGTTGCTGGCGCAAGGGCACTATTGGCCGTTGCCGGTCGAATTGGGGAAGCATGAGCTGCCCAAGGCCAAGCCCAAAGGCCCCCCACCGAAAGGGGGTTAGCCCAATGAAACAGCTCATTGTTTTCGACCTGGATGGCACGCTGGCTGTGAGCAAGTCACCGCTCGATGCCGAAATGGCCGCATTGCTCGGGGCACTGCTGACAGTCGCCAAGGTCGCCATCATCTCGGGCGGCGACTGGCCCCAATTCCAGGAGCAGGTCCTGTCCATCTTGTCCAGCGACCAATCATTGAAAAATTTATATATCCTTCCCACCTGCGGAACCAAGTTCTACCGATATGCATCAAGCTGGGAAATGCTTTATTCGGAAGACTTCACCGCCGAGGAGAAAACCAAGATCATAAAAGCAATCAAACGGACCATGGCGTCATCAGGCTTCAAGGCCGAAAGGACCTGGGGCGAACAGATTGAGGATCGCGGCAGCCAGATCACCTTTTCCGCCTTGGGGCAACAGGCTCCCATCGAAGCCAAGGAAGCCTGGGACCCGGACTTCTCCAAGCGTAAGAAGATGAAAGTCATCCTCGACGGCCTCATTCCCGGGTTCTCGGTAACGCTGGGGGGCACGACCTCCATGGATGTCACCAGGCCCAGGATCGACAAAGCTTACGGGATCGGCAAGCTGCGGGATACCCTTGGCATTGCCATCCAGGACATGATCTTCGTCGGGGATGCCTTGTTCCCAGGCGGCAATGACCATCCGGCCGAAGACGCTGGTGTCTTGTGCATCCAGGTCAGAGACCCGGACGAGTCCAAGCGGGTGATCGAAGCGATCATCGCGTGTCTGGATTGCGCTGAAGTTCGAGCGACGGTTTTGGGGAACGGTCGATGATCCCATTTCAATTGCGGTGCCTCGGGCAGATCATGGAACCCCTTCCAGGCGATCCCCATGAGGTGGAAGGCGTCACCAATCCTGCCGCCGTTCGCGGCCCTGATGGCGAGTTGTACTTGTTTCCACGACTGGTTGGGCGAGGCAACTTTTCGCGCATCGGCCTTGCCCGGGTTTGCTTCAATGCGGCCGGCGAGCCGTCCGGGGTCGAGCGGCTGGGCCTTGCGCTCGAACCCGAGGCTGATTACGAGCGGCAACCCGGCGGGGGTGGCGGGTGTGAGGACGCCCGCGTCATGTATGTCGAACCGCTTAAACATTATGTCATGGCCTACACCGGGCTTTCCGACCACGGTCCCCGGATCGCCCTGGCGGTTTCGGAGGACCTTTTCCATTGGCGGCGGTTGGGGCTGGTCTCCTTCATGCCCTATGACGGTATTGACTTTGACCCCGACAACAAGGACGCCAGCGTCTTCCCCGTCGCCATCCCGAATCCGACCGGACAACCCTCCCTGGCCATCCTGCATCGGCCCATGTTTCCCGGGACCCGTCCGGAGGAAAAGGCGCGGGACGGGGCATCCTCCGGCATCGACCTCCATCGGGAAAGCATATGGATTTCCTATCGTTCCATGGCCCTACTGGACGAGAAACCTTATCCTCTGTGTCATTTCACCTCACACCACCGGTTGGCCGCCCCGGTCGCGCCCTGGGAACGGCTCAAGATCGGCGGAGGAACGCCGCCCGTCATGACCCGGCACGGCTGGCTGATCCTTTACCATGGCGTCTGTGAAATCAAGGAACCAGGCAACGGTACACACCCTCTTTGCTACTCGGCTGGGGTGATGGTCCTCGCGGGAAAGGAGCCGTCCATTGTCCGCTATCGGTCACCGGAACCCGTGCTGACCCCGGAATTGCCCCAGGAACGCCATGGGGTCAAGGCCAATGTCGTTTTCCCCACCGGAATCGACCGGCGAGATGATCTCGCCTGCCCGGATCGTTTGGACGTCTACTACGGGATGGCGGGCAACCGGATCGGCGTGGCCCGTATGGACCTGCCGGAACGCCTGCCCGCCGAAGGCGACCAGAGATGAGGCAAGAGACGCTGGCCATCTTTTCAAATCATGGAGATTAATTATGAGCCAAACCCATTCGGCCCAACCACGATATGAACTTGGAATGGTGGGCCTTGGAGTCATGGGCCGCAACCTGCTTCTCAACATGGCCGACCATGGTTTTCCGGTGGTTGGCTACGATCAGGATCCGGCCAAGGTGGACGCCCTTCGCCAGGAGGCGGGAAGCCTCGACTTGGCGGGGGTGAATGACCTTCAAGGCCTGCTGGCAGTGCTCCGGGTTCCCCGGGCGGTGATGCTGCTGGTGCCGGCGGGCGCCCCGGTGGACGAGGTCATCGGCGAGTTGGCGCCGCGCATGCAGGCAGGGGACCTGATTATCGACGGCGGCAATTCCTACTTCAAGGACACGGACCGGCGTGCCGTCAGCCTAGCTGCCCAGGGCCTGAACTTCCTCGGGCTGGGTGTCTCCGGAGGCGAGGAAGGGGCGCGCCGAGGACCCAGCCTCATGCCAGGGGGGGCCCCGGAAGCGTACCAGCGGGCCCGTCCGCTGCTGGAGGCGGTGGCGGCCCGGGCCGGCGGCGACCCCTGCGTGGCCCATCTGGGGCCGGGATCGGCGGGCCATTTCGTAAAGATGGTTCACAACGGCATTGAATACGCCCTCATGGAGTTCATCGCCGAGAGCTACGACCTCATGAAGCGCGGGCTTGCCATGGACAACGCCGGGATTCGCAAGTCCTTCCAGGCCTGGAGCGAGGGCCGGCAGGGCGGCTACCTGATGGAGATCACGGCGCGCATCTTCGCCCGTCAGGACAGCCTCGGCGGCCAGGACCTCATCGACGCCGTACTTGGGGTGGCGCGCCAGAAGGGAACCGGCATGTGGACTTCCCAGAGCGCCATGGAACTCCAGGTGCCGGCTTCCACCCTGGCCCTGGCGGTGGCGCAACGGGACCTTTCGGCGCTCGACCGCCAGCGGGAACAGGCTGGGCGAGCGCTGCCGCGGACCCCAGAGACGTACCGGATCGAAGGGGACCGGGAGACCTTCCTGGCCCACCTGGCCCAGGCGCTACAGGCCAGCATGGTCATGGCCTTCGCCCAGGGGATGGCGTTGCTCACCGTGGCTTCGGACCGCTACGGCTACCGGCTGGAGCTTGCGACCGTGGCCCGGATCTGGCGAGGCGGATGCATCATCCGCACCCCGCTGTTGGAGGACATCCGCGCCGCCTATGGGCTCCAGCCCACACTGGCGAATCTGCTGCTGGATCCGGATCTGGGACGGATGGTCCTGGACCGGGAAGAGAGCCTGCGGACTGTGGTCTGCGCGGGAGCGCGCACAGGCATTCCCATTCCCGGACTGATGACCGCCTTGGCCTACCTGGACGGCTACCGCAGCCCCTGGCTGCCGGCCAATCTCATCCAGGCCCAGCGCGACTGTTTCGGTGCCCACACCTATGAACGGGTGGACAGGCCAGGGCAATTCCATACCGAGTGGGAGAGGGAACGAGATTGATGAAGACTCGGGTGAATACAGGCGAGTCCCTTGGCCAGCTTGGTCAGTAGAAATTCAAACCGCCCGCCGGAAGGGCCATGGTGACGTGGGCTCCCGTGTTCACCACCTCGCTGCTCCATTTGCCCTGCGGGCCGGACAGATGCTGGAGGTTGCCCTGGCCGTCCAGGTAGAAGACCTGAAGGGCTTCTCCTCCCGAACCGGCCGCCTGGCGGATCCAGGGGCCGCGGGCCGCGAACGGGGCGCTGCTGAGGCCGCCCTCGTTCAGTTTCTCGCTCCCCCAACGGTTTTCCTTCAGGAAGAGATGCTGGAGGCTGCCCTCCTGGTCCCGGTAGACATAGTCCACTTGGCCGTCCTGGCGCACTGTGCCGGCGGGATCGGCCGCGGCCAGGGGGGCGGCAGTGGTGCCGCCATTGTTCAGCTGATCATGGCTCCACTTGGACTGGACGCTGTAGATGTGCTGCAGGTTGCCGTTGATGTCCCGGTAGGCGCAATGCATCTGATGTTCGCGGCCCTGGAGGAGGACCGGATTGCCCACCGCGGCCGGCGCCTCGGTGGCACCCCCGAGGTTGAGCTGTTCGGTCTTCCATCCGCCATGCCCCCAGTGGAGGTGCTGGAGGCCACCCGCCGGATCCTGGTACACGACCTCGAGGCTCCCTTCCTTCCCTTCCAGGACGGCGGGGTCCCCGGCCGCGAGGGAGGCGGAGGTGCTGCCGCCATTGTTCAGGCGGTAGGCATGCCAGATGCCCTCGTGGGAGGCGATGTGCTGGATGTTGCCGTCCTTGTCCCGGTAGGTGTAGGTCAGCTGCCGGCGGTTGACAGGCGTGGCGGCCACCCGGCCCGCGGCCGGCGGGGCGCTGGTGACGCCGGCATTGTTGAGGGTCTCGTGCGCCCACTTCCCGCCATGGTGGAAGATGCGGTGGATATCCCCGTTTTCGCCCACATAGCCGAAGTCCCGAAGATCGGCGGGCAGATCCCAGCCCGAGAACGAGAAGCTGAAGATGGAAGCCTCGCCCACGGCGAAGGCGGAGGGATCGCTCACGGCGACGGGGGCCGCGGTCATGCCGCCGTTGTTCAGCTGCAGCTTCTGCCAGACCTTTCCATCGAAGTGGAAATCGTGGATGTTGCCCTTGGCGTCCCGGTAGGCGAAGTTGACCGGGACGTCAGCCGCCGCCGCGGTGGCTATGAGGATGGTGCTTGCAGCGGCAAGAACGAAAGATCTGGAATGCATAATGCCTCCTGTCGGCCGGATGGCCGCTGATGGTGGAATGCGATCGGGGGTGTTATCGAAAATCCCGGCAGCCATGGCTGGAAGGGCATGGTTCGCCCCGATTGACATCCGCCTCCTGATGAGGTGGGGGGAGCGCCAAGGATGTTTCTGCTTCATGGCTTTTTCCGGGCGGAGCCACAGCCTCGCCGGAAGGGGCTGCCAGCCGGACTTCCAGGATGGCGAGAAAGATGTGGGTCTCCACCCGGATCTCCTTCTGGCGGTAGACCGGGCGGAGGCCCAGGCTGCTCTTGAGGTCCCGGAAGGCCACACGGCGCGATCAGGAGGACGAAGCGGAACATTCCCGGGAATCCCCTCCTTCGATATGAGGGTGCGGGGGAATCATTCTGATCGATCCGACCTTCGCCGGCGGGCCCAGGGAGATGCCAATTATTTAAGACAGTGGCTTTATTCCCCAGGTCCGGAAATTGCACCAGGGGGGGTTCGAAAAGGAGTCTCCCATGGCGCCCGGTCCTTTCTACGCCTCCAGGAAAGTCGATGATCTCTCCCGGCATGAATCTAAGCACGACGGGGATCCCAAGCACGATCCCAAGCATGACCCGCACCACGACGCCAAGCACGATCCGGCCCAGGTGCCGGCGGACAAGAACCATCCGGAATCGAATCCTAAGCCGGGCGGTTCACCCAGGCCCTGAGCCCCGCGCAGTCTTTCTAACCCATGCGGGAATCATCCACACGCGGGTTACCCGTCTCGAACTCCGGAACCCAGGCCACCGGTTCCAGGGAAGGCGTCCCGGTCGGGTCAGAGTCGGTTCCCGTTCCCTTCAGGGCCGCCTGGATCGCGCCCACCAGATGCTGGAACCGGTAAGGCTTTGGCAGGAAGCCCGTCCATCCTTGGCATGGTGAGGTCCAACAGGATCAGGCGGATCCTGTCCCGGTGGGTCTCGGTCACCTGAAGAGCCTCTTGGCCATCCTTGGCTTCGAGGGTGTCGAAACCCATGCGCCGGAGGGCGGCCACGGCCACGCTTCGGACGACGTCCTCGTCGTCCACCACGAGGACGGTCCCCTCCCCTCTGAATTGCGCGGCACGAAGAGGGGGCTGCCGGGCCACTTCCGGTAGGCTGGTATCCTGGACGGGAATGGCCGGGATGCGCGACTCTTCCTGTTCGACGGGCTGTACACCCACTTGGAACAGGAGGAGACCATCACCAACCTGCGTGGCAAGCTGCAGGGCGAGCTGGTGAGGCTGCATGCCATCCTGCGGCAGGCAAGCTCGAACAGCCTCATCGTGATCAATGAGATATTCTCCTCGACCACCTGGCAGGACGCCACCGCCATGGCCAAGAAGGTGATCGCCCAGATCATCGAGCTGGATGCCATTTGCGTCTGTGTGACCTTCCTGGATGAGTTGGCCAGCATGGGCGAGGCAACGATCAGCATGGTCAGCACGGTCGCGCCCGAAAACGATCAGGTCCGCACCTTCAAGATCGTCCGCAAGCCCGCCAATGGGCTGGCCTACGCGCTGTCCCTGGCCGGAAGGTACCGGCTGACCTACAACCAGTTGCCGGAGCGCCTCTGAGATGAAAGCCTTCCTGATGCATAGGGACCGGGACTTCGACCTGCGCGCGCCGGGACCGGCCCAGGCTGCCGACCTGGTCCAGGATCTGGAACTGCCCACCTTGACCCGGGCCATGGCGGACGGCGATCCCTTCCTGCTCGAGGTGGCCAACAAGGTTTTCCTCCGATCGTGGGGAGTGGGGGGAGGCGCGGCGGCTATTCTACGGGCACACCGTGAAGTGGGTGGAAATCTGTCAGCTTTTCAGAAGGTTGCAGAAGGCGGCCGGTTCTTCCGGGCCCAGACAGTCAAGGGAATGCTCATCGTTCTGGTTCGCGACTGCACCCGACAAGGGCATTCAAGCGGGAATGGTGCAGTTGTCGCAAAATAGGGCGGAAGGATCTGGGAGGACCTTGAATGGTACCGGGATCCCATGAGTGTTGATAGCTTCAAATTCGCGATGGCCGACGCCATCGCCTGCCTGAATCCTGACCATTGGGACCGCATCGTGGCAGGGGCAGCGCGGTTTCTGTCGAGGGATTACCTGGAGCTTCTGGAACAGAACCGTCCTGACAATCTGTCAACTCATTATGCAATCGTATCCTCTGGGGACAGGCCCGTCGCTGCCGTCGTTGCCCAGAGTCTGGACATCCGGGCGGTGGCCTTGCCGAGTCGATCCATGCCGGAGAGCCAACCGGGTTTCTGGCACTCCGTAGGCGAGGCCTCCCTGCGTTCCCTCGAACGGGCGCGAAAACAGGTCCTGCTCTATGACAACCTCCTGCTTTGGCCCTCCCACGAACAGGGCGAGGTCGGTGGAGAAGGGGAGAGTGAAGAACTTTGGCCGGAAGTCGCCTCTGATCTCTGGCATCGCTCCCGTCACCTCTTCCTTGCCGCGGAACGGCTCGCGGAACGCTCCATGGGTTGGGTCCACCTGCGTTTCCTGGTTTGCGGGAGCCTCCTGGCCACGGGCCCCCATGGCGTGGCGTTCGCCGCCGGGGAGGACCAGGCCAAGCTCTGGCCGGCTGTGATCGAGGCCCTCGCCCGGATCCGGAAAGCCTGCACCGGATCCGGCGCGATGGACATGGTGATGTTCAAGGACCTGACCGACGATCAGCAGGTTGCCGAGCCGGCTTTGCGCCGGGCCGGGTTCCTCCGGTTCGAGACGGAGCCCAACATGATTCTTCCGTTGAACCCCGCCTGGGAAAGCTTCGAAGACTTCACCAAGGACCTGAAATCAAGCTACCGCCATGGGTTCAGGAAGATCCAAGCCGACCTGGCGGCTTGCGGAATCGCCCTGGAACGCTGCCCGCCCCGGCAAGTGGCGGCCGAGGCCGCTGCCATCCACAGGCTGTACCACCAGGTCCATGAACGCCAGAGCCTGCGCCTGACCACCATCACGGAAAGGTGGATACCAGCGCTGGCGGAAGCCTATCCGGAAGATTTCCGAACGATCGTGGCCCGGCCGGAAAAGGGTGGCGAGATCCTGGGTTTCGTCACGGTCATCCGGGATGGGGAAAATGCCTACGGCGCCCATATCGGTTTCGACAAGGCCCAGGCGGCTCGAGGGATCCCCTTGTATCTATCCCTGGTGCATTCCGGGATTGCCCAAGCCATCGAACTGAAGGTGTCTCGAGTCATCCTGGGCCGCACGGCCCTCGGGCCCAAAGCCGACCTCGGGGCGAAGCCCCAGCCCATGTTCGGCTACCTCCGCCATCGCAGCCGGGCCTTGAACCTTGCCGTTCCGAGCGTCCTGGCGCTGCTCCCCGCGCCGAAGGCGCCTCCGGAGCGGCATCCCTTCAGGCTCTGAGAACACGACACCGCCGTGCGGGAGGTCTCGGCCTTTCCTGCCGCAGGTCCTTCCTAGGACCTTCGCACGAGCACGATGGTGAGTGCGATGACTGCCAGAACCACTAGAAACAGCCAGCGCCAGATGAGCGGAATGGGACGCAGACGGTTCCGCATCCGGGCTCCGCGATCCTCCATCGCTTGTAACGTCAATTCCTCTTCAGAAACCTCGGGCGGAACGGAAGGGGCGGGGAAGATCGGGTCTGAAGCCTGCCCTAGGATCACCTTCCGGAAGGCATCCTGGTGCCGGGTGGCTTGGTCCGGCAGTTCGGGCTCCGGTTCCGAGGGGTGGAAACGGGGCTTCTTGAGCGGTTTAGGGAACGGATGGGCAACCATGGTGCGTCACGCTTCAACCCTAGTATCGGTCTCCCAGGATTTCACGCCGTTCACCCGCTCATGCACGGACGCGCGGATGAAACTGCCGATAACCTTCCAACTGGCCATGCTCGAGCTTGAAATATGCAGGGAGTGGCCGGAAATCCCGGCTCCCGACCGAGGTTCTGGCCGTTCCTCTTGCAGCCTAGTGTCCGAGCCAGGAACCCGTATCGCGCGGGGCTACGGCCCCCCAGAAATGGTCTTCCCTGCAGCCTGGGCAGATGCTGTTTGGAAGCATGGCCACGCTGGGGCTCCGGCGATCCGGCGTCCAGAACATACCCGCCTTGATCCAACCACACCATGAGCATTTGTTTGACTCTGTTACACGCCTAGAGTCTTTCAGCCGCTGATCCATGGGGTCTCCCGCTGGCCCGCTAAAAAAGCCCCCAGGTATGGGGGCTATCATTGCGGGACATTGCCCGCCTCTTGTTGACCAGCAATGGAAGTATCGAGTCTTTTGCGAATCAGGCAAGACTCTTTCGGCATCTATTTTGCGGTAGGCCGGTGGGGCCCCGGAACGCTCGGCAATCGGTGGATGGATTTCACAGCACGGCTTCCGGAAAAACACGTGGAACAGGGCTGTCAATACCAGGGAAGACGGCCATGTTGGCATACACTCTTAATTTTACTAGGTGAATGCCAGATTCAAGCGCAGGATCAGGCAGGCGGGGACCACGGTGGCCAAGTGGCTGTGGTCTTTCCAGGACCCGACAGTCTGGCCTGGTGCCCGCCTGGGAGCTTGAATATGGACCCTACGTCCCCTGAACGCATTGCCTTCCTGGGCGGCTACCTGCCCCGTCTTTGCGGCATTGCCACCTTCACCCACGATCTCTGCGAAGCGGTCGCCACGGCGGCCCCCGAAGCTGACTGTTTCACCGGCGCCATGAACGACCGGCCGAATGGTTACGACTATCCTCCCCGGGTCCGGTATGAATTGGACCAGAAAGAGCTGAACTCCTACCGGCGGGCGGCGGATTTCCTGAATTTCAGCAATGCCCGAGTGCTCTGCGTTCAGCATGAATTCGGCATCTACGGGGGCCCGGCAGGCAGCCACCTACTGGCGCTGCTCAAGGAAGTGCGCATGCCCGTGGTCACCACCCTGCACACGGTGCTGCAGAAGCCCGACGGGTTCCAGCGCCAGGTGATGGACGAACTGATCGGGCGCAGCGCCCGTCTGGTGGTGATGGCCCGCAAGGGCGCCGAGATCCTGGCCGAAACCTACGGGGTTCCGGCCGAAAAGATGGATGTCATCCCGCACGGCATCCCGGACATGCCGTTCATCGAGTCCAGCTTCTACAAGCGCCAGCTCGGAGTGGATGGCCGCCAGGTGATGCTCACCTTCGGCCTGCTCGGTCCGGGCAAGGGCATCGAGTACGGGATCCAGGCCCTTCCGGAAATCATCAGGCGCCATCCCAACGTGGTCTACCTGGTGCTGGGCGCCACCCATCCGCACCTGGTGGCCCAGGAGGGGGAAACCTACCGCCTCAGCCTGGAGCGGCTGGCCGATGACCTCGGGGTCAAGGACCACGTGATCTTCTACAACCGCTTCGTCTCCCTGGACGACCTGAAGGAATTCATCGGGGCCTCCGACATCTACCTCACGCCCTACCTGAACGAGGCGCAGATCACCTCCGGCACCCTGGCCTACGTGTTCGGGGCCGGCAAGGCGGTGGTCTCGACCCCGTACTGGCATGCCCAGGAACTGTTGGCCGATGGCCTGGGCGTCCTGGTCCCGTTCCGGGACGCGGCGGCCATCGCCCAGGGCGTCTGCGGCTTCCTGGATGATCCCGCCCGTCTGCAGGCCACCCGGGAGAGGACCTACCAGCTGGGCCGAGAGACCATCTGGCCGGTAGTGGCGCGACGCTACCTGGAATCCTTCCAGCGGGCCCGCGCGGATCGGAGGGTGGCCCCCCGGTCGGCCTTCGCGAACTGGACCCTGGCCAGCCGGCCCTACGAAATGCCCCCGCTCCGTCTGGATCACCTGGTCCGCATGAGCGACGGCACCGGAATCCTCCAGCACGCCCTGTTCAATGTTCCCAACTACCAGGAGGGCTACTGCACGGACGACAACGCCAGGGCCTATCTGCTCTGCGTCCTCCTGGACGAACTGGGGGGGCAGCCGCCCTCGGAGAGCATCGATCGGCTGGCCACCCAATACCTGGCTTTCCTGGCCACCGCCCTCCATGCCAAGACCGGCCGGTTCCGCAATTTCATGAACCATTCCCGAGTCTGGCTGGAGGAAGCCGGCAGCGAAGACAGCCACGCCCGGGCCCTCTGGGCCCTGGGCACCGGCTCCGGCAGGTCCCGCAACCAGGGTCACCGCAACCTCTGCCGGCACCTGTTCGGCAGCGGGCTGGGGGCCGTGGAGGGCTTCCGCTCGCCCCGCGCGTGGGCCTTGACCCTCATGGGCATCCACGAGTTCCTGGAAAGCGGCCAGGAGCACCCGCAAGCCACGGCCCTGAGGGCGCAGCTGGTGGAGAAACTGTTGAGCTTGTGGCGTGGCTGTGCCACCGAGACCTGGCCCTGGTTCGAAACCATCGCCAGCTACGACAATGCCCGGCTCAGCCAGGCGCTGCTGCTCAGCGCCCAGGCCCTGCGCCATCCAGAGGCCCTGGCGGTGGGCCTCCGGTCCCTGTCCTGGCTGGCCTCGGTGCAGCGGGCCCCCAAGGGGCATTTCCGTCCCATCGGCAGCAACGGCTTCTACGCCAGCAATGGCGCCCGGGCCGATTTCGACCAGCAGCCGCTGGAGGCCCAGGGCATGGTCTCGGCCTGTCTGGCGGCCTTCCGGGCCACCCATGACCCGGCCTGGTCCAGGGAGTCCAAGCGTGCTTTCGAGTGGTTCCTCGGCCGCAATGACCTGGGGCTGCCCCTCTATGATTCCGGCACCGGCGGCTGCGGGGACGGGCTGCATGACGACCGGGTCAACGAGAACCAGGGAGCCGAGTCCACCCTGGCCTTCCTGCTGTCCCTGGCGGAGATGAGCGTCGCCGAACATGGGATCGCCCCCGCGCTGACTGGAGCTCCATGAACGCCCTTGCCTTGCGCCAGCACGGCATCACTATGGTGCCGCAGAGCGGCCGGGTCATTCTCCGGCCTTTCATCCCTTCCAATGCCCAGAGGGTCACCACCATCATCGGCCGGGCTCTGGCCCTGACCGAGACGAGCGTCCAGGCACTCCTGGAGGTCATCCAGCATGATTTCGAAAGCCGCCACTTCGATCTGGAGGCGGTCCTGCTCGCCCATTTCGAGCGGGTCGCAGCCCAGGTGTTCACCGACGAACCCCTCTCGCACGCCCGCAAGCTGGTCATCGGGGGGCTCTTTACCGGCGAATACGCCCTGGAATCAGCGGCCCTGTTCAACCCATCCATGGTGGCGCACCCGGACCAGGCTGGGGTTCCGGAAGGCTGCCTGCGCTACATCCTGAGTCTTCGGGCCACCGGGGAAGGCCATATTTCCTCCATCGAATTCCGCACCGGCCTGCTCACTCCGGAGGGGGTCCGGGCGGATCCGGTTTCCCGCCGGGTCGCACTGCCCAAGATCGTGCCCGATGGCAGCTACCAGAAGATGTCCTTCCGGCTCAAGCTGAATGAGATGGGTTTCGACAATGAGATGGCCGAGGGGGTGCTGGCGTCCCTGGGGGACTGGTTCAACCACTCCGAGCTGGACCGCAGCATGGCCCGGATCCGCCGGGAGATCCGGCCCCACACCCAGGCTTTCAACGACACCCTGCGCTGCATCCAGTGGCTGGCAAACTCGAACTACGAGATGGCGTTCGCGCCGGAGCACGGCCTCAGCGAGCGGGCGATCTTCCCGAACTCCGCCAACGAGAGCAACGGCATCGAGGATGCCCGCTTCGTCCGCTTCCAGGAGCCGGACGGCTCGGTGATGTACTACGCGACGTACACCGCCTACAACGGCCACGCCATCCTCCCCCAGCTCATCGAGACCCAGGATTTCGCCCATTTCCGGGTGCTCACCCTGAACGGCTCGGCGGTGCAGAACAAGGGCATGGCCTTGTTCCCCCGCCGCGTCGACGGCAACTATGTGATGCTGTCCCGGCAGGATGACGAAAACCTGTCCATCATGTTCTCGGACAACCCGCACTACTGGAGCGACCCGCGGATCCTGATGCGCCCTGCGGAGGAGTGGGAGTCCGTGAAGGTCGGCAATTGCGGCTCGCCCATGGAGACCGAAGCGGGCTGGCTGGTGATGACCCACGGCGTCGGCCCCATGCGGAGGTACTGCATCGGCGCGATCCTGCTGGACCTCCAGGATCCCACCCGGGTCATCGGCAGGCTGCGCCAGCCGCTGCTGGAGCCGGAAGCAGGCCCCGGGCGGGAAGGCTATGTGCCCAACGTTGTCTACAGTTGCGGGTCGATCATCCATGGTCGCGAGGTTATCATCCCTTACGCCATGAGCGACCGGGCCTCGACCCTGGTCAGCGTCTCCCTGGATGAACTCCTGGCGGCGCTTCGGGACTCCTGATTTCCCGCCGGGCGCGGGTTTGGGCGATGGAGGTTACAAGGTGGCGGATGTGCCGGAACGAGGCCGCAGTCCACGGGTTGCCGTGATCGTTGCCCACCCTGACGATGAGGTCCTCTGGTGTGGCGGGCTGCTCCTCAGCCGGCCAAGCTGGGCGGTCTTCGTGGCTTGCCTCACCCGGGGGAAGGACCCGGACCGTGCGCCGCGGTTCCGGCGCGTCCTGGAACGTTACGGCGCCCAGGGCGTCATGGGCGACCTGGATGACGGGCCGGAGCAAAAGCCCCTGCCGACGGACCAGGTGCAGGCGCTGATCCTGGCCCTGCTGCCGCAGCGAGGCTACGACCTGATCCTGACCCATTCCCTTGAGGGCGAATATACCCGGCATCGCCGGCACGAGGAGATTGCCAAGGCTGTCTACGCGCTCTGCAAGGACGAGACCCTCACCACCCGGAGGCTCTGGAGCTTTGCCTACGAGGATCGCGGCGGGGCCTACCTGCCCAGGGCCCGGCCAGAGGCATCGCTCCGCTTGGAACTGTCCGAGACCGTGTGGGCGGAAAAGCTCCGGCTCATGCGGGACGTGTACAACTACCCGGATGGCAGCTGGGAAGTCCAGACCACGCCCAGGACCGAGGCTTTCCAATGGTCTGCTCGACCCGATAGTCCCCCCTTTCATGACAGGGAACCACGCGAGGAGGCCTCCAAGCCATGAAGATCCTGGTGCTCTATGACTATCCTCCCGCCCCCGGCGGCCTTGCCACCCAGGGCGATCTTCTCTACCACGGGCTGCTGGAGACGGGCGTGGACGCCAAGGCCGCTCATCTCAAGTCGGACTTGGAAAAGGAGTGGTACTATCGCTGGTTCAAGCCGGACGCAGTGGTGGGGGTCGGATTCTGGGGCGATTATCCGGACATCGTCGAGCATCCCCAGCGCTTCGGAATGGTCGCCGTGCCTTGGCTCCTGGCCGACGGCTACGTGGCCAACTACCGCCAGGAACTCAACGTGCTGCCGCTGATCCTGGTGACCGCGAACTGGGTCAAGGAGACCTTCGAACGGGATGGCATCCGGGGGGATCACATGCTGGTATTGCCGGTAGGGTGCGATACCGACTCTTTCATCCCCCGGGATGGCGACGAAGCCAAGGTGCTCGCCATGCGGGGGATCCTGGGGGTGAGCCCGGACCAGCTGCTGATCCTCACGGTAGGCGGCGACGCGGCCTCCAAGGGCGCTCGGGAAATGATGGAAGCCCTCGCGCTGGTGCGGGGCGAAGTGCCCGATTTCCGATACATCTGCAAGGTGTGGCCCCAGCCCAGGACCGAGGTCCAGAATCTCCTGGACCAGGAACTGGCCCGGAGCCTCGGGATTTCCGACCGGGTGAGATTCGTCAACCACCGGGTGTCCCGGGATCTCATGCCGTACCTGATCGCATCCTGCGATGTGTATGCGGCGCCATCCCGGCTGGAGGGCTTCGGCATGCCCCAGGTGGAAGCCGGCGCCTGCGGCAAGCCGGTGATCGGCATCGCGGCCATGGCGATGCTGGATACCCTCGTGCATGGGGAGACGGCCTTTCTGGCCCAGGTGGCCCAGGCCAACACCATCGCTCAGACGACGCTTGGCCCTGCGGCCGGCTTCCCCCCCGGGCACGTTGTGCACTTCGACCAGCCCCGGGTCGCTGATTACCGGGCCAGTGTCCCTGACCTTGCCGACGCCCTGCGCTTGCTGCTCAATGATTCCGGGTTGAGGAGCCGCATGGGGGCGGCAGGCCGGGCCCGCGTCGTGGCAAGGTTCGACTACCGGTTCGTCGCCCGGAAACTGGCGGCCATTCTTTCGGCACATTTGGGGGTGGTATGAAGGCGGCCGACGAGCAACGGGTACAGGACGCCAAGAAGGCCGCCCTGGAGGTTCTGCGGCACAATGCGGCCGGGCCTTGCCAAGGCCTGCCCCGCACCGCCGGCTGGGGCTATCCTGAGCCCTATACGCGGGACCTGCTCATCTCCGCCCTGGGCATCCTGGCTTCCGGCGACCAGGCCCTGTGCGCGGCCCTGCGAACGGTGATGGCCCGGTTGGCGGGGAACCAGAGCGAGCGGGGCAGCATTCCTTCCCTGGTCCATGCCCCTGAGGATCGCGGGGCCAGCGACACCACCCCCCTGTTCCTGCTGATCGTGGGGATCCTGCGACGCCTGGCCGGGGAGCCCGGCTACCTGGAAACAGCCACTTTGAAAGCATTGCGCTGGATGGAATACCAGTCCAGCGACGACCGGGTCATGGTGACCCAGCAGCCGACCAGCGACTGGCGGGATGAACATTGGGTCCTGGGCCATGGTCTGTTCGTGAATGCCCTGGTCTACGCGTATCTCAAGCAGCTTGGCCATGGAACCCGGGCGGCGGAACTCCAGGCGGCGGTCAATGGACCGGATGACCGGGTGGACCTCCACCATCCCGTGGAGGGCCTTTCCATCCGTGGGCGTCCCACGTACGCCATGTGGTCGTACAAGGTGCTCCGGGATGAGCGGTGCGATCTGCTGGGCAACAGTCTGGCCGTCCTCACCGGGCTCGCGCCCCGTTCCCGGGCCCGGAAAATGGTGGCCTGGATCGAAGCGGAGTGCGAGGCGATGCGTCGCCGCCACGAACTGGCAGTGGCGCTGCCGCCCTGCTTCTTTCCCTGCGTGCTGCCGACCGATTCCGACTGGCGGCCCCGTTACGCGTTATACAATCTGCCGGGCGACTATCACAACGGCGGTGTCTGGCCCTTTGTCTGCGGGTTCTATGTCGCCGCGCTGGTGGCAGCGGGATACCCGCGGTTGGCCGAGGCGAAGCTGGTCGCTCTCGCAGAAATCGTCAGGCCTGCCCGGGAGGCCAAGGTGGCTTTCGGTTTCAACGAGTGGCTCAAGGCCCAGAATGGCACTCCTTCTGGGCAGGACTGGCAGACCTGGTCCGCTTCCATGTTTCTCTATGCCGCCGCCTGCGTGGAACAGCAGCGTCCGCTGTTTTTCGACTTCTGACGTGGCCGCCGGCACTCGCCGGCAGCCTGATCAGGCATCCGGCGCTCCGTTGCGCCGGAGCATCTGGTCCAGCCCGGCCCCGGCGGGGACCATCGGGTAGACGCTGAGTTCCTTGTCCACCTGGAAATCGATCAGGAACGGGCCCGGGGCGGCCTGGGCCTGGCGGATGGCCGGGATGACCTGGGCGCGCTCCCCCACCCGCAGGCCGGGCACGCCGAAGGCGTCGGCGAGCTTGACGAAGTCCGGGTTGGCCATGGCCACGGCGGCATAGCGCCGGTCGCAGTAGACCTCCTGCAGCTGCCGCACCATCCCCAGGTAGCCGTTGTTGACGATGGCGATGTTGACCTTGATGCCTTCCTGGACCAGGGTCATCAGTTCCTGCATGTTCATCTGGAATCCGCCGTCGCCGCTGACCACCCACACTTCCCGGCCGGGGCTGGCCAGCTTGGCGCCGATGGCCGCGGGCAGGGCGAAGCCCATGGTGCCCAGGCCGCCGGACGTGATCTGCCCGTTGTCGCCCCGGTGCCCGTAGTACTGGGCCGCCCACATCTGGTGCTGGCCCACGTCCGAGACCACCAGGGCGTCGCCCCCGGTGGCCTGGGCCAGGTCGTGGATGACCTGGGGACCGCTGAGGACGCCGGAGGCGTCCAGGATCGCTCCGGCCTTGGCCTCGCCCCGCAGGGCCCGGAGCTCGTCCAGCCAGGGATCGTGCCGCTGGGGTTCCAGGCCGTCGAGCAGCTCCGCCAGCACCTGGCGCAGGTCCGCGTGGATCGGCAGGTCCACGCGGATGATCTTGTTCAGCTCGCAGGCGTCCGTCTCCACGTGGATCTTCTTCGCCCGGGGGGCGAAGGCCGCCACGGCGCCGGTGGCCCGGTCGTCGAAGCGCATGCCCAGGGCCAGGACCAGGTCCGACCCCTGGATGGCCTGGTTCACCCAGGCTTCGCCGTGCAGGCCCATCATGCCGAGGTTGAGCGGGTGGCCGGAAGGAACGCAGCCGATGCCCAGAAGGGTGGTGGCGATGGGCGCCGCAGCGCGCTCGGCAAAGGTCCGCAGGGCCTGGTTGGCGCCGGCCAGGATCACTCCGTGCCCGGCCAGGATGATCGGCCGCCGGGCCCAGCGCAGCATTTCCAGGGCCTTGGCGATCGCTTCGGGGGTGGGGCCTGGAGACACGTGGCGCAGGTGCCGCCCGGGCAGGGGGCGGTCCCAGTCCGGCGTCGTCCTGGCTTTCTGGGCGTCCCGGGTGATGTCCACCACCACCGGTCCCGGCCGGCCGTGGCGGGCGATGGCGAAGGCCTCGCGGATGGCCGGGGCGATGTCCTCGGCGCGCAGCACCAGGTAGTTGTGCTTGGTGATGGGCAGGGTGACGCCCATGAAGTCCACTTCCTGGAACGCGTCGCTGCCCAGCACCGCGGTTCCCACCTGGCCGGTGACGGCGACCAGCGGCACTGAATCCATCATCGCCGTGGCCAGGCCGGTCACCAGGTTGGTGGCGCCCGGGCCGGAGGTGGCCAGCACCACTCCGGTCCTGCCGCCGGCGCGGGCATAGCCGTCCGCCATGTGGCAGGCGCCCTGCTCGTGGCGGGAGAGCACGTGGCGGATGCCGGGGAAGTCCTGCAGCGCGTCGTAGAGGTCCAGCACGTTCCCGCCCGGATACCCGAACACCGTATCCACGCCTTCCCGCAGGATGGCCTCCCAGACCACGTGGGCGCCGGTCATGTCCATGGGTTCGTCCTCCAATGGAAGAAGCCCCGCGTCTTCGGGATTCGCGGGGCTCCGGGTCAGGAAAATGGGGTGGCTAGACCGGTCCCGCGCGCTCTTCCAGCAGCACCAGGGATACCAGACCGCTCCGGACTCCGGCGTCGGCCGGAGCACCAGGACAGGGATGGAAGATTGGGTTCTTCACGCGGATCTCGTCTCTACAGGTTGTGTTTCTGAAGGATAGGCCAAACCGGCGGGATTGCTCGCTGATTTCATGCCGGCGGAGACAAGGGAATAGCCGGATAAGTGGAGGTTATGGCCAGGCCCCGCCGGCGCCTCACGCCCCGAGCGTCCACGAGAAGTACGCCCCGCGGCGCTGGACCTGGATGGGCACGCCGAACAGCTCCGAGACGCATTCGGAGCGCAGCACCTCCCGCTTGGGACCGTCCATGAACACGCGCCCTTCCTTGAGGAGGATCACCCGCTCGATTTCGGGGATGATCTCCTCGATGTGGTGGGTGGCGAGCAGGAGGGTCTTGCCCAGCCCGGCCAGCTTGGAAAGCGTCAGGAGGAAATGGTGCCGGGCGGCCAGGTCCAGGCTGGTGGTGGGCTCATCCAGGAGCAGGGCCAACGGATCCGGGGCCAGGGCCCGGGCGATGAGGATGCGCTGGGCCTCGCCGGTGGACATGGTGCCCACGCGCTTGTCCGCCAGGTGCTCCGCGTCCGCCTGGGCCAGGGCCTGGCGGGCCCGCCCGCGCATGGCCTCGGTCACCCGCTGGTGATCGAACAGGTCGAAGCTGGCGAAGAAGCCCGTGAGCACGGCCTCCAGGCCCCGGATGCGGCCGAAGCCCTGGCCGCCCGTGAAGGCGCGGTGGTGGTCCGCGGAGACGATGCCCAGGTGCGACCGCAGCTCGAAGACGTCCCACCGCTCCTGCCCCAGGATCAGCATCGGGGCTGCTCCGCCGTGCCCCGCCAGCGGGTAGTCCTGCCGGGTCACCAGGCGGATGAAGGAGGACTTGCCCGAGCCGTTCGGCCCCAGGATGGCGATGTGCTCGCCGGTCCGTACATCGAATTCCAGGTCCCGCAGCACGAGGTTCTCCCCCCGGGCGAGGGTCGCCTTGCGGAGGGATATCAGAACATGGTCCTGAGACACGGAACGCTCCCTTCATGAGCGGGGATCCGGAAATCCTGCTCCACTTTGGCGCCTGGACCGGCAAAGCGCCCCCATGGCTCCCGCCCTATTCGAATAAAGAATAAGTGTATAAGTCGTTAACCGATTGACCTTACGCAAATCGATGGGATGCTTGCAGATTCTCCATCGGGTTGAGGGCAAGCGAGGTGCACCGGCTTTTCCGGCATGCGATTGAGGGTCGACATGAAATTGAAGGGCGCGGAAATCGTCATCGAATCCCTGAAGTTTCATGGGGTGGACCTGGTGTTCGGCTACCCCGGAGGCACCATCATGCCGGTCTACGACGCCCTGTACCGGTCCGGCTTCAAGCACATCCTGGCCCGGCACGAGCAGGGCGCGTGCCATGCGGCCGACGGGTACGCCCGGGCCACCGGCAGGACCGGCGTGGTGCTCGCCACCTCCGGCCCCGGCGCGACCAACCTCGTCACCGGGCTGATGACGGCGTACATGGACTCGGTCCCCCTGATCGCCGTCACCGGCCAGGTCTCCACCGCCTCCATCGGGACGGATGCCTTCCAGGAAGCGGACATCTATGGCATCACCATTCCCATCACCAAATACAACTACCTCGTCAAGGACGTCTCCAGGCTGGCCGAGACCTTCGCCGAAGCCTTCTACATCGCCCGGAGCGGGCGTCCCGGCCCGGTCCTGATCGACATTCCCAAGGACGTCCAGCTGGCCTGGGCCGAGTACGCGCCCGTGGAGGAGCAGGACATTCCGCTGCTGAGGTACTCCCCCAAGCCGGACCACGAGTACGAGGACCAGCTCGGCGAACTGGCGGCGATGATCCGCGAGGCCGAGCGCCCGGTGCTGTATGTGGGCGGCGGGGCCATCACCTCCGACGCCAGCGAGGCCATCCGGCGCCTTGCCCGGATGGCGTCCATCCCGGTGGGCAACACCCTGACCGGATTCGGGGTCTATCCGGGGGATGACCCGCTGTCCTTGGGCATGGTGGGCATGCATGGGGGCCGCTATGCCAACGAGGCGATCGCCGCGGCGGACCTGCTGATCGCGGCGGGGGCGCGGTTCGACGACCGGGTGACCGGGAAGCCTTCGGAGTTCGCCAAACGGGCGAAGGTGGTCCACATCGAGATCGATCCGGCCGAAGTGGGCAAGGTCGTGCCCACGGACCTGGCCATCATCGGGAACCTGAAGGACGTGCTGGAGCGGCTGCTCCAGAAGCTCGAGCCGGCCCCCGTCGACGGCCATGCGGAATGGCTCGGGCAGATCGAGGCATGGAAGACCCGGTACCCCCTGGTCCGGGCCCAGTCCGGATCCGTCATCAAGCCCCAGTCGGTCGTCCAGACCATCGCCGAGCTGACCCGCGGGGAGGCCATCATCACCACCGGCGTGGGCCAGCACCAGATGTGGGCCGCCATGTTCTCCGAGCACCGGCATCCCCGGCACTTCATCTCGTCGGGGGGGCTCGGGACGATGGGGTTCTGCGTGCCGTCGGGCATCGGCGCCCAGCTGGGCCGTCCCGACAAGATGGTGGTGACCATCACCGGCGACGGCAGCTTCCAGATGAACATCCAGGAATTGGCCACCGCCGCGTTCTACCACATTCCGGTGAAGATCGTGATCCTCAACAACGGCTTCCTGGGCATGGTGCGGCAGTGGCAGGAACTGTTCTTCGAGGGCCGCTACTCCGAGACCCGCCTGGAGGGCGGCAACCCGGATTTCGTCATGGTCGCCAAAGGGTTCGGGGTCGAGGCGTTCCGCGTCGCCCGCCCCGAAGACCTGCGCGCCACGCTGGAGAAGGCGTTCGCGCTGCCGGGCCCGGTGGTGGTCGATTGCCTGGTGGAAAAAGAGGAAAACGTGTTCCCCATGATCCCCAGCGGGGGGACGGTGAACGACACCCTCGGATGCTGACGGAGGAGGCGGAATGGGGATGCAAGAGCCCGAGATCAAGCAGTACACCCTGTCGATCCTGGTGCGGAACCATGCGGGCGTCCTGTCCCACGTGGCCGGGCTGTTCGCGCGGCGCGGCTACAACATCGAGAGCATCTCCGCGGGAATCACCGAGCGGGCCGACATCACCCGCATCACCATCGTCGTCACCGGCGACAACAAGATCCTGGAGCAGGTGCTCAAGCAGTGCCAGAAGCTGGTGGACGTCATCAACGTCTCCAGCCTGAAGTACAACGAGTCCGTCAGCCGGGAGCTGGCGATCATCGCCGTGACCGCCCAGCACGAGAACCGCTCGCGCATCATCGAGATCGCCGACGTCTTCGACGCCAACATCGTGGACATGGCCGAGGACGCGATCATCCTGGAGGTGGTGGGCAACGCCAGGCACATCAACTCGATCATCCAGTTGCTGTCGCCCTTCGGGATCGAGAACCTCGCCCGCACCGGGGTGGTGGCCCTGGCCTACCGGAGCCAGATCCCGCCCATCAACTGATCCTCAGTCCCCGGCGGCGCCCTCCGCCAGCGTGAGGTCGGCGATCACCGGGCGGTGGTCGGACGCCCATCCGGTGCCGACCCAGCAGCGCCACGCATGGAGCTGGGCGCTGGTCATGATGTGATCGATGCGCATCCACGACAAGTGCAGCCACGGTATCCGGTGCTGCAGCAGGAAGTGGCCGTAGGTGTAGCCGTAGCCCCTGCCTCCGGCGCTGAAGGCGTCCTGGAGGCCGGCGTCCCGGAGGGTGGCGCAGACCCGGGAGGAGTCGGTGGAATTGAGATCGCCGGCGAGAATGACCGGGCCCGGCTCCGCGCGGACAAAAGCACGCAGCGCGCGGGCCTGGTCGAGCCGCAACGCCGCATTCTGCTCCAGCTCCTGGATGGCGTCCGGCAACTGCAACCGCCCGTCCCGGGTCGTCCTGAACGCGTTGAGCGCCTCCCGGGGCGACTGGAAATGCACGTCGTACAGGGTGATGGTCCTGGCTCCGAGGGTCACCCGGCAGCGCAGGAAGGCCTTCTTCTCGCCCTGCGAGTCGATCCAGCGGACCTCCCCGGCGGAAAGGGGCAGGCGGCTGGCAATCACGTACTGGTCGAAGGATTGGACCTTCCAGGTCCTGAAGAATGCCCCCTGGGGCCCCTCCAGCAGCCCTTCGGCGTCCTGGAGCAGCACCACCTCGGGCTGGTACCGGACGATGTCGTTGATGAGTTCGGCACTGTCGTGGGCGCCATACTTGGCGTTGCAGGTGAGGATCCGGATCCCCGGGCCGGACGCCGGTCCCGGAGGGGTCTGCCAAGACCAGCAGAGTCCCATGATCGGGCCGAGCACCCAGGCCAGGCACAGCAAGGGCAGCCAAATCCACGGCCGTCCCGCCCACGGCGCGGCCACCAGCAGCAGCGCCGCGGGCACCGCCCACAGCGCCTGGGGCAGATAAAGGTTGAGCGCGCCCGGCCACCAGTGTTCCGCCCCGAGCAGGTTCAAGGCAGTGATGGCGGCCAGGACCCCACCATAGAGCCCGATGAGGACGATCACGGTCCTGCCGTAAGTTCCCCTGTCACCCCTCGGACGCCGCACATCATCAATGGCGGGCGATCGGGTTCCCGAACCGGGCGGCGGCCCCCAGCTGGTACTCGATCTCCATCAGGCGGTTGTATTTGGCGATGCGCTCGCTGCGGCAGGCGGAGCCGGTCTTGATCTGGCCGCCGCCCATGGCCACCGCGAAGTCGGCCAGGAACGTGTCCTCCGTCTCCCCGGACCGGTGGGAGACCACGAAGCCCCAGCCGGCCTGCCGGCACAGGCCGATGGCTTCGATGGTCTCGGTCACGGTGCCGATCTGGTTCAGCTTGATGAGGACCGCGTTGCAGGATTGCTCTTCGATGCCCCGCCGGATGAACTTCGAGTTGGTGACGAAGATGTCGTCCCCGACGATCTGGATGGCCCCTCCCATCTGCCGGGTCTGCTCCCGGAAGCCTTCCCAGTCGTTCTCGTCCAGTCCGTCCTCGATGGACACGATGGGGAACCTGGCGATCCAGTCCTGGTACAGCTTGACCATCTCGGCGCTGGTCTTGCGGCCCTGGCCGGACTTGGCGAGCTGGTAGGCGCCCCCTTCGAAGAACGAGCTGGCCGCGGGGTCCAGGGCGATGGCCACGTCCTTGCCGGGCTTGAACCCGGCCGCCTGGATGGCCTCCACGATCACTTCGCAGGCCTCCTCGTTGCTCTTGAGGTTGGGGGCGAAGCCGCCCTCGTCCCCCACGCTGGTGGCCATGCCTTTCCTGGCCAGGATATTCTTGAGGGCATGGAAGGTCTCCGCGCCGTAGCGCAGGGCTTCGGTGAAGCTGCGCGCGCCGATGGGCATCACCATGAATTCCTGGAAGTCGACACTGTTGTCCGCGTGCTTCCCGCCGTTGAGGATGTTCATCTGGGGCACCGGCAGGCGCGTGGCTCCAGGGCCGCCGAGGTAGGCGTAGAGGGGCAGGTGCGCGGCTTCCGCCGCGGCGCGGGCGACCGCCATGGAGACGCCCAGGATCGCATTGGCGCCGAACTTCCCTTTGTTGGGTGTCCCGTCCCAGTCGATCATCAAGCGGTCGATCTCCCCCTGGCGTCCGGGGTCCATCCCCAGAAGCCGCGGCGCCAGGTCCTCCTTCACGTGGGCGACGGCCTTGCGCACCCCCTTCCCGCCGTACCGGGAGGTGTCGCCGTCCCTCAGTTCCACGGCTTCGTTTTCCCCCGTGGAAGCGCCGGAGGGCACCGAGGCGACCCCGAGGGTGCCGTCCGCCAGGGTGACGTACACCCGGAGGGTTGGGTTGCCCCTGGAATCCAGGATTTCCAGGGCGTCGATGGCGGTGATGGACGGTCTCATGGGGTCTCCTTCCCGGGAGGGAACGACAATCTGGGTGGCTCGGCGGCCTGAACGCAACCTACCGCACCGGTTGTGCCGCAGGAGTCATCAGCCCTTCCGGGCGGTTGCGGGGGACTCCATCCCCTCCTGCCGTCAGTCTACCAAGGCCCTGTGGGGCGACCAAGGAAAGGAACCGGTCCAGGGCAGGTCTACCCCCGATCAGTCGCGGTCTGCCGAAGTTTGCCCTGCATGATCTCCAGGATCACGGCGTCGGTCCCGGCCATGCCCTGCTGGGCCAGGCGGCCCAGGTTGGCCAGGGACGCCTCCCCGCTGGGGCCCACGATCCCGTCGGTGACCGGAATGCCGATGCCGGCCAGGGCCAGGTCCGCGGCCCGGAAGGCGGCGTCCACGCCGGTCATGGTCTTCATGGCGCAGCCGATCTTGGCGCCGTCGCAGATCATGCCCGCCACGTTGCCCACCATGTTGTTCACGGCCAGCCCCACTTGGCCGGGATTCCCGCCCCCCAGCAGCACCAGGGCGGAAGCGACGCCGATGCCGGCGGCGTTGGCGGCCCCGCACACGGCCGAGAGGGTGCCCAGGTGGTGGGTGGCCGCCGAAGTCATGAGGCAGGCGAAGGCCAGGGCTTCCAGGACCCTTTCCTCGGGGTGGCCGGCTTCCCGGCTCCAGAGGAGCACCGGCACGGCGACGGTGATGCCCTTGTTCCCCGAGCCGGCCAGGGTCATCACCGTGTGGGGCTCGCCGGACATGCGGGCGAACACTCCCGCGCTCACTAGGCTGGACAGGCGGGCACGGGTGTCCTGGTCCTTGGGCGAAGCGAACCCCGGGGGCAGCAGGTTCATGCCGTGGCGGGCCATGGCCAGGTTCTGCTCGGCTCCCTCCCGGAGGGACCGGCGATCCTCCGGATCGGCAGTGCGGGCCAGGGCCATCAGGGCGGCCATGCTTTGCCGGCAACCGCTTCCCGCACGGAAGGTCCGGCCGGCGCCTCCGGCTGCGAGGCCTCGCCGCCGACCAGGTGCCCGTCGCGCTCCAGGCGGGCCAGCCGGGTGTGCTCCCGTTCCACCACGGCGCGCCCCACGCTGCTCTCCCGGACCACCGTGACGTCGATCAGCAGGTCGGTCCGATGGGAATCCACTTCCACCTCGACGCCCTTGCGCCCCAGCAGGGCCTGGGCCTGCAAAGCTGGGGCCGTCCTTCCCGACCGGGAGCCGGACCAGGCCGTCAGTGGTGCCCGCCGCCGCAGGTGAATTCGCGGGTGAAAGGCTGGAGTTCGCCGCGGATCAGGGCCTGGACCGCGGCGTTCACGCTGGGGGCCTCGCCGCCCCGGTAAACCTGGATGCCCGCCTGGCTGAAGCCCATCAGCGGACGGAGGCCCATGCCTCCGGCGATGAGGGCCGACACGCCGTGTCCCGCCAGGTGGCTCACGGCCGCCAGGCACCTCCCCTGCTCGTGGGGCACGCTCGGAAGCGTTTCCACCCGGGCGATATGGCCGTCCTGGATGTCCACCAGGGTATACACGTCGCAGTGGCCGAAATGGTCATGGACGCCGGCCTTGAGGCCGCCGGGGAGTTCGGAGGGAATGGCGATGCGTGTCTGGTTCATGGATAGGGCTCCTGGATGGGATCCCTGGAAGGCCGCCGGTCCTGCCTTGGGCCGGATGCTCCTCCCGTGCGGACCGTGTGCTGGCGCGGCGCGGGAGGGGAGAGGCTGAAGCTTGGGCCAAGGCGGCCTTTCGGGATTTATTGAACATATGCTCATTATGGTCGCATTTCAAGAAAAATGAGTATATGCTCAAAAAAATCCAATCCGAGGAGCCCTCCCATGAAGAAGCTGGGCATCATCATCTGCGATCGGTACCACCCCTGCGGCGGCGGCAAGTGCCTGCGGGCCCTGCATCAGCGTGAAGGGGCTTTCGCCCGCTACCAGGGCGAGGAGGTCCAGCTGGTGGGCTACACCACCTGCGGCGGATGTCCCGGCGGCAACGTGGAGTACGTCCCGGCCGAGATGAAGAAGAACGGCGCGGAGGTCATCCACCTGGGCACCTGCACCATCGTGGGCTACCCGCCCTGCCCCCACCTGGACACCTTCAAGCGTTTCATCCCGGCCAAGTACGGCCTGGAGGTGGTGATCGGCTCCCATCCCATCCCCCAGAACTACTTCCTGACCCACCAGAAGCTGGGAACCTGGGAAGGGAACGGCTGGCCGGACCGGATCCAGCCGGCGCTCACCGACGAAAAGACCCGCCTGGCCTACGACTGACGGCGCCTGCGGTCAGCGCTGCCGCGCCTTCACCAGGCAGGCTTCGCAGGGATCCGGCTGCCCTTCGGCGGCTTCCGCCTTGACCGGACAGCGCTCGCAGCACTCGGGCCCGATGGTGGTGAAGCTGCCGCCCTCGATGCGGAGGGCGCAGCCCTCCACCAGGACCTGGGTGACCTTGCGGTGGGCCAGGTCCAGCACCCGCCCGAAGGTGGCCCGCGACACCCCCATCCGCTCCGCCGCCTCCTGCTGGTAGAGCCCTTCCTGGTGCGCCAGGCGCAGGGCCTCGAATTCCTCCACGGAGAGGACCACCTCCTCCAGCACCGACATGGGCACCGCCCTGGGCTTGAAATAGGTCACGCCGGGCAGTTCTTCGACACGTTTGCAGCAGGGGCGGCGGGGCAACGGGATCCTCCAGCCATCAGTATCGCAGTGTCCAGGCCCTCGGCTCAGGCCCAATCGGTCGCTTCGGCGTGGGCCCGCAGCCGGGCCAGGTCCAGGATCTGGAACCGCCGCAGGCTGAGGCGGTGCAGGATGCCTTCGGCGGTCATCTGGGTGATGGCCCGGGAGAACGTCTCCGGCGCCAGACCGAGGGCGGTGGCCAGGGTGCCGGCGGCCAGAGGCAGGCTCACGAAGGTGAAGCCGCCCTTGGGGGGAGGCTCCGGCGCCAGGGCCAGCAGGGCGGAAGCTACCCGGGGAACGGCGCTGCGGTGGCTCACCTGTTCGACCACCTTGAAGACCTCCCGCAGCCGGTTGGCGAACAATTTGAACATGAGCAGGGCGGTCGGCCCGTCCTGGACCGCCCTCAGGAGGTCGGTCCGCTCCAGGACCCTGGCCTCCAGGTCTTCCAGGACCTGCACGGTGGTGGGGTACCCCGAGCCGTCGAACAGGGGCGGGAAGCCGACGATCTCCCCGGGGCCGCGCAGGCAGGTGGGCACGGTGCGCCCCGAGGGCAACTGCCGGTACGCCATGATCCGGCCCCGGTCGATGATGATGCAGCGCTGGGCCGGATCGCCCTCATGCCACAGGCAGGTCCCGGATCGGAACCTCTTCCGGACCAGGAAGGGTTCCAGCAGGCCCACCAGGTCCTGGGCCAGTCCCTCCACCGGATTGGCCCTCGGGCTGCGGCCTGGATCGGCTCCGGTGCTGCCCTGGACCAGAGCCCGCCCCTGGGAGGTGACCTTCAGGCTCCGGGACCGCCCGCCGGAAAGCTCCACGCAACCTTTGGCGGAAAGGGCGCGAAGGTGGTCCCGGGCCGTGCCCACCGCTTTCCAGTCGAACCGCGCGGCCAGTTCGCGATAGGTGGGGCGGGTCCCTTGCACGTCGCAATCCTGGAGGAAACCCAGGACCTTCCGCTGGATGGGCGTCAAGGCGCTGGAAGGGGCGGCCATGGGAATATCATGGCACCAACGGGCCAGGGGCATTCCGGGCACCCAGGGCGCTGCAGCGCCCGGATGGAGCGGGAGGCCGTCAGGGCCGGGCCGGATGCCCCACGCCTGTGGGGGCCTGGGATCCTCCTCCGGCTGGCGGAAGCCCGGAGTCGGCCACCGCAGCAAAAGGCGTTCCTTTGACCGCGGTCAAACCTTTGGGGTGGGGAAGGGAACAGACTATTGAAGATTTCTGGAGGCGCCCATGAAAGCCCGGAATACCCTGTTCGGCAGCGCCGTTGTTGTTTATTTCATCATCGCCTTCGAAGTCCTGATCATGATCAGCCCATTCGCCGGGTTCTTCTATGCGGTGTTCAACCCGGTCCTGCTCCAGGTGGCGAGCCACCCGGCCACCCGCTGGCTGAGCGCCTTCTACCTGCCGCACATGGTCCTGCCGGGGGATGGGCTGCTGGTGTTCATCCGGATCCTGGGTTCGGTCCTGACCATCCTGGGCCTGGTGGTCTTCCTGGTGTGCGCCCTGCAGATCTATGCCGCCAAGCTGTTCCGGCGCGGGGCCGTGGTGGGCGGGCTGTACGCCTGGATCCGGCATCCCCAGTATCTCGCCCTGGCCGTCACCGGCGTCGGCCTGTCGATCCTCTGGCCCAGGATCCTCAATGCGGTGCTGTGGCTGGCGATGGTGCTGATCTACGTCTTCCTGGCCAAGGACGAGGAGCGGCGCATGCTGTCGGCCTACCCCGAAGCCTACCGGACCTACCTGGAGCGGACAGGAAGGTTCTTCCCGGCCAGCCTGGAGCGGCGGCTCAGCCCCGCGACCCGGCCGGGACGGATCCTGGGTGCCCTGGGATTCGTGGCCGTGGTCCTGGCGGCGCCCTTCCTGCTCCGCGCCTACACCGTGCGCCACCTCACCCTGTGGACCGGGGCGCCGGATGCGGCGGCGGTGGCGATCCTGCCCGAGGACGGCTTCATGATGGAGCACCGTCTCGCGGACGTGCTGGCCCTGGAGCCGATCCGCACCAGGATGCAGCCCGGCCGGCACTACCTGGTCTACTTCCTGCCCCGGGCCTACATCATGCAGGGCATGATCGCGGACACCGGCGGGGACTGGAAGCTGTTCGAGCGGCACCACACCTTCGGGATGATCCTGGACTGGGTGTTCAATCCCTTCGGGCACCTGCGGGGGGGCCACCACGGCATGCACGCCATGCACGCCGGGACGGCCATGCCGGGCGGCACCGGTCCCGGAGAAGCCATGACCCGGCGGCTGATCTTCCTCAGCATCGAAGGGGTGCCCGTCACCTCTCCGTCCGACCTGTTCGCCATCAACGCGGTGCGGGTGCCGGCGTTCATGGCTGATGTGGACGTTCATGACCTCAAGCTCCTCGAGATCAAGGACCTGGCCCCGGGCAGCGGATGGGGGACCGTGCCGACCCCTGTGTTCTGACGGGTCAGATCAGCGGCGATCCGTACCCGGCGCCGGCCGCCACTTCCCGGCCGCCGTCAGCGCCAGCACCCGGGTGATCTCCGGGACGAACCACTTGCCTGATCCTCCGGATTTTTTGCCCAATGTTGCGGGCCGCGTCCCGCTCAGGTCGCCGAATCCACCCAGTGCAGCAGGGTCACGTAGTCGAACACGGGCAGGCCCAGCTCCCGTCGGATGGCCTCCGAGCAGGGAGGCAGGTCCGTGCATTCCAGGACGATGGCCCGGATCTCGGGATGCCGTTCGACCAGGCTCCGCACCGTCCCGACCACCTCCCGCCGGAACCGGGCCTCGTCCAGGACCGCATCGGGATCCTGGCGCACCTTCATGAACTCGCCCACATCCTCGATTCCGGCGATGAAGACGGGCAGGTCCGGGGTGATCCCCGCCCGGCGCAGGTGGGCTTCGGTGAGGTGCCTGCGGTCCGCGGTGACGATGCCCACGGCCGCCCCGCGCCCCAGCATCCGCAGCACCACCGGGACCTGGAGCAGGCTGGAGGTGCATACCGGCAGGTCCACGGCGTCGGCCAGCTCCTGCTGCATGATGATGTTGAAGCCGCAGCTGGCGCTGATGAACTTCACCCCGGCCGCGGCCAGTTCCCGGGCGACGCGGATGGACCGGGGGATGAGCTCCGGATCGAAGTGCTCGATCAGGGTGCCGTAGCAAGCCCCGGGCACCTCCCGGAACGCCACCGGGAAGGCGAAGGTCTCCGGGTGCATGACATTGCCCGGCATCTGCTCCAGCTGGGTCAGGGTGATGCCCTGGCCCGCCTCCCACTTGAGAATGCCCGCCGGTCTCCCGGCCTTGTTCGGGATCTGGTTCATGGCTCGTTCTCCCCTGGAAGCTGGTTCAATCATACTGGACCCGGGCGCCCCGGGACGGCTCCGAGGGCTTCGCTTGCTGGAGGCGTGGGCGGGGGAGTACCGTTGGGTATCCTCCCCCGGCGAGCCGGCCATGCGCATCACTCCCCTCCCTCCTCTGCAGTGCCTGGTGGCTTTCGAGTCCGCCGCCCGGCACATGAGCTTCACCAAGGCGGCGGCTGAGCTGAGCCTGACCCAGAGCGCGGTCAGCCGGCAGATTGCGCAGTTGGAGGCCTTCCTGGGCCGGTCCCTGTTCGAACGTGAGCACCAGACCCTGCGGCTGACCATCGCCGGGCGCCAGTATGCGGAGCAGGTGAAGCAGTGGCTGGCCTCCTGCGCCGAGACGACACTGGCGATCATGAAGCAGGAGGGCAGCCTCGACCTGACGGTGGCCTGTTCCTCGGGGATCGCCACCTTGTGGCTGATCCCGCGCCTGGGGACGTTCCGCGCGGCCCACCCGGGCATCCAGATCCGGGTGGTGGTGCAGGAGTCCCTGGGATCCCTGGCGCCCTCGGAGTTCGACGTGGGGCTGTACTCCCTGCTGCGGGCGGCGGACCCGCGCTACACGGCGCTCCGGCTGTTCGACGAGGAGGCGTTTCCGGTGTGCTCGCCGGGGTACCTGGGGGCGCCCTGGTCGCGCCGGCCGACCTGGTGGGCAGGACCCTGCTGGTGCTGGAGGACGCCCAGCGCCAGTGGATGTGCTGGCCGGACTGGTTCCGGCTCAACGGGGTGCAGATGCCCAAGCGAGTGGACCAGATCGTGGTCAACCGCTACGCCCAGCTGCTGGAGCTGGCCGTCCTGGGCCAGGGGGTGGCCATCGCCTGGCGCCACATCATCGACGGGTGCCTGGAGCAGAGGCTGGTGGTGCGGGCCACGCGGGAATCGGCCAGCAACGGCGGCGGGTACTACGCGCTGGTGCCCAATGACCGGGCCCGCAGCACCGCGGCGCGGCTCTTCACCCACTGGCTGTTCGAGCAGGTGCGCCTGCAGACCGGGATACCGCTGGCCCACGCATGACCGGGACGCATGAGCGCATGCGGAATATTCGGTTGTCCGTCCGTTCGGAGCGGCCTAGACTTCATCTATCCAACAAGAACCAAGAACAATTTGACGATTCGTCAAGGTCATGTCCGTTCCTCCTTACGTCTGTAGGGGATGGGGTGGTGTCGGTTCCGGATCCGGAGCCTGTGGAGATCCGCTTATGGAAAATACCATCCTGGTCCATGCGACCATCATCGACTGCACGGGCGCCGATCCCCGGCCCGAGGGCTGGGTAGTCCTGGAAGGGGACCGGATCAAGGAGGTGGGCCACGGCCGCCCCGGCGTCCTGCCGGCCAAGGCCACGGTCATCGACTGCCAGGGGCAGACCCTGCTGCCAGGGCTGATCGACGGCCACGTGCACATCGGCTCGGTGGAGGCCAGCATCGTGGAGCAGCAGCGCACCTGCCACACCTCCACCCTGATCATCAAGTCCCTGAAGATCCTCAAGGAGACCCTGGACCAGGGCTTCACCACCGCCCGGGACTGCGGGGGGGTGGACGCGGGCTTCCGCCAGGCGGTGGCCGAGGGGCTGGTGCCAGGGCCGCGGCTGTTCGTGTCCGGGCGGATCCTGTCCCAGACCGGAGGCCACGGCGACTGGCGGCTGGCCACCGAGACCTACCCCCCGGTGTTCCATGAAGGCGGGGTGGCTTCGGGGATCTACGACGGGGTGGACGCGGTGCGCCGGGGGGCCCGGGAGCAGCTGCGGCGCGGGGCGGATTTCGTCAAGATCATGGCCTCCGGCGGCTGCGCCTCGCCCGCGGACGAGATCGACACCTCCCAGTACTCCCTGGAGGAGATGCAGGCGGCGGTGTTCGAGGCGGAATCGGCCGGCAAGTACGTGGCCGCCCACTGCTATTCGGACCGCGGCATCAAGCTGTGCTGCAAGGCGGGGATCAAGACCATCGAGCACGGCAACCTGCTGACCGAGTCCTCGGCCCAGGCCATGAAGGACGCCGGCACGTACCTGGTGCCCACCATGGTCACCTACGTGGTCCTGGCCCAGAAGGGCGCCGAATACGGCGCCCCCAAGGACTGGATCCGGAAGAACCTGCAGGCGCTGGAAAAGGGCGAGCAGTCCATGGCCATCGCCAGGAAGGTGGGCGTGAAGATCTGCTCCGGCAGCGACCTGCTGGGCCCCATGCAGGTCAACAAGGGCATGGAGCTGGCGCTGCAGGCCAAGGCCCTGGGCCCCATGGGGGCCCTGATCGCCACCACCCGGACCAACGCCGAGATGCTGGGCCAGTCCCGCAACCTGGGCACCATCGAGCCCGGGAAGCTGGCCGACTTCGTCCTGGTCAAGGGCGATCCGCTGAAGGACATCGCCCTGTTCCAGGACTACGACGAGAACATCACGCTGATCATCCAGAACGGCCGGATCCACAAAAACATCCTGACAGGTGGGAGATAACCCTATGGCTACCGACTCCATTGCTGTCCAAGGCAGCTTCACCGAGACCGACCTGAAGCTCCTGAAACGTCTTGAACGGCTTCCCTACGGCCGCCCGCACACGTCGCTCCTGTTCATGGGCGGGCTGGGCTACACCTTCGACGGCATGGACGCGGGCCTGATCGCGTTCATCCTGCCGCCGGTCATCAAGCTCTGGGGCCTGACCAACGCCCAGGCCGGGGTGGTGGGCAGCTCCCTGATGGTGGGCTACCTGGTGGGGGCCTTCAGCGCCGGCACCCTGGGCGACCTGATCGGGCGGCGCAAGGTGATGATGTGGGCCCTGGCCATCTACACCATCGCGACCCTGTTCGCGGCTTTGGCCACCAGCTGGGGATTCCTGTTCTGGTCCCGGGTGGTGGCCGGGTTCGGAGTCGGCGCCGAGAGCGCCATCGTGGCGCCGTACCTGTCCGAGTTCGTGCCCAGGCGGATCCGGGGCAGGTTCATCGGCTCCCTGGCGGGGTTCTTCTCGTTCGGGTTCGTGTTCGCGGCGCTGCTGGGCTACTTCATCGTGCCCACCTGGGCCCAGGGCTGGCGCATCGCCCAGGTAGTCACCTTCCTGCCCATCATCATGCTCCTGTGGTGGCGCCGTTCCCTGCCCGAATCGCCCCGCTGGCTCATGCAGCGCCGGCGGACCGCGGAAGCCGAGGAGGTGGTGGTCCGGATGGAGACCTCGCTCAGGAACCAGGGCAAGTCCCTGCCTGACTTCGAAGGGGTCGACATCCCCGCCATGGGCGTGCGCCGGACCGGGAACTTCTTCCAGAACCTGGCGGCCTTGTGGAGCCCCGGCCTGTCCCGCACCACGGGCATGCTGTGGGCGCTGTGGATCACCTACACCTTCTCCTACTACGGCTTCTTCATCTGGGTGCCGACCCTCCTGGTGAAGCAGGGCATGACCATCACCAAGAGCTTCGGCTACAGCATCATCATCTACCTGGCCCAGATCCCCGGCTATTACGGAGCGGCCTACATCTGCGAGAAGCTGGACCGGAAGTGGACCATCGTGGGCAGCATGGTCCTGTGCGCGATCTCGGCCTACCTCATGTCCGGGGCCAGGACCGCGTTCGCGGTGACCCTGTTCGGGTTCTGCGTGTCGCTGTTCATCAACGGCGTGTCGGCGGCGATGTACGCCTTCACCCCGGAGCTGTACCCCACCTCCATCCGCACCACCGGGATGGGCGTGGCCTCCAGCTTCGGCCGGATCGGCGGGCTGGCGGCGCCGCTGATCATCGGCTTCACCTACGCCCAGATCGGCTTCGCCGGCGTGTTCCTCACCACCACCGTCGTCATGCTGGTGGGCGCGTTCGCGGTGGCCGTGCTGGGCGAGAAGACCGCCGGCAAGAGCCTGGAGCAGATCACCCTGGCGGAAGTGAGCAAGGCGAAGTAGCGGTCCAGGCCCAGGGCCCCTTGATTTAAATTTCTAGAAATATAGAATAAGGTCATGGAACGGACCGACCCCATGCTCGAACGCCATGCCCAGCACCTGAAGGCCCTGGGGCACCCCTCCCGCCTGGCCATCGTCCGGGCGGTGGTCCAGGGCCCGGTGGAAGGCACGCCGGTGGGGGAGATCCAGGCCCGCCTGGACATCCCCGGCTCGACCCTCAGCCACCACCTGTCCGAGTTGACCCAGGCCGGACTGCTCACCGCCGCCCGCCAGGGCACCACCATCCGCTACGCCGCCCACTTCGGCAACCTGCACGCCCTCACCGACTACCTTTGGGAGGACTGCTGCCGGGGCGGCGGCTGCGATCCCCAATGTCTCTGCTAGCACCCCTTGCGGGCTTGCCCGCTAGGGGTGCTTGTGCCTAGCCGAAACAAGTCAATCCAACGTCATCCAACGGTGTCAGGAGAAGCCATGACCGCGTCCAGCAATCCCACCCATGTGGCCGTCCGCAGGAAGTACGGCAGCATCGTTGCCAAAAGTCTGTATGTCTCGCGTACCGGCGAAGCCGGTACCGAGAACAGGGGCGGCTGCTGCGGTCCCAAGTCCTCCTGCTGCGGGGGCGGCCGGGCCGACGAGGTGGCCCGGGGCCTGGGCTACACCGACGCCGAGTTGGCCACTTTGCCGGAGGAGGCGAACCTGGGTCTGTCCTGCGGCAACCCCACCGCCATGGCCGGCCTGCGGCCCGGGGAGACGGTCCTGGACCTGGGCAGCGGGGCGGGGCTGGACGTATTCCTGGCGGCCCAGCGGGTGGGAGCCTCGGGCAAGGCCATCGGGGTGGACATGACCCCGGAGATGCTGGCGAAGGCCCGGGCCAACGCCGTGACCTTCCGGGAGCGCACCGGCCTGGCCAACGTGGAATTCCTGGAGGGGCAGATCGAGGCCATCCCCCTGCCGGACGCCTCGGTGGACGTGGTGCTGTCCAACTGCGTGCTGAACCTGAGCCCGGACCAGGCCCAGGTGTGGAAGGAGATCAACCGGGTGCTGAAGCCGGGCGGCCGGGTGTCCATCTCCGACATGGTGCTGCTGCAGCCCCTGCCGGACGCGGTGCGCCAGGACGTCGAGGCCCTGGTGGGCTGCATCGCCGGCGCGGCGCTCAAGGCCGACCTGGAGCGCATGATGCGCGGGGCCGGCCTGGTGGACCTGAGCCTGGTTCCCAAGGAAGGGGCCGTGGAAGCGATGCTGCCCGGCGACGACCCCATGGCGGACCGCCTCATGGGGATGCTGCCCAAGGGCACCAGGCCTTCCGACTTCATCGTCAGCCTGATCCTCTCCGCCCGCAAAAGTCAGCATGTCTCGCGTATCCCCGGAGGGGATACCGAGAAGCCGGCCTGAGGGGACCCGACCATGCCCGGACCTAAGCGCCTCGCCTTCCTGGACCGCTACCTCACCCTGTGGATCTTCCTGGCCATGGGCTTCGGCGTGCTGCTGGGCTACGCCGTCCCCGGGTTCAACCGGGCCATCAACGCCTGGAACGTGGGCACCACCTCGGTGCCCCTGGCGGCGGGGCTGATCCTCATGATGTATCCGCCCCTGGCCAAGGTGAAGTACGAGGAACTGCACCTGGTGTTCCGCAACCGCAAGGTGCTGGGCCTGTCCCTGCTGCAGAACTGGGTGATCGGTCCGCTGCTGATGTTCGGCCTGGCCGTCCTGTTCCTGCGGGACCGGCCGGAATACATGCTGGGGCTGATCCTCATCGGCCTGGCCCGGTGCATCGCCATGGTGATCGTCTGGAACGACCTGGCCAAGGGCGACACCGAGTACTGCGCCGGGCTGGTTGCGTTCAACTCCATCTTCCAGGTGCTGTTCTTCAGCGTGTACGCGTGGTTCTTCATCACGGTGCTGCCGGCGAAGCTGGGCCTGCACAGCGCGGTGGTGGACATCACCATCGGCCAGATCGCCAAGAGCGTCTTCATCTACCTGGGCGTCCCGTTCATCGCCGGGTTCCTGACCCGGCTGGTCCTGGGCCGGATCAAGGGCCTGGACTGGTACCACCGGAAGTTCGTGCCCCGCATCAGCCCCATCACCCTGGTGGCGCTGCTGTTCACCATCGTGGTGATGTTCAGCCTGAAGGGCGACACCATCGTCAAGCTGCCCCTGGACGTGGTGCGGATCGCCGTTCCCCTGCTGATCTACTTCGTGGTCATGTTCCTGGTGAGCTTCTGGCTGTCCCGCAAGGCCGGGGCCACCTATCCCCAGGGCGCCACCCTCTCCTTCACCGCCGCCAGCAACAATTTCGAGCTGGCCATCGCGGTGGCGGTGGCCACCTTCGGCATCCACCACGGGGCGGCCTTCGCCGCGGTGATCGGGCCCCTGGTGGAGGTGCCGGTGATGATCGGCCTGGTGAACGTGGCCTTCGTCCTGAAGCGCCGCTGGTACGAGCCGGCGCCCAGGGCGGTCGAGACGGCGTGATCCGGTCCCGGAAGGACCGTGCCTCCCAACCTTGATTCTGGAGTCCTGATGTCCCCCAGCAGCATCCTGTTCCTTTGCGTGGCCAACAGCGCCCGTTCCCAGATGGCCGAGGGCCTGGCCCGCAAGCTGTTCCCAGGGCTGCGGATCCAGAGCGCCGGCAGCCGGCCCGGCCGCGTGAACCCCTACGCCATCGAGGTCCTGGCGGAAGCCGGGATCGACGCTTCAAGCCACAGCTCCAAATCGGTCCAGGACATCGATCCGGCCACCGTGGACCTGGTCATCACCCTCTGCGCCGAGGAAGTCTGCCCGGCCTTCCTCGGCAAGGCGGAACGCCTGCATTGGCCCATCCCCGATCCCGCCAGCGACGACCCCAGCTTGACGCCCGAGCAGATGCGGGCGCGGTTCCGGACCGGGCGGGACGAGATCCGCCGCCGGCTGGCCGCCTTCGGGGAGGAACGGGGCTTGTTGTCCTGAACGAGGAGATCCGGCCCGCCGGAAGGCCATTCCCTGCCCACGCAGCATCGACTTCTTTCAGGAGACGCCATGAACATCCGCGTACGACGACCCGAAGACATGGAAGCCGTCCGGGCCATGCTGGAGGCGGCGGACCTGCCCCTCCAGGGGCTGGAGGACTCCGCAGGCTGGGTGGCGGAGGAAGACGGCCGCCTGCTGGGACACGTGGCCCTGGAGCCGACCGCGGACGCCGCGGTGCTGCGTTCCCTGGTGGTCATCCCGGAGGCCCAGGGACGCGGGCTGGCCCGGCTCCTCACGGAACGGGTGGAGCGGGAGGCCGGGCCGCGGATCCTGGTCCTGCGGACCCAGACCGTCGGCCCCTGGGTGGAACGGCGGGGCTACCGGCGCGTCGCCCTGGACCAGGTTCCGGCCAGCGTGTGGGGCACCTCGGAATTCCTGGGGTCGCTTTGCGCGTGCTGCCCGATCTACGTGAAGGGGGCCGTGCCGGAGTCCGCGACCGGCGCCCCCGCCTCCTGCTGCGCGCCGGCCGGTCCCGGGAACGGATGCGGAGGCTGAATCTTCGCCTGGGCAACGGCGGTGATTTGAGATACTTATAAAGGGTGGGTGTCGTGGGCACGTCCACCCGGACCCGCCCTACGCGTCCTTATCCATGGAGCGCATCCGCGCGGGAGGGTTCACCCTTGGCAGCTACCGATGGCAATGCCCGGCCGGCGGCCGGCGGATCCGACCGTGCCCCAGGATCCGGTCTGGGCACCGTGTACCTGGGCCTGGGGACCGGCTCGCTGTTCTGGGGAACGTCCTTCGCGGCGGCCAAGATCGGGCTGCGGCAGTTGTCGCCCCTGAACCTGGTGATGGTCCGGTTCGGGCTGGCGTCGGTCCTCTTCGCGGTGATCCTCGGGTGCGGGAGGGAAAAGCCGCGGCTCGCCCTGCGCGATGTGCCCCGGTTCCTGGTGCTGGGGTTCCTGGTGATCTCCTCGTACTTCTACTTCCAGTTCCTGGCCCTGAGCTACACGACCACCATCGTCTCCGCCCTGATCATCGCCACCAGCCCCATCTTCACGGCGCTGTTCAGCCACCTGCTGGGCCGCGAACAACTCCGGACCCTGGCCGTGGCCGGGATCGCCATCGCCTTCACTGGGGTGGTCCTGATCATCACCAACGGGCGCTGGGCCGGCCTGGTGCAGTCCAGCAGCTGGAAGGGGGACGGCCTGCTGCTGCTCAACGCCGTGGTCTGGTCGGGATTCACCATCTACGGGCAGACGCTGCTCCAGGCCTACCGCCCGTTCGTGGCCATCGCCTACGTCCAGATGGCGGGGACCCTCCTGCTGCTGCCCCTGGCGTGGTTCGCCACCCCCCTGGCCCCGGAGCCGCTCTATGTGCAGCTCCGGCACCTCACCTGGCCCTCGTTCCTGGGCGCGCTGTACCTGGCGGCCCCGTGCTCGGTGTTCGCCTACCACGTCTGGTACAAAGGCGTGGAAGCCCTGGGCCCGGTGCGCACGTCGGTGTTCACCTACCTGAACCCGCTGTTCGCCATCGGGGCCGGGATCGTCATCCTCCGGGAGCCGCTGAAGGTCTTCACGCTGCTGGGCGGCGCGATGGTCATCCTGGGGGTGTACGCGACCAACGTGAGCCGCCAGAAGGATGCCCTGGCCGTCCGGCGGGCATAGCCTCTCAGCGGCAGCCGCACCCGCCCTGGAACCCGGGCCTGCAGGCGGCGGTCACCATCTCCACGCCCTCCTTGCCGATGAAGACGGCCAGGGCCAGGGCGGCCACCCCATCCGCCCACCAGAGCGCCGGCCGGAGCAGGTAGGCCAGGCTCCCCAGGAACAGGACGCTGGACAGCTCCATGCAGACCAGGCTGCATTCGGCGTCCCCGGCCAGGGCGCGGCTGTCCAGAGCCCGGGCGGCGCGCCGCTTCCCGCGCCAGAGGAAGGCCATGATCCCGATGCTGGCCGTGGCGACGGCCAGGCCCGGGAGGGTGGTGGCCGGGTGGCGGCGGGAGAGCAGCTGGAGTCCCGACCCGGCGGCGGTGCCGGCCGCCAGGAGCAGGAACAGGATGCCGATGCCGAGGGTGGCCCGGCGTTCCCGGGGCAGGGCGGATCCGGCGCAGGCCCCCTGCTCCTCCCGCAGCCGCCACAGGACCAGCAGGGAGGTGCCCACCTCGATCAGGCTGTCGGCGCCGAACCCGAACAGGGCGACGGAGCTGTCGGCCCAGCCGAACGCCATGGAGACGAGGCCTTCGAGCAGGTTGTAGGCGATGGCCAGGAGGGCGAGGTGGCGCGCGTAGACCGCCCAACGGGATCGCGGCGCGCCGGGCTGGGGTTGGCTGGGGAACATGGGCCTGCTTTCCGAGCGGTCGAGGGGGACTCCATCCCCCGAGGCAGGTAGTCTATCGAGGGCACTGACGGCCGCCAAAGGAAACGCACCGTTCACCCGCCCGGAGGACCGCCATGCTCGACCTCGCCATCCCCGGTTTCAAGCACCTCTCCCTGGAGCACCTGGTGCTGGACTTCAACGGCACCCTGGCGATGGATGGGATGCTGCTGGCCGGCGTCTCCGACCGTCTCCGGTCCCTGGCCGGCCGGCTGAGGATCCAGGTGGTCACCGCCGACACCTTCGGCCATGCGCGGGAGGCCCTGGCCGGCCTCGAGGTGGAACTCACGGTGCTGGGGCCCGACCGGCAGGCTGAGGCCAAGCGGGACCTGGTGGGGCGTCTGGGGCCGCAACGGGTGGCGGCCGTCGGCAACGGGCGCAACGACCGCCTGATGCTGCGCGTGGCGGCCCTGGGCATCGCCGTGTCCGGCCTGGAAGGCACCGCGGTGGAGGCCCTGACGGCGGCGCACCTGTTCATCCCGGGCATCCGCGAGGCCCTGGGCCTCCTGGACGCGCCCTTGCGCCTGACCGCCACCCTGCGTGGGTGAACCCCTCCGGGACGTCAGGAGATCGCCGATGAACCAACCCGCGTGCCCCATGGATCCCGAAGCCTTCAGGGAACAACACAAGCTGCGGCTGTCCTGGATGCCCTGGCTGTACTTCGTGCTGAAGGAGCGGCACCGGGAGTGGGTCCAGGCCTGGCAGCGGGAGGAGCAGGACCGGCTCATGGCGCTGGAGACCATTCCAGGGGCATCCGCATCGGCGAGGACGTGTGGATCGGCGCCAACGCCGGGATCACCGACGGGGTGCGGATCGGCGACCACGCGGTGGTGGGCATGGGCGCGGTGGTGACCGCGGACGTCCCCGACTGGGCGGTGGCGGGCGGGGTGCCGGCGCGGATCCTGGGGGACCGGCGCCGGTGGCAGGAAGGTCAGATGCTGGCTTCCCGGCTGCGGTAGAGGTTGTCCTCGGGCCAGCCGCCCCGCCCCTTGCCCACGTGCCGGAAGCTGTCCACGAACTGGATGCCCTTGATGTACTTGACCATGGTGAAGCCGTACTGGGTCTCCAGGCGCAGGCGCAGGGGCGCGCCGTGCTCGATGGGGAGGGGATCGCCGTTCAGCTCGAACGCCAGCAGGGTCTGGGGCTGCCGAGCCATGGCCATGGGGATGGTGCCGTAGTACTGCCCCGGGGCCTTGGCGCGGGGCTCGGACTGGGACTTCTCGTCGTAGGCCCAGAACACCACGTCGCCCACCCCGGGCAGGGGCCGGCACAGCTTGATGATCTCCCGCAGCGGCACCCCGGCCCATTCCGCCACTCCGGACCAGCCCTGGATGCAGTTGTGCTTGGTGATCTGGACCTGGCGGGGCAGGGCGCGCAGGTCCTCCAGGGTCAGGCGCAGGGGCCGCTCCACCAGCCCGTCCACGGGCAGGACGTAGTCCTTGAAGTGGTCCTGGGCCAGGGCCAGGTAGTCCGGTTCCTTGGGGGGCCTGCCGTTCACCCAGAGGAACGGGGAGATGTCGGCGCGGGTGTAGTGCTGGCGGGACGCCAGGTGGCCCAGGACGGCGCGGCGCACGGGGTCCACGAACCGCTCGGCGCAGCGCTGGACCCAGTCCGGGTGGCGGAAGGACACCCGGGTGGCCAGGACGTGGACCGCCACCACCGCCGCGATGCCGCCCAGGCCCACGGCCAGGGCCAGGTTCAGGTCCGGGCTCCGCACCTGCCCCAGGGTGATGAGGGCGAGTTCCGTGCGGAAGCCGTGCAGGACCACCATGCTGATGTGGCCGATGAAGAACACCACGTAGCAGCAGAGGCAGATGAAGTGGATGCTCCGCGCCGCCTGGCGGCCGTGGAACAGCCGGATGTAGCGGGGGAAGCGTCCGGCCACCGCCGGGGACATGGCGGCGCCGGTGGCGATCCAGCCGTTGACCGCCGCGAAGTGCCAGTGGCGGCCCAGGTCCCAGTGCCGGTGGCCGGGCAGGGCCAGCCAGGACGGGAAGTTCGTCTCCTGGTCGTCCGCGGTGAACAGTTCGTCCTTGGGGTAGGGGTGGGGGTCGAAGTTCGCCCACTCGCTGTTGAGCCGGCAGTCGTCGTTCCAGTACAGCTTGGGGTGGGCGGAGAGGATCTCCAGGCCGCTGCGCAGGAGCAAGGACAGGAAAAGGAAGTTGAGGAAGTGGGTGATGCGGATCCAGGCTGGGAAAGCAAGCGGCATGACCTTCTCGCTCCACGGAGGCGGGAATGAAGGAAAGGTTTTCGTGCGGGTGGGCGTTCCGCTGCGGCGGATCACCCACATCGCTGGATTGGATGTGCCGGGGAGCCGGAAAGTGACACGTGGGATCCCAACTACTTTGTGGTCGGCCATGTGGCTGCTTGCTTTTTGGCTGTGCTCCGATGATAGTTCAGGGCGGCTGGCGACGCGCATGGCCGCCCTGGTATGATGGATGGCGAAGCGTATCGATTGCGTTCACCCAGTGATGGAACCGACTGGAGCCGAACATGATGGGATCCCAAACAATCACGCCGAGACTGGACCCTGACGCGCGCCGGGTGATGGAGGCCCTGCGCTGGATCGTCCGGGCCCTGCGCCTGGCCCAGGCGGGCGGGGACGCGGGCTCCCGGCTGAGCGCGGCCCAGGTGTTCGTGCTGCATGTGCTGAAGGAGCGCGGGCCGCTCTCGGTGGGGGAGCTGGCGGAAGCCACCGCCACCGATCCCAGCTCGGTGTCGGTGGTGGTGCGCAAGCTGCACGGCAAGGGGCTGGTGGGCAAGCGGATCAGCAGCGAGGACCACCGCCGGTTGAAGGTGGCCCTGACGGTGGCCGGGGCCAAGGCCGCGGCGGCCGTCCCGGTGCCGCTCCAGCAGGTGTTGCTGGAACGCATGACCCAGTTGACCCCGGACCAGCTGCGCACCCTAGCGGACCTGCTGGAGCGGGTGGCGGCCCCGGTGGGCGGCGAGGCGCCGGCGCCCATGTTCTTCCAGGATGAGACGGGCGGGGGGATGCAGGCCTGAGGGAGGCTGGCAGCCATTGCAGGCTATGCCTGCTACGGCTGCTTGTGCCTGGCACGGGCGATCGATGCCGGTCGGATCCAACGGTGCTACCGCTGTACCCGGCCGGAGCTCTCCCCGGCCGCCAGCTGCTCCACTTCCTCCCGCCGGGCCAGGTTGAAGTCGCCCGGGATGGTGTGCTTGAGGGCGGAGGCGGCCACGGCGAACTCCAGGGCCCGGCCCTCGTCGCTGAATTCCAGCAGGCCGAAGATGAGTCCGGCGGCGAAGGCGTCCCCGCCCCCGACCCGGTCGACGATGTCCTCCAGGGGGTACTTGCGCGACCGGCGGAAGCCCTCCCGGCCGTCCAGCACCGCGGACCAGTGGTTGCGGTCGGCGGAGAGGCTCTCCCGCAGGGTGATGGCCACCATCCCCAGGTTGGGGAGCCGGGCCTTGGTGGCGACGGCCAGTTCCCGGTAGGCCTCGGTCTCCGCGCCGGCGCCCCCGGCCGGGGCCCCGGCCTGGATGCCGAGCGCCAGCTGGATGTCCTCCTCGTTGGCGACCAGCACATCGGCCAGGGCCGCGAGCCCGGTCATGACGTCCACCGCCTTGGCCCCGTAGTTCCAGAGTTTCTTGCGGTAGTTGAGGTCGATGGATACCGTCGCCCCGGCGGCCCTGGCGGCCTTGGCGGCCTCCATGCAGGCCTGGGCGGCGCTGGCCGACAGGGCCGGGGTGATGCCGGTGAAGTGGAACCAGTCGGCGCCCTGGAAGATTTCCGCCCAGGGGAAGTCGCCGGGCTGCATCAAGGCCGCGGCGCTGCCGGCCCGGTCATAGACCACCAGGGAGGGCCGCTGGTCGGCACCGGTCTCCAGGAAGTAGATTCCGGTCCGGGCGCTGGTCTGGCGGATCCGGCCGACGTCCACCCCGTAGGTCCGCAGGGTCCGGATGGCGGCCTGGCCCACGCTGTCCTTGGACAGCGCCGTGACGAACACCGCCTGGGCCCCGAACGTGGCCAGGGATACCGCCACGTTGGCCTCGCCGCCCCCGAACACCGCTTCCAGCATGGGGCTCTGGAACAGCCGCTCGTGCCCCGGGGACTTGAGGCGGAGCATGATTTCGCCGAACGTGACGATCCTCTTCATGGGGAACTCCGGGACGGCGCCCGCGGGTTGTATAGTGGGAGCAATCATCCATCATAACTGTCCATCCAGGTTGTTGCGCACCCGAGGAACCACGTCATGGATACCGTGCTGCAGAAGCTGGGAGAGGCCGGGATCATCCCGGTGATCGCGCTGGAATCCGACCGGTCCGCGGTGGGGCTGGGGCGGGCCCTGGTGCGGGGCGGCATCCCGGTGGCCGAAGTGACCTTCCGCACCGCGGCGGCCGAAGCGGCCATCCGGGTCCTGGCGGCCGAGGTCGAGGGCCTGCTGGTGGGGGCGGGCACCGTGCTGTCGGTGGACCAGGCGGAGCGGGCGGTGGCGGCGGGCGCGCGCTTCATCGTCAGCCCGAGCTACGTGGAAGACGTGGTGGCCTGGTGCCTCCGGCACCGGGTCGTGGTGCTCCCGGCGGTGACCGGCCCGGACGGGGTGGCCCGGGGACTCGCCCAGGGCCTGGCGGCGCTCAAGTTCTTCCCCGCCGGGGTGTGCGGAGGCACGGCCATGCTGGACGCCCTGGCCGGGCCGTTCGGCGCCATGCAGTTCGTCCCCACCGGCGGCATCAACGCGGCCAACCTGGCGGAGTACGTGCGCCGTCCCAACGTGCTCGCGGTGGGGGGATCGTGGATGGTCAAGGGGGACCTGGTCCAGGCGGGCAACTGGGAGGAGGTCGAGCGGCTGTGCCGGGAGGCGGTGGCGAGCCTGCACGGGTTCGGCTTCGCCCACCTGGGGATCCACGCCCCGGAGGAGGGCGCCCGGGGGGCCCTGGCCGGGGCCTTCGCGCGGCTGTTCGGATTCCCGGCCCGGGAGGGCGCCAGCTCCACCTTCGCCGGCGACTGCATCGAGATCGCCCAGCGGCCCTGCCCGGCGGCGCACGGGCACATCGGCATCCGCTGCAACCAGGTGGAGCGGGCGGCGGCCTGCCTGGCTGCGGCCGGCATCCCGGCACGCCCCGAGACCGCCAAGGTGGACGGCCAGGGGCGGTGGAAGGCGGTCGACCTGGACCTGGAGCTGGGCGGCTTCAGGGTGCACCTGGTGCGGGCCTGAAGGCGCCGGGCCGCGCTGTTGGAGGGAGGCAGACCCCGATGAAGACCCTTTCCAGAGCCGCGCGGGAGACGGGGGATTCCCCGATCCGCAAGATGTTCGACCTGGCCAGCCGGATGCGGGACGTGGTCAGCTTCACGGTGGGGGAGCCGGACTTCCCCACCCCCGACGCCATCGTGCAGGCCGCCGTCCGCGCCCTCCAGGAGGGCCAGACCCACTACACGCCCAATGCCGGGATCCTGCCCCTGCGCCAGGCGATCGCCGAGTCCATGGAGCGCAGCCATGGGCTCCGCTACGATCCCGAGGGGGAGGTCATGGCCACCCTGGGCGGCATGGAGGCCCTGATGCTGGCAATGATGGCGCTGGTGGACCCGGGCGACGAGGTCATCATCAGCAACCCCTACTGGCCCAACCACGTGGGCCAGGTGAGGATCTGCGGCGGGGTGCCGGTGCTGGTCAAGGTCCGGGAGAGCAACGGTTTCGTGTACGATCCCGACGATGTCCGGAAGGCCGTGACGCCCCGGACCCGGATCCTCCTGATCAACTCCCCCGCCAACCCCACCGGGGGCGTGGCCGGGCGGGAGGTGCTCCAGGCCCTGGCCGAACTGGCGGTGGAGAAGGACCTGGTGGTGGTCTCGGACGAGGTCTACCGCCATTTCCTCTACGACGGCGCCGAATTCGCGAGCATCGCCACCTTCCCCGGGATGCAGCGGCGGACCCTCATCGTGGACAGCTTCTCCAAGACCTACGCCATGACCGGGTGGCGGGTCGGCTGGGCCGCGGGGCCCGGGGAAGTGATCCGGAGCATGGTCCGACTGCAGGAAAACGTCGCCGCCTGCGTCAACTCGGCGACCCAGTTCGCGGCCATCGAGGCGCTGCGGGGCGGCCAGGAGCCCCTCCGGCTCATGCTGGAGGAGTATGCCCAGCGCCGGTCCATCCTCCTGGGCGAGATCGCCGCCATCGACGGGATCTCCTGCGTCCCCCCCAAGGGCGCCTTCTACGCTTTCATGAACATCAGCCGGACCGGGCTCAGCTCGGAGACCTTCGCCACCCGGCTGATCACCGAGAAGGCCGTGGCGGTGGTGCCGGGGACCGGGTTCGGCGAGGAGGGGGAAGGGCTGGTGCGGGTGTCCTACGCCACATCCCGGGAGCGGATCCGGGAGGGGTTCGCCAGGATCCAAGCGTTCGTCGAAAGCCTCTAGAGGCGCTGTGGCGCCTGGGGCGCAGGCTGTTCGGGCGCAGCCTGTCCTTAGACTTCGGTGAACGCATGCGTTCACCGAAGGGCCTGCCCAGGTGGGCCGACCTGCCGCTGCGGGGCGTGAAGTATCTCCTCCTGGCCTTCTTCCTGTGGGCCGTGTGGAAGATGGACGGCCCGGCGCTGGAGGCGTTCCTGGACAGTCCGTTCAACGCGGTGGCGGACATCCGGATGCACCTGTTCTTCGCCCACCTCTCCGGCCTGGGCCTGGGCGTGGTCCTGGTCCTGGCGGCCCTGTCCCTGGTGGTGCAGAACGTCTGGTGCCGCTACCTCTGTCCGTACGGGGCCCTGCTGGGCCTGCTGAGCCTGGCCAGCCCGGTGAAGGTCGCCCGGACCAAGGCCACCTGCATCGACTGCCGGCTGTGCACCCGGGCCTGCCCGGCGCGGATCCAGGTGCACGCGGCGACCACGGTGCGCAGCGACGAGTGCTCGGCCTGCTACCGGTGCGTGGTGCGTGGCGGCGTGCCCGGTGCGGGACACCCTGCAGGTGCGCGCCCCCGGCGGCAAGGCGGTGCCGGGGTGGGTGTTCGGCCTGCTGGCGGCGGGGCTGTTCGTGGCCGTGACGGGCGGCGCGATGCTGGCCGGGCACTGGCGCACCTGCCTGGACCGGGAGGACTACCTGCAGCTCATCCCGGCGGCGCCGGCGGTGGGGCATCCCTGAGCCGGTCCTGGGGTCGGCCAAGATCACCCGGCCCGGGCGTGCGGATCGGTTGTATGGTGTTATTCAACAATCCGACCCAGCAACGTTCGGGCCCGGTCCAACCTGCGAGGCAATGCCATGGCCGCCGATCCCTCCGCCCGCGAACTCATGGCCCTGGGCGCCAACTGCGCCGAGGCGGTCGTGGCCGGCGTGTGCGCCGGGATGGCCCCGGGCGCGGCCACCGGGTTCGGGGCGGGCTTCGGCCGGCTGGGCGGGGTCTGCGGGTGCCTGACCGGGGGCGTGCTGGCGCTGGGGCTCAAGGCCGGCGCCCGGGACCCCGGGGACGAGGCCCAGAAGGACCGGGTCTACGCCGAGACCCGGGACCTGTTCCTGGGCTTCCGGGACCGGTTCGGCGCCATCGGCTGCCGGGAGCTGACCGGGATCGACTTCCTGGACGAGCGGGACCGGGTTCGCTACGACGACGCGGCCAAGGCCAAGTGCCGGGAGATGGCGACCTGGGTGGTGTCCGCGCTGCGGGAAAGGGGCTGAGCATGTCGAAGGCGCCGCGGGCCCGGGCCGGGTTCGTGCGCTACGAGCTGTACCTGCTCCTGGCCCTGGTGCTGGTGGCCGCGGCGGTGGTGGTCCCGCACCTGGTGCGCGACGAGGTCCTGGGTTCGCTGGCCGCGCTGGGGATCCTCCTCGGCGTGGTGGCGGCCGGCGTGGGCGTGCTGTACCTGGTGGCCTGGCTGGCCGGGGCCGTGGCGGAGGCCGGATGGAGCGACCGGATCGCCCGGGGCCTGGGCCACCTGCTCCGGTTCGCCCTGGGCGCGGTCATCGGGATGTTCGTCGTCACAGCCCTGGTGGCGAACCACCAGAAGGGCCCCCGGGCCGAGAACCTGGGGGCGCTGGTGGGAGGCCTGCTGGGCGGGGCCGCCGGGACCCTGCTGTACCTGAAGCTGGGCAAGGAAAGGTATTGGCGCGGGTTCGCGTGGTTCGCCCTGGCGCTCCTGGGGTCCCTGGCGGGGGGCATCCTGGGCATCCTGCTGCCGGAGCCCTGGGGCATCGACCTGGGCGTGCTGGCGCCGCTGGCGCTGTTCGTGGTCCTGGTGCTGGTGGTCCGGGCCCGGTCCCGGCGGCAGAGTGCGGCCTCCTGAAGGATCTGGGCCCCTCTTAAGATGGCCTTCGATCCCAAGGGCTGCTGTGGCGGAACATGGCCGGAGGCTTTGGCGGGCTCTGTTGGTCATCCTGGCCCTGGAAGGGACGCTGCCGAGGGCGCCAAGGATGTCATCGCATTGCAGCGAGCGCTCGCACCAACTCCTCTTCCAAGGATTGAAAAGCTGAGAGGTTCCTGAGTGGGCCGTAATCGGAGATGAACTCCGCCAATTGGTGGACACGACTCCTGGCCTCAGTGCGGAACTGGTCGAGGCGCCGGCCGGTAAGCTCGCTTGCAGTCGTGAGGAGCCGGAGCAAGGTGCCTTTCGGATCCGGCAGGGATTCCAGGTGGGCCAATCTGGGCATCGCCAGTATTGTTCGTCCATTCGGGCGTTGTGCCACCCTGCGGATGGCATCCTCATCGATCAAGAGCCAGGCTTCAGACATGCGAACCGGCACGACCCGGACATGAGGGACCGAAAGGCCAAGGTCCCGGAGCCCCCGGTCGATTTCATCAGCCCTGGTTGCATAACTGCAGGCATCCGCATCCCTGTGGATGAACACGATGTCGCAAGGGTTGTTGGAAAGTGCTGCCTGCACCCGTTCTTCAAGGGTCTTGGGGGGGTTCCTGAGCAGGCCCAGGTCAGGTCGCGCCACCTCCACTGCAGGGAAGCCATGAGACCCGAACAACCATTTCAGGATCGGAATGATCATCTGGTCGCTGGACCCCTCGCAAACCAGCGTTCCTCGGATCACCCTCATGCCAGGTCCTCATCGAATAAAGGCCGGATCTCAGGTCTGCCGCCGACCGGGAGCGAATCCGGGTCGAAGGGTACCTCCAACAGCGCCTTGGGCAACGCCTTGAGGAAGGCCGTGATTTCGGACTTGGTGGAGTACCTGACGCCAGGAGCGTCCCTCCAGGTGCCCTGAAGGGGACGGAATTCCGCGCCCTGCACAAGCTCGGCATGGATCTGCGACCATCCCTGAACGGCCACCAGCACCGAAGCCTCAGGGGCGAGGCCAACCACTTCAGGACTGTGGGTGTTCACGATGATCTGGCGGAGCGGGTTGTCTTCCCCTACTGGGTATCTGGTGTCCACGGCCAAGGAATTGAGAAGGCGGAGCATGGCGGGAATGCGCGAAGGATGGATGCCGTTCTCGGGTTCCTCCATGCAGAGCAAGCCGCCCCAGGATGGATCCGATTCCAAAGCCGCCAGGGCGAGGAATCGCAAGGTTCCATCCGACAGGTCCCGCGCCCGAAGAGTCAGGCCATTCTTGAATCCGACCAGGACCGTGTAGGTTTCCCTTTTCTCGTCCTGATCGATCTTCAAGGTCCGCACGTCGCCGATGAGATCGAACAACTTCGCCACCAGCTTGGCCTCGACATTCGCCTGATCCTGGCCCGAGTCGCGGAGCAGTCGCTGCAGGGTGGCAGGGAGGCCGCTTCCGTCGGGTCCAAGAACGGGCCGATCATGCCATTCACTGGGCGCCCGCAGTTTCGAAGGCTCCAACTGCAGGAGGCGCCAGGACTGCATCTCCCTTTTGGCCGCGAGGGCGGTCGGGTATTCGATGGTGTTGATGGTGGAGAGGATGGTCCGGGTAAGGGAGGCCGCTTTCAATTCCCTGGGCCGGCCCTGGTGGCCGCTGTCCTCGTGGATCTTGATGTAGCATCCATCCGATCGCTGTTCGGTACTGATGAAAGGCTTCGTTCGGTTCCCACTCTGGACCGATCTGATCCACTTGGTCTTCTTCCTCGCGAAGGGAAGCGCCGCGGTGGACTCTTCCCGCTTAAGGTAGTCCAGCGCCTCGTGGACGATCTCAATCCTTGGAACCGGCGATCCGGGCACCAGGGAATGCCGGAGTTCCAGGGTGTACCTCAAGTGGGAGGCTGAGGGCGAGGTCTCTTGGTCGAGGTCGTCCCGGACCTTCGGAGCAACCAGCATTTCGGCTTCGAACAGGACGGAATCAACCTGGCTTTGGGTGCCTTGGGTGAAGATGCGGATCGCGTTGGCGCTGCTGGTCTCCTGGCGCACGCTGGTCACCGCGTCCAGGACCGACCGTTCCGAAAGCGCACTCAGGAGTTGGATGGCGTCGAACAGGTTGGATTTCCCGACCCCATTGACCCCGGCGATTACGGTGAAGGGGCCCAGGCGGAGATCGACATCCACCAGGTTCTTGAAACCCTGGATACGCAGCCGGGTCAGCACCTTGACCTCCGATCGCCCTCAACCGGGACAACGGCATCATAGCCGGTCTCCCCCGTTCCAGCGATGGCAGGGCATCGAGATGGACTTTCCACTCGCGGGAACCTCGCAGGTAAAGCGCCGTGCTCCATCTCCCGGCGCGCGGCCAGGGCGAGGAAGCCGCTGCGGGTCAGGCCTCGCCGCCGGGCGTAGGAGTCCACCCGGTCCCTCAGTCCAGCCGGCATGGTGATTTGGAGGCGGACGGTCGGGCCCTCTTCGATGTCCACCGGCACCGCAAGGAAGAAGGACGCCCCCTGGGCGTCCTCATGGGTCTTGGCCGCCTCCAGGGAAAGGGGGGAGGGAACGGGGCCGCCGTGATCCCGGCAAGCTTCAAGGTGGCCCTGGAGCGCCTCCCGGGCCATGAGCGTCAGTTCCTCGGTGTCGGCACCGGCGGTAATGCAGCCGGGAACCCCGGGGAACAGGGCGGTGTAGTCGCTGTCCTTGTCTTTGTGGATCGCGGCGAAATAGACCCGCATGGTGATAGTACCCTTTGACCTTTCCCATACACCATAATACATATCGACCAGGAGCATGGTCTGGGCAGGTCTTCCGGTATACAAAACCAATAATCGACCAGGGGAAAATCAGGACCGCCATGCGGGCGAGTCCGACCACCATGCCCCCCAGTGATTTTCTTGCCCAAAAAATCTTGAACCGGCCCCGGATCCACGCGAACCTTCCGGCAACCATCCAGGCCCAACCCCATAACGCCAGCGACCTTCCCCACGGGCTGCTTCTCCGCCCGTCGGCGGCCCTCGACGTCCCCACACCTCGAAAGGGACCGGACCATGTTGTTCAGACGCAGAGAAGACGGCCAGGAGCAGCCGTACCTCCCGGCCGGGATGTTCAAGATCCGCCTCCCCATCATCCACTACCGGCTGGAGTTCCCGGAGATCGTCCAGGCGGTCCTGATGATCGCGGTGGGGTTCTCGGCCATCCCGCTCCTGCAGGAGACCCTGGGGATGCCCTTCGACGTGGCCCTGACCGTGGTGGCGCTGGCGGAGTTCCTGAACCTGCTGCACGTGCTCCTGGGGGATCCGGTGGTGCCCGGCTGGATCACCTCGGCCATTCCCCTGACCCTGGTCTACCTGGGCGGCTACAAGGTCGGTCCGGACTCGGTCCACGCCATGATGGCCCTGCAGATCCTGGTGTCGCTCCTGTTCATCGTCATGGGCCTGACCGGGCTGGCCCACCGCCTGACCCGGGCCGTGCCGCCGGCCCTCAAGGCCGGGATCCTGCTGGGCGCCGGGATCGCGGCGGTGAGTCGGGAATTCCAGCCCGGCGGGCACATCGCCCAGTTCCCCGTCTCCATCGGGGTGGGCGCGGCGCTGACCTTCTTCGTCCTGTTCTCCCTCCAGTTCAAGCGCATCAAGAGCGCCAGCGAGCTGTTGGCCCAGGTGGGCAAGTACGGGATGCTGCCGGGCCTGGTGGCCGCGATGCTGGTGGGGCCGCTGGTGGGCGAGCTGGCCTTCCCGAAGATCCAGTGGGGCTTCATCAGCTTCCGGTTCGGGGAGATGATCGCCCACTACAGCCCGTGGGGGATCGGCTTCCCGTCCCTGGGGATGTTCGCGGCGGCGGTGCCCATGGCGCTGGCGGTGTACCTGGTCGCCTTCGGGGAGATCGTCACCGCCGACGCGGTGCTCAAGGACGCGGGCCGGGAACGCCCGGACGAGGTGGTGGAGTTCGACTCCAACCGCTCCAACCTGATCACCGGCGCCCGCAACCTGACCCTGTCCCTCACCGGGCCCTTTACCCCTTTGTCGGGCCCGCTGTGGGCGGCCATCACCGTCGCCATCTGCGAGCGGTACAAGGAAGGGCGCAAGTGCGTGGACTCGATCTTCGGGGCGATGGGATCGTTCCGCCTCTCGGCCGCGGTGTGCGTGACGCTCCTGCCCATCGCCTCCCTGTGCCGGCCGGTGCTGCCCATCGCCCTGGCCCTGACCCTGCTGGTCCAGGGCTACGCCTGCTCGTACATCGCCCTGGAAATGGTCAAGGACAAGACCTCCGCCGGCATCGCCGGAGTCATGGCCGCGGTGGTGGCCCTCAAGGGCATCAACTGGGGCCTGGCGGTGGGGGTGGTACTGTACCTGATCCTCTGGAACCTGGGGCGCAAGGAGACCCGGTCGGCCGCGGCCGTGGAAAGAGAAGCCAGGAGCTGACGGCGCCGCGTGCTCTCCGTCCCGCCTGCCGGTATGCTGATCTCTGCATGCATTTACGGAGGCGGGCATGGGCCGGGCGCGAACGTGGTCGTGGCGGTGGATCCTGGGGCTGGCCACGGCCCTCCTGGTCTCGACCCTGGCGGCCCAGGCACCGCCGGTGCGCGACGCGGCGGACCTGCAGCTGGCCCTGGACAAGCTCCAGGTGCTGGGCAGCGTGCTCTACCTGGCCGCCCACCCCGACGACGAGAACGCCGCCCTGCTGGCCTACTTTTCCCGGGGCCGGGGCCTGCGCACCGCCTACCTGTCCCTGAACCGGGGCGAAGGCGGGCAGAACCGCATCGGGCCCGAGCAGGGCACGGCCCTGGGCGCCATCCGCACCCAGGAGCTGCGGGCGGGCCGCCGCCTGGACGGGGCGGAGCAGTACTTCGCCCGCACGGTGGACTTCGGCTACTGCAAGACCCCCGAGCGGGCCCTGGCCAAGTGGGGCCACCAGGAGGCGCTGGCTGACGTGGTCTGGATCTACCGTCTGTTCCGCCCGGATGTGGTGGTGACCCGGTTCTTCCCCACCCAGACCAATACCCACGGCCACCACACCGCCTCGGCCATCCTGGCGGTGGAGGCCTTCAAGGCCGCCGGCGACCCGGCCCGGTTCCCGGAGCAGCTGGCCTGGGTCAAGCCGTGGCAGCCCACGCGCCTGTACTGGAACCACTACCTGCGTCCCGGGGACGCCTCCGCCCCGGCGGCCTCCGGGCGGCTGACCCTGGACGCGGGCCAGTACGAGCCGCTCCTGGGCCGGTCCTACGCCGAGCTGGGCGCCGAGAGCCACAGCCAGCACCGGACCCAGGCCTACGGGGAAGTGGCCCGGCGCGGCCCGGTCCCGGAGGTGCTGGAACTCCTGGCCGGGTCCCCCGCCAGGAACGATCCGTTCGAAGGCCTGGACACCAGCTGGAAGCGGGTGCCGGGCGGCATGACCGTCGCCCCGTTCCTGGCCCGGGCCCGGCAGGAATACCGCCCTGAACGGCCGGCGGCGGTCCTGCCCCTGCTGCTGAAGGCCAAGGCCGCCATGGACGCGATGGGCGCGGACCCCTGGGTCCAGGTGAAGCGCGCCGAACTGCTGGAGGCCATCCGCTGCGCCGCCGGCATCTGGGTGGAGGCCCTGGCCGACCGGCAGACGTTGGTCCCGGGCCAGCCGGTCGGGGTCACCGCCACCATCCTGGCCCGCAACGCCGCCGGGGTGGCCCTCACCGGCCTGGACGCCCTCGGGGAGCACCGGGGGCCGTCGGGACTGGGCGTCAACCAGCCGGTCCGGACGACCTTCCAGTTCACCCTGCCCGCGGACACGCCCTTGTCCCAGCCGTACTGGGCGGATCCGGGCCCCACGCCGAACCTGAACCCGCGGGGGACCCCGGACCAGGCCGGCCGGGCCGAGGGGGCGCCGCCCCTGACGGTCACCTTCCACCTGTCGGCCCAGGGGGTGGCTTTCGACCTGGCGGCCCCGGTGCGCTTCCGCCAGCGCGACCCGGTGCTGGGAGAGCGCTGGCAGCCTTTGGCGGTGGTGCCGCCGGTGGTGGTCACCTTCGCCAGGCCGGTGCAAGTGTTCGGCGACGACACTCCGCGCCCGGTCGAACTGACCGTGGCCGCCGCCGGGGCTCCGGCGGCGGGCCGGCTGCGCTTCCAGCCCAGCCCCGGCTGGCGGGTGGAGCCGGCCGAACTGCCCTTCACCCTGGACCGGCCCGGGGAGGAGCGGTCCCTGAGCGTGCGCCTGGTGCCCCCGGCCCAGCCCGGCCTCGGCAGCCTGGGCGTCCAGGTGGAGACCGGCGGCGCCAGCCGCCCGGCCCGGAGCCTGGTGCGCCTCGACTACCCCCACATCCCCTTGCAGACCTTGCTGCCCCTGGCCTCGGTGAAGCTGGCCCGGACCGACCTGCGCCTGGGCGGAATGGCCATCGGCTACGTGGCGGGCTCCGGGGACGGGATCCCCGAGTGCCTGCGTCCGCTCGGCTACCACGTGGACCTGCTCAGCGACGGGGACCTGGCGTCCCTGGACCTGCGGGGCTATGACGCAGTGGTGGTGGGGATCCGGGCCTTCAATACGCGGCCCGCCCTGGCCCAGCTCAACCAGCGGCTGCTGGACTACGTGGCCGCGGGGGGCACGGAGATCGTCCTGTACATGGTGGACCAGGGCCTGGTGACGCCGGAGCTGGGGCCCTATCCGTTCCGGGTCTCCCGCACCCGGGTCACCGACGAGGCCTCGCCCATGGCCGTGCTGGCCCCGGACCACCCGCTGCTGGAGCGGCCCAACCGCATCACCCAGGCTGATTTCCAGGGCTGGGTCCAGGAGCGCGGCACCTACTTCGCTGAAGACTGGGATGCCCGCTACCAGCCGGTGTTCGCCACCCAGGATGCGGGGGAGCAGCCCGCCGCCGGCTGCCTGATCACCGCCCGCCACGGCAAGGGCTGGTTCGTCTACACCGGCCTGTCCTTCTTCCGCCAGCTGCCCGAAGGGGTGCCGGGGGCCTACCGGCTGTTCGCCAACCTCTTGGCGCTGGGCGGGACCGATGGCAAGATCGCGGAGCCGGTCCCGGCTCCCTCCGGAACGTCCGCGCCGGCGACGCCTTGAACCCCCCGTCTCCGCTCCGGATCGTCGCCAATGCATGTCGTGAAGCGTTTTTTCTGGTATTCAGCCGGTTGCGCCGCCATCGCGGTCGGCGCCCTGACCCTGGACCTCTCCTCCGGCCGGCCTCCGGCCGTGTGGTGGGTCCACCCGGCCCGGGGCACCCCGGGCACCCTGGTCCACATCGTCGGCAACGGCTTCGGCGACGCCAGCCTGGTGACCTTCGGCGGCACCCGGGCCGAGTTCTCCCTGGCCGGCCCCCTGTTGATCAAGGCCAAGGTCCCGGCCGGGGCCGCCACCGGGCCCATCTCCGTGACCACCTCCCAGGGGACCGTCACCTCCCCGGCCGCCTTCCCGGTGCGGAACTGGCCCGATGAACCATGATCTAATGGTCGCGTGAGCAAATCCAAGGCCCAAAAGATCCAATGGCTGGCGGACGTGGCGGAGCCTAACTACCCTGCCGCGGAATCCTACCTGCTGCTGCTGTACCCCGCCGAGCGGGTGGCGGAGCTGTTGGGGCGGCTTCGCGCGGCGCCCGTGACCCGGTTCAAGGCCAAGGACATCTTCCGGGCCTCGGGGCTGTCGCTGCTGGGGGTGAGCAATTCCCACGTGGAGAGGGACTGGGAGAAGATCCGCGAGGGTGGGACCTTGTCCCCGCTCCTGCTGGTGCGGGACGAGGCCCGGGGCCGGGTGGTGGTCGCCGACGGCTACCACCGCATGTGCGCCGTCTACCGGCTGGACGAGGACGCGGAGATCCCCTGCCGGATCGTCTGAACGGCCGCAGATTGACGGGCCGGCCGGGATCAGCGGTAGGCGGGGATGCCCGTCACCTGCTGGCCGATCATCAGCACCTGCAGGTCGTGGGCGCCCTCGTAGGTGTAGACGCTCTCCAGGTTGGCCATGTGGCGCATGATCGGGTACTCGTCCAGGATGCCGTTGGCGCCCAGGATGGTGCGGGCCTTGCGGCAGATCTCCAGGGCGGAGTTGACGTTGTTCATCTTCGCCATGGACACCTGGGCGTGGGTGAGCACGCCCCGCTCCTTGAGGACCCCCAGCTGCAGGGCCAGCAGCTGGCCCTTGGTGAGTTCGGTGACCATCCAGGCCAGCTTCTCCTGCTGCAGCTGGAACGAGGCGATGGGGCGGTCGAACTGGATCCGGCTCAGGGCGTAGTCCAGGGCGCACTGGTAGCAGGCGTCCGCGGACCCCAGCACGCCCCAGGCGATGCCGTAGCGGGCCTGGCTCAGGCAGGCCAGGGCGGCCTTGAGGCCCTGGGCCTTGGGCAGCAGCGAGGCCTCCTCGTCCACCTCCACGTCCTCCAGCACCAGCTCCGAGGTGACCGAGGCGCGCAGGCTCCACTTGCCGTGCATCTCCGGGGCGCTGTAGCCCTTGGCGCCCTTTTCCACCAGGAAGCCGCGGATGCCGTCGGGGGTCCTGGCCCAGACCACCGCCAGGTCGGCCACCGTGCCGTTGGTGATCCACATCTTGGTGCCGTTGAGGCGCCACTTGCCGCCGGGGATGCGCTCGGCCCGGGTGATCATGCCCGCGGGGTTGGAGCCGAAATCCGGCTCGGTGAGGCCGAAGCAGCCGATCTTCCCGCCGGAGGCCAGGGCGGGCAGCCACTTGTCCTTCTGGGCCTCGCTGCCGTAGGTGAAGATGGGCCACATCACCAGCGACCCCTGCACCGAGGCGAACGAGCGCAGCCCCGAATCGCCCCGTTCCAGCTCGTACAGGAGCAACCCGTAGGCGGTGTGGGACAGCCCGGCGCAGCCGTACTGCTCCGGAAGCGTGGCGCCGAAGAACCCCAGCTCGCCCATCCGGGGGATCAGGGCGGCGGGGAAGGTCTGCGCCTGGGCGTGCCGTTCGATGATCGGCAGCACCTCCCGGTTGACAAAGTCCCGGGCGGTCTTGCGGACCAGCAGCGCCTCCTCGGAGAGCAGGGCTTCGATGCCCATGTAGTCGGTCATGTGGGTGACGGTCGCCTGAGTGCCCATGAAAGTCCCTCCAGCCGCCACAGATGCTATCATTCACTCGCGTTTTTCCGATAAAGCGAGTGAATCATGGCAGATCCGACCCGACGTATCGCCATCAACACCGGCGGTGGCGACGCCCCTGGCCTCAACGCGGTCATCCGCGCCGTGGTGATCAGCGCCATCGACCGGGGCTGGGAGGTCTACGGCATCCGGGAGGGCTTCAACGGCATCTTCTTCCCGGAGCGGTACCCGGACGGGGGCGTAGTCCGGCTGACCCGGGACATGGTGCGGGGCATCACCCACCTGGGCGGCACCATCCTGGGCACCACCAACCGGGGCAACCCCCTGAATTTCCCCCTGAAGATGCCCGACGGCACCGTCAAGGAGGTGGACCGCACCAGCGAGATCCTGGAGTTCTTCGCCAAGCACGGCCTGGACGCCCTGGTCTCGGTGGGCGGCGACGGCTCCCTGACCATCGCCGAGGCCCTGGCCCGGAAGGGCCTGCGGGTGGTGGGCGTGCCCAAGACCATCGACAACGACCTGGACAAGACCGCCACCACCTTCGGCTTCGACACCGCCGTGGCGTTCGCCACCGAGTGCCTGGACCGCCTGCACAGCACCGCCGAGAGCCACCAGCGGGTGATGGTGGTGGAGGTGATGGGCCGGTACGCCGGGTGGATCGCCCTGCACGCCGGCATCGCCGGCGGCGCCCACGCCATCCTCATTCCCGAGATCCCGTTCGACTTCGACAAGGTGGCGGCCCACGTCCGGGGCCGGGAGATCCGGGGGCGGCAATACACCCTGGTGATGGTGGCCGAAGGGGCCAAGCCCAAGGACGGCCAGCGGGTGGTGCAGGCGGTGGCCGAGGTCGGCCACGCCGAGCGCCTTGGGGGCATGGGCGAACTGGTGGCCAAGGAGCTCAATGCCCGCACCGGCAAGGAATCCCGGGTGGTGGTGCTGGGCCACCTGCTGCGCGGGGGCAGCCCCACCACCTTCGACCGCCTGGCGTCCCTGCGCTTCGGCGCCGCCGCGGTGCGGGCCCTGGCCGAGGGCCAGAGCGGGGTCATGGTGGCCCTGGCCTACCACGGGGTCAACTACGTGCCCCTGGCCGAGGTGGCCGGGCGCATGCGCTGCGTACCCCTGGACGGGGACACCCTGCAGACCGGGCGGGACCTGGGGATCTGCTTTGGAGACTGACTACGCTTTCTCGGCCGGGACGACCTCGGCCCGGAGCGGGCAGAGCCAGGCCAGGAACGGGGTGTGGCAGAGGGCGAAGGCCGCGCGGGCCAGACGCTGCGCGAGGGCGCCCGTGAGGATCTGGAGGTGCATGGCGGCGCTCCTTTCCAGCCCCGGCCCATCCGGGGTATGAAGAAAGAGTGCCGCCAATCGACAAATGGTTCATTCATTGGTATTTTCATCATCCAGCCGCCCATTGCTATGATGGCGGTCTCAGGAAAGGCCCCGCCATGCCGGTCAAGATCCCCGACACCCTTCCCGCCATGGGCATCCTGGAGAGCGAGAACATCTTCGTCATGGGCGAGAACCGGGCCCTGCACCAGGACATCCGCCCCCTGCGCCTGGCGATCCTGAACCTCATGCCCACCAAGATCGTCACCGAGACCCAGCTGCTGCGCCTGCTGGGCAACACGCCCCTGCAGGTGGAGATCCACCTCCTGCACATGGAGTCCCACGAGTCCCGGAACACGCCCCAGGAGCACCTCCTGGAGCACTACCGCACCTTCGCCGAGGTGCAGGAGGAGTTCTTCGACGGGCTGATCATCACCGGGGCGCCGGTGGAGGAACTGCCCTTCGAGGCGGTGGACTACTGGGAGGAACTCAAGGCCCTGATGGACTGGGCCCAGGCCCACGTCTACTCCACCTTCCACATCTGCTGGGGGGCCCAGGCGGGGCTGTACCACCACTACGGCATCCCCAAGTTCGCCCTGCCGGAGAAGATGTTCGGCATCTTCCCCCACCGGATCCTGGTGCCCCACGAGCGCCTGGCCCGGGGCTTCGACGACGTGTTCTACGCCCCCCACTCCCGCCACACCGAGGTACGGCGGGAGGACATCCTGGCCGTGGACGACCTGCTGCTGCTCAGCGAGTCCCGGGAGGCCGGGGTCTACCTCGTGCTGTCCGCCGACCGCCGGCAGGTCTTCGTCACCGGGCACGCGGAGTACGACCCCCTGACCCTGCGCGGCGAGTACAACCGCGACCGCCAGAAGGGCCTGCCCATCGCCCCGCCCCGGAACTACTTCCCGGACGGGGACCCGGACCAGGAGCCCCTGGTGCGCTGGCGCGGCCACGCCAGCCTGCTGTTCTCCAACTGGCTGAACTACTACGTCTACCAGCAGACGCCGTTCGACCTCACGCGGATCCCGGGGGGGCCGGGGCTGGCGTTCTAGTTCTACTGGGGCGTCCGGGTTCCGACCCGTCTGGATCCTTGGTGCGAGTTTTGGCCGGGGAGTCCTCGCTCGCTGGTTGGTTCGGCCGCAGTAGGGGCAGCGGGGCAACTTGAGGAGCATGCCGCGGGCCAGGAGGATCCGAACCGTAGGGAACGATCCTGGGTTATGATGCTCGACCCTTGGAGGCAGGTCTTCGCCAGGGATGAGGGCTGGAAACGGCAGATTGCGCGAGCCTAAAGGCGGTTCCGTGGGTAGGGGGAGAAAGCCGAGCACGCTCGGCCATTAGAAAGGTTCGAGCGGCGATGCACAAGCTTGCGTGGTGGTGGAACCCCTGCCATGTTCGGCCTTCGAAATCCGCCAAGCCTCGGGCGGAAGTCCCATCGCCCACGCCTTGGCGGTGAGCAGGGGAATCTCTGGATTCTGTCGCGGGTGGTTCGCCCTTCTCCCGAGGGTCTCGTGCCAGGCGCCAGAGGCGTCCAACCCGGAGGCCAGATGGGCTCATCGCCCCGGACCCCCACCACCCAGACGCTCGCAACGCCTCCGCCAACTGGTCGGTGTAGGCATCCAAGCGCGTTTCCCAACCAGGGGCCAGGTCCACCTCGATGCTCCTTGAGGTGAAGCCACAGTGTCAGCACCCGGGCTAAAGTTTCCGGTGCCCATCAGCCGGCGCCGGGGTCCCCATCGGGTCCAAGGACCAAGCGACCTGCCGCGTCGAAACCCGGTTCTAAAACCTCCTGGAGGTGCAACAAGGACCATGGTGCCAGCCTCGGATCCTCGATGTTTCAGGCCCCCGCAGCGGGCCTGAAACATCGGACAGAACGCCGGGACGGGACCCGGACGCCCCAGTAGAACTAGTAGGACAGGTCTCCCGCCACCTTCGCCGCCATCTCCACCCCCCTGGCCACCACCGAGCGCAGCCGGCCGTCCTCCAGCACCAGCAGCCCCGCCACGGTGCACCCGGCGGGGGTGGTGACGTCGTCCCGCAGGGAGGCCGGGTGGCGCCCGGAGGCCAGGACCATCTCCGCGGCGCCCTGGGTGGCCCGGGCGGCCAGCTCCAGGGCCACGGTCCGGGGCAGGCCGCGCATCACCGCCCCTTCGGCCATGGCCTCCAGCACCGTGTAGATGAAGGCCGGGCCGCTGGCGGAAAGCCCGGTCACGGTGTCCATGTGCTTCTCCTCCAGCTCCATCACCGTACCCAGGGAGGTGAACAGCGCGTGCGCCAGCTCCACGTGCCGGTCCTCGGCCCCGGGGCCCCGGGCCAGGACGGTGGCGCCCCTCCCGATGGCGCAGGGGGTATTGGGCATGGACCGCACCACCGGGCACCCGGGTGCCATTTCGGACAGCCGGGCGGTGGTCAGGCCGGCGGCGATGGAGATCACCAGCGGATGGTGGGCCAGGGCCCCAGTCTCCCGCAGGCGGAGCATCAGCCCCTCCACGTCCTTGGGCTTGATGCACAGCACCAGGGTCTCGGCCTCCCGGGCCGCGTCCACGTTGAGCAGGATGCGCAGCCCCAGGCTGTCCTCCCTGGGCGGGGTGCCCTGGGGGTGGGCCCGGCGCACCCCCACCCGCAGGGTCTCCCGGGTGGCCAGCCCGCTGGAGAGCAGCCCCCCGGCGAGGGCCCGCCCCATGGTTCCGTATCCGAGGATGGCGATGGCAGGCAGGGACTGGCTCGAACTCATGGTTCTCCTCGGTAAAAACAATCTTGTAAAGATGATACGTATTTAATTTACCAGAGCAATGGTCGGGGCCGGACAAAGTCTGGGGCCGGCTCCTAAAAGCAGGCGGACGAGAGACCACGTCAAGGCGATAATCAAGGGTTAAACGTCTAGCACATGGGCGGGTCAAACCGACCAGGGCCGCCCGGATCCTTGCTTTAACAATGATGTGACGGTCATCCCAGGGAAGCTTGATACAGTCAAATGAGCATTTGGTGCACGCGGCACCACCCCTTATGGCGCTAGCAATCCCCAAAAGGTACTGGAAAACAATGGAAACCAACCTGACTGTCACCCGACCCACCCTCGACGTCCCCCAGGTTCCCCCGCAGGCCCAGGCGGCCAGGAGGGGCTGGCGGTGGCCGGTGGTGCTGCCCCTCGCCCTGGCCGCGGCCATCGCGGTCACGCTGGTGGCGCACTCTCTCACGGCGGCCAAGGCCAAGCCGACGGTGGGGGTGCGGGCGGTGCCGGTGGTGGCCGCCACCGTCCGGCAGGGGAGCATGGCGGTCAACCTCTCCGGGCTGGGCACGGTGGTGCCCACCGACTCGGTGACCCTCCACACCCGGGTGGACGGCCAGATCATGTCGGTGAACTTCAAGGAAGGCCAGATGGTGCGCAAGGACGACCTGCTGGTGCTGGTCGACCCGCGGCCGTACCAGGTGCAGCTGCACCAGGCGGAAGGCCAGCTGGCCAAGGACCAGGCCGCCCTCAAGGACGCCCGGCTGGACCTGGAGCGCTACAAGAGCCTGGTGGCCCAGGGCATCATCCCCCAGCAGCAGCTGGACACCCAGCAGTCCTCCGCCGACCAGTTCGAGGCGGCCATCAAGAGCGACCAGGCCTCGGTGGAGAGCGCCAAGCTGAACCTGGTCTACTGCCACATCACCGCCCCCGTTTCCGGCAAGGTGGGCCTGCGCCTGGTGGACCCGGGCAACATGGTCCACGCCACCGACACCAACGGCCTGGCGACCATCACCCCGGTGGCGCCCATCGACGTGCTGTTCACCATCCCCGCCGACAGCATCCAGCACGTGCTGGCCAGCAGCAGGGGCGGCAAGGCCCTGCCCGTGGACGCCTACGACCGGGACTTCACCAAGAAGCTGGCCACCGGCATCCTGGTCGCGGTGGACAACCAGGTGGACACCACCACCGGCACCGTGCGGCTGCGGGCCGAGTTCCCCAACAAGGACGGAATGCTCTTCCCCAACCAGTTCGTCAACGCCAAGATGCAGACTGACACCATCCCGGACGCCCTGATCATGCCGGCCGCCGCGGTCCAGCGCAGTCCCCAGGGGAATTTCGTCTACGTGGTCCGGAACGACACCGTGGACCTGCACCCGGTGGAGATCCTGGTGACCGAAGGCGACCAGGTGGCGGTGAAGTCCGGCGTCGCCTCGGGCGACCGGGTGGTGGTGGAAGGCCTGGACAAGCTCCGGCCCGGCAGCAAGGTCGCTGCCACGGACGCGGCCGCCAAGCCGTGAACCTGGAAGGAGCCGCGCAGTGAATCCTTCAAGGCCATTCATCCTCAGGCCCATCGCCACCTCGCTGCTCATGGCGGGGCTCCTGCTGGTCGGGCTCCTGGCCTTCAGGCAGCTCCCGGTCTCGGCCCTGCCCCAGGTGGACTATCCCACCATCGAGGTGCAGACCTTCTACCCGGGCGCCAGCCCCGACGTCATGGCCACGGCGGTCACCGCCCCCCTGGAGCGCCAGTTCGGCCAGCTCCCGGGCCTGAACCAGATGACCTCCACCAGCTCCGACGGCAGCTCCATCATCACCCTGCAGTTCGTGCTGGACCTGAACATCGACGTGGCCGAGCAGCAGGTGCAGGCGGCGGTGAACGCCGCCGGCACCTACCTGCCGCCGGACCTGCCCAACCCGCCCATCTACGCCAAGACCAACCCGGCCGACGCGCCCATCCTGACCCTGGCCCTCACCTCCACCACCCTCTCCCTGCCCAAGGTGGAGGATTACGCCGACACCCGCCTGGCTCAGAAGATCTCCCAGCTGCCCGGGGTGGGCCTGGTGAGCATCAGCGGCGGCCAGAAGCCGGCGGTCCGGGTCCAGGTGAACCCGGCCTCCCTGTCCTCGTACGGCCTGGCCCTGGAGGACGTGCGCTCGGCCCTGGGCAGCGCTAACGTGAACCTGGCCAAGGGCGCCTTCGACGGCCGGCTGCAGTCGTACACCATCGGCGCCAACGACCAGCTGTTCACCGCCAAGGACTACCGGCCCCTGGTCATCGCCTACAAGAACGGCAACCCCATCTACCTCTCGGACGTGGCCACGGTCGTCGACGACACCGAGAACGTCAAGGAAGCCGCCTGGAAGAACACCACCCCGGCAGTGATCCTCAACATCCAGCGCCAGCCCGGGGCCAACATCATCGCCGTGGTGGACCGCATCAAGAAGCTGCTGCCCCAGCTCCAGTCCTCCATCCCCCCGGCGGTGCAGGTCCAGATCCTCACCGACCGCACCACCACCATCCGCGCCTCGGTGGAGGACGTGGAGTTCGAGCTGATGCTCACCATCATCCTGGTGGTGGCGGTGATCTTCGTGTTCCTGCGCACCATCCCGGCCACCATCATCCCCAGCGTGGCGGTGCCGCTGTCCCTGGTGGGGACGTTCGGGGTCATGTACATCCTGGGCTACAGCCTGAACAACCTCACCCTCATGGCCCTCACCATCTCCACCGGGTTCGTGGTGGACGACGCCATCGTGATGATCGAGAACATCTCCCGCTTCATCGAGGACGGCATGGCGCCCATGGAGGCGGCCCTGAAGGGGTCCGAGCAGATCGGGTTCACCATCGTGTCCCTGACCGTCTCCCTGATCGCGGTGCTGATCCCGCTCCTGTTCATGGGTGACATCGTCGGCCGCCTGTTCCGGGAGTTCGCCGTGACCCTGGCGGTGACCATCATCATGTCGGCGATCGTGTCCCTCACCCTGACGCCCATGATGTGCTCCCGCATCCTGAAGGGTGTCAACGAGCACCAGCGCGGCCGTCTCTATGAGTTCTCCGAGCGGATGTTCAAGTCCGTCATCGACTTCTACGGCCGGACGCTCAAGGTCGTGCTGCGGCACCAGACCACCACCCTGGTGGTGGCGGTGGCCACCCTGGGCGTGACCTTCCTGCTCTACCTGTGGATCCCCAAGGGCTTCTTCCCGGTGCAGGACACCGGGGTCATTCTGGGCATCACCGAGGCGCCCCAGTCCGCCTCCTTCCAGGCCGTGGCCAGGGGCCAGCAGGCGCTGGTCAAGGAGATCCTGAAGGACCCGGCGGTGGAGAGCCTGACCTCGTTCATCGGCATCGACGGCACCAACACCACCCTCAACTCCGGCCGCATCCAGATCAACCTCAAGCCGCTGGCGGAGCGCAAGCTCAGCGCCACCGAGGTGATCCGCCGCCTGGTCCCGGCGGTGGAGCACGTGCCCGACATCAAGCTGTACATGCAGCCGGTGCAGGACCTCACGGTGGAGGACCGGGTCAGCCGCACCCAGTACCAGTTCAGCATGGAGGACGCCGATCCCAAGGAGCTGGGCGTGTGGGTGCCCAAGTTCGTGGCCAAGCTCCAGACCCTGCCCGAGCTGCGGGAGGTGGCCAGCGACCAGCAGAACTCCGGGCTGCAGACCCGCCTGGTGATCGACCGCACCACCGCCTCGCGCCTGGGCATCACTCCCCAGATGCTGGACGACACTTTGTATGACGCCTTCGGCCAGCGGCAGGTCTCCACCATCTTCACCGACCTGAACCAGTACCGGGTGGTGCTGGAAAACAAGCCGGACATGGCTTCCGGCCCCGAGGCGCTGAACGAGATCTTCCTCAAGTCGTCTACCGGGGGCTCGGTGCCCCTGAGCTCCATCACCCGGATCGAGACCGGCACCGCTCCTCTGGCCATCAACCACCAGGGCCAGTTCCCGGCCGCCACGGTGTCCTTCAACCTGGCGCCCCGGACCTCCATCGGCGCCGCGGTGGCGGCCATCGAGCAGACCAGGGACGAGATGGACATGCCCGCCAGCATCCAGGCCGAGTTCAAGGGCACCGCCCAGGCCTTCCGCCTGTCCCTGGTGAACACTCCGTTCCTGATCCTGGCCGCCCTGGCCACCATGTACATCCTGCTGGGAGTGCTGTACGAAAGCTACATCCACCCGGTGACCATCCTCTCCACCCTGCCCTCGGCCGGAGTGGGGGCGCTGCTCTCGCTCATGATCTGCGGCAACGATTTCAGTGTCATCGCCCTGATCGGCATGATCCTGCTGATCGGCATCGTCAAGAAGAACGCCATCCTGATGATCGACTTCGCCATCGAGGCCGAGCGCAAGGAGGGGCTGGCCCCCATCGACGCCATCTACCAGGCCTGCCTGCTGCGCTTCCGCCCGATCATGATGACCACCTTCGCCGCCCTGCTGGGCGCGGTGCCCCTGGCCATGGGCACCGGGGTGGGCGCCGAGCTGCGCCGGCCCCTGGGCATCTCCATCATCGGCGGGCTGATCTTCAGCCAGGTGCTGACCCTGTACACCACCCCGGTCATCTACCTGTGGTTCGACCGGCTGGGCCGACGTCTGTTCCCGGTCCGGACCAAGGCCCCGGCCGGGCTCCAGCCTGAAACCCCATGAGCATCTCCACCCCATTCATCAAGCGGCCCGTCGCCACCACCCTGCTGGTCATCGCGGTGGCCCTGGCCGGGACCCTGGCGTTCAAGTTCCTGCCGGTCTCGCCCCTGCCCCAGGTGGAGTTCCCCACCATCGCCGTGGGCGCCTCCCTGCCCGGGGCCAGCCCCGAGACCATGGCCTCCTCGGTGGCCACCCCCCTGGAGCGCCAGTTCGGGCGCATCGCCGGCATCACCGAGATGACTTCGGTCAGCTCCCTGGGCAACACCGCCATCACCATCCAGTTCGACCTGGACCGCAACATCGACGCCGCCGCCCGGGACGTGCAGGCGGCCATCAACGCGGCCCGGGGCCAGCTGCCCCCGAACCTGCCCAACAACCCCACCTACCGCAAGATCAACCCCGCCGACGCGCCCATCCTGCTGTTCTCCCTCACCTCCAAGATCATGAGCCGGGAGGCCATGTACGACGCCGCCTCCAGCATCCTGCAGCAGAAGCTGTCCCAGGTGAACGGGGTGGGCCAGGTGTTCGTGTGGGGCGGGGCCCTGCCGGCGGTGCGGGTGGAGGTCAGCCCCGCCGCCCTGCATTCCACCGGGCTGAGCCTGGAGGACGTGCGCACCGTCCTGGCCAACGCCAACGTCAACCGCCCCAAGGGCAGCCTGACCCACGACGGCACCGCCTCGTTCGTCAACACCACCGACCAGCTGCGCTACGCCAAGGACTACGCCCCCCTGGTGGTCACCTTCCGCAAGGGGGCCGCCCTGCTGGTCGGGGACCTGGGCGAGGTGCGGGACTCGGTGGCGGACGTGCGCAACGACGGCCTCTCCGACGGCGATCCGGCGGTCATGGTGGTGATCTTCCGCCAGCCGGGCGCCAACATCATCGAGACCGTGGACCGAGTCCGGGCCATCGTGCCCCAGCTGGAGGCGTCCATCCCCCCCACCATCAAGATGACCGAGGTGATGGACGCCACCCAGACCATCCGCGCCTCGGTGCAGGACGTGGAGCGCACCCTGCTCATCTCCGTGCTGCTGGTGATCGGGGTGGTGTTCGTGTTCCTGCGCGACTGGCGGTCCACCCTGATCCCCAGCGTGGCGGTGCCCATCTCCCTGATCGGCACCTTCGGGGTGATGTACCTTTGCGACTACAGCGTGGACAACCTCTCGCTCATGGCCCTCACCGTGGCCACCGGGTTCGTGGTGGACGACGCCATCGTGGTGGTGGAGAACATCACCCGCCACATCGAGGGCGGCATGTCGCCCATGGCCGCCGCCTTCAAGGGTGCCGAGGAGATCGGCTTCACCGTGCTCTCCATCAGCATCTCCCTGTGCGCCGTGTTCATCCCCATCCTGCTCATGGGCGGCATGCTGGGCCGGCTGTTCCGGGAGTTCGCGGTCACCCTCTCGGTGGCCATCCTCATGTCCATGGTGGTGTCCCTGACCGCCACCCCGATGATGTGCTCCCGGCTGCTGCGCTCCAAGGAGCAGGCACGGCACGGGCGGCTGTTCCAGGCCAGCGAGCGGTGGTTCGACTGGATCATCGGCAAGTACCGGACCAGCCTCGCCTGGGTGCTGCAGCACCAGAAGCTGGTCGGCCTGGGGGTGTTCCTGCCCACCGTGGCGCTGACCTTCGGGCTGTTCGTGGTCATCCCCAAGGGCTTCTTCCCCCAGCAGGACACCGGGCGCATGATGGGCTTCATCCAGGCGGACCAGGACGCCTCGTTCCAGTCCATGCGCGGCCGGCTGAAGTCCTACGTCGGGATCCTCAAGGCCGACCCGGCCGTGGACCACGTGATGGCCTCCCTGGGCGGAGGCAACGTGGTCAACACCGGGCGGGTGTTCATGTCCCTCAAGCCCAACAGCCAGCGGAACGTCACCGCCGACCAGGTGATCGCCCGGCTGCGGGGCAAGCTGGCCCAGGTGCCGGGCTCCAGTCTGTACCTGCAGCCCAACCAGGACCTGCGCATCGGCGGCCGCCTGGGCAACGCCCAGTACCAGTACACCCTCCAGGGGGACGACGCCAACGAACTGTTCCAGTGGGCGCCCAAGGTGCTGGAGCGGCTGCGCAGCGTGCGCCAGATCACCGACCTCAACAGCGACCAGCAGAACCTGGGTCTGCAGGCCAGGGTGGTGGTGGACCGCACCACCGCCTCCCGGCTGGGGATCACCTCCCAGATGATCGACCAGACCCTGTACGACGCCTTCGGCCAGGCCGAAGTGTCCACTATCTACACCCAGCTCAACCAGTACTTCGTGGTCCTGGAGGTCGCGCCCCAGTTCTGGCAGAACCCCTCCTCCCTGAGCGATCTCTACGTCCACGCCAGCAACGGGAGCCTGGTGCCCCTGTCCGCCTTCGCCCACTTCGAACCCCAGAACGCGGCCCTGCAGGTCAACCACCAGGGCCAGCTGCCTTCGGTGACCTTCACCTTCAACCTGCCGGTGGGGGTGGCCCTGGGCGACGCGGTCAAGGCCATCGAGCGGGCCCAGGAAGCGATCCGCATCCCGGCCTCCATCCACGGCAGCTTCGCCGGCACCGCCCAGGCCTTCCAGGCCTCCCTGGCCAACGAGTGGATCCTGCTCATCGCCGCCTTCCTGGCGGTCTACGTGGTGCTGGGCATGCTCTACGAGAGCCTGATCCACCCCATCACCATCGTATCGACCCTGCCCTCGGCCGGGGTGGGCGCCCTGCTGGCCCTGATGATCTGCCGCACCGAACTCACGATCATCGCCCTGATCGGGCTGATCCTGCTCATCGGCATCGTGAAGAAGAACGCCATCCTGATGATCGACTTCGCCCTGGAGGTGGAGCGCCGGGAGGGCACCAGTCCAGAGCAGGCCATCTTCCAGGCGGCCCTGCTGCGCTTCCGGCCCATCACCATGACCACCATGGCGGCCCTGCTGGGGGCCGTGCCCCTGGCCGTGGGCGTGGGCACCGGATCCGAACTGCGCCGGCCCCTGGGCATCGCCATCGTGGGCGGACTGGTGTTCAGCCAGCTGCTCACCCTCTACACCACGCCGGTGATCTACCTGTTCTTCGACCGGCTTAGCAGGTGGTGGCGCTCCCGCAGGGCCCGGGCGGCGGGCCTCCTGCCCGTGATAGTGGAAAATTAAACATTTTTCCCGCATCATAGGACATTGCTGGGGTTAGCCATGTCCATGCGCCTTCCGAGCGCCCGGGCCTCCGTCGGGAGGCCGGGATGAGCGCAAAGCCGGAGCGGAGCGCCACGGATCTGACCCTGAACGAGCAGCGGCTCCAGGCCATCTACGACTCGGTGAACGACGGCATCCTCATCCAGGATCAGGAGAGCGGCGCCATCCTGGACGTGAACCGGCGCCTGTGCGGATGGTTCGGGTACGCGGCCGAGGATCTGCTGAAGCTGGACCTGGGGCGCCTGGGGCTGGGGCTCTGGCCCTACACCGGGGAGACCGCCCGGGAGTGGAGCCGCAAGGCGGCGGCGGGCACGCCCCAGACCTTCGAGTGGCTGTGCACCACCCAGGGCGGCAGCCTGCTCTGGCTGGAGGTGAACATGCGGCTGGCCGACATCGGCGGCCAGGACCGGCTGGTGGTGACCGCCGGCAACATCACCGAGCGCAAGCGCGTCGAGATGGAGAACGCCGGCCGGCTCAAGCGGGCCGAGGCCCAGAACGCGGTGTCCCTGGCCCTGGCCGGGGTGGGCCCGGACGTGGCGGCGGCCCTGCGGCTCATCGTCCACCACCTGGCGGTCCAGGTGGGGGACCTGTGCACCCTGAACCTGGTGGGCGACGTGGACTTCTTCAAGCGCTTCAACGACCTCAACGGCCACGTGGCGGGGGACGGTTGTCTCCAGGTCATCGGCGAGGTGATGCGCGACGTGTTCCGGCGCGTGGACGAACTGCCGGCCCGGTACGGCGGCGAGGAATTCGCGGTGGTCCTGCCCGGCGCCGACCCCGACACCGCCCGGCAGGCCGCGGAGAAGCTGCGCCAGGCCGTGGCGGCGCGCAGGATCCCCCACGGGGCCTCGGCGGTGGCCCCCTATGTCACCCTGAGCCTGGGGTTCGTCAGCGCCCGGGTGACTTCCGGCACCACCCCGGACTGGTTCATCTCCTGGGCGGACGAGGGATCCGTCGTCGAGCGCGAATATCACTTCATGGTCCGATCTGTGCACGTGGTTCCGCATACCCGCCAGGCCCAGGTTGGCCGCAAAGGCGGGACACTCGATCTGGGTCCGGGTGTCGAAGACGAAGTAGGCCCCGTCGTCCGTGACGCAGCCCACGCAGACGCCCATGTTGAACGGGGGCCATTGGATGGAACGCACGGGCGCCTCCAACCGGAGCTGCTGTTCCTGGACCAGCGCCCCTCCCGCCTGGATGGCGTTGAGGTTGACGATGGAATCCTCGCCGGCCGAGGCGAACCGGTCGGGGTTGCTCGGGTTCACGGCGAAGGCCCGCACCGGTGCACCATGCACGCCCGGGAAATGCGCGAGCCTCCGGAGCCGGGTCCCCCCGCCCAGGCCCCACACGCCGAGATCCGCGCCGCTGGCGGCCAGCACGTGTTCCGGGGAAAGCCATTCCACCTGGACCGCCGGCTGGCCCAGGACCCCCGCGGCCCAGACGCAGCCGCCGCCCAGGCCGAAGTCCGGGTCGGGGCAGGGATCCGCGGCCGCCGCGCCCTTGTGTTCACCGGTGGCGGGGCCGGCGGTCCCTGGGGACAGCGAGGTCCTTCCCGGGGAAGCGTACCCGCCTGCACCGGCTGCCGCGCCGCCGCCACCCGTCGAAGCGGGCGCGGAGGGCGGGTCGTCGTCGCAATCCGGGCATCCGGGCGCCGTCGGCGCTGGCCCTGGACCCGGTGCGCCGCCGGCTGTTCCTGGCCGGCGCCGACGGCTCCCTGGCGGTGCTGGAAAGCGACAGCGGCCGGCTGCGGGGGATCCTGCCGGTCGGCCCCGAAGCCGCCGGCGCCGCGTGCGATCCGGATACCGGGGAAGTGTTCGTGCCGCACCGGGACGGCACCGTCACCGTGGTCCGCCCGGACCCGGCCGGAGACTACCAGGTGGCGGGCAGCCTTCCGGGACTGCCCTTCCCGGGGCAGTCGTAAGATTTGAATACCCTAATATTTTCCAAATCAATGACGCATTTTATCAACTTATTTTTTTCCAATTGTGCCCAAATCGGAAAGTCGCCATCATTGCAGATCGGAATTGCTCGGTCCGGGAGGCGACAATTGGCTGAATCACGACGCTGGGACCCGCTCAATGCCGCCTTCCTGCTCGGCACTCTCGGCTTGGCGGCCGTCCTGGTGCCCCTGACTTTCGCCCACTCCCTGCGCCACTGGGGGGAATGGGTGGTGTTCCTGGTCATGATCGGCGCCATCGGCCTGTCCGTGACCTGCGGCTACCACCGCCTGTTCACCCACCGGGCCTACCAGGCGCGGTGGCCGGTGCGCCTGGCCATGCTGTGCCTGGGCGCCGCCAGCTTCGAGAACTCGGCCCTGAAGTGGGCCAGCGACCACCGCATCCACCACCACAGCGTGGACCAGGCCGACGATCCCTACAGCATCCGCAAGGGCTTCTGGTACTCCCACTGGATCTGGGTCATGGAGGCCCACGACCTGCCCATCGCCGGGGTGGCGGACCTGGAGCGGGACCCGCTGGTGCGCTGGCAGCACCGGCACCCCTTCATCATCGGGGCCTGCGCCGCCGCCCTGCTGCCGGTCCTGGCCGGGATCTGGACCCACGACCTGGCCGGACAACTGGTCATCGGCGTCCTGCTGCGGATCGTGGTGACCCACCACACCACCTTCCTCATCAACAGCGCCGCCCACTTCTTCGGCACCCAGCCCTATTCGGACGCCAATTCGGCCCGGGACAACGCCCTCCTGGCCCCGCTCACCTACGGCGAGGGCTACCACAACTACCACCACACCTGGCAGTGGGACTACCGCAACGGGGTCAAGTGGTACCACTGGGACCCGGCCAAGTGGCTGATCAAGGCCATGTCGTGGGTCGGCCTGGCCAGCGGCCTGCGCACCGTGCCCGCGGCGGTGATCCAGCGGGCCCGGGTGCGCATGGAGGAGAAGGCCCTGCTGGCCCGCCTGGCCAAGGCCCCGCCCCAGGCCGCCGAGGCCCTGAGCGCACGGGTGGAGCGCGCCTGGCAGCGCCTGGACGCGGCCCTGCACGCCCTGCAGGTGCATCGGGAAGCCTGGGCCGAGGCCCGGGGCCGGCGCCGGACCGGGCGGCGGGAAGCCTGGGCCCAGCGCAAGGCCGAGTGGAAGCAGGCCATGGAGGCTCACCGCCGGGAGTTCCGGCTGGCCTGGCAGGACTGGAAGGCGGCCCGGATGGAGGTGCGCCGGGCGGTGTTCGCGTAGCACCGTGAGATTCTGCCGGATCCAGACGCAAGCAGCCGTAGCGGGGCGAGCCCCGCAGCGGCTGCTAGAATGGACCCGCGGGGGTGAATCATGACACGTTCATTTGTGCTTTGTCTCCTCCTGGCCGGTCCGCTCCTGGCCCAGCCCCAGCCCCCGAGTCCCTTCCAGCCGTTGAACCTGGAAGCGGCCCAGGGCGTCCCGGACCGCGCCGCCGCGCGGGAGAGCTGGGTGCAGCTCACCAACAAGCGCATGGAGATGAGCAGCAACACCACCCGGCTGGCGATCTTCGGCCCTGAGCGCCTGGCCCTCAGGATGGACATCGAGGGCGCCAAGAAGGCCACCGCCAAGGACGTGTTCAAGAAGAACAAGGACTACGCTCTGTTGGTGGAAGCGGCCCAGGCCTACGGGTTCAACCACCTGGTGGTGCGCAATCCCGCCACCCAGGACCAGTGGACCGCCCGGCTGACGATGGACAAGGTGATCCCGGACTGATTCCGGCGGAGTGGAACCCGCCCGAGGGTCGGCTCATCTCTCCCAGGCGGGAGCCCCAGAGGCTCCCCCTGGAGACCCCATGCTCAGCAGCACCATGCAGTCCGCCCTCAACGCCCAGATCAACAAGGAGCAGTACTCCTCCCAGCACTACCTGGCCATGAGCGCCCACCTGGACAGCCGGAAGTACAAAGGCTTCGCCCACTGGCTGCGCCTCCAGGCCGAGGAGGAGACCGCCCACGCCATGCGCCTGCTCGACTTTGTCCTGGAGCGGTGCGGCACCCTGGAACTCAAGGCCATCGCCGCCCCGCCGGCCCGGTTCGACGGGGTGATCCAGCTGTTCGAGCAGGCCCTGGCCCACGAGAAGGAGAACACCGCCTCCATCCACGCGCTGTTCGAGACCGCCCGCAGCGAGGCGGACTTCGCCAGCGAGATCACCCTGCACTGGTACGTGGCCGAGCAGGTGCGGGAGGAATCCGTCATCCTGGCCATCCTGGACCACCTGCGGGCCGTGGGCGACCAGGGCGGGGCCGTGTGGTACCTGGACCACCGGATGAGCAAGCGACAGCGGGGCCTGACCCTGGATCCCGGCAACGCCTACTGACGAGTATGCTGGGGGCGGCAGGTGCCCCATGGAAGTACTCATCCGCCCCGACCCCGAGCAGGCCGCGCTCCTGGCGGCCCGGATCATCGCCAAGGAACTGCGGGCCAAGCCGGCCCTGGTGCTGGGCTTGGCCACCGGGCGCACCATGGAGCGGGTCTACGACTGCCTGGCCCGCCTGCACCGGGACGACGGCCTGGACTTCTCCCGCTGCCGCACCTTCAACCTGGACGAGTACATCGGCATCCCTCCGGAGCACCCCGGCTCCTACCGCACCTACATGGAGGCCCACCTGTTCAGCCAGGTGAACCTGGATGCGGGCAGCACCCACCTCCCCGACGGCATGGCCGCCGACTTCGCCGCCGAGAGCGGGCGCTACGAGAGCCTGATCGCCCAGGCCGGGGGCATCGACCTCCAGCTGCTGGGCCTGGGCGAGGACGGCCACATCGGCTTCAACGAGCCCCTCTCGGCCCTCCTGTCCCGGACCCGGGAGAAGGCCCTGACCCCGGCCACCCGGGCCCAGAACGCGCCCATGTTCGGCGGCGATCCGGAGCGGGTCCCGCCCCGGGCCATCACCATGGGCGTGGGCACCATCCTGGACTCCCGGCGCTGCCTGCTCCTGGCCACCGGCAGCCCCAAGGCCGCCATCCTGGCCCGGGCGGTGGAGGGGCCCATCACCGCCATGGTCACGGCCTCCGCCCTGCAGCTCCATCCCCGGTGCCAGGTGGTGGCCGACGAGGCCGCCGCCTCGGCGCTGCAGGGCCTCGACTACTACCGCTGGATCTTCGCCAACGAGCCTGAGTGGGCCGACTTCCGGTAGCGGGCCCGATCCACCAGGCCGGCCGGGCGTCCGGCCGTTGACAGTCCAGAGCCTGCAGGTACCATTCGGAAACAGGTCCAGCCGCCCATGCCGCCAAACCAGGACGCCGCGCAAGACCCGGTCCCGCCGGAAACTCCGGGACTGCCGCCGCGCCTGTCCCTGGCCGAGGGCCAGGACGTGGTCCAGGTGCCCGGCACCGGCCCGCGCTGGCGCCAGTGGCTGGCCGTGGCCGGCCCGGCCCTTTTGGTGTCGGTGGGGTACATGGATCCGGGCAACTGGGCCACCGACATCGCCGGGGGCAGCCAGTACGAGTACCGGCTGCTGTGGGTGCTGCTGGTGTCCAACCTCATGGCCATCCTCCTGCAGAGCCTGGCGGCCCGGCTGGGGCTGGTGCGCGGGCGGGACCTGGCCCAGGCCTCCCGGGAGACCTATCCGCCGCTGGTGAACCTCACCCTCTACCTGCTGGCCGAGGTGGCCATCGCCGCCACCGACCTGGCGGAGGTGATCGGCTCCGCCATCGCCCTGAACCTGCTGTTCAGGATCCCGCTGCTGGCCGGGGTGCTGTTGACCACCCTGGACGTGCTGCTCCTGCTGGTGCTCACGCGGTTCGGCATCCGCAAGCTGGAGGCGGTGATCCTCAGCCTGGTGGCCACCATCGGCGCCGCCTTCGTGGTGGAGCTGTTCCTGGCCCGGCCGGCGCTGGTTCCGATCCTGCACGGCTTCTTCCCCGCGCTGCCGGACGCCGGCGCCCTCTTCATCGCCATCGGCATCATCGGCGCCACGGTGATGCCGCACAACCTCTACCTGCACTCGGCCCTGGTCCAGACCCGCAGCTACACCCCCGAGGGCGGGCTGCGCCAGGCGCTGCGCCTGAACACCCTGGACTCGGCCGTCTCCCTCAACCTGGCGTTCCTGGTCAACGTGGCCATCCTGGTGATGGCCGCCGCGGTGTTCTACGGCCACGGACACACCAACGTGGCCGAGATCCAGGACGCCTACCGCCTGCTGGAGCCCATCCTGGGCGCCTCCATCGCCCCCCTGGCGTTCGCCATCGGGCTGCTGGCCGCCGGCCAGAGCTCGACCCTCACCGGGACCCTGGCCGGGCAAGTGGTGATGGAAGGGTTCCTGGACATCCGCATCCGTCCCTGGCTGCGGCGGGTGATCACCCGGCTCCTGGCGGTGGCCCCGGCCGTGGCCACCATCCTCTGGCTCGGGGACCAGGCCACCGGGAACCTGCTGCTGCTCAGCCAGGTGGTCCTGTCCCTGCAGCTCCCGTTCGCCATGATCCCCCTGGTCCACTTCGTGTCCGACCGCCGGCGGATGGGCGCCTTCGCCATCGGCCCCTGGCTGAAGGCCGGCGGCTGGATCGTGACGGTGTTCACCATCGCCCTGAACGCCAAGCTGGTGGCTGACTCCATCCAGGACTGGTCCGCGGGGCCAAGTGGGTTCTGGGTCAAGGCGCTGCTCTACCCGGTCCTGGCCGCCATCGCGGCCCTCCTGGCCTGGGTGGCCGCGGAGCCGTGGCTGTCCAGGGCGGCCTTCCGCCGCGCCCAGGCCTCGGCCGAGATCCACGGCCCGCGGCCCCTGCCGGTGATCGCCCCGCCGGTGCCGCGGCCTCCGGGGAAGGTGGCCCTGGCCCTGGACTTCACCGGCGGAGAGACCGCCCTGATCCAGGCCGCCCTGGACCTCCTGGCCCCGGCCAGGCCGGCCCTGTTGCTGCTCCACGTGGTGGAGAGCACCTCCGCCCGGGCCTTCGGCCTCAAGGCCGCCGACCTGGAGATGGGCTCCGACCAGACCCGGATCGAGACCTACGCCGACGCCCTGCGCGCCCACGGCTACCCGGTGGAGACCCGCCTGGGCGCCGGCGACCCGGCCCCCGAGCTGGCCCGGCTCTGCAACGAGGCCGGGGCGGAGCTGGTCATCCTGGGCGGCCACGGCCACCGCGCCCTGTCCGACCTGATCTACGGCACCACCGTGGACGCCCTGCGCCACCGGACCAAGGCCAGCGTGCTGGTCATTCCAGTGCGGCAGGCGGCCAGGAGACAATGAACCTGCACAAGGAGGAAACCCAAGTGACCCTGCAGACGCGAGAAGATCCCAAGACATCCGTGGCGCGGACCATCGACAACCTGCGCCCCGGACTGGTCCAGATGAGCGACTTCATCTTCGACCACCCGGAAACGGGCCTTCAGGAGGTGCAGGCCTGCGCCCTGCTCTGCGGCTACCTGGAGAGCCAGGGCTTCGCGGTGGAACGCGGCTATGCGGGCCTGCCCACCGCCTTCCGGGCGGTCCACCGCGTCGGCCGGGGCGGTCCGCGGATCGGGCTCCTGGGCGAGTACGACGCCCTCGCCGGCCTGGGCCACGCCTGCGCCCACCACCTCCAGGGTCCCAGCGTCATCGGCGCCGCGGTGGCCATCAAGGACCGGGTGACGGACCGGCCCTACACCCTGGAAGTGATCGGCACCCCCGCCGAGGAGACCATCGGCGGCAAGGTGCTCATGCTGGAGCACGGGGCGTTCAAGGACCTGGACGTCGCCCTCATGATGCACGGCTGCGACGTGACCCAGGTGGAACTGAAATCCCTGGCGCTGTCGGAGTTCCTGGTGACCTTCCACGGCGTCTCCACCCACGCCGCCATCGCCCCGGAGGACGGGCGCAGCGCCCTGGACGCGCTCATGCTGGCCTTCAGCGGCCTGGCCTTCCTGCGCGGCCACGTCCGGGACGACACCCGCATCCACGGGATCATCGAGCAGGGCGGCAAGGTCGTCAACGCCATTCCGGACCTGGCCTCCGCCCGGATCGAGGTCCGGTCGTACGACCGCCCCTACCTGGACCAGGTGATCGAGCGGGTGAAGCGGATCTGCGACGGCGCGGCGCTGATGACCGACACCCGGTACACCTGGGAGAAGACCACCGAGTTCCACAACAAGATCCCGGTCCGCACCCTGAACGACCTGGTCATGCGGAACGCCGAACAGGCCGGAGCCAAGGCCATCACCCCGCCCCGGGAGAAGACCGGCTCCACCGACTTCGCCTCGGTCATGTACCACGTCCCCGGGACCTGCATCAACGTCCCCTTCGTGGACCCGGGGATCGGGCCCCACACCCAGGGCTACCTGGACCGGGGCAAGTCCCGGGAAGCCCATGACGCCCTCGCCCTGGCCGCCAAGATCCTGGCCATGACCGTCGTCGACCTGCTCCAGGACCCGGCCCTCCTGGCCGCCGTCAAGGAGGATTTCCGCCGGGAGAAGGCCGGACAGCCGTAGGACTCACCACACTCCGTACCAGCCCACCACCCCCCGCCACAGGGCGTCGGCATCCCGCGCCAGGGACGTGTCCACGCTCCGGGGTGAGGCGTTGGCCGCGGTCTGCACCATCACCAGCTTCAGCTCCGGATCCACGAACATCATCTGCCCGAAGATCCCGATCAGCGCGAACCGGCGCCGTTCCCCCGGGAACAGCCAGAACAGGTTGCCGTACCCGTAGTAGCGGGTGGCGCGGCCCGGGCGGAAGGCGTCCGGCAGGCGGTGCCAGTCGGTGGCGTCCAGGAGGTAGTCCCGGGGGATGATCGCCCGCCGCAGCGGGTCGTCCGGGCGCACCCCGTCGTTGGCCAGCACCACCCCGAGCCGGGCGAAGTCCCGCAGGGTGGCGTTGAAGTTCCCCCCGGCCAGTTCCACCCCCTCCCGGTCCGTCCGCCACAGGGCCGGGGTCTCCGCGCCGATGGCCTGCCACAGCCTGGGCCCCAGGTAGTCGGCGAGACTCATGCCCACGGCCCCGCTCAGCGCCGCCCCCAGCACCTGGGCCTGCATGGTCCCGTAGTTGAAATGGACCCCCTGGGGATATTCCCGCTCATCCACGGTGCGCGCGGCCCCCACGATGCCCTCCCTCCCCACCGCGCCGGCGAACCGCGCCGAATCATCCATGCCGCCGTAGTCCTCCGTGAACCGCGCCCCACTGGCCATGCGCAGCAGGTTGCGCAGCGTGGTCCCCCCCAGCAGCGTCCCGGCCAGGCCAGGCGCGTAGGCTTCGGCCGAGTCGTCCAGGGACCGGATCCGCCCCTCCCCCAGGGCGATCCCCACCCCCAGGGACAGGATGGATTTGGCCATGGAGAACGACGAGAAGCGATCCCGGGCGGTGCGGCCGTACTGGTAGCGCTCCACCTGCACCACCCCGTCCCTGACGATCATCAGCCCCATGATCCGCTCCCGGGCCAGGTAGTCGTCGACACCCAGGTCCTTGCGCCCCCCCAGCCCCCACCGGTACTCCGGCTCGCGCGCCGCCCGGGGCAGGGCCAGGGGCCGCCCGCTGGGCGCCAGCACATGCACCCCGCCGTTGAGGATCCCGGGAATCTCCCCCTGGTGGGAGAACGACCCCACCCGCACCGATTCCACCGCGAACCAGGTGCGCGCCGTGCCCACCGGGTAGCCCTGCGCCTTGCCCAGCCGGTCCTCGTCCGGCGCGGCCCGCATGGCCGCCGCCGTCTCCGCTGTCAGCCGCGGCCGTTCCTCGATCAGCCGCTCCGCATGCAGGCCCAGCACGGGCCCCAGGGCCGCCAGGCAGCCAAGGAAAGTTTTCGCCAGTCTGCCCATGACCCCGCTCCAGGCCGCCGGTCGGTTCCGGCGGAAAGGGAACCATCCCCCTTCAAGGCCGGCCCCGCCGCAGGCAGGACGTGCCCTCGGCATCCAGTATAGAGGGCGCCTCCAGTCGGGTCGGCGCGGTCAGGACGCGACGCGAGCTGGACGTCGGCCACGTCGCTGGCGGCATTCCTGTATTCCATCATTTCCAAGAAAAATAAAGGCCTCCCGGCCCGGCGCCGGTCCAAATCCCCGGACCTGGATCCGCCCCCTCCCAGCCACCCCCGCCCGCCTTCCCTTCCGGAGGCATGGGGAGCCACGCTACACTTGCCATCTAGGCGCCGGGTCCCGTAGCTCAGTGGATAGAGCATCCGCCTCCTAAGCGGAAGGTCGCGCGTTCGAGTCGCGCCGGGACCACCAGCGGAAACCCGCATCAATACTGGAGCTTCTGGAAGAACTTAGTGCAGAGGCAATGCAAGGTAATGCCAAGATCTGAAACGTAAGTGCTGAAAAATGACACTGGTCGCCACTGGTAGCCTAACAAGAAGCCGTACAACTGCCTGAAGCTTAGCCCGAATTTCCGACTTGTAGTGCAAACGGGCCGTGAACCGCATCGCAGAACACGGCCCGCAGAAACCCAATGCCCAAGATTCACACTGTCTTTTCTTTTGGCCGCAGGGAAGCGATCGTTGCCTTCAATTCAGCGCAGGGGATTGGCAACCGTTCCGCTTCCTGCCTGATTCTTTTTGCCCAGCTGGGGCCACGGGAAATCGCGTCCTCGGCAGCCAAGGTGAGGTTGCCGGGCCATTCACTCTCCAGATGGGACATGAGGAGGGCCGACTGGAGACGGTCCTTGTCGGCTTTCAGAGCGGATTGGGGACCGCGGTTGCTGGCCACCAGGAGCTTGTGGACAGCGAAACGTGCGGGTTCCGGCACTCCGACAAGGACCGCTGTGTTGCCGATAATCACGGCATCCATCGTCTTTTCCATCAGGTAATCCATGAAGGGCAGGGGCTGCGCATAGGCGCCCAGCCTGGGGATTTCGATGGGATCATCCAGGTTGGCCCCCGTTGTGGCGGTCACCAGATCGATGCGCCAATCGGTCCCAGAAATGTCGTAGCTGGTGGACTTGAACTCCCGATGCTTCAGGGACAGGCGCATGCTCGGCACAAAGCCCATTCCCAGCGCTTCGATGACGCGAGGAATGCTGGCCATGGTCTGGGGGGTCTGAGGGATGCCCAGGTCGATCCGCTTGGCGTAGGCCCTGAAATCGATGTCCGTGGTCTTGAGACCGGATGGCCAGCGAACCCCCAGGCTGTTCCCGATGGCCATGAAGGCATGTGTCCCGACAAGAATGCCGCCCAGCCGGAAGACCCCAGCCTCGGCGAACCCACGGATGATCCGCGTCGAATCCGTGTCGGTGATGATCAGGTCCCCGCCCCTGAGCATCGCGGATAGCCGCCTGATCCGATCGGCGCGTGCCTCCGCATCCGGACGTCCAGCTTGGTAGGACTCCATAATGGCGCGGGTCTTGTCGTCGTCCGGCCCGATGTAGAAATCTTTCACGTTGGACCCAACGCCTCCGGTTGTCCGAAAATACCAGTAGACGCCGTCCCCCCGTTCACGGGCCGTGAAGCTCCCCTTGAGGTCTGAAAAGGACTTGACGAACTCGGCGGTTCGCAGGTGCTCCAGAAGTTCCGCCAAAAGCGTCTGGGTTTCCAAAGACAGGAGGGTGATCCGCATGTTCGTCGGTACAACTTCTTTAGTCCTAGCGGCTGGCGAACCTTCCCCGGCCGGCGTGCCGTCCCCCCTGTGACGCTTCGGCCCATTGTTTGGCATGACCACCCCCTTGGCATTTGCCACAAATTTTTCAAAATATTTGTGGCAATACAATTTAGGTCCATTGCCACAAAAAGGCAATGCGTTTTGTGGCAACGAAAAATCGGGGCGCTTAGCTTGAATTCCCGACCCCTTCAGGGTGGTTCCACAGGCCCCAAACTGGTCTTCCCCCAAATCTGAGTACCAAATGAAAGGTTAGGGTTCGCCCGGGTGAGCCCAGGCTCTTAATTGCAGTCCAAAATGAGATATTTAAAGCTCGAAAAGTCCGGAAAAGGACTATCCTTGGATCAGGGAGGCTCCCATGCCGCACCTCAACGATCGAACCGCGGCAACCCCGACCCCATCTCCGGGCGATCTTGGGGGTGCAGGCCTTCGGGCCTTCTTCAGGATCGCCAAGATCTGGAAACTCACGGAGGAGCAGCAGCTCCGCCTTCTGGGGCTGACCGTCCGCAGCACCTTTTTCGCCTGGAAGAGCAAGGCCGCAACCGGCCCGGTGAAACTTGGCCCCGATACGCTCGAGCGGCTCGGGAACCTGGTGGGGATCTGGAAGGCCCTGGCGATCCTCTTCCCCCAGGATGAGATCGCGGATCGTTGGATCCATCTGCCCAACGACAATTACCCATTCATGGGGGATTCGCCGCTCGCTCTGATGCAGTTCTCCGTGGAAGGTCTGGCCCAGGTCCGTCGCCACCTCGATGCTCGGCGGGGCGGTTGGGGATGAGCTTTCCGCATGTGGATCTGTCGGGGGTCAAGGCATGGCGGCTCATCCCGACGTGGGTGTCTTCCGCTGACCTGTTGGCGCGGGTCGCCGACCCGACGGATTACGACCTGCTCAATGCCCTGGAAGCCCGGACCACCCGGCGCATCCAGGCGTTCGGTCACGCCAATGTCTACGTGGCGGCCGCCTTTGCCTACAGTCTCGGCGGTACGCCCAGTCGTTTCAACGATGGGACCTGGGGCACGATCTACGTGGGCTTGGAGGCGGAAACCGCGCTCGAGGAAGTGCGCCTCTGGCAATCCCGCTACCTCAAGGGAGACAGGGCGCAAGCAGCCCGCCTGGATTTCCGGATGTTGTCCGGCACTCTGGAAGGCGAATTCCTGGACTTGCGGCAGGCCGATCTCCAGGCCGAATTCGACCCGGACAGCTATGCTGCGTCCCAGGCCTTGGCCCGGATCCATCGTCTGACCGAGCGGGGCCTGGCCTATCCAAGTCTTCGTGCCCAAGGGGGGAGTTGTGTGGTCGGGCTCCTCACCGACACCGTGCGGGACCTCAAGCATCACCACCAGGTGGTCATGGTCTGGGATGGGAAGGAAATGGCCCTGTAGCTCCGCGGCCCAAGTCCAGTCCAGGGGCGCAGCAAGCGCGGCCTGCGTAGCGTCGCCGGGCAATTGCTGCGGTGAAAGGGAAACCGATAAGTTGATGGCCGGTGTCGCCGTCTGCAGGGCTGAGATTGACCGCCGTGACCGCCGGGTAGAAGCCTGGATTTGAATTCAGCAACCCTTCTCTGTCAATAAAAAACATTTTTACCACTTGAAAGATGCCGTTTCTAACCTATTTTGGCGAAGTTTGAATTCCCCAAGGAGGTTGCGCATGCGGACCCTGCTGCAGATCGTGATGCCGGTCGAATCCGGGAACAAGGCCATCAAGGATGAGGCCCTCAGCCAGGTGCTGGACAAAGTCTTCTCCAGCATCAAGCCGGAAGCGACCTACTTCCTTTCCATGCGCGGGAAGCGATGCTGCATGGCTTTCTTCGACCTCAAGAGCCCGGCGGATATCCCGGTCATTGCTGAACCCCTGTTCATGGGATTGAATGCCGAAGTGGAGTTCATCCCGGTCATGAACGCCGAGGAATTGAAGCAGGGGCTGTCCCGCCTCAAGTAATCCCCCACCCCAACGTCGCTCCCCCAACGGTGCTCCGGCCGGCCCTAAAATCGTCTTGCCCCCGCACCGCGCCAGAAATGACCTTAGAGCCTCTGCAAGCGTTTCCGCACTGCACATCCAGATTCATTCGACGCCTCCTGGAGGCTCCTTCGATCCTGCAGGCGGAAGGTCGCGCGTTCGAGTCACGCCGGGACCACCACTAGCTTGGTTTCCGAAGCCAAGGCGGTCGTTCCCTGCGGACTCGGGCCGCGGTTCCCGGGGCGTTCTGCTGGATGGTGGCATAGACTTGCCAGGCCGCCGTGAGGTTGCCAGACGCCAAGAGTACATCCTGGGGCTTTAGGGGCGCGGCCTACATTACCGAAGCGTAGTTTTTGAGTCGTAAGGCCATGGCCTTGAAAATTTTGGTTTTTTTTGGGACGATATGGCGGTTACTTCCTTGAGTGTGGCCACGCACGGAGCCATCGATGTCTGATCTTGAAACTCAGGCAGAGGGCAAGCACCCGGGTGGTGAGCGCCCGTTGCGCAAACGGCCTTCCAGGTCTCGCAAGTGGATGCTTTGGACCGGCTTGCTATTGGCCTTGGGCGTTGCCGCGTATTTCGTCTTCCGCCCCCACGGTGCCAAATCAACCGCCGCCGGGCGGGAACGGATGGCCGGGCCCGTCACCGCCAGCGTCGAAACGGCCAAGAAGGGCAATATCGGCATCTACCTCAATGCGATTGGCACGGTCACTCCGGTGTACACGACCGCCATCACCGCGCTGGCCAGCGGGGTCCTGACTGCCGTGCACTACAACGAGGGCCAGATCGTCCGCCAGGGGGATGCGCTGATCGACATCGATCCGAGATCCTACCAGGCGCAGTTGCTCGCCGCCGAGGGCGCACTGGAGCGCGATACCAATGTCCTGGCCCAGGCCCGGATGGATCTGGAGCGCTATCGTACGGCGTGGGCGAGGAACGGTATCAACAAGCAGCTCCTGGACGACCAGGAGAAGCTCGTGCTGCAGGACCAGGGTACGGTGAAGAACGATCAAGGCACTGTGAATTATGACCAGGTCCAGCTTTCATACTGTCACATCACTGCTCCGATCACCGGCCGGATCGGCCTTCGCCTGGTGGACCCCGGCAACGTGGTGCAGGCGAACGGAACCGCCGTGCTGGCGGTCATCACCCAGGAGCAGCCCATCACCGTGGTGTTCACCCTTGCGGAGGACAACCTGGGGCAGGTGCTGGCCCGGATGCGCCGGGTGGGCTCCCTGGCGGTCGAGGCTTGGGATCGCGCCCAGAACACCAGGCTGGCGTCTGGCAAACTGCAGAGCATCGACAACCAGATCGACACCACCACTGGAACGGTCAAGCTGCGCGCCGTCTTCGACAACAAGAACGTCGCCCTTTATCCGAACCAGTTCGTCAACACCAGGTTGCTGGTGGACACGCTCGAGGGCGCTACCCTCATCCCCAGCGGTGCCGTGCAACACAATGGAACGCTGGCGTTCGTCTATGTGATCGCCGATGGGACCGCGAACGTTCGCAACGTCCAGGCGGGGGTTTCCGAAGGCGGCATGACCGCGGTCCAGGGCATCAGCCCTGGCGAAGCCGTGGCGACCAGCAGCTTTGAAAAGATGCAGGCGGGGAGCAAGGTCATCGAGTCGAAGCCGGCGCCTCCGGCCAAACCGGCGGAAGGCAGTTCCCCGTGAGCCCCTCCGGGCCTTTCATCCAGCGTCCGGTCGCAACCACGCTGCTGATGGTCGCAATCCTGCTGGTGGGCATTGTCGCGTATACGCTGCTGCCGGTCTCCGCCCTGCCGGAGGTTGATTACCCCACCATCCAGGTGCTGACGTTCTACCCTGGCGCCAATCCGGACGTGATGGCGACCACCGTGACCGCTCCGCTGGAGCGCCAGTTCGGCCAATTGCAGGGGCTGAACCAGATGACCTCGACCAGCTCCGGCGGTTCCTCAATCATCGTGCTGCAGTTCGCCCTCAGCCTGGATATCGACATCGCGGAAGAAGAGGTCCAGTCCGCCATCAACGCCGCGCAGAGCTATCTGCCGTCGAACCTTCCCTCGCCCCCGGTGTACAGCAAGACCAATCCCGCCGACGCCCCCGTTCTCACCCTGGCCATCACCTCCAAGACCATGCCGCTCTCGCAGGTGGAAGATCTGGTGGACACGCGTCTGGTGCCCAAGCTTTCACAGCTGAGCGGGGTCGGCCTGGTGAGCATCAGCGGTGGGCAGAAACCCGCAGTGCGCATCCAGGCCAACCAGATGGCCCTGTCCTCCTACGGACTCAACCTGGAAGACCTGCGAACGGCCTTGGCCGGAACCAGCGTCAACCAGGCCCTGGGCAACTTCGACGGACCTCACCAGGATTACCAGATCAAAGCCAATGACCAGCTGGTGTCCAGCGACGAATATCGCAATGTAGTGGTTGCCTACCGCAATGGCGCCCCGGTCATGCTGAGGGATGTCGCGAAGGTGGTAGACGGCATCGAGAACAACCGGCAGGCAGCCTGGATGAACCAGACCCCCGCCGTGATCCTCAACATTCAAAGGCAGCCTGGCGCCAATACCATCAAAGTCGTGAAGGCCATCAAGGCGGTCCTGCCCCAGCTCGAGGTCAACCTGCCGGCCTCCATCCAGGTGACACCGCTGACCGACCTCACCACCTCGATCAACGCCTCCGTGGCCGACGTCGAGTTCGAGCTGATGCTGACCGTCGCCCTGGTGGTGATGATCATCTTCGTCTTTCTGCGCAACGTCTATGCCACCATCATCCCCAGCATCGCGGTGCCGGTCTCCCTGGTGGGCACCTTCGGCGTGATGTATGCGCTGGGCTACAGCCTGGACAATCTTTCGCTGATGGCGCTCACCATCTCCACGGGCTTCGTGGTGGATGACGCGATCGTCATGATCGAGAACATCTCCCGCTATCTCGAGGCCGGCGACACGCCCATGCAGGCGGCCTTGAAGGGCGCGGAGCAGATCGGTTTCACCATCATCTCGCTCACCGTCTCGCTGGTCGCGGTGCTCATTCCGCTGCTGTTCATGGGCGATGTGGTCGGCCGTCTCTTTCGCGAATTCGCAGTCACCCTGGCCGTCACCATCGTGCTTTCGGCCGTCGTGTCCCTGACCCTGACGCCCATGATGTGCTCCAGGATCCTGCGCCGTACCCCAGAAGAGGAGCAGGGCCGCTTCTTCAAGGCCTCAGAGCGGGCCTTCAAGAGCGTCATCGCGTTCTACGGCCGGACCCTCAAGTTCGTCCTCGGCTACCAGACCATCACCTTGCTGGTGGCGGTCGGAACCCTGATCCTCACCGTATTTCTCTATGTCGCCATCCCCAAGGGTTTCTTCCCCACCCAGGATACCGGCGTCATCCAGGGCATCTCCCAGGCCCCGGAGACCATTTCCTTCCCGGCCATGGTGCAGAAGCAGCAGCAGCTGGCCGGCATCATCCTGCAGGACCCGGCGGTCGAAAGCCTGTCCTCCTTCATCGGTGCGGATGGGACCAACACCACCCTGAACAGCGGGCGGATGTCCATCAACCTGAAGCCGGTGGAAGAGCGCAGACTGACCGCCGCCGAGGTGATCCGCAGGCTGCAGAAGAGCCTCCAGCAGGTGGATGGTATTGAGCTTTTCATGGAGCCGGTCCAGAACATCACGGTGGACGACCGCGTGAGCCGCACCCAGTACCAGTACACGCTGGAAGATCCCGACCAGTCCGAGTTGACCCTGTGGACCGGACGGCTGGTGGAAAAGATGAAACATTTGCCCCAGCTCGCCGATGTTGCGACCGATCAGCAGACCGGGGGACTCGCCGTATCGCTGGTCGTCGATCGGACTACCGCATCCCGCCTTGGCATCGCTCCAGCCACCATCGACAACACCCTCTACGACGCCTACGGCCAACGCCAGATCAACACCATGTATACGCAGCTTAACCAGTATCACGTGATCCTGGAAACGGATCCTGAATTCCAGCAAAATCCGAGCCGGCTCCAGGATCTTTATATCCAGACCAATACCTCCTCCGGGGCGTCGGGGCCGGGCGCCTCATCGTCCTACTCGTCCTCGGGATCCTCCACCGCCGGTTCGAACGCGACCACGGGTTCAGTGGTCTATACGCCATCAGCCGCGGTTCTCACCCCGCCCTCGAATGCCATAGCGTCCGGGATCGGCGCGAGCAGCAATGCTTCCACCCCGAGTGCGACCACCCACGCGGCCGCCAGTTCCACGCCATCCAAGGCCGTGCCCCTCAGTGCCTTCACTCGCTTCGAGAAATCGGCCGAACTGCTGTCGGTCAATCATCAGGGCCAGTTCCCGTCCGTGACCGTTTCCTTCAATCTTGCCCCCGACGCCTCTCTGGGGGAGGCCATCACGGCCATTGAGAAAGTGCAGAAGGACCTGGCCATGCCTGCCAGCCTCCAGCGCGGCTTCCAGGGCACCGCGGCGTCGTTCCAGGGTTCGCTCGCCAATGAAGGGTGGCTGATTCTGGCCGCGCTGGCCGCGGTCTACATTGTTCTGGGCGTGCTTTACGAGAGTTTCATTCACCCCATCACCATCCTCTCCACCCTGCCTTCAGCGGGCGTGGGGGCCTTGCTGGCCCTCATCCTGTTCAAGCAGGACCTCAGCGTGGTCGCGATCATCGGCATCATCCTGCTGATCGGGATCGTCAAGAAAAACGGCATCATGATGGTCGACTTCGCCCTGGAGGGCGAGCGCGAGCGCGGGATGAACTCCCGCGATGCGATCTACGAGGCCTGCCTGCTGCGGTTCCGCCCCATCATGATGACGACCATGGCCGCGCTGCTGGCGGGCATTCCATTGGCAGTGGGCTCGGGCATGGGCTCGGAATTGCGGCGCCCTCTGGGCATCTCCATGGTCGGCGGGCTGCTGCTGAGCCAAGTGCTCACCCTCTACACTACACCGGTCATCTACATCTTCTTCGACCGTATCGGCCATCGCGCCGGCCATCCGGCCGAGACCCTCGTTCCAGGGAGTGAACCGGGTCCGGTGGAGGGCACATGAACATCTCCGCTCCCTTCATCCACCGGCCAGTAGCCACCACCCTGCTGACGGTCGGCATCCTGCTTCTGGGAGCGGTCGCCTTCAAGGTCCTGCCAGTGTCTCCCTTGCCCCAGGTGGATTTCCCGACGATCACGGTTGCGGCCAGTCTGCCTGGCGGAAGCCCCGAGATCATGGCCTCATCCATTGCAACCCCGCTGGAGCGCGGGTTAGGCCACATCGCCGGCGTGACCGAAATGACCTCCGCGAGTTCGGTCGGCACCACCTCCATCACTTTGCAGTTCGACTTGAGCCGCGACATCGACGGCGCGGCCCGGGACGTGGAAGCGGCCATCAACGCCGCCCGCACGTACCTGCCGGCCAACCTGCCAGCCAATCCGACCTACCGCAAGGTCAACCCAGCCGACGCGCCGATCATGATCCTGGGGCTCACCTCGGACAAGTACGACAAGTCGACGCTCTATGACGAGGCCTCGTCGGTCGTTGCGCAGAAGCTTTCGCAGATCCAGGGGGTTGGACAGGTGTCGGTCGGCGGAGGTGCCGGCCCCTCCGTGCGCGTGGAGGTGAATCCTGCCCTGCTCGACAGCTATGGGCTCACGCTGCAGAATGTCCAGTCCCTGCTGAGGCTGCAGAATGTCCACGAGCCGACCGGTCAAGTCTCGGACGGCATCACGACGGCGGATATCGTCGTCAACGACCAGATGTCCCGTGCGGCCGACTACAGGCCCCTCGTCATCGGCTACAACAATGGAAACACAGTCCGGCTCTCCGATGTGGCCGAGGTCACGAATGCCGCGCAGAACATCCGCACGGCAGGCTACCTGAATGGCATACCCTCGATTGTCGTCATCATCTTCCGTCAACCGGGCGCCAACATCATCGGAACCGTCGATCGGGTCCGGGCGGAATTGCCGTCGATCCAGGCGTCCATCCCGCAGGGCATCAAGACCACCATCGTGCTTGACCGCACCACCACCATACGTGCGTCGGTCAACGACGTCGAGCAATCGCTCATTCTCTCGGTCATCCTGGTGATCATTGTCGTTTTCGTGTTCCTGCGCAACGGGAGGGCCTCGCTCATTCCCGCTGTGGCAGTCCCCGTTTCGCTCGTGGGCACCTTCGCCGTCATGTACCTCCTGGGCTTCAGTATCGATAACCTCTCGCTCATGGCATTGACGATCGCGACCGGATTCGTGGTCGATGACGCCATCGTCGTCATGGAGAACATCTCCCGCCACCGTGAGGCGGGGATGCCGATCTTCCAGGCAGCCCTTCTGGGCTCCCAGGAGATCGGGTTCACCGTCTTCACCATCAGCGTATCGCTCATCGCCGTCTTCATTCCGATCCTGCTCATGAGCGGTATCGTCGGCAGGCTTTTCCGCGAGTTCGCGATCACGCTGTCGACCTCGATCGTGGTGTCGATGGTCATCTCCTTGACGACCACGCCCATGATGTGTGCCTATCTGCTCAAAGATGAGAGCGAGATCAAGCATGGTCGTGCGTTCCGGCTCACCGAGAAGGGGTTCAACTGGGTGCTCGGCGGTTACAGCCGCACACTCAACTGGGTCCTGGAACACCCGGGCCCCATGCTGATAGCGCTCCTGCTCACCATCGGCCTGAATTTCTACCTCATCGGCATCATTCCCAAAGGATTTTTTCCTCAGCAGGATACGGGAGCGATCGTAGGTGGCGTGCAAGGTCCGCAGGACGCCTCGTTCCAAGTGATGGACAACTCGATCCAGCAACTGGTGAACGTGATCAAGGCCGACCCGGCCGTCGACAACGTCATTGCCTTTACGGGTGGATTCAGCATCTTGAATGGCGGGTTCATCTACATGGCGCTCAAGCCGCTTGATGTCCGCAAGGTCACGGCACCGGAGATCATCAATCGCTTGCGCCCCAAACTGAACCACCTTCCGGTGGCCTCGGCCTTCCTCCAGGCTGCCCAGGACCTGCGCATCGGAGGCCGGTCGACCAACGCGCTCTACCAATACACCATCCAGTCGGACAACGTGCAGGACCTGAAGCAGTGGGGTCCGATCCTGCTTGCAGAGATGAAGAAGCTTCCCGGGTTCCAGGATGTCAATACCGATGCCCAGAACAGCGGCCTGCAGGAGCTGATCACCTACGACCGCGCCACCGCCGCGAAGCTCGGCATCACGCCGGCGGCTTTGGACAACTCCATCTACAGCGCCTTCGGGCAGTCGGAAGTCTCCATCATCTACAACCAGCTGAACCAGTACTACGTGGTGCTGGAGGTGGCGCCGCCCTACTGGCAGCGCCCTGAAGGCCTGGACAATATCTACCTCAACACCAAGGGCAGCGGGGTGATCCCACTCTCCGCAGTCAGCTCCGCGCAGGTGAACACGACGCCCCTGGTCATCAACCACACCAGTTCCTTTCCATCCGTAACGGTATCGTTCAATCTCGCGACCAACATGTCGATGAGCGACGCCACCCGCATGGTCACCCAGATGCAGCAGCGGCTGAATATGCCGCCGACCGTCCGCGGCTTCTTTGCCGGGACGGCATCGGCTTATGAAACTTCGCTTGCCTCCGAACCCATCCTCATCGGAACGGCTTTACTTGCGGTCTATATCGTACTCGGCATTCTTTATGAGAGCCTGGTGCATCCCCTCACCATCATCTCCACCTTGCCTTCGGCAAGCGTTGGCGCCATGCTCGCCCTCCTGCTGTTCAAAGTCGACCTCAACATCATTTCGATCATCGGCATCATCCTGCTGATCGGCATCGTGAAAAAGAACGCGATCATGATGATCGACTTCGCCCTGGTCGCCGAGCGGGAGCATGGCAAGACGACCCGGGAATCCATTTTCGAAGCCTGCCAGCTTCGCTTCCGTCCCATCCTGATGACGACCATGGCCGCCTTGTTCGGCGCCCTGCCTCTGGCCTTCGGGACCGGAACCGGGTCCGAGCTCAGGCGTCCGCTCGGCATCACCATCGCAGGGGGGCTGATCGTCAGCCAGATGCTGACGCTCTACACCACTCCCGTCGTCTATCTGTTCTTCGACAACCTGCGTCTCCGGTTCCGGAGCCGACAGCCAGAAGCCCTCCGCAATGAAACCGTGGAGGGGACTTAGGAAGGGGTGTCCATGGAGGTAGTGTCATGAAGAGGCCGATCGTGCCACCCAAATACCTGACCCTCTGGTTGTGCGCAGCCCATGCCGTGGCGCTTGCCCTGGTTCTCGCTGGATGCAACGTCGGGCCGGCGTATGTGGCCCCCACGATGACAGCGCCTGCGGCCTTCAAGGAGGCTCCCGCCCAGGGCGAGGATGGCGTCGCATGGACTGTCGCGCAACCGCAAGACGCGGCGCTCCGCGGTCAATGGTGGGAAATCTACAATGAACCGGAGCTGAATGGGCTCGAGGCACAACTCAATATCGACAACCAGAATATCCGGGTGGCCTTCGAGAACTATATGCAGGCTCGCGCACTGGTGCGTGAGGCGCGGGCGCAGTATTTCCCGACGGTCGGTGTAGCCCCCTCGTACACCCGGTCACGGGCGTCCGCTAATCTCTCCTCCACGCCGGGTTTGAGCCCCGGCTTGCAGTCGCAGGTGTTCGCGCTCCCAGGCGAGGTTTCCTGGGAGCCCGATCTCTGGGGGAAAGTGCGCAACGCGGTGCGCGCCAGTCAATATGCGGCCCAGCTCAGCGCGGCCGACCTTGCGCTGGAACGTCTGACTGAACAGGCCAGCCTCGCTGAGTTCTTCTTTGAGATTCGCGGTCAGGACGCGCTGCAGAACATTCTCGACGATACCGTGGAGGCCGACCAGAAAGCCTTTGACTCCGAGCAGGCTCGTTTCGACACGGGCATCGATGATCAGGTCTCCCTTGTTGAAGCGCAGACAACCCTGAGGGCCGCGCAATCGGCCGCAATCAACAACAAGATCGGCCGGGCCCAGTACGAGCATGCGATTGCCATGCTGGTCGGCAAACCGGCTTCGGCCTTTTCGATCCCAGTGCGAGCCGAGACCAGCGCGCCTCCACCGATACCGGTTGGATTGCCGTCCCAGCTGCTCGAGCGGCGCCCGGACGTCGCAGCCGCGGAGCGGAACATGGCCGCCGCGAATGCCCAGATCGGGGTCGCCTATGCGGCCTATTACCCTTCCCTGACGCTTTCGGGCAGCGGCGGCTTGGAGAGTTCTGCCTTCAAGAACCTCCTGGACTGGCCTAGCCGGTTCTGGTCGGTCGGCGCGACCCTTTCCGAGACGGTTTTTGACGCTGGCCTGCGCCGGGCGACGGTGAATCAGTACATCGCTTTGTACAACGCCAACCTTGCCGCCTATCGGCAGTCCGTACTGCTGGCATTTCAGCAAACCGAAGACTACCTTGCCGCGGTTCGCCTCCTGTCGCAGCAGATCCGCCGGCAGCAGGAAGCTGTCGACTCCTCCAGAACCTTCCTGCGACTCGAGCAGGTGCGCTACGAACTCGGCGTCGATCCATACCTCAATGTGGCCATCGCGCAAACCACCTTGCTCTCCAGCCAGCTTTCCCTGGTAAACCTGCAAGTGCAGCAGATGACGGCTTCGGTCGAACTGATCCAAGCCTTGGGCGGCGGCTGGGACCGGTCTCACCTGCCTACACCCGCCCAGGTCGCCCAGTCGCCTTCAAAGGCGGAGACCGCTATTCAGAAATAATCCTTCATCCTGATCCAGCCCACAAATCAAAAGGTCAACCCAGGGCTGACGTTCCAACCCGTTGTCGATTCCCGACGGCCCCTGCGGCGCCTACCCGGAATTCGCTGGTCGCTTCTGTTTATGTGGCCACGGACGGAAGTGTCCATGCCGGCGGCTACAGCGAAAACAGCTCCGGCATCGCTGTTCCCGGTTACTGGTGGTTCAACGGAACCTCCTGGGCCTGGGGTGGCCTCACCCCGCTCACCTGAGTCGATCCGGGAAGGCTTGACCCTGAATTAATATGGGGGTCCAATTTGTTTTTTGAAGGTTGGACCCGTGCCGGAGCTCAACTCAGTCGTCATCAAACGCACGGACATCGCGCCCGGCCTGATGATCATGCGTGTGGCGCCAACGGGCTGGGAACTTCCTCCGTTCAAGCCCGGTCAGTTCGCAGTACTCGGCCTCCCCGGCGAAGCCCCCAGGAGCACCACCTCTCTGCCAGAGGAGCCCGAAGCCAGGGAGGCCTTCCCTCGCCGGGCCTATTCCATCGCTTCCTCCTCCCTTGACCGAGAGTACCTTGAGTTCTACATCGTGGAAGTAAAGACCGGGGCCCTGACTCCGCGGCTCTTCGCCCTTCAGGAAGGCGGCCGGCTATGGCTGGGCCCCAAGGTCGCCGGCCTGTTCACGCTGGATCAGGTGGCACCGGAGCGGAACCTTGTGTTCCTCGCAACTGGCACCGGTCTCGCCCCGTACATGTCCATGCTCAGGACCCACCTGGACGCGGCCGGAACAAGGCGTCTCGCCGTGATCCACGGCGCCAGGAATGTCCAGGACCTCGGCTACCGGGATGAACTGTTCCGATTGCAGGGGGATTACATGAACTTCCTCTACATCCCTGTCATCACCCAGCCCAAGGGTGAACCCGAGCCCTGGCGGGGTGCCATAGGCCGCCTGCAAGAGTTCTGGAAGTCCAGGCCGCTGGAGGAAGCCTGGGGGGCGAACCCGACTACGGCCGACACCGACATATTCCTTTGCGGCAATCCCGGCATGATCGAAGCCATGCAGATGGTCCTGGAAGGGGAAGGCTTCACCGAACACACCCGGAAGAAGCCGGGACAGCTCCACTTTGAAAAATATTGGTGACCACGAACGTAGTACAAGCAGCCCGCTCAGGTTCCTCGCTTACGCCGGTCCTGGCAGCAACCGCCGTGCGGAGACGATTGGTTCGGGGATGGTGCGCACGGCCGAGGTACAGGCGCACTGGCGGAAGGTCGCGCGTTCGAGTCGCGCCGGGAGCCATGACGAGGATTCCGCCGAGTCAATGGGGGAGATCGCCCAGAAGCAGCCGTCGGAGTCTGCTGCCAGAAGGTGAGCGAAGCGGAGGTGATGGTCGCGGGCGGGATCCGGGATGTCCTGGTGGCCAACGAGGTGGTTGGTCCGGCCAAGGTGGCCCGGCTGGCCCAACTAGCCCGGTACGCCAAAGTGGGCGTATGCGTGGACGACCCAGCCAATGCCCTGGACCTGGCTCGGGCCGCACGTGCCGCCGGCGTCACCCTGGACGTGCTGGTCGAGCTGGAGGTGGGCGCCCACCGGTGCGGGGTGGCGCCCGGAGCCGAGGCCGTGGCACTGGTGCGGACCGTCGCTTCCCTGGAGGGCCTGCGCTTCGCCGGCCTGCAGGCCTACCAGGGCGCAGCCCAGCATCTCCGCACACCCGGCGAGCGCCAGGCGGCCATCGACCGGGCCGCGGTCCAGGTCCGCGGGACGATCGACGACCTGCGCCGGGTGGGCCTGCCGGTCCCCCGGGTCACCGGCGCCGGCACTGGCACCTTCCGGCTCGAGGCGGCCAGCCGGGTCTACCACGAACTGCAGGCCGGATCGTACATCTTCATGGACGCCGATTACGCCCGCAACCTGGATGACGACGGCCGGGCGGTGCGCGAATTCCGCCACAGCCTGTACCTCCTCGCCACGGTCATGAGCCGGCCCACCCCGGGCCGGGCGGTGGTGGACGTCGGCCTCAAGGCGCACAGCGTTGATTCCGGCATGCCCCTGGTCGCCGACACCCCCGGAGCCCGCTACACCCGGGTGAGCGACGAACACGGCGTGATCGAATTCAACGGGCGGTGCGACTGGGAGCTGGGGCAGAGGATCCGGCTGATCCCTGGGCACTGCGACCCTACCGTGAACCTCTACGAATGGATCGTGGGGCTCCGCCAGGGGCGGGTCGAAGCCATCTGGCCCGTTTCGGCGCGCGGCGCCTTCTACTGAAGCGCCCGATTACCGTTCACCGGCTCCGATGGCACTGATGGGCGCGGCCATGGCCGGCAGGGACAGCTTCCGGCCGAAGATCACGGTGGCGGTGTCGGGCTTGTGGTCCTGGGCGGAGACCGCGTTCAGGGGGCGCAGCTTCAGCCGCACCTGGCGCAGGTCGTTGAAGTTGTTCTGGAACGAGGCCCCGGACCAGAGCCCGCCCATGCCCGGGAACTCCCCGGTGCAGGCCACGCCGTCGCACTGGGGGCACACCCGGCAGATGGGATAGAGCACCTCCCGCGCCCGCTGGTACACCTCGGCCAGCATGCCTGCGCCGATCGGTTTTGCCGGGTCCCTCGAACCACGAGGCACCCTTGGGCGATCGGCTGCTCCCGGCCGGCCTTCACCTCCCTGGGTCCAGGTCAGGATCTTGGCGGACCACCCGGAGGGGGCCCAGCCAGACTCCCGGCGGGGCCGAGCTGCCGGGTTTCCTCGGTCCAGGCATCCAGGTATTGGCGAGGAGTCTGGACGCTGACGCCATCCCGGATGGCGTCCGGATAATCGGCGACATTGCCCGTGACCAGCACGGCTCCCTCCTGTCCGGCCACCGCCAGGAAGACGAGGTCGTCCGCATCGGGCCCCGGGTGGGGCCATGGAGCCGGGTCCTCCTGGCGGTGCGTTCCGCACTCCAGCAGGGAGGGCAGCCACACCGGCGGGAACAGGTGCTTCTCGAAGCGGGGCCTGGCAAGAACCTCGAAGTACTCCTCGATGACCGTTGGGCAGGCGAACAGGAGCAGTTCCCCGTCCAAAACCAGCTCCACGATCCTGTGGGAGGGCCCTGCCAGCTGGATCCCGGCGGAGACGATGATGCTGGTGTCCAGGACGACGACGCGATTGATCATTTCGCCTTCCGGGCCGCCCTGGCTTTGCGCACCTCGCGGACCTCCGCGGTGATCTCGTCCATGGTCAGGTCGGCGAGGCCGGTCGCCTTCGCGTGGATCTGGGACTGGAGCAGCATGCTCTTGGCCAAGGCCCGGGCCAGGAGGCTGGCCTGGAACTGCTCGAAACCTTTCTGGACGGGGACCAGGAAGAAGGAGGTCTTCGACCCCTCCACGAGGGTGAGGTCCATCCGGCCTTCGAGAATGGATGCCCCCTTGGTCTGCAGGTCACGGAGTGGAATGGTACGCATGAGGCGCCTCTCTGCCATCAGCATGGGCGATTGTAAATTATAGTCAACATTATGTTTACATTCGTAGGAAGGAACGAATCAAGCGGATGGTTCGCGCGTTCGAGTCGCGCCGGGACCACCACCTTCCTTACTGCCATGAGAACATGCGGTAACTATTGCATATTAACCTAGTTATGGAACATCTTCGAGAGGCTCCAGTACGACCCTGTAACCAAGGCGCTCCAGGTCCTTGATTCGGGTGTGAACCAT
>JBELAL010000011.1:0-107620 GCA_049508835.1 Holophaga sp. | reverse complement strand
GGAGCGGAGCAAAGCCCTGGCGGTTTGGCTTCACTACTACAATAACCATCGACCGCATTCGTCCCTGGGAGGCAGGCCTCCCGCCTCAAGGGTGAACAACCTGTTTAGCCTCGACACCTAGGGGATGGCCAGCTCGATCAGGAACGGCCCGGGCCGGGCGTTGGCGTGGCGGAACAGGTCCCCCAGCCGGTCCACGGTCTCGGCCCGGGCGGCCTCCACCCCGAAGCTGCCGGCCAGCTTGACCCAGTCGATGGCCGGCGAGCCCAGGTCGAACAAGTTCGCCGACACCGGGCCGGGGACGGCCCCGGTGGCGAGCAGTTCGCCCATCAGGATGGCGTACTTCCGGTTGGCCAAGATGATCGTGGTCACGTCCAGCTTCTCCCGGGCCTGGGTCCACAGGGCCTGGACGGTGTACAGGGCCGAGCCGTCCGCCTCCAGGGACACCACCCGCCGGCCCGGAGCGGCGATGGCCGCGCCGGTGGCCATGGGCAGGCCAAGCCCGATCGCCCCGCCGGTGACCTGCACCCAGTCGTGGGGCGGCGCCCACCGGGTGAGGCCATAGAATCCCCGGCCGAAGCTGACGCTCTCGTCCGACACCACGGCCTGGTCCGGCAGCAGGGCGGCCACGGCCCGGGCCACCGACTCGGGCGTGATCTCGGCGCCGGTGGGGAACTCCTGCCGGGGCCCGGACGGCAGGATGCAGGGCCCGGCCCCGACCCGGTCGGCCAGGCGCTCCAGGGCCTGGGCGCAGTCCTGCTCGGGGAGGGCCAGGAGGTGCACTTCGGCGTCCGGGCGTTCCGGGCGGGAGGGCTTGCCGGGGTAGGCGAAGAAGATCACCGGGCGAGCGGCCCCGGCCAGCACCAGGTGCTTGTACGGGGCCAGGGCCGCCACCGCCTGGTCCACCGGGTACGGCATGCGTTCGACGTAGACGCGCCCCCGGCCCCGTTCCACCCTGGGGTTGAGGTAGGGGGCGATCAAGGTGGCTCCGGTGGCCGCGGCGATCCGTGCCGCCTGCTCCAGGGCGCCGGCCCGCAAGGCGGACCCGCCCAGGAGCAGCGCGGTCGGCTCCCCCGACCCCAGGACCCGCGCGGCCCGCTCCACCGCGTCCGGGTCGATCGGGGGCGGAGGCAGGACCGGCGCCGGGACTGCCGGCGTCCCGCCCGGGTTCCAGCACACGTCCGAGGGCAGGATGAGGGTCGCGATCCCGCCGCCCCGGGACCGGGCCGCGGCCACCGCCGCCGCCGCGTCCATGCCCACCGTGAACGCTTCGGTGGCGCGGTGCACCCAGGCGGAGACCGGACGGGCGAAACTCTCGATGTCCGAGGTGAGGGGCGCGTCCAGGACCCGGTGGTAGGTGGCCACGTCCCCCACCAGGCTGACGATCGGGGTCCGGGCCCGGCGGGCGTTGTGCAGGTTGGCCAGCCCGTTGGCCAGCCCAGGCCCGCAATGGAGCAGGGTCACGGCCGGCTTTTCCGCCATCCGTCCGTAACCGTCGGCGGCCCCGGTCACCACCCCCTCGGCCAGGGCCAGGATGCAGCGCATCCCCGGGACCCGGTCCAGGGCGCTGACGAAATGCATTTCGCTGGTTCCCGGGTTGGCGAAGGCGGTATCCACCCCGTTCCCCAGGAGCGTACGGACCAGGGCTTCGGCACCGTTCATGGCGACCTCTCCTTCCTCTTCAGGCTGCACCTTTCTTCAAATGGTAGACGTAAGCGAGGACTTGGGCCACTGCCTGGTACAGGTCCACCGGGATGGGGTGGTCCAGGGGGACATTGTGGTAGAGGGCCCGGGCCAGGGGCGGGTTCTCCACCACGGGGACCCCGGCCGTCCCGGCCAGCTCGCGGATCTTCAGGGCCAGGTGGTCGACCCCCTTGGCCACCACCACCGGCGCGGCGGTGTCCTTGTCGTAGCGCAGCGCCACCGCGAAATGGGTGGGGTTGGTGATGACCACCGAGGCCTTGGGCACCTGGACCATGATCCGGCGCATGGCCTTCGCGAACAGCAGCTGCTTCTGCCGGCCCTTGATCTCGGGGTTGCCTTCGGCGTCCTTGGTCTCGTCCTTGACCTCCTGCTTGGTCATGCGCAGGCTCTTCTCGTACGAGTGGCGCTGGTAGAGGAAGTCGGCCCCGGCCAGGACCAGCATGATCAGCATGGTGTTGCGGTAGAGGATGAACAGGATCTCCCGCAGGTAGCCCATGGACTGGTCCAGGGAGAGGTGCATGGTGGAGAGGATCGCCGGCATCCGGGGCGCCACCACCGCGTACGACATCCAGATGATGATGGTGAACTTGGCGAGGCTCTTGACCAGGTCCACCGCCGCCTTGGCCGAGAAGAGCCGCTGGATGCCCCGGGCCGGATTGAGCTTGCTGAACTTGGGCAGCAGCGGCTTGAGGGTGATGTGGAACCCGTGCTGCACAAGCTGGTTGGACAGGGCCAGGAGCCAGTTGGCGGCCAGGAAGGGCAGCAGGACCTTGGCCAGGACGGCCAGGATGTCCACGCCCAGGGCGTGGAGGTTGCCCATGTCCACGTAGCCGGCCTGGCCGGCCCGGCGCAGGAAGAAGGCGGTGGAGCGCACCATGAGCGCCACCGTGGAGGCGCCCAGGGCGGCGAACAGGAACAGGTTGCCCCACAGCATCACCGTGGCGTCCAGGTCCGGCACCCGCAGGGTGGACCCTTCATCCCTGGCCTTATTGCGCCGTTTGGGGGTCGCCTTCTCGGTGCGGGAGGGGTCGGCGGCCACAGCTTACCCCAGCATTCTCAGGGCGGTGCGCGGGACCTCCTCCAGCAGCGGCACCAGCCAGGCGGAGAACTCCCGCAGGACCACCCCCAGCACCGCCAGGCCCACGGCGATCTTGATGGGGAAGCTGAGCTGGATGAGCTGGAGCTGGGGCATGAACTTGCCGGAGATGCCTTCCATCACGTCGATCAGGAACAGGGTGAACAGGACCGGGAAGGCCAGCTGGAAGCCCCGGACCATGATCATCCCCACCTGGGCCACCAGGGCCAGGGGGTGCAGGGGCAGGCCCTGGCCCATGGGCAGGATCCGGTAGCTCTCCACCAGCGCCCGGATCATCTGGTGATGCATGCCCGACACCAGCAGGAAGATCATGGTGACCTGGATCAGCAGGGCGCCCGAGATGGAGACCGGGTGGGCGCTCACCGGGTCCAGGAACTGGACGAAGGCGAAGCCCATCTGGGTGTCCATGAGCTGGCCGGCGAAGGCGACGGTCTCGATGATCCAGGCCACGCACAGGCCCATGACCAGGCCCGCCGCCAGCTCCGAGACCATGACCCCGACCAGGGCCCACATGCCGTCCGGGGTGGCCGCGGGCCCGGGCACCACCGGCGCCAGGACCAGGGACAGCATGAGCGCCAGCGCCGCCCGGATCGTCAGGGGCACCTGGGTCTGGCCGATCCCCGGCATCGTCGCCAGCAGTCCGGTCATGCGCACCAGGGTCAGCAGCCACACCAGGATCCGGGCCTGGGTCAGGGACCACGCGGCCGGGTTGAGGAGGATCGGGGGCGCTGCCACGGCTAGGCTCCTAGCCTCACTTGAGCTGCTGGACGATCAGGTTGAAGTCGGTGAACATGTGCGTGGTGAAGGCCACCATGACCCGCATCATCCACGGGAAGCTGAGCACCACCACCACCATCACCGCCATCACCTTGGGCACGAACGACACCGTCTGGTCCTGGAGGCTGGTCACCACCTGGAAGATGGAGATGGTCAGGCCCACGACCATGGACACGATCAGGGCCGGCGCCGCCACCGAAAGGGCGGTCTTCAGCGCCTCCCGGGCCAGGGTGATGATGATCATGTCGTTCACGGCCGACCCCCGTCCGCGCGGCGCATCAGCTGTACCCCCGCACCAGGGACCCGACGATGAGGTACCAGCCGTCCACCAGGACGAACAGCAGGATCTTGAACGGCAGGGAGATCACCACCGGGGGCAGCATCATCATGCCCATGCTCAGCAGGATCGAGGCCACCACCATGTCCACGATCAGGAACGGCAGGAAGATCATGAACCCGATCTCGAAGGCGGTCTTGAGCTCGGAGATGAGGAAGGCCGGCATCAGCACCTCCAGGGGCAGGTCGGCCTTGGTCTGGGGGGCGGGCGCGTGGGCGATGCCGAGGAACAGCGAGATGTCCCGCTTGCGGGTGTGCTTGAGCATGAACACCTTCAGAGGCGCCGCGGCCCTGGGGAGGGCCTGGTCCACCGTGAGCTCGTTCCGGTTCAGGGGCTGCAGCACGGTCTGGTTGATCTCCCGGCCTACCGGGGCCATGACGAAGAAGGTCAGCACCAGCGCCAGGCTGATCAGGATCTGGTTGGAGGGGGTCTGGGTGGTGCCCATGCCCTGGCGCACGAAGCCCAGCACGATGATGATCCGGGTGAAGCAGGTGGTGGTGAGCAGGATGGTGGGGGCGATGGTCAGCACCGTGAGCAGGAGCACCGCCTGCAGGGTCGAGCTGAGGGCCGGGCCCTGGGGGGCCTTGCCGAAATCCACCGTCACCGTGGGCAGGGCGCCCGGGGCCTGGGCGCACAGGGCAGCGCCGGCCATGGCCAGCAGGACCAGGGCCGGCGCCAGCCGCAGCGCCCGGCGCAGGCATCGGGCCAGGAGCCGCCCGGTTCCGGTCACGGCTGCTCCCTCTTCAGCATGGCTTCCATGTCCCGCACCGGCATGGGCCGGGTGAGGTCCACCTGCCGCTCCAGGGCCTGTTCGAAGTGTTCCGGCCCGCCCTCCTCCACCGACTCCAGGCGGCCCAGGAGGGTCACGCCCTGGGGGCCCAGGGCGACCAGGAACCGTTCGTCGTCCGCCTTGAGGATGGTGACGAAGCGCCGGTCTCCCAGGGCCAGGGTCTCCTCCACCTTCAGGCGCCGGCCGCCGCTTCCCGGCAGCCTCCTGGCGCCCCACTTGCGGAAGGCCCACAGGCCGCCCCCCGCCAGCCCCCCCACCAGCACCAGGGAGCCCAGGGCCCGCCAGGCCGAGGGTCCGGAGCCGGAGGCGCCCGCGGCCTGCGTCGGTTTACCGTCATCCAGGGTCAACGAGGCCTGGAGTTCCTTCTCGGACGGGCTGGGCTGGACGCCGGCGGGCGCCTGGGCGGAGGCGGCGGAGCCCAGCGCCAGCAGGGCTCCCAGCAGGATGATACGTTTCAGCGCCACGACGGACTCCCGACACCACGCCGGGAGGGGTGCGACGGCCGTGCCAGAGTACGCGATGCCAACACCTGGAGCCACTTGTTGCAATGCCAGCAATTGGGTCCACTTGATGTGGACCCAATTGCTGGCATTGTGCAGGTGTTGGCATCGTCGTGCCTAGGGCCCCGAAGGGGACCTAAGTTCGCTGTCCGGGATAGACTGGCAGCGATGGAACTCCCAGTCCCCGCCGTCATCCTCGCCGCCGGCGCCTCCCGCCGCCTGGGCCTCCCCAAGCAGCTGGTGGAGGTGGGCCGGGAGTCCCTGCTGCGCCGGACCGTGCGCGCGGCCCTGGCCGGGTGCGCGCCGGTGCTGGTGGTGCTGGGCGCGAGGGCCGATGAGATGGAGGCTCACCTGGACGGCCTCGGAGCGACCCTCGTGGCCAATCCCGACTGGGAGGAGGGCATGGCCTCGAGCATCCGGGCCGGGATCCGGGCCCTGCCGCCGGGGGCCGGGGCGGCGCTGTTCCTGGTGTGCGACCAGGTGGCCGTGGACGGGGAGCTGGTGGCCCGGATCCTGGAAGCCCACCGGCGATGGCCGGACGCGCTGGTGGCCTGCGCCTACGGAGGGGGTCGGGGGATACCGGCGCTGTTCCCGGGCCGGTGCTTTCCTCAGCTGATGGCATTGCGGGGGGACCGGGGGGCCAGGCATCTGCTGCTGGGATCGGAGGTGGTGGAAGTGCCGTTTCCCCGGGGAGGGGAGGACGTGGACCGGCCGGAGGACGTGCCGTAGCTAGCGATCCCAGGCCTGGACCGGCTCCGAGGCCGCCGCCATCCCCTGCTGGCCATTCTCGGTGGCGCAGAGGAATGAGATATAAATCCCGGCCAGCAGGGCCGCCAAGGTGATCTTCTCCACGATCGGGACCAGCCTCATGGGCGCACCTCCGCTACCGGGTGCCAGCGATCCGATGGAGGTTCGATATTAATTTTGCATATGACCCCGGCGCCCCGGGAATCACTTGATGGTGAAGTGCCTGGCCTCGATGAGGTCGCCCACCGCCACCTCCAGCGCCGTGACCGCCTGGGCGTAGTTGATCTGGGCCTGGACCTCGGCGGCCCGGGCCGCGTCCAGGTTGGTCATGTCCTGGAGCACGTTGAAGTTGGTGGACATGCCGTTCTCGAACTTCTTCTGCTCGGCCTCGAGGGTCTTCTCCTGCAGGTAGCGGGTCTTCTCGGCGGCCTTCACGCCCTTCTCGGTGGCGTCGATGTTGCGCACCGCCTGGCGCACCTGCAGCGTGATGGTCAGCTCCTGGTTGCGCAGGTTCAGCTCGGTGCCGCGCAGGTTGGCCCGGGCCAGGGACAGGCCGCCCCTGGCGATGTTGTTCTGGATGGGCACGGCGAAGGTGAGGCCCAGGGTGTACCCCGGGTACTTGGCGCCGCCCAGGTCGGTGTTCACCGGCCCGATGGAGTTGTAGGTGTTGGCCGCGCCGTTGTACTGGGCCATCACGTTGAGCTGGGGACGCACCTTGTCCTGGGCCACCGTCAGCTGGAGCTGGCTGACTTCCACGCCGATCCGCGCGGCCCTCAGCTCCACCCGCCGCTCCATGGCCATCTTGACGGCGCCGTCCTCGTCCAGCTGGGTGTGGCTGAGGGTGGGGGCATCGGTGAGCTCCAGCCCGGCGGGGCGCTCGGCGTTGGGGTACAGGTCCCGGACCAGGGTGTCCTTGGCGTTGGCCAGGTTGGCTTCGGAGGAGATGATGTTCTGTTCCGCCTGGGCCACCTGGGCCTCGGCCTGGGTCACGTCCAGGGGGGCCATGGTGCCCACCTTGAGCCGGATCATGTTCTCGTCCAGCTGCTGCTGGGCCAGCCGCAGGGAGATCCGCTTGTTGTCCAGGTCCTTCTGGGTGTAGACCACCGCCCAGTAGTCGGTCTCCACCTGGGACAGGAGGCCGATGATGCTGCCCTCGAAGTTGAAGTCGGCGGCGGCGGCGTTCTTCCTGGCGATGACCAGCTGCGCGGTGGTCACCTCGGTGCCGAAGCCCTGGAGCAGGCTCTGGTTGTAGGTGGCCGTGAAGGCGCCGGTGTAGGGGTAGTACGTGTGCCAGGGGAAGTTGGTCCCGGGCGCGGGGTAGTCGTAGTAGGTGCCCTTGGAATAGACGTAACTAGGGTAATACTTGAGGTCCAGGTTCCCGCCCCACTCGAAGGCCCGGTTCAGGTCGGCGGTGAGGCTGCGGCTGTAGCTGGTGGAGGTCTGGAACACGACCTCTTGGGCCTGGTTGAGGCCGGCGGGCGCGGTCGAGCTGTTGTCCAGGCGCTGGTCCTGGGCGTTGGCCGAGAAGTTCCAGTCGAACTGGCCCAGGGCGATGGGGGTCTGGGCCCGGGTCTGTTCCCGCGTCTGCTGGGCGATGTCCACCTGCAGGTTGTACTTCAGGGCGGTCTGCAGGGCGTCCCGCAGGCCCAGGCGCTTCACCCCGGCCGCGGGCTCGGCGGGAAGGGCCGGCGCCGGCTGGGAGGCGGGGCCGGCCGGTCCGGCCGAGGGCGTCTGCCCGGGCTGGGAGGTCTGGGCCACGAGGCCGCAGCAGACCATGAGCATCGGGACCATGGAGGTTCGAACCATCACCGCTCCTTGAGGATCAAACAATCTTCAGCGTCGAACTACCTTAGCACGACGGTTCCGGCGGCTCCGCCCGCGTCCGGGCGCAGGCCGCACGGTAGGATGGACCCGGTCAGGACCCGGGAGGGTTTACGGGGCAAAGCAGCCGTCCCAGGCGCTCCAGGGCCGCCTTTGAACCTTCCCACATCATCAGCCGGCCAGCTTCATCGAAGCCGCACCAGCGGTACTCCGAGTGCTCGTCCAGGGCCAGGGCCACCTGGGCGTCCGGGGGCACCTCCATGTGGAAGCAGATCTCCGTGTTGAACCGGGGCTTGCCGGGGGGCAGGCCCAGGATCCGGGGGTCCATCCAGAAGCTGTGCTTGAAGTCCAGCGAGGCCAGGGTGCCGGTGAGGCCGGTCTCCTCCCGCAGTTCCCGGTGGGCGGCCGCTTCCGGGGACTCGCCCGGCTCCAGCATGCCTGTGACGCTGGACCACCACACCCCGTGGCTGGGGGTGCGCAGCATGACCAGCAGTTCGGGGCCCTGGGGGCCCTGGCGCCAGGTGAGGGCGGACACGCTCCGGCTGGGGGGCCGGGCCGGCACCAGGGCGAAGCCCAGGACCTGGGCGATATGCTCCTGGAGCCGGTCGGCGGCCTGGTCCCAGGTGGGGGCGGCGTCGCCCAGGAGCGACTTGAGGGAGCAGACCCCCTTGTCGGTGATGCCGCAGGGGGTGATCCAGCGGAAGTGGGCCAGGTCCGGGGCCACGTTGAAGGCGATGCCGTGGGTGGTGATCCACCGGTGCAGGTGCAGCCCCAGGGCCCCCAGCTTCTCCCAGCCCCGGGGGGTCTCCACCCACACGCCCGGGTAGCCCTGCAGGCGCTGGGCGGCCACCCCGAAATCGGCGGCGGTGAGGATCATGGCCTCTTCCAGCCCGCGCACCAGGCGTCCCACGTCCTCCCGGCCCCCCTTCAGGTTGCAGATGGGGTAGACGATGACCTGCCCGGGGCCGTGGTAGGTGACCTGGCCGCCCCGGTCGGTGGCGTGCACCTCGACCCCCCGCTCCTTCAGGAACGGATCGGCCACGTGGATGTCCTGGCGGGTGGCGTTGCGCCCCAGGGTGAACACCGGGTTGTGCTCCAGGACCAGGATCTGGTCGGGCCGGGCTTCTGCGCCCACGGGGGCGGCCACGTAGGCGGCCATGGCTTGCTGCATGCGCAGGCCGGCGGCATACAGCACGTGGCCGAGGCGGCGGATCTGGGCGGAACGGGGTGGGGCGAAGCCGATGGCGTGCATGATCTTAAGCCTAGCACCGGCCGCTTGCTCTAAATTTCCAGCTGGTCGTCCGCCAGGGCCTTCCGGGTCTGGGCCGCGCGGAAGGCCGCCAGCCGCTCCCGCAGCGCCGGGTCCCCCAGGGCCAGGACGGCGGCGGCCAGGAGCGCGGCGTTGACCGCCCCGGCCTTGCCGATGGCCAGGGTCCCCACCGGGATGCCCGCGGGCATCTGCACGGTGGCCAGCAGGGCGTCCATGCCGTCCAGGGCCCATCCCTTCATGGGCACCCCCAGCACCGGCAGCAGGGTCTGGCCGGCGCAGACTCCGGCCAGGTGGGCCGCCCCGCCGGCGGCGGCGATGATCACCTTGAGCCCCCGGGCCTCGGCGGAGCGGCAGTAGTCCAGCACCTTGTCCGGGGTGCGGTGGGCGGAGGCCACGTGGGCCTCGTACGGGACGGCCAGGTCCCGGAGGGTGCGGGCCGCGCCCTGCATGGTCTCCCAGTCGGACTTGGAGCCCATGAGGATGCCTACCTGGGGGGATTCACCGTCCATGGGACCTCCTTCCCAGCATCATAGTCACAGGTCGAAGGTCATCGCCAGGCTGAGGGTCGGGTCCTTGACCCCCGTCCCCCCGGGCCCCAGGTTCATGTAGTAGGCCTGGGTGAAGCGGAACTCCCACCCGAGGTTGCGGGTCACCCGGCTGCCCATCCCGAGGCTGTAGAGGTTGCTGTTGCCCCGGGTCGAGTTGGGCCACGGGATGTTGGAGGGGGCCGAACCGCCCCCGGGGACCAGTTGGCCGCCGTAGAACGTGGCCCAGGAATAGCCCAGGCCCATGATCAGGTAGAGCCCTTCCTGGTCGGTGCTGTTGAAGTAGAAGTTGTACTCCACGGCGGTTTCCACGATCCGGGTCTTGGCGCTCAGGGTCCAGAGCTGGGTCGCCCCGTCGGACGTGAAGACGTTGATCGGTCCCCGGGGATAGAAGATCCCGTCCCCCCGCAGCCGGAAGGCGTGGTTGTCGTGGTGCCAGAAGACCCAGTGCACGCCGAGGCCCAGGCCGGTCTGGCCGTGGTACCACTTGCCCCCGTTCATGTCGCTCTGGGGCATGTCCAGGGCCACCTGGGCGCCCACCAGGCGGTCGTCGGCCCGCAGCGGGCCCCCGCCCAGGCCGAGGCACCCCAGGGCGAGGAGCGTCGCGGGGATGGGAATGAGTTCAGTTCTGCGCATTTTTGAACTGGGCGATGATGTCGTCCACCGATTCCTTCCGGCTGTCGGCTTCCAGGGTGGCCTCGAAGATTTTGTCCTGGGTGGCGGTGGGGCGCTGGGCGAACACCGGGTCCGCGGGCCTGCCCTCCAGGCCCTCGATGTGGAAGATATCCAGCAGGCGGTTGAGCCCTTCCTTGAACTGCTTGAGCAGGAGCACCACCTTCTCCACCTTCTGCCGGGTGATGTCCTGGAACTGCAAGGTGTTGAGGATCTCGAACGCCTCGTCCGAAATGGTGGCCAGGGGGGCCAGGCACTGGTCCAGCCCCGCCGGAGGGGGCGGCGGCGCGATCTGGTGGGCGAACAGGAACTCCAGGATCTCCTGGGCCAGCTGCAGGGGGTCGGCACCCTCGCCGGCGCGGGTCAGGAAGGCGTCCAGCTGGCCCTGGAACGCCGCCTGGGCCTCCCGGGTCTCCATGAGCGCCATGACCGCGTTCTTGACCGAGGTGCTGGCCGCGTCGCTGGCGGCCATGAGGGTGTCCAGGCGGTTCATGACGTTCTGGGTGGCCGTCTCGGTGTCGGCGGTGATGGCGTCCAGCTGGGCGGCCAGTTCCGGCACCTGGGTGGACTGCTGCTTGACCGAGGTGTCCAGCTGCTGGAGGTTCTGGAGGGTGGCGTTGAGGCTGGTCACCAGGGCGCCCAGCTCGCCTTTGGCCTGGATGTCGATCTGCTGGAAGACCCGGCCGTTGGCCATGTCCTCGGCGACCTTGGCCAGCCGGCTGAGGCTGTGGGAGGAGCTGTCCCGCAGCTCGCCCCGGATCAGCTCGATCAGTTCCTGGAGCGTGTCCAGGCGGTGGTCCAGGGCTTCGCTCCGCTCCCTGAACTCCTTGAGCAGGGTCTCGGGCTGGAGGTCCTCTTGCTGGCCGCTTGCCAAGGTGGAAACGGATGCCTCGGGTTCCATGGGTTCCCCTCTCTAGAAGTTCAGGGCGCGGGCCGGATGCCTACGAATATACCTTCGGGTAGTTCCCACGATTGCATAAGTTCCCTTGAAATACCAATCGACTGGTCATTCATCCCTTTCACGAACTGGACCGGGGCCAGCACCGAACTCCGGGCCCAGACGATCCGCACCTGGTTGATGGGGCGCCGGCCGTACGGTCCCATGGCCACCCAGTGGGCCTCGTGGATCTTGGCCACTCGCACCGGGTCGCCCTTCTGGAAGAACCCGGTCTTGGCGACGGTGACCGCCGCCGCGACGGTGGGCTTGAGCAGGGCCAGGCGCCCCGCGGCCTGCAGGGCGGCGCACACCTGGAGCACCGTCACGTCGCCCAGCTGGGAATCGGTGATGATCTCCTGGAAGGTCCGGTACCCGTCCAGGAACCCCAGCACCTGGCGGTCCTCGGCGAACAGCCTGAGGTCCTTGGTGAGCTGGGGCTCCTTGGCGGTGGGCCAGGGCACCAGGGTCAGGTCCGGGAAGATGCCCGAGAGGTGCTTGCGGGAGTCGGTGGTGCGGGCCGCCTCCATCAGCAGGTCCGGCACCGAGCGCTTGATGGTGATGGGCACCTTGACCGCGGTGGTGACGAACTCGAACCCGCCCTGGTCCCATTCCAGGATGTCGAAGGCCGCCGTCTCCCCCTGGGCCTTGGCGGTCTCTGCGTGCACCACCTCGCCGTTGAGGATGTAGAGGACCCCGCTCTGCTTGGCCCGGGTGACCAGCAGCTCCCCGGTCTTGCGGTTGGCGTGCAGCAGCTGCAGCACATCCACCAGGGAGATGCTCTGGAGCTTGCCGCGGAGGGTCGACATCAGCCGCCTCCCGGAGGTCGGCCGGGGTCCGACGGTCGGCGGCCGGAGCCCCTCCTCACGGCGTGCCTTCGCCCAGGGCCGCCAGCATCTCCCGGACCGCCCGCTCCATGCCGACCAGCACGGCGCGGCCGATGATGCTGTGCCCGATGTTGAGCTCCTCGATCTCCGGCACGGCGGCGATGGCGCCCACGTTCTGCAGGTTGAGCCCGTGGCCGGCCAGTACCTTCAGCTCCAGGCGGGAGCCGAGCCGGGCCGCCTCCCGGATCCGGGCGAGCTCGGTGGCGGGGTCGGAGCCGGGGGAAAGGTCGGCGTAGACTCCGGTGTTGAACTCCACCGCGTCCGCCTCCAGCTTGGCGGCCATCTTGAGCTGCTCGGGCTGGGGGTCCACGAACAGGCTGACCCGGATCTGGGAGGCGTGCAGCTCCCGGATGACCTGGCGCAGGTGGGCGTGCAGGAAGACCACGTCCAGGCCGCCCTGGGTGGTGGGCTCCTCCCGGGTCTCGGGCACCAGGGTCACCCAGGCGGGCTTGACCGGGACCGCCGCCTCCAGGCCCTCCGGGGTGGCGGCGCACTCCACGTTCAGCGGGATGGCCAGGACTTCCTTGAGCAGGCGCGCATCCCGCTCCTGGATGTGGCGGCGGTCCGCCCGCAGGTGGACGGTGATGCCGTGCGCCCCCGCGCTCTGGGCCAGGAGGGCCGCGGCCACCGGCTCGGGCTCGTGGGTGCCCCGGGCCTGCCTGAGGGTGGCCACATGATCGATGTTCACACCGAGGCGGGCTGGCACGGGATACTCCTGGATCGTACTAGGCTAGCACCAAATCGTAGACGTAGACTCCATGTCCGGGCTCCGCCCGGGCATGGAGTGGGGGTGTGGGGGGACGGAGAGCGAGCGCAGCGAGCGCGCGGTCCCCCCACGGAGCATCAACCGGCGAGATCGGCCCGGGCGGCGGATTCCAGGGCCTCCAGGGCCCGGTCCATGAGGTCCAACGCCTTGGCCTCCACCATGAGCCTCAGCTTGGGTTCGGTCCCGGACCAGCGGACCACCATCCTCAGGTCGGCGCCGTGGCCGGCCTCCAGGTCCCGGATGGCGGCCATCAGCCGCGGGCAGGCCTCCAGGGGCCGGCGGTCGGCGGCCTGGACATTCACCAGGCGCAGGGGCCAGGGCTGGAACCGCCAGGACCACCGCTCGGCCGGACTGCGCCGGAGCAGGGCCCGCAGGACCGCGATGGCGGTGGACATGCCGTCCCCGGACGGGCCCACCTGCTTCTGGACGATGTGCCCGGAGGCCTCCGCCGCCAGGTCCCAGTCCCGGCGGGCCAGCTCCCGGAGCATGTACTTGTCCCCCACCGGGGTCCGCACGAACGGGATCCCCAGGGCGCCCAGGGCCTCCTCCAGGCCGGCGTTGGTCATGACGGTGCCGGCCACCCCCGGCAGGGCCTGGCCGAGGAGCCTTCGCTCCTGGGCCAGGAGCCAGACCAGCTGGTCCCCGTCCACCGGCTCCCCGAGGCCGTCCACCATGAGGCAGCGGTCGCCGTCGCCGTCGAAGGCGATGCCGGCCGCGGCGCCAAGCCCGAGGACCTCGGCGGCCAGGCGCCCGATGTGGGTGGAGCCCACCCCCACGTTGATGCGGGCGCCGTCGGCGGGGACCCCCAGCCAGTGCACGGACCGGCCCCGGATCAGCCGGGGGGCCCAGGGCGCGGTGGCGCCGTGAGCGCAATCCACCACCAGGACCAGCCCGTCGGGCAGGTCGATGCCCCCCAGGTGGGCCAGGTAGGCCTCCATGTCCTCCCCCCGGGAGGCCAGGTGGGGGCGGGCCGCGCAGCTGGGGGCCAGGGTCTCGAACACCGCCTCCAGGGCGCCCTCGTCCTCCTCGGGCAGCTTCTCGCCCTTGCCGTCGAATCCCTTGATGCCGTTGTCCTCGGGCGGATTGTGGCTGGCGCTGATCATCAGGCCCCACGCCCCGGGGTGGGAGGCGGTGATGTGGGCGATGGCCGGGGTCGGCACCAGGCCCGGCAGGCACAGGCGCAGCCGGCCCCCCAGCCCGCTGGCGAACGCCGCCGCCAGCGGCTCGGAGCTGAGTCGGGGATCCCATCCCACCACCAGCTCCCGGACGCCCCGGTCCAGGGCGACCCGGGCCCAGGCCTGGCCCCACCGGTCCGCCTCGTCGAGGGTGAGGGGCGATTCGAACGCTCTCCCGCGAATGCCGTCCGTGCCGAAGTAGTTCAGTTCCATGGGTTCCCTTGGGTGTGGCGATGTCCGTCGATTATGCCCCGTTTGCGGCTAGGAGTGTGACTGTGCACTATTCGGCCACTCCTAACGGCGCCACCCGGTGGGTCCGGAACACCCGGTAGCCCCAGGCCATGGCCTCCCGGTGGGCCTCCCAGGCGAGCCCGTCCCGCCGGGCCGGAGCCAGGTCCCGCCGGCCGGCTCTCCAGGCCAGGAAGCGCTTGCGGGAGAGCCCGAGGCAGAACCGCTCCACCGGCCACCCCACGGCCTCGGGCAGGCCCGGAAGGGCCTCCCAGAGGGCCAGGTCGCCCGCGAACGTGGTGCCGAAGCCGAACCCGGGGTCCAGCAGGATCCGCTCGGGGGCCACGCCCGCCGCCAGGAGCCGGTCGCGGATGGCCCGCAGGTCCTGGATGGCCGCCCCGGGCTGGTCCGGGTCCGGATCGCCGTAGGGGGGCATGACGAAGGCCGGGCCCTCCATCCGGCTGCGCATGGCGATGAGCCCGCAGGAGCCCCGGGCCGCCGCCTCCAGCAGGGCGGGGTCCCGGAATCCGCTCTGGTCGTTGACCGCCGCCGCCCCAGCCCACAGGCCCCGGACCGCCACCGGGAGGTGGCGGGTGTCCAGGCTCACCGGGACCCCCGGCAGCGCGGCGCGCACTCGCGCCAGCACCGGCTCCAGCCGCGCCCACTCGGTCTCCGGATCCACCGGGGCCGCCCCGGGGCGGGTGCTCTCCGCCCCCAGGTCCAGGGCGCCGGCGCCCTGGCGCACCAGGTCCTGCGCCTGGGCCAGGGCGGCCTCCGGCTCCAGGAACCGGCCGCCGTCGCTGAAGGAGTCCGTGGTGACGTTGACGATGCCCAGGAACAGCGGATCCCCCAGGGATACCGGTCCGTTCCCGGTCAGCCAGGCGCTTGCCATGGGGCCGTCGACATGGACAGGCTCCTCAGGCCGGGCTGAGGGCGGGGTTGAGACCGGGGTCGGTGGGGGGCGGGTCCACGGGTTTGCTGGCTTCGCCGGTGGCGGGCCTGGGGGGCAGCACCTTGCCGCTCATGAGCGCGATCACGTCGGCCGCCTCCAGGGTCTCCCGCACCAGCAGCGCCTCGGCCAAGCCGGTGAGGATCTCCCGCTTCTCCTGGATGATGGCCTTGGCCCGCTGGAAGTTGCGCATGACGATGCCGGTGACCTCGGCGTCGATGATCCGGGCGGTGTCCTCGGAATAGTCCCGGCGCTGGCTGAAATCCTTGCCTAGGAATATTTCATGCTCACCCTGGCCGTAGCTCAGGGGCCCCAGCTTCTCGCTCATGCCATAGTCGCAGACCATCCGCCGGGCGGTCTGGGTGGCCCGCTCGATGTCGTTGGAGGCGCCGGTGGAGATGCGGCCGAAAAAGATTTCCTCGGCCACCCGGCCGCCCATGAGGATGGCGATCTCGCCCTCCATGTGCTCCCGGGTGGCGGAGTAGCGGTCCCGCTCGGGCAGCTGCCAGGTGACGCCCAGGGCCCGGCCCCGGGGGATGATGGTGACCTTGTGCACCGGGTCCGCCCCGGGGATGGAGGCGGCCACCACCGCGTGGCCGGCCTCGTGGTAGGCGGTGTCCCGCTTGTCCTCGTCGGTCATGACCATGCTCTTGCGCTCCGAGCCCATGTAGACCTTGTCCTTGGCCTGCTCGAAGTCGATCATCTCCACCCACTTCTTGTTGGTCCGGGCGGCGTACAGGGCGGCCTCGTTGCAGAGGTTGGCCAGGTCGGCGCCGGCGAAGCCGGGGGTGCCCCGGGCGATGACCTCCAGGTCCACGTCCGGGGAGAGGGGGATCTTGTCGGCGGTGTGCACCTTGAGGATCTCATACCGGCCCCTCAGGTCCGGGCGGTCCACCACCACCCGGCGGTCGAACCGGCCGGGGCGGAGCAGGGCCGGATCCAGCACGTCGGGGCGGTTGGTGGCGGCGATCAGAATGACTCCTTCATTACCCTCGAACCCGTCCATCTCCACCAGGAGCTGGTTCAGGGTCTGCTCGCGCTCGTCGTGGCCGCCGCCCAGGCCGGCGCCGCGGTGGCGCCCGACCGCGTCGATCTCGTCGATGAAGATGATGCAGGGGGCGTTCTTCTTGCCCTGCTCGAACAGGTCCCGGACCCGGCTGGCGCCGACGCCCACGAACATCTCCACGAAGTCGGAGCCGGAGATGGAGAAGAACTGCACCTTGGCCTCGCCGGAGATGGCCCGGGCCAGCAGGGTCTTGCCGGTGCCGGGAGGGCCCATGAGCAGGACGCCCTTGGGGATCTTGCCGCCCAGCTTGACGAACTTGGCGGGATCCTTCAGGAACTCCACGATCTCCTGCAGTTCCTCCTTGGCCTCGTTGCAGCCGGCCACGTCGGCGAAGGTCACCCGCCGGGAGGCGGTGTTGAGCCCCCTCGCGCGCGCCTTGCCGAAGCTGAGGGCCTTGTTGCCGCCCATCTGGGCCTGGCGCATGAACACGAACCAGAGCACCACGAACACCAGCAGTGGGCCCCAGAACACCAGCATGTACATGAAGTTGTTTTCGCTGGGCTTGGCCGCCCGGAACTCGTCCAGCTGGCCTTCCTGCTTCCAGCTCAGGATGGACTTGCCCAGGTCCTGCATGGGGGGGGCCACCGTCTTGAAGCGGTCGAACACCTCGCCCTTGGGGCCTTTGACCGGCGACTTGTAGACGCCTTCCACGTCCTGCCCGGTCAGGGTGACGCTGCGGTACCTGCCTTCGACCCCCTCCGTGTAGAACGTGGAAAACGGTATTTCGTTGACTTTGGAATTCTGGGGGATCTGCTTGAGCGCCAGCAGGACCAGCACGATGATCCCGATCCAGACCAGCGCGCTCTTCATCATCGAATTCAAGGTGCCTCCGGGGGGGGTGTCCCCTGCCTTACCAGTCTAACCGGGTTCCGTTCTTTGGGCGGATGGGCCGCCCGGGGTGCCCGCGGACCTCTGCAGGACCCACGACCACCCCCTAAGTTGGGCGGAAAGAGCGTCCAGGCAAGCACTTGCCGGCACCAGCCGCCAGCTTCCCCATTGTTTGGTGTTTACAGCTTTGCGGTGCAGGTGGGGCAGCATCCAGGCCGCCAGGTCCCGGAGCAGGTCCGGCTCCCGGGGCCACAGGCAGGTCCGGCAGGCCGCCTCCAGGGCCCAGCGCAGCTCCGGCTCCCGCCAGGGGCCGGCCAGGAGCAGGGCGGGGCGGGGCTCCCCGGCCTCTTCCCGGAGGGCCGCCGCGGCCGCCTCCCAGCGGGTCCCGCGCCAGGCGGCCACCTGCAGGTCCCGGAACCCGGCCAGTTCGGCCACCTGGAGATGGGTCTCCCAGAGGTGCAGGTCCAGGGCGGGGGCTTCGGCGCGCATGGGTTCCAGCAGCTTGCGCCAGCGGTTGCGGGGGGTGAAGGGATCCTGGTTGGAGGCGTCCTCCAGCCAGGGCAGCCGCTTCTGCCGCAGGTAGGCCCGCAGATCAAGCCGCCGGGCCTCCACCAGGGGCGACCAGCGCAGGTCCTGGCGCCGGGGCAGGGGGGTCAGGCAGCCGGTCCCGCCCCCCCGGGCCAGGCGCATCAGGATCGTCTCGGTGTGGTCGTCCAGGGTGTGCCCGGTGGCCACCGCCGTGGCCCCCTCGGCCTCGGCCACGGTCCGCAGCCAGGACCAGCGCAGTTCCCGGGCGGCGGTCTCCAGGCCCAGGCCGGCCCGCTCGGCGTGGGACCGCACCTCCAGCCGGGCCTCCACCAGGTCCAGGTCCGCCGAGCGGCACAGCCGGCGCACCAGCTCCGCCTCCAGCCCGGCCTCCGGGCGCAGCCCGTGCTGGGCGTAGGCCACCGCCAGCTCCAGGCCCAGGCTCCTGCGCACCGCCCACAGGAACGCCAGCAGGGCCACCGAGTCGCCCCCGCCGGAGCAGGCCACCAGCACCTTGGCGTCGCGCACGCCGTCGCCCCGCGCGGCCCGGAGCCACCTGGCCTCGAACCGGTTCACGTGAGCCGGGCCAGCAGGGCCAGCAGGGCGGGGGGGACGGGCTTCCCGGTCCACAGGGCCTCGGCCCAGGGCACCTGGATGAGCGAGCCCCAGTGCATGGCCCGCCCCTCCACCCCGCGCCGGAAGGCCGGGTCGGAGATGCGGGTGGGGGGCTGGGAGGGGTCGGCGGTGAACTGGCTGCCGAAGGCGTCGAAGGCGGCCATGCGCCGGTCCCAGACCGGGGTCACGTCCACCACCAGGTCCGGGGCGCCCGGGGTCTCGCCGCCCACCCAGGCCAGGGCCTTGGGCCGCCAGGGCTCCCCGGGGCACGGGTAGTTCCGGAGCCCGGAGTAGTACGCCGCGTCCCGGCAAAGGCGGAAGGCGCGCCGGTGGTCCGGGTGCCGGTCCTCCGGGGCGGGCAGGACGACCACCTGCGGGCAGAGCGCCCGGATCTGGGCCATGACCTTGAGCCGGTTGGCCTCCCCGGTGTCGAAGCGGGCGTCGGGCAGGTCCAGGATGATCCGCCGCACCCCCAGGATGGCCGCCGCGGCCATGGCCTCCCCCCGCCGGGTCTCGGGCGTCCCCCGGGTCCCCAGGTCGCCCTCGGTCAAGTCCAGGATGGCGGCCTCCAGCCCGTTCCGGGCCGCCAGGGCCAGGATCCCGCCCACGTGCACCTCGGCATCGTCCGGATGGGCGCCGATCACCAGCAGGTCCATCGGTGAACGCATGCGTTCACCGATGTCTAAGGACAGGTTCGCGGTCATGGGCTCTCCAGCAGGATCAGCGGGGCTCCCGTGGCCAGGGCGGCCTCCAGGCGGTCCAGGAGCGAATCATCGCGCAGCCAGAACAGCCCGGGAAGCACGCGCTCCTGGGGCCGGCCCAGGGGGAACAGGGCCTGGCGCAACCGCTCCGGGTCGCCGCCCAGGGCGCGCACGGCCGCGTCCCGGCGCAGGCGCCGGTCCAGACGGCCCAGGCGGAGCCGCGCCCGGCCCAGCTCCCGCTCGAACCGCCGCGCCAGGAGCGGGTCCCACCCCGGGGCCGGGCGCACCGCGTCCAGGGCCGCGCTGGGCAGGGCCGGCACGCCGTCGGCGAAGGTCTCCCACCGGCCCAGGCGCAGGGCCTCCAGCCGGTCCTCGCCCAGGGCCGCGCCCCGGGGCAGGACGTAGACCGAGGGCCGGGGGACGATCCGGGGCGGCGCCAGGCCCACCTTTTCCCACAGGGGCTCCGTGAGCCGCCAGTAGGCCCGTTCGGCCGGGCCCAGCACCGCCGCGGCCAGGTCCGGGAGCAGGAGGGATTGCATGAGCGGGCGCAGCGCTGCCCCGGGGCTGAGCCAGGCTCCGGGCGGGCACGGATCCCCGGGTTCCAGGCGCCGCCGCCGCCCGGTGGCGGGGTCCAGGGCGAACCAGGCGGCCTGCTCCCGGGGGTCCAGGGGCAGGGGCGCCCCCTCCCGCTCCAGGCGCTCGGCCTGGGCGGTGAGCCCGGCCTCCAGGGGCAGGGCGCGCCAGCGCTCCAGTTCGGCCTGGATGGCGCCGCGCGGGCCCGGCGCGGTCGGGGAGAAGGGCTCCAGCCCGCGCCGCCACAGGGGCTCGCCCAGGGCCAGCACGTGGCCGCGCAGGGAAGGCTCGCCGGGTTCGGGCACTGGCCCCCACAGGGCCTCGGCTTCCCGCTGCTGGACGTCGGTCCAGGGCAGCCACCCGGCGGCGGTCTGCTCCGGAGCCTGGAAACGGAACCGGTGCCGGACCAGGCGTTCCCCCTGCAGCCCCACGGTGGCGGCCACCTCCAGGCGGTCGTGGTCCTCGTCCGCCAGCCAATAGACGGCGCGGCCCCCCAGGCGCCTGGCCTCGACCAGGGCCGCCAGGGCCTTCACCACCGACAGGGCGGGAGTCCAGCCCGCCCCGATCTGCTGACCGGTCGCCACCAGGGGAGAGCGCGAAGCTGGCATGCCAAGAGCCTACCTATAATGAGCACATGGAGTCACCTGCAATCGCGCCTTGGCTTCCGCCGCCGCACCCCGACCTGGCCCGCCTAGCCATGGCGGCCGCTGACGCCGAGGGGATCCGGGATCTGCGGGCCTGGCCCGAGTGGCGCAAGGGAGGCATCGGGTTCGGCGACCTGCCTCCGTTCCTGCCCTGGCAGGGGGAATGGAACGGCCGCGGCCACCTGGTGCTGGTGCAGCCCCGGGAGGCCGGGGCCCTGGTGCCCGGGGCGCGCATCGAACCGCTTCCGGACGGGTGGCTGGAAGGGCTGGACCTGGAGAGCCTGGCCCGGCCGTTCCCGCACCATCCGGACTTTCCGCACGGCGTCGCGGTGCACGTGGTCCGCCTGGAGGGGCCCGGGCGGGCCCGGGTGCGCACCCGGGGCGAGCCGGGGCCGGAGGTGGTGCGGGCCGTGCTGGAGCGGGTGACGGGGGTGGTGGGCTGGGACCTGGGATCCTAGCCCGGGTTCCGCACCAAATAGCCGGATCTTCTTAATCCCCTTCATCCCACCTTTGCAACAGATGAAGCCGCCCCGCGGCTCCATCTGGTGCAAAGGTCCCCGGCCAGTCATTTGCTTGAATGTGCCGGCGCAAGATGGGCCGATGGCGCCAGTTCCAACCCAACCTCCGGCTGGTTGCGAGGATGGTTTTTGCCGGGGATGTGGGGGATTGGGGGGTAAAAAAAAGAGAGTTCCGCGGATCCCGCTAGCCTCCGGCCGGATCCAAGTCCCAGAGCGCGCTGACCGGAACGGCGTACAGGCCCTCCCCGAATCGGACGCAGGCCTCTCCGTCGTAGAGCACGACCCCTGCCTTGAAGCGCTGGCCGGCCGCGTCCTTGAGCTTGCGCAGGCCGCGGAAATCCGCCTGGGTCACGGTTCCCGAAGCCTTGACTTCCAGGCCCGCCAATTGGTGGATGCCCCGCTCCGCCACGATGTCCACCTCGACCCCATCCTTGTCGCGGAAATGGTAGAACCGGGCTGGGCGCTCGGACCCGTCCGATTGCCGGCGCAATTCCTGGTACACAAAGGTCTCCAGCACCTGGCCCAGGGTTTCCCGGTCCCGGTGCAGGTCCGGGGCGTCCAGTCCCAGGAGCGCACAGGCCAGTCCGGTGTCCCCGAAGTGCAGCTTGGGCGTCTTCACCAGCCGGTTCAGCCGGTTGCTGCGCCAAGGCTGCAGCTCATCCAGCAGGAATACCCGCTCCAGCAACGTGGTGTAGTCCCGGATGGTCTGCCGGCTCAATTGAAACGGCCCAGCCAGGTCGCTGATGTTCAGAAGCCGCGCCGTCTGGCCCGCCGCCAATTCCAGGAGGCGAGGCAGGGCGTCCAGGGAGCCGATCCGCGCCAGATCCCTGACGTCCCTCTGGATGATGGTCTCCAGGTAGTTCCGGTGCCAGGCCTTCCGGTGCTGCGGTTTGGTCTGGGCGAGGGCGGCGGGGAAGCCGCCGGCGGTGACCCGTTCCGCCAGTTCCAGGCCCAGCCGCCGGGCGATAGAGGGCTTGAAGGAGGCGCTGAACCAGCGGTCCAGGAAATTACCGCCCCGGTCCGCCAGTTCGCACTGGGCCAGCGGATGGAGGCGCAGGATGTCCATCCTCCCCGCCAGGGAATCCGCCAGCTTGGGCACCAGGAGCACATTCGCGGATCCCGTCAACAGGAACCGTCCCGGCCGGCGGTTCCGGTCCACGGCCAGTTTCAGGGAGGTGAAGAGGCCGGGCGCCCGCTGGATTTCATCCAGGATCGTACGCTCGCCAAGGTCGGCCACGAATCCGGCCGGGTCGGAGGCGGCCGCGCCCAGGATGGCCGGATCGTCCAGGGGAAAATAGACGTAGCCCAGGGTGTCGCCCACCCTCCGCGCCAGGGTGGTCTTGCCGCTCTGCCGCGGACCGTGGACCAGGACCACGGGCGAATCGCCCAAGGCTTCGGCAAGGCGAGGTTCGGCCAGACGGGAATGGAGAAGCGGAGCATCCATATCGGCCAATCGTAACCCAAGATCTCGGCCAATTGCCAGGTTTAGTTTCGGCTAATTGCTAAGTTTAATCTCGGCTGATTGTAACCCATGGCCTCGTCTATTCGCCAGATTTGGTTTCGGCCAGTCGCAACCCTAGGCCCCGTTGGCGGAAGCCGCTCACTCATCACTCCCGCCGCCGAATTTCAGGATCCGCCCGTCCGGGCCTGACCGCCGGGGTTCTCCCGCAGGCAGGACCTCGCCCACCCGGTAGCTCCCCAGGGCGCGCAGGCCCCACCGGTCCACCCGGCCGCCCCGCCCCCACAGTGCCAGCCCGGCCTTCTGGGCCAGGCGGATGGAGGGGAGGTTGTCCTCGTGGACCATGTACCACAGGGTGCGCCCGGGTGCGCCCAGGTGCCGGGGCACCTCCCGCAGGGCCGCCAGCCCCAGGCCCCGCCCGCGCCAGTCCGGATGGGTCCACAGCCCCGCCACCTGCAGGTCCCGGGGCGCCATGAAGGGGAACCGCCAGTGGGCCGGGAGCACGCAGGTGCGGTGCACCGGCCGGAGTCCGTGCCGGATGAGCAGGATGAAGAAGTCCCGGGTGGCGAAGATCCCCAGGAGGTGGAAGGCGCACCAGATTCCGAAGGGGACCAGGGGCAGGCGCGGGGGGAGCGGCCGGCGCAGGGTCGGGCGCCAGGATTCCAGGGTGAGGCCCCCGCCCAGGCCGGGCGGAAGCCCCGGGTCGGGCAGGGTGGTCTTGAAGAACAGGTAGCCCATGGCGGTCCTTGGCAACGAGCACGCGTTCGGGGCCTGCGGTCGCCCATCACGCCTCCGCGGCGTCCGGGCATCCCTGCGGGGATCCCAGGGTAACGCCATCAATTCCGTCGGGGCGCAGGAAAGAAACATGGAAATTTCAGCCGTGCCAACCTCTTGGATCGAAGAAAATACCACATGCCTATCGGGGCGTGCTAACGTCTCGCCAAGGCTCCCTTGCCCTTGGCCGGACGGTGGCCGACCTGGTCCGTCCTTCCCTTGAAAACCCGGTGACCTGACTTCAGGACCCGCCCGTCACAGGAGCGCCCTCCATGAACTTCGAAGGCAAGTCCATCCAATGTTCCCTGCTGGACGGCGGCATCGCCGAGCTGCGGATCGACCTCAAGGAGGATCCGGTCAACAAGCTCAACAAGGCCACGCTGGAGGAGCTGGGCGAGGCGGTGGCGCGGATCCGGTCCGAGCGCGGGGTGCGCGGGCTGCTGCTCTCCAGCGGCAAGGACGTCTTCATCGTGGGCGCCGACGTCACCGAGTTCCCCGCCTACTTCAGGAACTCCGAGGAGCAGCTGACCCAGTGGCTGCTGGGGGTGGACCGGCTGTTCGCGGCCATCGAGGACTTCGACTTCCCCACCGTGGCGGCCCTCAACGGCTACGCCTTCGGCGGCGGGCTGGAGCTGGCCCTCGCCACCTCCTGGCGGGTCATGGCGGACAACACCCGGATCGGGGTTCCCGAGACCAAGCTTGGGCTGTTCCCCGGCTGGGGCGGCACGGTCCGGCTGTCCCGCCTGGTGGGGGCCGACAACGCCATCGAGTGGATCGCCTCGGGCGAGCAGTACGGCGCCGACGCGGCCCTCAAGACGGGGGTGGTGGACGCGGTGGTGGCCCCGGAGCTGGTGCGCGAGGCCGCCCTGGACCTGCTGACCCAGGCCGTGGCGGGGCGCCGGGACTGGCGGGCCCGGCGGCTGGAGAAGGTCTCCCCTCTGAAGCTCAACCAGGTGGAGGCCGCCATGGTGTTCGAGGGGGCCAAGGCCTTCGTGGGCGCCAAGGCCGGCCCCCACTACCCGGCCCCGCTGGCGGCCATCGAGGCCATGCAGAAGGGCGCCGGGCTGGGCCGGGACGAGGCCCTGGCCATCGAGGCCGCCGCCTTCGCGCGCATGGCACGGACCCCCGCCGCCTTCAACCTGGTGTCCATCTTCCTGGGCGAGCGCGAGGTGGCCCGCAAGGCCCGCAAGGCGGCCAAGGCGGGCAGCCCGGTCAACGCCGCCGCCGTGCTGGGCGCGGGCATCATGGGCGGGGGCATCGCCTTCCAGTCCGCCCTCAAGGGCATTCCCATCGTCATGAAGGACATCGCCGAGAAGGCCCTGGAGGCCGGCCTGGCCGAGGCGGACAGGCTGCTGGTGAAGCGGGTCGAGAAGGGCCGGCTGGACCCGGCCGGCATGGCCCAGGTGCTGAACCGGATCCGCCCGGCCATGGGCTACGGGGAGTTCCAGGGGGTGGACCTGGTGGTGGAGGCGGTGGTGGAGGACGAGCGGGTCAAGCGCAAGGTCCTGGCCGAGGTGGAGGCCCAGGTCCGGGAGGACGCGGTCCTGGCCAGCAACACCTCCACCATCTCCATCACCCGCCTGGGCGAGGCCCTGAAGCGCCCCGGGAACCTCTGCGGCATGCACTTCTTCAACCCGGTGCCGAAGATGCTCCTGGTGGAGGTCATCCGCGGCCGGGACTCCTCCGAGCGGGCCGTGGCCGCCACCGTGGGCTACGCCCTGGCCCTGGGCAAGACCCCCATCGTGGTCAACGACTGCCCGGGGTTCTTCGTGAACCGGGTGCTGTTCCCGTACTTCGCCGGCTTCCTGCGCCTGGTGGAGGACGGGGTGGACTACCAGAAGATCGACCAGGTGATGGAGCGCTTCGGCTGGCCCATGGGCCCAGCCTGGCTGCTGGACGTGGTGGGCATCGACACCGCCCGCCACGCCGGCGCGGTCATGGCCCAGGGCTACCCCGACCGCATGGCCCACGACCGCCCCACGGCCATCGAGGCCATGTTCGAGCGGGGCCGGTTCGGGCAGAAGAACGGCAAGGGGTTCTACCGCTACCTGGAGGACAGGAAGGGCGTGCCGAAGAAGGAGCCCGACCCCGAGGCCCAGGAGATCCTGAAGGCCCTGGTCCGCGGCGGCGGCGCCCAGGTCTCCGACCAGGACATCGTCGACCGCATGATGCTGCCCATGATCATCGAGTGCTCCCGCTGCCTGGAGGACGGCATCGTCGCCACCCCGGGGGAGGTGGACCTGGGGCTGGTGTACGGCCTGGGCTTCCCCCCGTTCCGGGGCGGCGCCCTGCGCCACGCGGACGCGGTGGGGCTGGCCGAGGTCTGCCGGGCCGCGGAACGGCACCGGTCCCTGGGCCGGCTCTACGAACCCACCGCCCAGATGCTGCGGCTGGCCCAGGCCGGCTCCGCCTTCCACGCCACCAACGAGGAGAAGTGACCGATGCAAGAGGCCGTCGTCATCGATGCCGTCCGTTCGCCCATGGGCCGTTCCAAGGGGGGCGTGTTCCGCAACGTCCGCGCCGAGACCCTCTCCGCGGCCATGATCACCGCGCTGCTCCAGCGCAATCCCCAGGTCGACCCGGGAGAGGTGGAGGACGTGATCTGGGGCTGCGTACAGCAGACCCTGGAGCAGGGGTTCAACATCGCGCGGTTCGCCGCCCTGCTCACCGCCATCCCCCACACCGCCTCGGCCCAGACCGTCAACCGCCTGTGCGGGTCCTCCATGGCCGCCCTGCACGCCGCCGCCATGGCCATCATGACCGGCAACGGCGAGGTGTTCGTGGTGGGCGGCGTGGAGCACATGGGCCACCTGCCCATGACCCACGGGCTCGACCCCAACCCGGCCCTGAGCAAGCACGTGGCCAGGGCCTCGGGCATGATGGGCCTCACCGCCGAAGGGCTGGCGCGCATGCACGGCATCACCCGGGAAGCCCAGGACCGGTTCGCCCTGCGCTCGCACCGGTTGGCCCACGAGGCCACCGTCCAGGGCCGGTTCCAGGCCGAGCTGGTCCCGGTGGAGGGCCACGACGAGCGCGGCTTCCCGGTCCTGTGCGACCGGGACGAGGTGATCCGCGCCGACGCCAGCCTGGAGGCCCTGGCCGCCCTCAAGCCCGCCTTCGACCCGCGCCGGGGCACCATCACCCCCGGCAACTCCTCGGCCATCTCCGACGGCGCCTCGGCCCTGCTGGTGATGTCCCAGGAGCGGGCCCGGGCCCTGGGGTTGCGGCCCATGGCCCGGATCAAGGCCATGGCCACCGCCGGGGTGGACCCCTCCCTCATGGGCATCGGCCCGGTTCCGGCGGTGCGCAAGGCCCTGGCCCGGGCCAGGATGCAGATCCAGGACATCCGCCTCTGGGAGCTCAACGAGGCGTTCGCCGCCCAGGCTCTGCCGGTGCTCAGGGAACTGGGCCTGCTGGACCACCTGGACGAGCAGGTGAACCGCAACGGCGGCGCCATCGCCCTGGGCCACCCCCTGGGCTGCTCGGGGGCGCGCATCACCACCACCCTGCTGCACCAGATGCGGGCCGGGGGCCACCAGACCGGAGTGGCCACCATGTGCATCGGGCTGGGGCAGGGGATCGCCACGGTGTTCGAGCAGGTGTAAAGAAAACCATCAAGGATCTGATGCCGTTCCAGCGGCGGCGGGGCAGGGCCCCGGCCTCCATGGGGAGGCCCGGGGCTGGCCGCGGGACTTCCGGAAAGGTGGAAGTCCTGTGGAACCATGGGACAAGAATGGCGCACGGGAGGCGGTGGACAGAGGATCGCACATAATTTTTATGTATTTATACCTGAATTTATACATTGGTTTTATCTCATTTTTAGTCTCTTTTTTATTTGATTTACTTGAGGGTTTAACCCTTTTTGTCGGTTATTTAATGAGCTATTTACGGATTTTTGCAGTAACTTTATATCGGAAAGGATCATTTCTGAACCTTTCGGAGTCCGATCCATGTCCCCCGGCCCGTGGTCCCACGTCCAGGATGCCCCCTCCGGCACCTTCGAGGATCTGCTCATGCGAATCCAGCAGGGAACACGCCGTCCGGCTCCGGTGCAGCCTCTGGGAGGCGGCTGGTGGCGTCGGGCCGGCCGGTTCCTGCACGCCCTGGGGCAGGGCGTGCGCCGGGTCCCGACCCTGGCGGATGCCCTGCCGTGCCTGCTGCCCAAGGTCCGCACCCGGGCCGAACATGAGGCCTATGTCCAGGACTACGGCCGGCCGGCGCCTTGTTCCCGTCCCCTGGCCGGGAACCTGGAGGTGAGCCTGGTGGCATGCTTCGCCAACCAGGACCAGGACCTCGACCCGGCCCAGATGGAGGCCTGGAACGCCGATTTCGATCTCTTGCTCCAGCGCGCCCGGACCAACCTGCTGGTCCGGGGCGAGGAACGGGGCTTCCAGGCGGTACGGGAGGGATGCTTCCGATCGGCCTGGCGGGACGGCCTGGACGGCAGCCGGATCCTGCTGCCCGGGATCCTGCGGCGCCTGCCGGTCCAGGGCGACCCGGTGGCGGTGCTGGCGGGTCATGAAGCCCTGCTGGTGACCGGCGACCGGGATCCGGAAGGCCTGAAGTGGGCCCTGGAGACCGCCCTGGCGCGCCTGGACGGCGATCCGGACGCTATGGCCGCCACGCCGCTGCGCTGCCGGAACGGGGCCTGGGAACGTCTGCGCTTGCCGACCGAACATCCGGCGGCAGGCCTTCTGGGACAGTTGGAAGCGCGGGGAGTGACTCCGGAGCCGCACCCCAGGCCGAGCGCCAAGGACGGGCACGTCCGCGCGGCCTGAGTCGGGGACGCTCTACCCACCGGATTCTTCAGTTATCCCCTGCATAGTATGTTGCAGCCGGGTACCAACCTGCCAAGGTGGTAGCCCCTGCGGGATTGGCTTGCAGACAAACGGAGGGGCGGTATGGATGGGTCATCCGGCAAACCATGGGATGACCCCATTAATTACCCCACGGACTCAATCCGCCTGGGGTGCGGCGAAGTCCTTCACCCAGCGCCCTGGAGTGCGGCCGAATTGCCTGCGGAAGGCGGCGATATAGGCCGAGACCGAATCGTAGCCGGAGTCCATGGCTACGCTCGTCACGCTCTGCCCGCTTTCCAGCGCCGTCACCCCTAGTAGCAGGCGCAGCCTCTGGTGCCAGGCTCGAAAGGAGAGCCCGGTTTCCCGCTGGAACCAGCGGATCATGGTCCGTTCCGACATCCCAGCTTCCGGGGCCCATTCTTTCATGGTCCAGGCGCATCGGGGGCTGCGCTGGATCCGTTCGCAGATGGCCACCAGCCGAGGATCGCCAGGAAGCGGCATGGAGAAAGGCACCTCGGTCAGGTCCGCCAGCTGGTCAAGGAGCACGTGAACGAGCCGGCCCTGAGGGCCGGCCTCATCGTACTCATGCGGGAAATCAGCGACTGCACAGATCAATTCGCGAACCAGGGGCGTGATCTGATACACGGTACAGTGACGGGGCGGCGCGGCCAGTGCAGTGCTGCTGATGTTCAGGCTGCGCATCTCGGCGCCTCCCATGGAGATGAACGAGTGTTCGAGCCCGGCGGGAATCCAGATCGCTCGCTGAGGCACGGCGAGGAAGCTCCCAGTGGCCGTCTGTATTCCCACCACTCCGTTGATCGCGTAGGTCAGCTGTTCAAAATCGTGGTGGTGATCCTTGATCCGGGTCCCCGGGGAGAACGATTCCACCTGGGCATAAACGGGACGTGGCAGCCTCGGCAGGGTCGGCGGGTAGCGATCGGGGATTATATGGCTGGATTTCGACATATCTTGTCTTTCTGCGGTTAGCGCACCATCAGGGGAAGGAGGATGCTTGAACCATAAGGAGAGTCCAGTCAGGGGATCATGACGACAGAAGCATTACCGCCGCAGGGGTGGTTCCAGTTGCTACCAAAATATCCTGGATGAGGTCCGGATGACAGGAACCATGGATGCCCATTCGCGGCGTCCTTGCGACAAGTGTGGGTGAACCCAAACCCTGGGAGGAGCGATGTTCGACAATATATTGCTTGCAGCTGAAAACGTGGACCACTCCATACAGGCCGCCAAGGTGGCGGGGGAGACTGCCCGGGCCATGAATTCATCCAGTTTGTGCATTGTCGTGGCGTACCCGCCGGTTCCGGACTTCCTCGGCGCTCCGGTTTGCGAAAGGGTGAGTGCGGCGCGCCTGACTAGGGCCGAAGCCGTGGTGGAGACTACTCTGGTGGTCTCCCAGGAGCAGGGCAGCGACTTGATCGTGATGGGGCTTCAGGAGCCAGGTCCTCTTGGCCACTTGGTGGCTGGGCACGAAAGCGAGGCCGTCGTGGATCAGGCCCGCTGCCCAGTGATGATCGTGCGCTGAAATCCAGGGGCCGAACGGCTCTGATCGAAACGGAACAGAATAGGAGGCAGTGTCATGAAGACTCGAATTTGTGTCGCCGGCATCACGGGCTGGACCGGCAGTGCCGTGGCCAGCGCGGTCATTGCTTCGGAGAATTTCGAACTGGCGGCTGGCATCGCCCGGAAACGGGCAGGAGAGGATCTCGGCACGGTTCTGGGCGGTTCGCCCCTTGGCGTGCCCCTTTCATCCGATCTGGCCACCGCCTTGAAAACGCCCTTTGATGTGCTCATCGACTTCACTTCTCCCGACTCGGTCAAGGACCGTGTCCTGAGCACTTTGGCCGCGGGACGGCATGTTGTCATCGGAACCTCGGGGCTCACAGCGGTGGACTACAGTGACCTCGAAGCCGCCGCAATCGCCCACGGTGTCGGCATCATCGCCGCCGGCAACTTCTCCATCACCGCGGCCTTGGCTAAGCATTGCACCCTCGTCGCAGCGCATTTCCTCCCCGCGTGCGAGATCATCGACTATGCCCATGCCGAAAAAATCGACGCGCCCAGTGGAACCGCGATGGAATTGGCAGAAATGATCGGGGCCATCCGGCCCAGCGAACTGGGCATGGCACTGGACAGGATCCACGGTTTCCCAGAAGCTCGCGGTGCCCGCCTTGGCGATACCCAGGTTCACTCTGTGCGGCTCCCGGGATTCGTGATCGCCTTCGAAACGATTTTCGGCCTCCCGCACGAGCGCCTGACGATCCGACACGACGCTGGTTCCGGAGCCCAGCCGTACGTGGCGGGAGCCCTCCTTGCCGCCCGTGAGGTATTAACTCTCAAAGGTTTGATCAGAGGTCTCGACACGTTGATGTTCAAGGGCGAATCGGTATGACCATCCCTTCCATCCAAGCCAATCTCGCGGACCTGTCCCTGGGAACCTGGCTGTTGTCCATCACGAGACCTCGGTCCTGATGCCGGGCTGAACCCTGCCCAATCAATAGCAACCAGGAAGCGCTTCGGAGCCCGGACCGGGGTGCGTGGGCGATGCCCGGCTTTACCCAGCTACCCCATGGTTTCCCGGAAGAACCAAAAATCCGGGCCAATCTACGGCTGCAGGCGTGGGGCCGCCCGGACCCCGACGCGCCCCGCCAGCACCAGCGCGATGCCGCCCAGGATGACCACTGAGGCCGCCATCATCCGCCAGGAGAAGGTCTCGCCCAGCAGCACCACCCCGCCCAGGGCCGACAGCGCGGGCACGCTCAGCTGCACCCCCGCGGCGGTGACCGCGCGCAGCCCGCGCATGGTCCGGAACCAGAGCGCGTAAACCGGTCCCGAGGCCAGGGCGCCGGAGATCGCGGCGTAGGCGCACCCGGCCGGGTCCAGGCGCAGGTGGGACCGGAACACCAGGCTCAGTCCCAGGGCCAGGACCGAGGCCCGCAGGAAGTTGCCCGCCGTGGCGCCCACGGGATCGGTGACGCCCAGGCCGCACAGGGAATAGACGCCCCAGGCGGCCCCGGAGAGGACCATCAGGAGCGAGGGGAACAGGGCGGGCGCGGCGGATGCGGATCCGGCGGAACCGGAGCCCGAGAGCCGGCCGCCATGGAGCCCAGGCCACACCAGCAGCGCCAGCCCCGCCATGGCCAGGAGCAGGCCCGCCGCCTGGGCCGGCCCGACCCGTTCGCCGCGGAGCAGCCCGCCCACCACCATGGTGGCCTGGACCGCCGGGAACAGCAGCAGGGCGCCCACGCCCACCGGAAGGTCCAGGTAGGCGAAGGAGAAGGCGGCGGCATAGCCCCACAGGGCGGCCGCCGAGACCCAGTCGCCGGCGATGGCCCGATTCCCCCGGCGCAGGCGCGCCATGAAGAGCAGGGAAAGGGCGGCGGTGCCGACCCGGATGGTGGTGAAGCTGGCCGCGTCGATGCCGGTGCGCCCCAGGGCCGCCCGGCCCAGCAGGGAGTTGCCGGCGAAGGCCACCATCACCAGCAGCGTCAGCAGCAGGGTGGAGAAGGCCGGCGTCGTCCGGACGCCAGGATGCAGCCGCTGAGCCGGAGCGGTCATGGGCAGTCTCCCAGGGGTGTGTCTACGTAGTATTCACTAAATGGCCGGCACTTGCGCGTCCGGGTCTCCGTCCAGGAGCTCCACCAGGTCGCACAGGCGCGCCGCGTAGCCCACTTCGTTGTCGTGCCAGCCGAACACCTTCGCCAGCCGGCCGTTCACCACCCGGGTCAGGCGCAGGTCCATCACCACGCTCTCCTCCCGGCCGATGAAATCGTGGCTCACCAACTGGTTCTCGGCGATGGCGACGATGCCGCGCAGGCGCCCCCGGGCCGCCTCCTGGAAGGCCTCGTTGATCTCCTCCGGAATCGTGTCCCGGTCCAGCACGGCGGTGACGTCCACCAGGTTGACGCTCATGCACGGCACCCGCAGGGCCCAGCCGTCGAACCCGTCCGGGAGCCAGGGCAGGGCCTGGTGCAGGGCCCCGAAGGCGCTGCTGGTGGTGGGGATGATGCTCAGGAAGGCGGACCGGGCCCGGCGCAGGTCCTTGTGCGGCAGGTCCAGGATGCGCTGGTCGTTGGTCACCACGTGCACCGTGCTCATGCCGGCGGCCCGGAAGCCGAAGCGCCGCTCCAGCACGTCCAGCATGGGGGCGGTGGCGTGGGCGGTGCAGCTGGCGTTGGAGATCACCCGGTGCCGGGCCAGGTCCAGCCGGTCGCCGTTGAACGGGTGGATCACGGTGAAGTCCGCGTCCGGGCTGGGGGCGGAGATGACCACCCACTGCACCGTGCCCTTGAGGTGCCGGGCCGCCCCGGCCCGGGCGGTGAAGCGCCCGGAGCTCTCCACCACCAGCCGCGCGCCGAACTCGGGGAACGGGATGAGGGCCGGATCGGTCTCGTGGAACAGGGGGTACTCGTGGCCTTCCATCCGGATGTGGTCCTGTCCCCCGCGGCGGACGCCCTGGACCGGCGGATGGTCGTCGCCGTGGACCGAGTCGAACCGGAGCAGGTGGACCACGGTGTCCAGGTCGGCGGGGTCGTTGAGGGCGCACAGGCGGTGGGGGTGGGTCAGGGCGAAGCGCCGGACCGCGAGCCGCCCGATGCGGCCGACGCCGTTGATGGCGATCATCGCTCCTCCCCCAGCAGCCGGCACAGGTCCACGAGCCGGGCCGCGTAGGCCGCCTCGTTGTCGAACCAGCCGAACACCTTCACGAACCGCGGCGCCATGATCCGGGTCAGCAGGGCGTCCAGCGTGCAGCTGGCCCGGCTGCCCCGCAGGTCCACGCTCACCAGGGGCTCCTCCAGCACCTCCAGCAGGCCCCGCAGCGGCCCATCAGCGGCCCGCAGGAAGGCCTCGCGCACGGTCGCATGGGTGGCGTCCCGGGCCAGGGTGACGCTCAGGTCCAGCAGGCTCACGTCGGGGGTGGGCACCCGCACCGCCTGGACCGCGAACTTCCCGGCCATGGCCGGCAGGGCCCGCCCCAGGCAGGCGGCGGCCTCGCTGGGCGCGGGGATCATGCTCAGGGCCGCGGCCCGGGCCATGCGCGGGTCGGGGTGGGGCAGGTCCAGGATCCGCTGGTCGTTGCCGTAGCTCTCCACCGCGGTGCCCAGGCCGCCCTCCACCCCGAACGCCCCGTCCAGCACCCGCACCAGCACCGCCAGGGCGTGGCTGGTGGCGCAGGCGGCGCTGATGACCCGGTGCCGGGCCGGGTCCGGACGCCCCGTCGCCCCCGCCAGCACGGTCAGGTCCGCGTCCGGGCACGGGGCGCCCACCACCACCAGGCGCACGCCGTCCCGCAGGTGCAGGGCCGCCTGCTCCCGGGAGGCGAAGCTCCCGGTGCATTCCAGCACCACCTGCGCGCCGCGCGCCCCGAACGGCACCCGGGCCGGGTCGGCCTCCCGGAACAGGGGCACCTGCCGCCCGTCCAGCACCAGGCAGCCCTCTCCGTGGCTCACCGGGAAGCCGGCCCGGCCGTGCACGCTGTCGAACTTCACCAGGTGCGCGAGGCAGGCCGGTTCGGCCAGGTCGTTGACGGCGGCCAGCTCCAACCCGTCCGTTTCCCGCATCTGGCGGAGAACCTGGCGCCCGATGCGCCCCAGTCCGTTGATGGCGACCCGCATGGATGTCCTCCAGACGCGGGCCGGGAAGGGGGGGCGGCGGATTCCCGCCGGCGTCCCTTCCCGGCCCGCGTCCTACCTGCGGGCCATGACCCGGACCATCTCCAGCACTTTGCAGGAGTAGCCCCACTCGTTGTCGTACCAGGCCACCGCCTTCAGGAAGGTGGGGTCCAGCATGATGCTGGCGTCCACGTCGAAGACGCAGGTGCAGCTCTCGCCCCGGAAGTCGGTGGACACCACCTTGTCCGAGGTGACCGCCAGGACGCCCTTGAGCGGCCCCTCGGCGGCGGCCTTCATGGCTACGACCACCTGGTCGAAGGTGGCCTCCCTGGCCAGTTCGCAGGTGAGGTCCACCACCGACACGTCCGAGGTGGGCACCCGGAACGACATGCCGGTGAGCTTCTTGTTCAGGGCGGGGATCACCTTGCCCACCGCCTTGGCGGCGCCGGTGGAGCTGGGGATGATGTTCTCCAGGATGCCCCGGCCGCCGCGCCAGTCCTTGTTGGACGGGCCGTCCACGGTCTTCTGGGTGGCGGTGGTGGCGTGCACGGTGGTCATGAGCCCGCGCTTGACGCCGAAGGCGTCGTGCAGGACCTTGGCCAGAGGGGCCAGGCAGTTGGTGGTGCAGCTGGCGTTGGAGATGATCTCCTGGCCGGCGTAGGCCTCGTGGTTGACCCCGTAGACGAACATGGGCGTGTCGTCCTTGGAGGGGGCGCTCAGGATCACCTTGCGGGCGCCCGCCTTGAGGTGGCCCCCGGCCTTGGCCTGGTCCAGGAACAGGCCGGTGGACTCCACCACGATCTCGGCCCCCACCTCGTTCCACTTCAGGTTCGCGGGGTCCTTCTCGAACGTCAGGCGGATCCGCTTGCCGTCCACGACGAGGGTGCTGCCGTCCACGGCGATGCTGCCCTTGAAGCGTCCGTGCACCGAGTCGTACTGGAGCATGTAGGCCAGGTAGTCCGGCTCGAGGAGGTCGTTGATGCCGACGACCTCCAGGTCCGGGAAGTGCTTCAGCGCGGCCCGGAACACCATCCGGCCGATGCGTCCAAATCCGTTGATCCCGATCTTAGCCATCTTTGTCATCCCCCCATCAGGACGGGTCCGTCCTGGAAGAGAGGATGCGGACCGTCAGCAATTGATTCCAGGATAGCGCATGCTGTCCAGCATCGGTTCGAGCTTCTTGGACAGGGTGTTGCGGTGGATCCCCAGCTTGCGCGCCGCGGCGCTCTGGTTGCCGTTGTTGGCGGCCAGCACCTGCTCCAGGTAGATCCGCTCCAGCTCACGCTTCGCCAGGTCCAGGGGGATCTCGTTCCGCACCAATTCCGCGATGAGTTCCTCCATCAACTTGCGCATTGCATCGACTCCAGGGATAGCCAACGACCATAGCACCTGCCGGGGTCCATGCGAAGACGATTTTACGGCGATAATGCTTCCATTCCTGCGGAAAACCCTGTGGAATACCTGTGGACAGGCCGGAGGAAAGTGTGCGCAAAACCAAGATACTCATCACCATGGGGCCCGCCCTCATGGCCGGTGGACAACTCCGCGCCGCGCTCCAGACCGCCGATGCGGTCCGGCTCAACGCCAGCCACGGAGACCTGGACTCGCGTCGGCAGGCCCTTGAGGACATCCGCCGCATCGGCATGGAGTTGGGCCGGCGCATCCCGATCCTGCTGGACCTGCAGGGGCCCAAATGGCGGGTCGGCGACCTGGCCGCGCCGGTGGAGCTGGCGGCGGGAAGCCTGGGCGCCTTCTTCCCCTCCGGCGCGGCCGCTCCCGCCGGGCTGGCCTGGGCCGTGCCGTTGCCGCACCCGGAACTGTTCCAGGGCGCCCGGGCCGGGCAGCGGTGGGTGCTGGACGACGGCAACCTGGAAGTGGTCGTGCGGGAGGCCGGGCCGGACCTGGTGCGGGCGGAGGTGGTTACGGGCGGGATGCTGAAGGCGCGCAAGGGCGTCCACCCCATCGGTCTGGACGTGGCCTTCGACCCCCTGACCCCCAAGGACCTGGTGGACATCCGCTGGGGCGTCGAGCATGGGGTGGACCTGTTCGCCCAGAGCTTCGTGCGCCGGGCCTCGGACGTGCAAGCGCTGGACGGCGTGGTCCGCGGGCTGGGCGGGGCCCAGCCGGTGGTCGCCAAGATCGAGCACCCCAAGGCCCTGGACAACCTCGAAGCGATCCTGGAGGTGTCCTGGGGGGTCATGGTGGCCCGGGGCGACCTGGGGGTCGAGCTGGGCGTGGAGCGGGTGCCGGCCCTGCAGAAGCGCATCATCCGCACCGCCCGCCGGGCGCTGAAGCCGGTGATCACCGCCACCCAGATGCTGGAGAGCATGATCACCAGCGCCCAGCCCACCCGGGCCGAGGCCTCGGACGTGGCCAACGCCATCTGGGACGGCACCGACGCGGTGATGCTCAGCGCCGAGAGCGCCGTGGGCCAGTACCCCCTGGGGGCCATCCAGTGGCTGGCGCGCATCGCCGAGGACGCCGACGCCCACTACCACCCGCGCCTGGGCCGGATGGAGGATTCCCTGGCCCCCCGCCTCGCCCGGCGCACCGACGTGTCCCTGGCCTTCGCCGCCTGCCACACCGCCCAGGAGATCGGCGCCCGCCTGATCGTGGTGTTCACCGAAGGCGGCGGCAGCGCGCGCATGGTGTCCCGCCTGGCCGCGGACATCCAGGTGATCGGCGCCACCACCGACCTGCCCAACGCCCGCCGCATGGGCCTCATGCGCGGCGTCGAGTCCCTGCTGGTGCCGCGGGTGGAGAACTCGGACGTGATGGTGGACGCGGTGGAGATGATCCTCCAGGACCAGTACGCCCTGGCCTCCGGGGACAAGGTGGTGATCACCCTGGGCCTGCCCATGTGGCGGGCGGGGACGACCAACACGATGAAAGTGATCCAGTACTAGGGAGAGACGGTGAAAGGGCTCCTGGGCACAGTGGGCATGATCGCCGGCGGCTGGCTGGGGTGGTGGCTGGGGATGCGCGTGGGCATCGTCACCGCCGTGGTGCTGAGCTCGGTCGGCAGCGGGGCGGGGCTGTACTACGTCCGGAAGTGGGCGGAGCGGTACCTGGAGTAGTCCGCGGGACCTATTCCAGCGAGGCCGCCAGGCGGAATCCCAGGGAGCCTTCGGTGCCGTCCGGGCTCTGGCTGCGCCGGGAGGCGCGGACCACCGAGGCCGCGTTGAACCAGGAACCGCCCCGGCACACCCGCGCCGTGCCGGCCGGCGGCTGGAAGGTGGCAGGGGCGGCCGGCGGCGGTCCAGGCGCCGGCACGGCTCCAGGGGTGGCTCCCGCCTCCAGGTCCTTCAGCCGGATCTTCTGGGCCTCCATGGCGTCCAGCACCTTCATCACTTCGATGCTCTGGGTCGGGACGTCGTCCTCGGAGGCGATGTCGGCGTCCACGCAGGGCAGGTAGTTCGCGCCTTCCACCTGGAGCCCGTGGCCGGCATAGAAGAACAGGGCGACGCTGCCCGCAGCCAACCTCGACCGGAACTCCCTTATGGTCGAGCCGATCTGTCTCTGGGTGAGGTTCTCCCTGGACCCCACGTCAAAGCCCAGGTCCTTGAGCTTGGCGGCATTGCCCCGTGCTGCGTCCGCGAACTGGCTTCCGACTAGGCCGCCCGGCGGGCCTCCCCCGCGGGGATGCGGGAGACCGATGGAGGCCCGGCCCGCCCGGCCACCTCGAGGTCGTCCAAAAGCCGGAACGCCTGGTCCCGGCCCACCCCGTCCACCTGCAGCCAGCGCCCCGCGCCCAGGTCGATCCAGAGCAGGGACCCCTTGGGCTGGTACCACCCCTGGCGGCCGCTGGCGGCGCCCTGCAGCTTCCGGGCGCCGACCAGGAGGGCCTCGGCGGGGCGGGGCGCGGCCTCCACCCGGTGGGACCCGCCCCAGGCCAGGGTCAGTTTCCCGCCGGCGCAGGTCCAGACCGCGCCGGGCACGCGCAGGGTCACGCCGTCGCTGGCCTGGAGGGTGTCGCCCTGGGGCCGCACGTCGGCGGTCCAGGGGCCGTCGGGGACCCAGGCGCCCTCCAGGTAGTCGGTCCCGGGGGCGCTGGCGCCCACGCTGCCCAGGTCGGCCAGGTCGGAGGTGCCCAGCTTGATCCGGTAGGCCGAGGCCGGGGCCTGGTCGAAGGTGGGGTCCAGCGGGATCCAGCGCCCGCCGATCTCCGCCTCCACCCAGAAGTGCACCGCCAGGGTCTCGCCCAGGGCGATCCAGCCGGTGGCGGCCCGGGCCGGCACGCCCAGGCGGCGCAGCAGGGCCACCGCCAGGATGCCGTGCTGGGAGCAGGCGCCCACCGGGTTGCGCGCCACCTCCTGGGCCGAGGCGAACCCCACGGTGTAGTTCTTGTCCCGGATCCAGTCGAACACGAAGTGGGTGACCCGCTGGGCCAGCTCCCACCGGGTGGCTCCGGCGGGGGCGCCCAGGCGCCGCACCAGTCCGGCGAACACCGGGTCGTTGAACTGGACCAGGGGAGTGGCGGCCAGGAACGGGGCGTCCTGGGGCGAGGGCCGGCCCCGCACCGGAAGCTCCGCCGCCTCCGCCGGGGCCGGCGCCTTGGCCCGGGCCAGCAGGTACAGGCCCGGCCCCAGGCGGCGCTGCTGGGGATCCTCGGGCAGCTCGGGGACGGTCTTCCCGGTCCAGCGCGCCCGCACCTCCGGCAGCCAGAGCAGGAAGGGATGCGGGGGCAGGGCCTTGACGGTGCGCTCGAACAGGCCCGGTCCGGGCTCGGCGCCGCCCGGGGGCGGCAGCTCCGCCCGCTGGGAGAGCACCGGCACGCCCGCCATGGTGCCCTGGTGCTTCACCTCGCCCTGGGTGGGCGAGATCCAGAGGTCCACATCCTCCACCATGGCGCCCTCCGAGGACCGTCCCCGGAACCGCACCGTGTCCGGGAATCCGGGCAAGGGGGCCGGGCCCGCAGGCTGCAGGTCCACCTCGGACCACTGCTGGGTGGGGAAGGAGAAGAACCGGGCCCGCACCCCGGTGCCGGCCCGGGCCGCGGCCTTGAGCCGGTCGTCCAGGTCCCCGGGCCAGACCAGGGCGCCCTCGGGGATCTCCACGGTCCGGGGGGCGCCGTCCTTGAGGGCCAGCTTCAGCCTGCCGGGGTCCCGGGGCGACCATTCGGCCCGGCCCTCCTGGGGCTCCTGGGACATGACCACGGACCAGGTGAACTGCATGGATCCGTCCGGGCGTTTCAGGGACTGCTGGCGGACCTCGAACCGGATGGTCACCCCCATCCGCTCCAGCCGGGTGGATTCCACGCTCTCCAGGAGCACGCCCCGGGCATCGGTGGTCTGGCGCTCGGTGGCCTTGCCCGCCTCCTGTCCGGCCAGCCAGATCCGCTTGACCTGGACGTCCGGCTCCGCGGCGCCCAGGAGGGGGCGCACCGGCGCGAGGAGGGTGGTGACCAGGAGGATGCGGCCAGAGAAGCCCATGGGCCCATCTTACCGTCATGCCAACACCGGGGCGTCCATGTTCCGCCCCGGTTGAATTACGGCAGAATGGAGCCGTGATCCGCTCCCATGCCGCCATCGTGCTCCGGCCCTCGCCCTTCCAGGAGGGGGGGCTGGTGGTGTCGTTCCTCACCGAGAACGGCGAGCGCCTGGTTGGCCTGGCCCGGGGCGCGAAGAAGGCCTCGGCCAAGTGGGTCTCCAACTTCGAGCCCCTGGCCCTGGTGAACCTGAGCCTGTTCGGCAAGGAGCAGGTGGAGGTGCGCCGGGTCACCCGCTGCGAGCTGGTGCACTCGCCCATGACCCTGGGGCACCTGGAGTCCAGCCTGGTGATCGCGTGCCTGGCCGACGTGTTCGACCGCGCGGCCCGGGAGGGGGTGGAGGACCCCCGGCTGTTCCGGCTGCTCTCGGCCTGCTCCCGCGCGCTCAAGGCCCGGCCGGACCGCGCCCTGGCGGTGCTGGCCTACGGCGAGCACTGGCTGCTGCACTGCCTGGGGCTGCTGCCCCACCCGCGCCTGTGCGGGCAGTGCGGCAACGGGGAGGCGCCCCTGGTGCTGCTCACCGAGGACCACGGCTGGCGCTGCGCCGCCTGCACCCCGGTGGACCCCCGCGAAGCCCTGCCCCCCGGGGCCCGGGAGCACCTGCGGCTGCTGCACACCCTGCCTGCGGAGGAGGCGCCCGACCCCGACGGCGGCGACGCGGCAAGGGCCGTGACCCGGCTGCTGCGGGACCGCCTGCGGCGGGAACTGGGTGGGCCGCGCAGCTACGAGATCCTGGAGCGGCTGCTGGCCTAGACCTAGAATGGATGGACGACCGGAGGCCACCTTGACCGACCACGTGCCCGCAGGGGCCCACTGGGTGCGCTTTCCCCGCTACATCGGGGACGCGCTGATGATCCACCGGGCCATCGCCCCCCTGCGGGACGCGGGCCTGCCCCTGGTGGCCTGGGGTCCGGGCTGGGTGCTGGACCTGTTCGCGGGCAGCGCCGACTACACCGCGGCGGTGCCCGATCCCGAGCGCAAGTACAGCCCCTGGAAGGCGGCGGCCATGCTGCGCCGGTACCGCCCGGTCTCGGTCATCAACTTCCCCAAGAGCAACCGCCCCATGCTGGCCTCGTTCCTGGCCCGGGTGCCCCTGCGGCTGGGCTGCGGGGATGGGGGCGCCGGACTGTTCTACACCCACAGCGTGGCCTTCCACAAGCAGGACACCCCGTTCGTGGAGCGCTACGCCTCGGTGGTTGCCCGGGCCTTCCCCCACCTGGCCCCGGGTCCGTTCCGGCCGTTCCGGCCCAGGGCCGAGTCCCTGGCGGCGGTGGCCGAGCGCCGCGCCGCGCTGGGCCTGGGCGAGTACGTGGTGCTGGCGCCCGGCGCGAACTGCGACAACAAGCGCCTGCCGCCGGCCTCCATGGCCGCGCTGGGAGCGCGCCTGGTCCGGGCCGGCCTCGCCCCGGTGATCGTGGGCGGCGGGCCGGTGGACCAGGGGCTGGCCGCGGAGATCCGGGCCCGGGTCCCCGAGGCGGTGGACTGCACCGCCCAGGGCGGGCTGGCCGTGGCCGCCGCCTGGATCGCCGGGGCCCGGGCCCTGGTGGGGATGGATTCGGGCCTTGCCCATCTGGCCGCCGCCTGCGGCATCCCCACCCTGGCGGTGTTCGGCCCCACCCGCCCACGCCACTCGGCCCCCTCGGGCCCCCGGGTGCGGGTGGTGCGGAAGGAGGATCTCGACTGCCTGGAGTGCATGGTCACCCAGTGCCCGCTTCCGGGCCGCCCGTGCACGTGCATGACCGCGCTGCCGGAAGCACGGTTGTGGGACGAGCTGCGGGCCCTGCTGGGGCAGATGCTGGGGTAGAATCGGATCCGCAAAAGGAAAGGCATTCTCGGCCCGGCCGGACCGGCAGGCAGGCAGGAGGTTGCGATGTCCCAGCAGGAGATCTTCCGTGCCACCCAGCGCACCGTGGCGGTGATTCTCGCGGGAGGGCGGGGCAAGCGCCTGCTCGACCTCACCCACAACACCTCCAAGCCCGGGGTGGATTTCGGCGGGCAGTACCGGATCATCGACTTCACCCTGTCCAACTGCATGAACTCCAACGTCCGGCGGGTCCTGGTGCTCACCCAGTACCACGCCCACCGCCTGCTGGAGCACCTGCAGGCGGGCTGGACCTTCCTGGCCGGCAACCTGAACGAGTTCGTGCGGGTCCTCCCGGCCCAGCAGAGCCTGGAGGGGAACCAGTGGTACCGCGGCACCGCCGACGCGGTGTACCAGAACATCGACAACCTGCGCGGCCACGACCCGGAGCACGTGCTGGTCCTGGCCGGGGACCACATCTACAAGATGGACTACCAGGTGTTCCTGGAGGACCACCTGGAGCGGGAGGCCGACATCAGCGTCGGCTGCCTGGATGTGCCCCTGGCCTCGGCCCAGGGCCTGGGCATCGCCGGCACCGACCCGGACGGCTGGATCGTGCGCTTCGCTGAGAAGCCGGAGGATCCCCCGCAGATCCCGGACCGGCCGGGCTACTGCCTGGCCAGCATGGGCATCTACCTGTTCCGGGCCCGGTTCCTGTTCGAGGAGCTGGCCAGGGACGCGGCCGACCCCGGGTCCGGCCACGACTTCGGCACCGACCTCATCCCCGCGCTCATTCCCCGGGCGAGGGTGTTCGCGCACCGGTTCGAGAAGAGCCACATCCGCAACCTGGACAAGCCTCCCTACTGGCGCGACGTGGGCACCATCGACGCGTTCTGGGAGGCCAACATGGACCTCACCTACGTGGATCCCATGCTCAACCTGTACGACTACGCCTGGCCCATATTCACCCACCAGGAGCAGCTGCCGGCCGCCAAGTTCGTGCACAGCGACCCGGGCCGCCTCGGGGTGGCGCTGAGCAGCGTGGTGGCCAACGGCTGCGTGGTCTCTGGCGCCTCGGTGCGCAACTCGCTGCTGTCCTCCCGGGTGCGGGTGCACTCCCACGCCCACCTGGACCAGGCGGTGGTGCTGCCCGGGGCGGACATTGGGGAGGGCGCGCGGCTGCGCAAGGTGGTGGTGGCCCGGGACTGCCGGATCCCGCCGGGGCTGGTGGTGGGCGAGGATCCGGACCAGGACGCCTTGCGCTTCCATCGCACTGCCGGTGGTGTAACCCTGATATCCGGGCCGATGCTGGACCGCCTGCGGGGTTGATGGATGAGGATTCTTCATGTTGCCGCCGAGTTGTTCCCGCAGGTGAAGGTGGGAGGGCTGGCCGACGTGATGGCCGCCCTGCCCGCGGCCCAGAGGGGCCTGGGCGCGGATGCCCGGGTGCTGGTGCCCGGGTTCCCGGCCTTCCTCCAGGGTCTGTCCGGCCTGGAGCCCGCGGGCGCCGCGGCCGTCGTCCCCGGCGCGGGCGCGGCCCGGTTCCTGCGGGGCCGCGGCGACACCGGGGTGCCGGTGTACGTCCTGGACTGCCCGGCCCTGTTCGACCGGCCCGGAGGGCCGTACGACGAGCACGGCGACAGCCACCGCAAGTTCGGTTCCTTCGCCCTGGCGGCGGCCCGCCTCGCCCTGGAGGGGGAGGCCGGCGGCTGGCGTCCCGACGTGGTCCAGGCCCATGACTGGCAGGCGGGCCTGGTGCCGGCGCACCTGGCCCTGGCCCAGGGGCCGCGCCCCCGCACCGTGATGGGCATCCACAACATCGCCTACCAGGGGATCTACCCCCGCGCCCTGCTGGGCGAGATGGGCCTGCCCGCCGCCTGCTACCACCCCGGCGGGGCGGAGTACTACGGCCAGGTCAACTGCCTCAAGGCCGGCATCGCCTACGCGGACCGGATCACCACCGTGAGCCCCACCTACGCGGAGGAGATCAAGCGGCCCGACGGGGGCGCCGGGCTGGGCGGGCTGCTGGCCCACCGGGCCCGGGACCTGAAGGGGATCCTGAACGGCGTGGACTACGGCGTGTGGAACCCGGCCACCAGCCGTCACCTGGAGTACCACTACGACGCCGCGCGCCTCTCCGGCCGGAAGATCAACAAGAACCTCCTGCAGCGGGCCGCGGGCCTGGAGGAGGCCCCGGACGCGCCCCTGTTCGCGGTGGTCAGCCGGCTGGCCCAGGAGAAGGGCCTCGACCTGGTGCTGGAGAACATCGCCTACCTCATCCAGCTGAGCGCCCAGCTCCTGGTGCTGGGCAAGGGCGACCCGGAGCTGGAGGCCGGCTTCCGGGCCGCGGCCGGGGCGCATCCGGGACGGGTGGTGGCCTGGCTCGGCTTCGACGAGGGGTTGGCCCACCGGATCCTGGCCGGGGCCGACGTGATCCTGGTCCCCTCTCGCCAGGAGCCGTGCGGGCTGACCCAGCTCTACGCCCTGCGCTACGGCGCCCTGCCCCTGGTGCGGCGCACCGGGGGGCTGGCGGACACGGTGGTGGACGCCGACGCCCAGGGCCTGCTGGACAGCACCGCCACCGGGTTCGTGTTCCGGGAGCCCAACTCCTGGATCCTGGGCGAGACCATCGGCCGGGCCTGCCAGGTCTACCGCCAGGACCCCCGGGCCTGGACCCGGATCCAGCGCCACGGCATGGCCCAGGACTTCGGCTGGGCGGCCTCCGCCCGGGAGTACCTGGACCTCTTCGGCCACCTGTCCGGCTGAGCCCGGTTTCGCCAGGAGGCACCGGCCATGCTCAAAGCCCCCCTCTGGTCCGCCCTGCGCTCCCACCCCGGCTCGGGCTGGCGCGAGCCGGCCGAGACCGCCCTGCCGGAGCCCGCCGCCGGCGCGCGCCTGCTCTGGTGCGGCGGCGGTTCCCTGCCTGCCGCTCAGGCCCTGGTGGGCGCCTTGGCCCGGGACCCGCTCCCGGCCGCCTGGATCCCCCTCGCCTCCCCGGAGCCGGCGCCCCTGGAACTGCGCCCGGACGACCAGGTGGTGTTCGCCTGCCCCGGAGGCCGGGACCTGGGCCTGTGGACCTGGGCCGCCCGGCTGCGTGCGCTGAAGGGCTGGAAATCCCTGGCCCGGCCGCCCCTGGCGGTCACCCGGGACGACGGCAACCCCCTGGCCCGCTGGGCCCGCGCGCAGGGGTTCCCGCTCCTGCCCCTCCAGGCAGGCGTGGACGAACGGTTCGCCGCCTTCACCCCGGCCGGGACCCTGGCCCTGGCCTGGATGGGCCGGGACGCCCAGGCCTTCCTGGAGGGCGGGCGGGAGGTGGTCCAGGGCGCGCCCGAGGGCCTGGGACTTTGGGGCGCCCGGATCTGGGGGATGGTGGAGACCCTGCACGAAGGCTACCTGGCCGGGGTCCAGGAATGGGCGCTGGTGCCGTACGGCCGGCGCCTGGAGCCCCTCGGCGCGTGGTGGGCCGGCCTGCTGGCGGGGTCCCTGGGCAAGACGGCCCGGGATGGCACCCGCCGGGGCCTCACCCCGGTCCGCGCCGACGGGCCCACGGACCGGGGCGGCCTGCTCCAGCGCTGGCTGGCGGGGCCCCGGAACGCGGGGGTGATCCTGGTCAGCCTGGATGCGGCGGGACCGAGGGACCGGCTCAAGCCGCCCGAGGACTGCCCCTGGCCGGCCCTGGCCAGGCTCCAGGGGGCGAAGATCCTGGCCGCCCAGGCGGAGGGCGTCCGGGAGGCCCTGGAAGCGGCCGGGGTGCCGGTGGTCCACTGGAGCCTGGGGCCCCTGGGCGAGCGCTCCTTGGGGGAATTCATGATGGCCTGGCAGCTGATCGTCGCCCTCACGGGCTTCTCCCTGGAGATCGATCCCTTCGGCCAGCCGGCCGCCGAGGACTGCGAAGCCCGGATCCTCGAGGCCCTGGGGCTCTGACCGGAACTTCCGGGCGCGGGGGCGGCACGCGGGGGGCGTGGCCTGGTCACCGGAAGGCGGCCCCAGGCATCTGACCTTTTCCACCGGTAGAGGGCTTCGCCATGCGATCAGGTAAATCTGGTTTGCCGTCCTCCAGCCGGCCCGGACGTTGATTGCGTTTCCTTGGGGTTCCCCCAGTCATCGATCTGCACTTATCTCGCGGGGCCGAACCCCGAAGCCTTGGTGGGGCGGCGCGAACAAAAAAGGACGAACGACGCAGCAGGGGCCGTCGGCAGACACGGCAGGGCCGGGCCACGGCTGCCCGAGCAGACCCAGGGTCGCCCAGGGCGTGAGGCGTACCGGAGCCGCGATCCTGGCGGCGGATGAGTGGAAAAAAAAGATGCATTTTTTTGTCTTGACGGAATACCGTATACGAAATATTGTCTTGGGATACCCTGCCATCACCAGAATCCATCGACTCCGCACGTGTTCCGAAGGGCACAGGCTCACCGGAGAGCCTGGCGGTTGACCTCGCTGCTTCTCCCATCTGGATCGGGGCACCGGACCGGCGCCGCTGGTCTCCCCGGGCCCGTGGAAGAGGCGCAAGCAGAAATTCGGTTCTTCCCCTTGGCTGATGTCCCCGGGCTGCATCTCCGCAGCTCCCTGAAACCCACCAACCGAAGGAGTGTCCATGAGAAAGGTGACCAACGTCCTTGCGCCTACAGTGGCGCTCTTCTGCCTGCTCCTGGCAGGCTGCGGCAAGGAGGCCAAGACCGTCAAGATCGCTGTGCAGATGCCCCTGTCGGGGCCCCTCTCGGTCTTCGGCGTCTCCCAGAAGAATTCCGCCCAGCTGGCGGTGGAACAGTTGTCGGAGCCGCTCAAGAATCTGGGCTTCAAAGTGGAGCTGGCGGCCTACGACGACCAGGCCAACCCGGACACCGGGGTGGCCAACGCCAAGGCCATCATCGGCGACCCCTCCATCATGGGGGTGGTGGCGCACTGGAATTCCGGCGTCTACATCCCTTCCTCCGAGGTCTACCACACCGTTGACCTGGCCGCCATCTCGCCGGGCACCTCCAACCCAAAGGTGACCGACCGTGGCCTGTCGGACGTGAACCGGGTGTGCGGCCGCGATGACGTCCAGGGAGCGGTGGGCGCCGCCTTCGCCAAGGACCAGGGCTTCAAGTCGGTCTACGTCCTGCACGACAAGCAGACCTACGGCCAGGGCATCGCCGAGTTCTTCAAGAAGGAATGCGAGACCGCCGGGATCCGGGTGGCCGGGTTCGCCGGCACCGAAGAGAAGGCCAACTTCGACGCCATCCTCTCCCCGATCCTCGCCGCCAAGCCGGACTGCCTGTACTTCGGGGGCCAGTTCGACCAGGGCGCGGTGCTGTTCCGCCAGGCCCGGCAGAAGGGGTTCAAGGGCGTCTTCCTGTCCGACGACGCGTTCGATTCCCCCGATGCGGCCAAGATCGGCGGCGAGTTCCTGAGCCAGGGCGGGGGTTGCTATTTCTCCACCCTGTCGGGACCGGCCAGCATCTATCCCGATGCGGCCAAGTTCATCACCGACTACAAGGCCAAGTTCGCCAGCGACCCGCAGCCCTACTGCCCCCAGGCCTACGACAGCACCGCGATCCTGCTCACGGCGGTCGAGAATGCCATCAAGGCCAACAACGGCAAGCTGCCCGAACGGGGCGAGGTGAGCAAGGCCGTCCGCGCCCTCAAGGACTACAAGGGCCTCAGCGGCACCCTCAACTTCAACTCGAAGGGCGATCCTGTCGTGTCCCGCTACTTCATCGTGCAGGTCACGGCCAAGGATTCCGGCCAGTGGGACAATAACAAGATCCTGAAGTCCCTGAACATCAAGGCTCCTTGATAACCCTCGAACCCACGGGAACGCGTCCTGAACGGGCGCGGCGCCCCGGGCGGCGGGGAGACTGCCTCCCTCCCCGCCGTCCCTCTGGCCCCGCCCGGGCGGCTCGCAGCGCACCTTCACCACGACCTCCCGAGAGAGTCTCACCATGAACACGAGAATCGAATTCATCTACCTGTCGGAACCCGACACCGTGGCCGCTGGGGTGAACGACGCCCCCAGGTGCGTGGATGTGGCCGAGGAAGTCTTCCGGCTGCTGGCCCAGGGGGACTACTTGATGGGCGGGAGCAACCACAACAGCCACGGCATCGGCATCATCTTCCCCAAAGAGACCCGGTTCCCCAACATGCCGGTGGCCGGTCCTGACCGGCGCTTCTTCGCCATGCCGGCCTACCTGGGCGGACGGTTCGACTGCTGTGGCCAGAAGTGGTACGGCTCCAACCAGGCCAATGCCGCCAAGGGCCTGCCCCGCTCCATCCTGACGGTCATGATCAACGACAAGGACACGGGCGCTCCCCTGTGCCTCATGTCCGCCAACCTGCTGAGCGCCGCCCGCACCGGCGCCGTGCCGGCGGTGGCCGTGCGCCGCCTGGCCCCCAAGGGCGCCAAGGTCCTGGCGGTCATCGGCTGCGGGCCCATCAACAAGGCCTGCATGGAACACATCCTCACCCAGGCCGGGGAAGTCCGGAAGGTCGTCTGCTACGACCTGTTCCAGGAGAAGGCCCAGGCCCTGGCCGACTGGGTCGCCAAGGCCCACGGCCTGGAGGGGGTCGCCTTGCCGGGCCTGCAGGAAGCACTGCGGGAAGCCGACCTGGTGACGGTGGCGGCCTCGAGGCTCAAGCCCCTGGAACTCAGGGACGACTGGCTGAAACCGGGCGCCCTGGTGATGCTCTCGGGCCCGGCCCACGCGGACCGCGAGTTCTGGACCCGCAACCGCATCATCCTGGACCACATCGAGCTGCACGAGGCGTACGTGGAGGAGGCGGTGGCCTCCGGAGACAAGGAAGGCTACTACCGGAGCGTCATCGGCGGGCCCATCTACCGCCTGATCGACGCGGGCACCCTGCCGGCGCTGAAGGACTTCACCTCCATCGGCCAGGTGCTCCTCGGGGAGAAGGAAGGGCGCCGTTCGGACCGGGAGAAGATCATCTTCATCGCCTGCGGCATGGCTGTCTTCGATGTGGCCTTCGCCTACGAGATCTACCAGAACGCCCGCAGGAAACGCATCGGCCAGAGCCTGCTCTTGTGGGACCAGCCGGCCGTGGGCTGACCAGGGCGCGCGGGAGCCTCCGGGACATGGAACGCAAGATCAAGAACCACGAGGAGCTTTCAAGCCACGGGGAGCGGGAATCCCGGAGGATCGTCCTGGACCTCGCCGAAGCGACCCTCCGGCACCTGGACGCCTATGACCGGATCAAGTCCATCGCCCACCTGGACCGGGACGTCCTGTGGATCGGCACCCGGTCCTGGGACCTGTCCCGGAAGCGCCGCGTCTACCTGGTGGGCGCCGGCAAGGCTTGCAACGCCATGGCCATGGCCCTGGACGAGATCCTGGGCGACCGGCTGACCCAGGGTATCGCCATCGTCAAGGTGCCCGATCCCAAGGACGTCTTCCACCGGACCGAGGTGTTCGTGGGCGGGCATCCCCTGCCCAACGAGGAGGGCTGGCGCGCCTCCCGGAAGATCCTCGCCCTGGTGGACCAGGCCGGCCCGGAGGACCTGTTCATCGGGGTCATCAGCGGGGGCAGTTCCGCCCTGATGAGCTGCCCGGTCGAAGGGATCAGCCTGCGGGACGAAGTGGAGGCCACCGACGTGCTGTTGAAGTCCGGCGCCGGCATCTACGAGATCAACGCCATCCGCCGGCACATCTCCCAGATGAACGGAGGCATGCTGGCCCGGCGGATCCAGGCCGTGGGGGCGGAATTCATCGGGCTGGGCATCAGCGACGGCGTCGGCAACCCGCCCACCTCTGATATCGCCGTGCCGTTCCCGGCCTACGCCAGCACCCCCATCGGGCCGGACCGCACCACCCTCGACGATGCCAGGAAGGTGATCCGGGACTACGACCTGGCCGGGAAGCTGCCCCGGAGCGTGGTGGACTACCTGATGCACGCGGGTCCCGAGCGGGAAACCCCCAAGGCCTTTCCCCAGAACACCTATTTCCTCATCAACGCGGTGCCCGATTCCTGCATCCAGGCCCGGAAAGTGGCGGAGGCCATGGGCATTCCGGCCCTGATCCTCACCTCCTTCCTGGAAGGGGAGAGCCGGGACGCGGGCACCTTCTTCGCCTCCATCGCCCGGGAAGTGCAGGCCTACGGCCATCCCCTCCCGGCTCCCTGCGTGATCCTGAGCTGCGGCGAGACCACCACCCGGATCCCGGACAGCAGCCTCATCACCGGGCATGGGGGCCCCTCCCAGGAGCTGGTTGCCGGGTTCGCCCTCGCCGCGGCCCAGGCCAAGGGCGCCTGCATGCTGTCCATCGATTCGGAGGGCACCGACGGGACCACGCCCGCGGCCGGAGGCATCACCGACTCCCAGAGCCGGGCCTTGGCCGTGGAGCAGGGCGTGGACCTGCATGCCGCCCTGCGCGGCCATGCCACCTTCGAGGCCCTGGCCCGGATGGGGGATGCCGTCCACACTGGGAACACGGGTACCAACCTGTGCGATTTCAACGTCCTGTACATTCCGACGCGGTGACGGCGGACGCGGATCCTGGAGGAATCATGGCGGCGACCACCATTCAGTCCATTCGGGCCAGGCAGGTGATCGACTGCAAGTGCCGGCCGATGGTGGAAGTGGACGTGATCACCCAGGGGGGGGCCCTGGGCCGGGGCTGCGCGCCCACCGGGACCTCGGTGGGCCGGCACGAGGCGTTCGTCCTGCGCGACGGGGATCCCTTTGAATACCGCGGGCTGGGCGTGCACAAGGCGGTGGCCAACGTCCATGAGGTCCTGGGCCCGGCCCTGGTGGGGCTGGACGTCGCCGACCAGGCGCGCCTCGACGGGACCATGAACCGGCTGGACGGCACCCCCGACAAGCGCCGCCTGGGGGGCAACGCCATCTACGCCACCTCGGTGGCCTGCCTCCAGGCCGCCGCGGCGGCCTGCGGGCAGCCGCTCTACCGCTACCTGGCCGGGGAACCCATCCGGACCCTCCCGGTCCCCAGCTTCAACGTGGTCAACGGCGGGAAGTACCCCGGGTTCACCCAGGCGTTCAACGAGTTCCTGGTCATGCCCTACCGGGCCAAGGACATCTTCGAGGCCGTGGCCATGGGCATCCTGGTCTTCCAGGAGCTGGGGCCGGTCATCGCCGGGCACACCGGGAAGGAGCCCGGGGTGGCCCGGTCCTACGGCTACGAGGCCCCATCCAGCGACCCGGCCGTGGTCCTCACCATGCTGCAGGAAGCGGTGGACCGCTGCGGCTTCCGCGACCGGGTGGCGTTCGCCCTGGATTGCGCTTCCAGCGAGATGTACGACCCGGACACCCGGACCTACCTGCTGGGGCGGGAGCGGGTCAGCGCCGACGCGCTGATCGACTACGTGCGGGGCCTGTCCGAGCGGTTCAACCTGGTCTTCGTGGAGGACCTGCTGGACGAGGACGACTGGGAGCATTTCCCCAGGGCCGTGGAGAGGATCCCCAGGACCCTCATCCTGGGCGACGACCTGATCGTCTCCAACCGGGAACGGCTGGAACGGGCATGCCGGCTGAAGGCCGTGGCCGGGTTCGTCCTCAAGCCCAACCAGGTGGGCACCGTCACCGAGGCCCTGGAAACCTACCGGTTCGCCCGGGAACACGGGCTGGTCGCGGTCCCTTCCGGCCGTTCCGGGGGCGCGGTCAACGACGTGGTGATGGACTTCTCCGTGGGCCTCCAGGTCCCGTTCCAGAAGAACGGCGCGCCCCGTTCGGGCGAACGCATCGAGAAGCTGAACTTCCTCATGCGCGCCTGCGACCTGAGCCCGGGGAGCCGCCTGGCCGACCTCTCCAGCCTGGTGAGGTTCTAGATGGATGCACCCTTCCCGCGGATGGGCCTGCTCCGCCAGACCCCCGTTGCCCGCCCACTGGCGGACATCGAAGGCGCCGTGGCGGGGCAGATCGCCGGGATCGCGCCCACCCTGGCGGTGCGGCCGGGCGCCACGGTGGCCGTGGGGTGCAGCAGCCGCGGCATCGCCAACTACGCCCGGATCGTGGGGGCGGTGGTCCGGCAGCTGAAGGCCGAGGGCTACCGGCCGTTCCTGTTCCCGGCCATGGGCAGCCACGGTTCCGCCTCGGCGGAAGGGCAGGTGCAGGTGCTGGCCCGGGCCGGGGTCTCCGAGGCTTCCATGGGCTGTCCCGTCGTTTCCACCATGGCGGTCCAGGACCTGGGCACCCTCCCCACGGGCATGCCGGTGGCCATGGACCAGTCCGCCTTCCGGGCGGATGCCTTCGTGGTGGTGAACCGCATCCGGACCCACACGGAGTTCACCTACGGCTTTGAATCGGGCCTGATGAAGATGATGGCCATCGGCATGGGCAAGGAGCTGGGAGCGACCGTCTACCATCGGTATTTCCTGCGCTACGGCTACGGCGCCACCATCCAGGCCATCGCCGAACGGGTCATGGCCACCCGGCCGCTGCTGTTCGGGGTGGGCATCGTGGAGGACGGGCGGGCCCAGACTTCGGAGGTGCGGGTCATCCCGGCGCGGCGTCTGGCCGCCGAGGAGCGCGAACTGCTGACCCTGGCCCGGTCCATGATCCCCGGGTTGCCCTTCGACGCCCTCGACGTGCTGGTCATCGACCAGATGGGCAAGGACATTTCCGGGTCCGGCCTGGACACCAAGGTGGTGGGCCGCCTGTCCATGCCCCTGGTGGGGCCCGATCCGGAACGCCCCCGGGTCAAGCGCATCGTCGTGTGCGACTTGACCGACGCCTCCAAGGGCAACGCGGACGGCGTCGGCATCGCCGATTTCATCACCGAGCGCCTGTACCGGAAGATCGACCGAGAGGCCCTGTACGTGAACGCCCTGGCCGGTTCCGAACCGGAGCATGCGCGCATCCCGATGGTGCTGCCCACCGACCGCGCGGCGGTCGGCGCCGGGATCGCCACCATCGGTCCGGTGGATGCGGGATCCCTGAGGCTGGTGCGGATCGCCAACACCCGGGACCTGGAGTGCCTGGAGGCGAGTTCCGCCCTGCTGGCCGAAGTCGTCGGCCGTCCGGGCCTCGAGGTGCTGGAGCCGGATCATCCGCTGGGGTTCGCTCCTGATGACTCCCTCATTCCATTGCCCATGCAGCCTTCCCCCCGATAGATTGGTTCATGGCCATTCCGCGAAAACCCCTGCGAGCCGATGTGCACCGGGAACTGCAGGACCAGATCCTGCGGGGCGAGCTCAGTCCCGGGCAGCGGCTCAGCGACGCCGAACTGGCCGCGCGGCTGGGCGTGAGCCGGACGCCGGTCCGGGAAGCCCTGCTGAGCCTGGTGCGGGAGGGCTTCATCCTCTCCTCCCAGCACCAGGGGTTCGCGGTCAAGCCGCTCAGCGAAAACGAGATCCGGGACGTCTATCCCATGGTCGGGCTGCTGGAATGCTTCGGGCTGCAGACCATCCCCCCCTTGTCCACCAGGAAGGTCCAGCACTTGAACCGGATCAGCGCCGCCATGGAGAAGGAGGTCGACAAGCCGCTGCGCCGGATCCAGCTGGACGACGAATGGCACCGCGTGCTCCTCGACGACAACGGGAACGAGTGTCTCACCCAGATCCTGAGGGAGCTCAAGCAGCTCATCCTCCGGTATGAATACACCTTCATGCAGGTGTCCGAGTGGGTCACGGTTTCGCTCAATGAACATGCCGGCATGATCCGGAACCTGGAGCAGGGCGACCGCCTGGGGGCGGTCCGGATCCTCGACCGGCACTGGGTCAGGAGCATGGAAGCGCTCCTGTCCAATTTCCTGGTGGCCGTGCGGCGGAGCTGACGGTCGCGGACGCCGTCACTGGGGGTGCAGCACCCACGGCGCGAGGTCGACCTGCACCGCGCCGCCGGTGCCGAGGCGGGCCTTGTAGGGCTGGCCCTTCTTCAGGACGTAGAAGGTGTCCAGGAGGGTGTCCGAGTCCCGCCACCAGCTGGAGGGCATGGCGTCCAGGATGGCGTCGGCCAGGGTGGGGATCCAGGAGAACACCGGGATGCCGGCGCCGGCCAGGGCGGCGGTCGCTCCCTTGATGATCGCCTCCAGGATCGCCTTGTAGTCGACGCCGTCCCCGTGGTCCCAGAACTGGATGTTGGCGGCGCTGAACCGGAAGTCGCTCCAGAACACCAGGACCTGGTTGGGAAAGTAGTCGGTGTCCTCGTGGTGCGGGTAGGGCAGGTGCACCAGCTAAGCACCCTCCATCGATCCACCCTTATCCACTTGGGCGCCTCGGAATCATACGCAACCCTGGATCCGGCGGTGTCCCTGGTCCGCGCGCGAACTCCGGAGCCGGGGTGGGTCGGCGCGAATATACCAGGGACGTACGGCAGCACAGGGAGCCGTCGGCAGACACGGCCGGGTCGGGACACGGCCGCCCAGCGAACCTAGGCGCCCAGGGCCCGGCGGACCCGCTCCCCCATCCCCCGCAGGCGCTCGCAGGGCTCGTTGGCGTAGACGAAGCGCAGGTAGCGGGCGGTGTCCTGAGTGCCCCAGCCGCCCATGGCGGTGGCGGCGACGCGGGCCTCCTGCAGCAGCCGGGCCGAGGCCTGCTCCCCGGTGAGGCCCAGGGGCGCGCAGTCCAGCAGCATGGACCAGCCGCCGTGGGGCGGGATGACCGGAAGCTCCTTCAGCTCCTCCAGCAGCAGGTCCCGCCGCCGCTGCCACTCGGCGGCGGCCCCGGCCACGTCCGCCTCGGGCGCCTCCAGGGCCGCGGCCACGCCGCCCATGGCGATGCCCACCTGGCAGACCACGTTGGCCATGCCCACCAGCCCCACGTCGGCCAGGATCGGCTCCGGGCCCACCACCCAGCCCACGCGCCAGCCGATCATGCGCAGCTCCTTGGAGGCGGCGCCGACGGTGACGGTGCGCTCGGGCATGCCGGGCAGGGAGGCCGGGTGGAGGACCCGGCGCCCGTCGAACAGGATCCGCTCCATGGCGGCGTCGTAGACCATCAGCAGGTCCTTGGCCACGCAGATGCGGGCCACCTCGTCCCATTCCTCCCGGGTGAGCACGCACCCGGTGGGCATGGACGGGCTCATCATCAGCACCGCCTTGACCCTGGCCCCGGCCGCCGCGGTCCGGAAGGCCTCCAGGTCCAGGCGCCAGCCGTCGGCCCCGGGGATCAGCCGGACCAGGCGCGGAACCCCGCCGGCCAGGCGCACCCGGTTGATCAGCCCGGCGTAGATGGGGTCGGTGAGCACCACCTCGTCGCCGGTCTCCAGGGTGGCCAGCAGCACGTTCAGGATCCCGCTCAGCCCGCCCGCGCTGATGGCGCAGGCCCGCCGCCAGTCGTACTCCACCCCGCTCAGGCGCGAGACGTGGGCCGCGGCGGCCTTGCGCAGGCGGTCCTGGCCCAGGAAGGGCAGGTAGCTGTTGGAGGCGTCGTCGTCCACCGCCCGCCGGGTCTCCGCCAGCGCCCCGTGCCAGGGGCGCAGGTCGGTGTCCAGGTTCTCCAGGCGCAGGGTGGAGGGATCGGCCAGGGCGTCGGCGGCGTCGCCCATCCTGTCCACGCCGATTCCGGGGATGTCCTTGAGGCGGCTGGGGCGGGTGAACATGAGAGACCTCTGGGTTTATATAAGAATACGATCCCGAAGGACGAGGGAGGCGGGGAAAGGTATCTCGGGCATGGAATTCCCGGGGAGTTCAGGCGTCCAGCCTGGGTTGAATGGGGAGCCCACGCAAGAGCGGGATACCGGTGGCGGAACTGGCGCTCTTTGGCCGAATCCGGTTCATCACCATCCTTGCGGGGAACACTCGAGCCTGGGGCAGCCCATAACTCTCACGACCGGTTCATCCCCGCTTGCGCGGGGAACACTTCCAGTGTGTGGAGGACCTGGAGAAGTTGAACGGTTCATTTCCACCTGCGCGGGGAACACGATCGCTTGACGCAACTTCCCAACCCGGTTGGCGGTTCATCCCCGCCTGCGCGGGGAACACTGGAGCGGCTGGGAAGCGACCGTGAGGCAGGACGGTTCATCCCCGCCTGCGCGGGGAACACATCCTCACCGGCGTTATCCCGGACCAGGAGGCCGGTTCATCCCCGCCTGCGCGGGGAACACCATCCCCATCAGCGCCGAAAGTCCCCAGGCGCCGGTTCATCCCCGCCTGCGCGGGGAACACGACAGTCCGCCCGTACTCCGCATCGGCGGTAACGGTTCATCCCCGCCTGCGCGGGGAACACTCCGCCACCATGGCCAGGAGTTCCTTGTCCGGCGGTTCATCCCCGCCTGCGCGGGGAACACCTCCACCTAATAGATCCGAAGCGAAAAAGCTGCGGTTCATCCCCGCCTGCGCGGGGAACACCAACGGGGGCACCTCCCTGGTGGTGCGGGTGACCGGTTCATCCCCGCCTGCGCGGGGAACACGTTACAACCTGAACCCACACGCCGAATCACGGCGGTTCATCCCCGCCTGCGCGGGGAACACCTGAACCAGGCGCTGGACGTCGATCAGAAGCGCGGTTCATCCCCGCCTGCGCGGGGAACACCATGTTGAAGGAGGTGACCTCGATGATGCCGGAGGTTCATCCCCGCCTGCGCGGGGAACACGTCTTGGGCGGCTTTGCGTCCGGGTTCGCCGCCGGTTCATCCCCGCCTGCGCGGGGAACACAGGAGCAGGTCACGGTTGCCGGCCGGGGCGCTCGGTTCATCCCCGCCTGCGCGGGGAACACACCCCCTCCCCCTGCCGGCGCCTATGGCGATTCGGTTCATCCCCGCCTGCGCGGGGAACACGTGGGCCCCGTGGTGATCATTCCGGCCTCGGACGGTTCATCCCCGCCTGCGCGGGGAACACCAAGCAGCGAGCAGGACCTGGGCCACCCGTTCCGGTTCATCCCCGCCTGCGCGGGGAACACTACCGTGCCTATAGTTCCGGCACCCCGGGCGCCGGTTCATCCCCGCCTGCGCGGGGAACACGCCCGGGAGGGGCTGCCCTGGCACCCGGATCCCGGTTCATCCCCGCCTGCGCGGGGAACACTACTTCAAGTCCACCACCGAGGCGCCGAAGACCGGTTCATCCCCGCCTGCGCGGGGAACACCTGATCCGCGAGCTAGAGGCCGAAGCCGAATACGGTTCATCCCCGCCTGCGCGGGGAACACGACGGCGCCCGGGTGGGCAAGGACAAGCCCACCGGTTCATCCCCGCCTGCGCGGGGAACACGAACGTGACGCGCCCAGATGGATTCGGTGAGTCGGTTCATCCCCGCCTGCGCGGGGAACACTTCTCGCGCGGATGCGGGCCCTCCAAGTCGCCCGGTTCATCCCCGCCTGCGCGGGGAACACTATCAACCCGGGGCCGGGACTTCACAGACCAGCGGTTCATCCCCGCCTGCGCGGGGAACACCTCGGCGCCGGCAAGACCCCGGCGAACAAGGCCGGTTCATCCCCGCCTGCGCGGGGAACACCTCGGCGCCGGCAAGACCCCGGCGAACAAGGCCGGTTCATCCCCGCCTGCGCGGGGAACACTTCAAGGACGGCGAGGCCGATCCCATGGCGGCCGGTTCATCCCCGCCTGCGTGGGGAACACGGTTTCGGTCAGGAGGATGTGTCCCGGGACGACGGTTCATCCCCGCCTGCGCGGGGAACACGCCAATGCCCTGATGAAAGGCCGCACCAAGGCCGGTTCATCCCCGCCTGCGCGGGGAACACTCCAGGAGCGCCTTCCGGAACTCCAGGAGTTCCGGTTCATCCCCGCCTGCGCGGGGAACACTTGTTGCCGGAGCGGGCAAGGTCTGTGAATGTCGGTTCATCCCCGCCTGCGCGGGGAACACACCGGAAGCGGAAACGCCTCCTTCGCCGTCACCGGTTCATCCCCGCCTGCGCGGGGAACACGGGCTACTGGTCCCTGGGCGGTTCCCGGGCCGGGGTTCATCCCCGCCTGCGCGGGGAACACACGATCCTGCAGGCGGCCGGGGACACCTCGATCCCGGTTCATCCCCGCCTGCGCGGGGAACACCGCCAGAGCCATTCGGGACACCAGTCCCGCTTCGGTTCATCCCCGCCTGCGCGGGGAACACTAGGGACGCACCGGCTCCTGCACCCGCATGGGCGGTTCATCCCCGCCTGCGCGGGGAACACATATCGCGGGTGCCATGTGACTGTCCGAGCAACGGTTCATCCCCGCCTGCGCGGGGAACACATAAGTCAGGCCGGGAAAACGGGGCAGGGTTTCGGTTCATCCCCGCCTGCGCGGGGAACACTTTCCCATGCCCAAGAAAACGCCAAGCAGAGCCGGTTCATCCCCGCCTGCGCGGGGAACACGGCCTGGATGATTTCCGCAGCGCCACCCTCCTCGGTTCATCCCCGCCTGCGCGGGGAACACCCGGAGATCCTGGGTGACCCCTCGCTCCTGGCCGGTTCATCCCCGCCTGCGCGGGGAACACCCGGAGAGACCTCCCTCCCCCTGGAGGAGAGACGGTTCATCCCCGCCTGCGCGGGGAACACCCTGAACCACCCCAGCCCGATGCGCACCGTCACGGTTCATCCCCGCCTGCGCGGGGAACACCAGGTGGGCCTTGAACGCTTTCGCTGCCTTGTCGGTTCATCCCCGCCTGCGCGGGGAACACAACGAACTGATCCACGCGGCCCAGCTCAAGGCCGGTTCATCCCCGCCTGCGCGGGGAACACATCACCTGGTCCCCCTGGTCCCACGTGGCGGTCGGTTCATCCCCGCCTGCGCGGGGAACACACCTGGTGGGTGCCGGGTTCGAGGGTCTGGGGCGGTTCATCCCCGCCTGCGCGGGGAACACTGCACCTTCCGGATGAGCCGGGGGGACCTCGGCGGTTCATCCCCGCCTGCGCGGGGAACACGTGCGCATGAAGGCCCCTGACCTCAACCTCAGCGGTTCATCCCCGCCTGCGCGGGGAACACTTGGGATGAGGGTTGAAATCCAGGTAGGCGATCGGTTCATCCCCGCCTGCGCGGGGAACACACGTTCAGGCCCTCAAACCCGCTCTCGGGATCCGGTTCATCCCCGCCTGCGCGGGGAACACCAGAGCCGGAACGACGGGCTGATGTCGGAGAACGGTTCATCCCCGCCTGCGCGGGGAACACGCTTTTCGTGTCCCTGCCAGGAGTATTCCAACCGGTTCATCCCCGCCTGCGCGGGGAACACTTTTCGCGCTTGACCTCAGCCTCGAATTGCGCCGGTTCATCCCCGCCTGCGCGGGGAACACGCAAGTGGACCAGGGCGGCCTCGGCAAAATCACGGTTCATCCCCGCCTGCGCGGGGAACACCTCGAATTGCTGCGCGCCAAGGGGGCCATCGCCGGTTCATCCCCGCCTGCGCGGGGAACACATCTACCTGCCCACCTTTGCCTCGCAGACCGACGGTTCATCCCCGCCTGCGCGGGGAACACTGGGTGTAGCGGGCGAAGAACAGGGCGGTGGGCGGTTCATCCCCGCCTGCGCGGGGAACACTGTGGGGGTCAACAGCGCCACCGGTGCGGTGACGGTTCATCCCCGCCTGCGCGGGGAACACATCAATCAGACCGTCTACCTCAAGCTGCCCAGCGGTTCATCCCCGCCTGCGCGGGGAACACGACTGGTGCCAATCATAAAGATGGGTATGGGTCGGTTCATCCCCGCCTGCGCGGGGAACACACCCAGTTCGTCACCGTCAACGATTCGGTCTCCGGTTCATCCCCGCCTGCGCGGGGAACACGGAAGGGGCGGCGGGGGCTGGCGGGGCCGAGACGGTTCATCCCCGCCTGCGCGGGGAACACGTCTCGGCCGCGTCGAGGATGTCGTGGGCGGTCGGTTCATCCCCGCCTGCGCGGGGAACACTGCCCGGGACCTTCCGCGCCCACATCTGCGGCTGGTTCATCCCCGCCTGCGCGGGGAACACCGCTGGCTTATGACCAAGCGTGTCAAGTAGCACGGTTCATCCCCGCCTGCGCGGGGAACACTGGGCCTGAGCTGCTGAGTGGAGCCGATCGAACGGTTCATCCCCGCCTGCGCGGGGAACACACAGCCCAAATCTGGTAGGAGCGGGAATCTCCCGGTTCATCCCCGCCTGCGCGGGGAACACCTGCTGGTCGTCCGAGGTGTAGACCCCGATTCCGGTTCATCCCCGCCTGCGCGGGGAACACAGGGGTGTCACCGATTCACCCCAGGAGAACGCCGGTTCATCCCCGCCTGCGCGGGGAACACCTCGGGGAGGGCGTGGACCGCCTGCGGCCGACCGGTTCATCCCCGCCTGCGCGGGGAACACTCTACGGTGTTCGCCGGCGGCAAGATCCAGGGCGGTTCATCCCCGCCTGCGCGGGGAACACAGCGCGGCCAGATAGATTTCCCGTGGCTCCGCCGGTTCATCCCCGCCTGCGCGGGGAACACGCCTTCGTGATCTCCGCCGTCGCGGCCCTGGTCGGTTCATCCCCGCCTGCGCGGGGAACACCGGCACTTCCGGGAGGGAGACCACCCCGGAGGCGGTTCATCCCCGCCTGCGCGGGGAACACGAGTGGTTCTGGGTGTTGGCCGTGCTCCAGGTCGGTTCATCCCCGCCTGCGCGGGGAACACGCCGGCTTGTCGTCCAGGATCAGGCGCCGCTCCGGTTCATCCCCGCCTGCGCGGGGAACACCTCTGGCGGGAATTTACCCATGCCCATTTCGTCGGTTCATCCCCGCCTGCGCGGGGAACACACGCACGGGCTCACGGCCTGGTCCCGGAAATGCGGTTCATCCCCGCCTGCGCGGGGAACACTTGGACATGGCGTAATAGTTTTTCTGGAATTCCGGTTCATCCCCGCCTGCGCGGGGAACACAATCCTCCGCTGCACCTGATGGTCAAGGCCTACGGTTCATCCCCGCCTGCGCGGGGAACACAGCACCCCGACCTATACCCAGACCGCCGCGTCCGGTTCATCCCCGCCTGCGCGGGGAACACGCCGTTCCTCTACCGGCTGATCTGCCTCAACGGCGGTTCATCCCCGCCTGCGCGGGGAACACAGGAGGTGGAGGCTCGGGACGCCGCATGGTGGCGGTTCATCCCCGCCTGCGCGGGGAACACCTACACCTTTTTGCTGGAGCGGGGGGAGGAATCGGTTCATCCCCGCCTGCGCGGGGAACACCGTTGGCGGGGCGCTTCCTAGGCATTGGCTACCGGTTCATCCCCGCCTGCGCGGGGAACACTCTGGCCCTGAAGCGCACCCTGCGCAAGGCGGGGGTTCATCCCCGCCTGCGCGGGGAACACTTGATCTTGTTCCAGATCCACTCCAGCGGGGCCGGTTCATCCCCGCCTGCGCGGGGAACACCAGGGGGCCGCAAGCCTCCGTGTGGCCCTCGCCGGTTCATCCCCGCCTGCGCGGGGAACACGAGTTGGCTCTTTTCGCGGGCGCTGGTGGAGGCGGTTCATCCCCGCCTGCGCGGGGAACACTCCCCAGCATGGGAACAACGCAGCGCGGACGCCGGTTCATCCCCGCCTGCGCGGGGAACACCAGGGATTCGTCTACTGCGCCGACAACCTGAACGGTTCATCCCCGCCTGCGCGGGGAACACGAGTCATTCCCGCTGGGGTAGTCCAGGACGTGCGGTTCATCCCCGCCTGCGCGGGGAACACGTCTGCTCCAGCGCATAGGGATCGAGCAACTCCGGTTCATCCCCGCCTGCGCGGGGAACACCAGAACGCCCCTCCCGGGATTGTCCTGTCCCGCGGTTCATCCCCGCCTGCGCGGGGAACACACGTCCACGGATTTTTCACATAAGGACTGAACCGGTTCATCCCCGCCTGCGCGGGGAACACGCGTCCACGTAGATGCCCATCTCGTAGAGGGGCGGTTCATCCCCGCCTGCGCGGGGAACACGCACCCGGGGCGGTGTAGGCGTCCACCACGTCCGGTTCATCCCCGCCTGCGCGGGGAACACCCCCAGGAACAGATTAGGACTGTTCAGCCGACCGGTTCATCCCCGCCTGCGCGGGGAACACGCGTCCGCGTCGGACTTGCGGATCCGCGCGAGCGGTTCATCCCCGCCTGCGCGGGGAACACACCGGCAGGCTGTTGGCGCTGGAGTTTTGTCCCGGTTCATCCCCGCCTGCGCGGGGAACACGCTGCCGTCCTCGCCGTGCACAAGAAGTGGCTCGGTTCATCCCCGCCTGCGCGGGGAACACGTTTCCGGGGGCAGTGCCAGCAACATCATCCCCGGTTCATCCCCGCCTGCGCGGGGAACACGACCGGGAGACCGGCTATTACAAGGAACGGTTCGGTTCATCCCCGCCTGCGCGGGGAACACAAGATCGGCCTGGCCAAGGGCGTGAGCATTACCGGTTCATCCCCGCCTGCGCGGGGAACACATGGCCTTGCCATCCTCAACCAGGCAGCGCTGCGGTTCATCCCCGCCTGCGCGGGGAACACCCTCGCATGGCTTGTGGGGTGCCTGCCATGACCGGTTCATCCCCGCCTGCGCGGGGAACACCAGCAGGATGTGGATCCCGAGATCCTGGGCGGCGGTTCATCCCCGCCTGCGCGGGGAACACCGGGCGACTCCGGCCAAGCCGGTCCTGAACCCCGGTTCATCCCCGCCTGCGCGGGGAACACTGCTATTCGACCGTGAATGCATTAATTGTAACCGGTTCATCCCCGCCTGCGCGGGGAACACCCCCCAGAATGCCTCCGATCTGCGCTCCGAGACGGTTCATCCCCGCCTGCGCGGGGAACACGTCTACCAGCTCTGCCTCGATGGTGTGGACGGCGGTTCATCCCCGCCTGCGCGGGGAACACGCTGGTAGTCCTCGTGCCCCTTGGCCAGCACGTCGGTTCATCCCCGCCTGCGCGGGGAACACTGAAGCAGCTGCTGGCCGCGGCCGACCTGATCCGGTTCATCCCCGCCTGCGCGGGGAACACAAGGAAAAGGCGGTGGTGGTTCGCCTCCACCCCGGTTCATCCCCGCCTGCGCGGGGAACACAGCCAGTACGTGCCGGGCAGCGCGGCGGTCGGCGGTTCATCCCCGCCTGCGCGGGGAACACTTGAGGTAGGCGGCCTTCATGGCGGCCACCGTCGGTTCATCCCCGCCTGCGCGGGGAACACCGGGCCCGGGTGGGCAGCAGGAAAAACCGCTCCGGTTCATCCCCGCCTGCGCGGGGAACACCGGGCCGAGGAAGCCCATCTGGGTGCCGCCGCCGGTTCATCCCCGCCTGCGCGGGGAACACCGTCCCTGACCGACCAGGAAGCCCAGGTCCTGCGGTTCATCCCCGCCTGCGCGGGGAACACCCAGAGCCATTTCATGGCGCACCCCCGCTGGGCGGTTCATCCCCGCCTGCGCGGGGAACACGTACTCGGTGAACACCACCACCGGCCTCTACACCGGTTCATCCCCGCCTGCGCGGGGAACACACCTCCAGCAACACCAGCCAGACCCCGGCCAACAGGTTCATCCCCGCCTGCGCGGGGAACACATCGCCCTGGCCGCGGGCAAGGCCTTCCTAAACGGTTCATCCCCGCCTGCGCGGGGAACACCTGGTGGGCCCCACCATCGACGACGTCCGGGACGGTTCATCCCCGCCTGCGCGGGGAACACACCCGAGGACGTAGGTCGGCCGCGCCGAATGCCGGTTCATCCCCGCCTGCGCGGGGAACACGTGCTTGCAAGCCGCCTCCACCGCCTGCACCGCGGTTCATCCCCGCCTGCGCGGGGAACACATCTGCATCGCTGCCAGTTCCATCCTGGCCGCCGGTTCATCCCCGCCTGCGCGGGGAACACTATTCCAGTGGCGCCACCGACGGCGGCAACGCCGGTTCATCCCCGCCTGCGCGGGGAACACCTCCGGCGCTGGTTCGGCAACCGCCCCTACAACGGTTCATCCCCGCCTGCGCGGGGAACACACGTCCAGGAAGTCGAGGGTCTCGGCCAGCTCCGGTTCATCCCCGCCAGCGCGGGGAACACTTGGTCATGTGGGGCAGCCGCGCCTTCTGGTGCGGTTCATCCCCGCCTGCGCGGGGAACACATCTTGAGGCAGTGTCCGGCGCGACATTTGGACGGTTCATCCCCGCCTGCGCGGGGAACACAGGGCTGCGACCTGTCCCAGTACGCCCTGGACCAGGTTCATCCCCGCCTGCGCGGGGAACACAGTCCTTCCAGCACCTTGCGCCGCTCATCCGGCAGGTTCATCCCCGCCTGCGCGGGGAACACGGAGTGCGGAGCGCTATGCCACTAGGAGGCGACGGTTCATCCCCGCCTGCGCGGGGAACACATCCCCCGGCCCCGGCACAGGTGGCAGAGCGTCGGTTCATCCCCGCCTGCGCGGGGAACACCCTGGTGCCCGCATGAAGCCGATCCCCGAAGACGGTTCATCCCCGCCTGCGCGGGGAACACCCCAAAGCACCGACGAGCATCAACACGATGTCCGGTTCATCCCCGCCTGCGCGGGGAACACGTTCACTGCCCCGGTGTTGCCGAACCGCCAGACGGTTCATCCCCGCCTGCGCGGGGAACACCAGGGTAATTCCAAGTTCCTGTGCTGCGAATACGGTTCATCCCCGCCTGCGCGGGGAACACCGCAAGACGGCCGTGCGCCGGCTCTACAAGTACGGTTCATCCCCGCCTGCGCGGGGAACACCAGCAGGCCAAGAACAGGGAGGCGAGGGTGATCGGTTCATCCCCGCCTGCGCGGGGAACACCAGAGATCGATGAAATGATTGGCATCCTGGTCCGGTTCATCCCCGCCTGCGCGGGGAACACTTCTTTTGGATCTTGCCCTTGAGATCGTTGTGCGGTTCATCCCCGCCTGCGCGGGGAACACAGGGGCTCCAGCAGGATCGCGTCCCACTTGGCCGGTTCATCCCCGCCTGCGCGGGGAACACCTGGAGGACCAGACCAGCGACCTGTTCGAGACCGGTTCATCCCCGCCTGCGCGGGGAACACCAAGTGGTCTCGTATTCAAGCACCAGTTCCAACGGTTCATCCCCGCCTGCGCGGGGAACACGATACCGTGGCCGTGGTCCCGTCCACGCTCACCGGTTCATCCCCGCCTGCGCGGGGAACACCCGCCAGGCTTCCTTGATCTGTCCGGCCTGCTCAGGTTCATCCCCGCCTGCGCGGGGAACACAAGCCCTGCGGCCCCGGCACGAACGACACCAGCGGTTCATCCCCGCCTGCGCGGGGAACACGGCCGGATGAGCAACCTCTACTGCGACCTGGCCGGTTCATCCCCGCCTGCGCGGGGAACACCTCAAGGCCCGGTAGTAGAGGCCGTTGGAGCGCGGTTCATCCCCGCCTGCGCGGGGAACACTTGTTGATCTGCGCCTGCTGCTGCTGACAGATCGGTTCATCCCCGCCTGCGCGGGGAACACCTTTCCGAGGCCGCCAAGAACGCCCGACAGGTCGGTTCATCCCCGCCTGCGCGGGGAACACTGTGGCCACGAACGGGAGGATCCCCAGCGGGTCGGTTCATCCCCGCCTGCGCGGGGAACACCACAATGCCTCGTTCGACCCATTGCCGAGCGCCGGTTCATCCCCGCCTGCGCGGGGAACACGCTGGTTCGCAAGGTCTCCTGGTTTGACAACCCGGTTCATCCCCGCCTGCGCGGGGAACACCAGTTTGCCGCCCTCATAACCAAGAAGTGAATCGGTTCATCCCCGCCTGCGCGGGGAACACACTCCTGGAGTACGGCAGCATTGAGCATCGCCCCGGTTCATCCCCGCCTGCGCGGGGAACACCTCTTGTGCTTGTCCCGGCAGCGGATGCCCCACGGTTCATCCCCGCCTGCGCGGGGAACACCTGGCCTACGTCTGCCCCTGCTGCCGGATGGCCGGTTCATCCCCGCCTGCGCGGGGAACACCTGTCCCTCTCCGGGATGGACCAGCACGTCTACGGTTCATCCCCGCCTGCGCGGGGAACACGTATCCCGGGTTCCATGCGACTGTCCGAGCAGCGGTTCATCCCCGCCTGCGCGGGGAACACGGCAGTTCCACCCCGTGCTGGGCGCTGGCGGCCGGTTCATCCCCGCCTGCGCGGGGAACACAACATGGTGGAGAGATAGGGGAGGTTTAATTCCGGTTCATCCCCGCCTGCGCGGGGAACACGTTGACCGCCCCCTTGACCACGTTCACGGCTCCGGTTCATCCCCGCCTGCGCGGGGAACACTTCACTGGCCTCTACAAATACCAGTGCTGGGCCGGTTCATCCCCGCCTGCGCGGGGAACACTGTGGCCGAACTCCCCTGGTTGATCGCGCTCACGGTTCATCCCCGCCTGCGCGGGGAACACATCATAGGCCCAGGAGGTGGTGGCGCCTGGCACGGTTCATCCCCGCCTGCGCGGGGAACACCCCTCCACCCCGCGCCAGCGCCTGCTGGTCGCCGGTTCATCCCCGCCTGCGCGGGGAACACGTTTCCTCCGCTATGGCTGCATCATAGGCAGCCGGTTCATCCCCGCCTGCGCGGGGAACACGGGGGTGACTTTTACCCCGCCGGTGCCCGCATCGGTTCATCCCCGCCTGCGCGGGGAACACAGCCGGCGCTCGCTGCAGATCCTGCGCCCGACCGGTTCATCCCCGCCTGCGCGGGGAACACGTAATTCGATTTGCCGAACTCTCCGCCGATCACGGTTCATCCCCGCCTGCGCGGGGAACACAGTTTTGCTTCATGGTCTACCAATATCTCGGCCGGTTCATCCCCGCCTGCGCGGGGAACACCCATGGAGGGTGACCTAGGGCGCTACCTGTACCGGTTCATCCCCGCCTGCGCGGGGAACACACGAGGCGGACCTGATCAACGAACTGGCCAACCGGTTCATCCCCGCCTGCGCGGGGAACACGCCCTGCGGGAGGGGCTGGCCAAGCCGGTTGCCGGTTCATCCCCGCCTGCGCGGGGAACACCTCGGCCGCCTTGTTGCGCCGGTGGGTTTCCGCGGTTCATCCCCGCCTGCGCGGGGAACACGTAGCTGTTGGGGTTGCTGCCGGCGGCCTGGGCGGTTCATCCCCGCCTGCGCGGGGAACACTGGCAGACCTGCCCCAAGTGTCACAAGCTCACCGGTTCATCCCCGCCTGCGCGGGGAACACGTTCACAGCCCTTGTCTTCACCCTGGCCATCCTGGTTCATCCCCGCCTGCGCGGGGAACACAGCTGCTGGCCGACCGCGAGCGAGCCGGAGGCCGGTTCATCCCCGCCTGCGCGGGGAACACTTCAGGTAGAACGGCGATGAGGATCAGCAGGCCGGTTCATCCCCGCCTGCGCGGGGAACACACCAGGTCCGCCGCCCGCACCGCCTGGGCCGTCGGTTCATCCCCGCCTGCGCGGGGAACACTCTACCTGCAGCCCCAGAGTGAGGGTCTGGGCCGGTTCATCCCCGCCTGCGCGGGGAACACGGCGGGATGGACAGCACGGCGAACACGGTATCCGGTTCATCCCCGCCTGCGCGGGGAACACATCATGAAGGCTGACTACAGCGACATCACCGTCGGTTCATCCCCGCCTGCGCGGGGAACACGTGCGAGAAAGGTTCCCGGCGCTGGTAGAGCGCGGTTCATCCCCGCCTGCGCGGGGAACACGCATCCCCGGCTCGGATAGTGCCAGCATTAATCGGTTCATCCCCGCCTGCGCGGGGAACACCCAGCCGGCGATTTCGAACTCCAGCCAGCTCAGGGTTCATCCCCGCCTGCGCGGGGAACACTATTACAAGGCGCATGAGTTCAAGGGCAAGGCCGGTTCATCCCCGCCTGCGCGGGGAACACATCGCCACCATCCTGGACAAGGCCGTGGCGGCCGGTTCATCCCCGCCTGCGCGGGGAACACATGGGCCTGGGCGAGAAGGGCCTGCCCCGGATCGGTTCATCCCCGCCTGCGCGGGGAACACAGCTCGGAGGTGATGGTCAGCAGGGGGCTAGGCGGTTCATCCCCGCCTGCGCGGGGAACACCAGATCTGGGATCGCAATACCGTCAGCAATGCCGGTTCATCCCCGCCTGCGCGGGGAACACGGCTGCAAGTGAAAATCACTTGCTCCCAGCACCCGGTTCATCCCCGCCTGCGCGGGGAACACCCCCAGGCCGGTCGTGGTGCTCTCGGGGGTGTCGGTTCATCCCCGCCTGCGCGGGGAACACGCCGTGCTCACGGCCCAGGCGATCACCGCGACCGGTTCATCCCCGCCTGCGCGGGGAACACCCGCCCCTGCCGGACCCGAAGGCCAAGGGTGGCGGTTCATCCCCGCCTGCGCGGGGAACACCTGGGCTCGCTGCTGACCAATGCCCGCTACAACGGTTCATCCCCGCCTGCGCGGGGAACACTCCTGGTCGCCGCGTTTCTTGGCGTCCTCCAGCGGTTCATCCCCGCCTGCGCGGGGAACACGTGACCGGGACCGGCATCCCGACCGGCACCTACGGTTCATCCCCGCCTGCGCGGGGAACACGAGGAGGCCTGGGCCGACTTCTGCCGAAAAGACGGTTCATCCCCGCCTGCGCGGGGAACACATGGATGGTGATGGGCTCAACGGCAACGCCACCGGTTCATCCCCGCCTGCGCGGGGAACACCAGGAGAACGCCCTGGGTACCGGCACCTGCACCGGTTCATCCCCGCCTGCGCGGGGAACACCCGAAGGGGATCCAGTGACCACGCCGTCTCTCCGGTTCATCCCCGCCTGCGCGGGGAACACTTGGTCAGCTTCTTGTCCACCTGGAACCCGATCGGTTCATCCCCGCCTGCGCGGGGAACACTCGTGGGCGTCCTGGAAGGCGATCTCCACCACCGGTTCATCCCCGCCTGCGCGGGGAACACATTCTTTCCTTGTCCCAGCATCATCCGGGTTCCGGTTCATCCCCGCCTGCGCGGGGAACACTGCGGGAGCAGCACGGGCAGCAGGCGGACCATCGGTTCATCCCCGCCTGCGCGGGGAACACGGCTGGGGAACGACCACCAATGTGTCCGATACCGGTTCATCCCCGCCTGCGCGGGGAACACCTGGCCCTGAATTGCTGGTGCGAGCTTTGCGACGGTTCATCCCCGCCTGCGCGGGGAACACTCCCTGGCCCAGGACATGGTGGCCCACCAGTCCGGTTCATCCCCGCCTGCGCGGGGAACACACCAGGTGCTGACCGAAGCGAAAGCCCGGGTTCGGTTCATCCCCGCCTGCGCGGGGAACACGGCTCATTTCAGCAACCCCAAGCGGGTAGCCTCGGTTCATCCCCGCCTGCGCGGGGAACACCTTGTTCTCGTGGGCCAGGCGGATGTTCACGGCGGTTCATCCCCGCCTGCGCGGGGAACACGCCTCGAGCTGCTCCACGTCGACGTCCAGGGTCGGTTCATCCCCGCCTGCGCGGGGAACACCGGCCGGATGTAGACCTCGGTGGTCCGGGGGTCGGTTCATCCCCGCCTGCGCGGGGAACACGACTGGAGAAGGCGTTGCCGGCCAACCTGCAGCCGGTTCATCCCCGCCTGCGCGGGGAACACACTTCCCATAGGTAACAATGAAATCAACAGCTAAACACAGTGACACAAATTACCGCGTTTGTACCATGGAAAAAACAGTCACGCAACATTCTAGATTTGTCAAAGAGCCCTCGGTTCCTGTCCGAGACATTCCAGGATCCTGTGGAAAGGAATGATGTCATTTGGATCCACTCCCCCCTTCATCCTCAGGCCGGAAAGAGACCAAGGTGAGACCGTCCAATTCTACTGGAATCCGGCGGTTGGGCCCGTAGGTCCGCAAGGCGAATCCTGATTCGTTGTTGGTGCTCCAGGCCATGACCGCGTTCCCTGGGCTCACGCCGGCTTCCACATAGCTCCACAGGAGGTCCCGGACTCTCGCCGACACGTTGCCGACGTAGACCCCGGCCCGAACCTCCAGCAGGTAGATGGCCAGTCTCCCCCGGAGCCGTGGCGGGGCGTTTTCAAGCACGATGACCAGCATCACCCACGCTCGGCGGATTGGGAAGGGCTGGCGGCAGGGTGTCCTGGGGCGCCTCGGGGCGGGGAAGTTCTCCGGCCGCAAGAATGGCTTCGATGGTCGGGATGATGTGCTCCAGGAGATGGGTCTGGCGGAACGAATCCCGGCAGGCATAGCGCACCTGCCGCTCGAGATCAGGGGGAGACTTGGAGGCGATCCGGAACGCGTGGGGCACGACGGTCTCGAATTTGAACAGGTCGGCGATGTCGTAGACGAAGCTTAGCGGCTTGCCGGTATGGATGAACCCGACCGCTGGGGCGTAACCGGCAGCAAGGATCGCGGCTTCACAGAGCCCATAGAGGCACGAGGTCGCACAACTGAGGGCGCGGTTCACGGGGTTGGCCGTGCCCCAATCCGCCGGATCGTAATCCCGGCCCGTCCAGGCAGCGCCGAACTTCTGGGCCAGGAGTTGGTATTCCCTGCGTACTCGCGCCCCTTCGATCCCGCGCAGCTGTTCGATGCTTCGTTTCGCCGGCGGCTCCTCCCCGAACCGCATCCCGTACATGCGCCGGACCACCTTGAGTCTGGCCTGTTCGTCCAGGGCCAGCCTGGCTTGGTAGAGCAGACGATCGGATCTGGCTCCACCGGGCTGGCCTGACGCATACAGCCGGACTCCTGCTTCCCCGATCCAGATGAGAAGCGTGCCCACTCTTGCCGCGAGCGATGCTGCGGCATGGGAAACGCGAGTGCCCGGCTCCAGCATCAGGCAGGCGATGCTTCCCACGGGGATATGGGTTCGTACGCCATTCTTGTCCAGGACCACGAAGGCCCCATCCAGCACATCGATCTCACCGTACTCCACGAAGACGAGACTGACCCGGTCCTTGATGGCCAAGGGTTTCAGAGGAGGCAGAAGGTCAGACATGGCGGATGAGCAGGAGCCCGCACCCGAAGCCACGGGATCGGCCCAGGCCCTGGAAAAGGGTCCGCTGGAACCGGTCGGGGTCGACCACCTCCAGGACACCCTCCAGGTCGATGGTGCTGAAACGAATGGGGGCCTTCCCCTTGACCGACAAACGGTAGTCCCGGTGCCCGTCCACTTGCGCCTGCAGCAGCCTGAACCCCGCGCGCTCAGCGCGTTCCTCCAGCCAACTCCGTCCAGCCTCCTGCAGTCCAACCGGGCCGGAGGCGACCACGCCGGAGCGCCGCCCGTGCAGGACGGCGTCATGGCGCTTCTCTTTGCCGGTTTCGGGGTCATGGGTGCTGCGGGTGGCGTTGGCCCGAAGGGAAAAGGCGAAGGTGGTCCCGGCTGCGATGACGGGCGCGTAGGGCTTGGTCTCCACGGTCCAGAGGGGATCATCCACTTTGGGAGCCCGTGAGGATACCGCATAGAAGGCGGGCAGGCCTGGGTCCTCCAACCGTCGATAGAGGAAATCGCGAGCCTCGTCCCCTGTTTCGGAGAACAGTTGCCACAAGGACTGGTGCAGGCCATACCCTTCGGTGAGCCGGCGCGCCAGGACCGGGTTCAAGCCATGGCTTGCGCTCATCCTGATTCGGCTGAAGTATCCGTTCATGGTTGCTCCAAATGCCATTGATCCCGGGCTTCCTGGCGCTCGGCAAACTGCCAACGGCGCCGGTCCAGGGGCTCATCCCGACGATCTACCAGCATCAAAGGTTTGATGGATTCGGCCAAAGGCAGATCCTTCTCCCAGGCCAATTGCCGCACGTTACTTTCGCTGCCAAGTGCCCTGGCGGCCATTTCCTGGAATTCTTGTCCTGCCTTGCCCAGCATTTCCCGTTCCAGCCGGTCGTACTCCCGGAAGGCCTCCATCAGGTCCGAGGCCTCGATGAGCCTGGGCGACATGGGCCAGGCGAGGGCACAGGACTTGCGGCCCAGGTAGGGCACGAAGGCCGGATGGTCCATGGCCTCGGTCAGGGCGCGGAGCCGACCGGGAGCGCCCGGGGCGGACACCAGGATGGTGTAGGCCGCGTCCACCCGGTATTGACGGGTGGAGAGGATGGTGCTCAATTCCTCCTTCGGGAAGTCCAGTTCATCCTTGCGGGTGCGGTGGGCGTGGTGCTTCAGGGCCTGGCGGGAGGGTACCTGGGCGGTATGGTAATCCTGCAGGAGGCTGCCCTGGAGGTCGACCCGGAAGGCCAGTTTCAAGTCCCTTCCCAGGTGCCCCAGTTCCTCGCCATTGTCCCGACGCAGCCCCAGGACCGCACCCAGAAGGCCCAGGATGGCGCTCCGGGTGGGCAGGATGTCGCTGTCGCGCACTTCTCCCACGGCCACCCCGCCCCAGGCGGCGAAGGGGCCATGGAGATGGAAGATCAGGACCGTTTCCATGTCAGTCCTTCACCACGAAGGCCTTGAGTTCAGCGAGGCTGCCCAGGCCCTGGGTCGCATCCAGACAGGCCTCCTCTGACCAACACGGACCATAGACCTTGTCCAGGTTGTGCCGGGTGGTGGTCAGGCACGTGATCGTCTTGCCCAGAAGGTCCGTATCCTGGATCGGCTTGAGGAAGGCCACGGACAGGTTCCGGGGCTGCCGGTCCCCGAGTTCGGCCAGGATGTAGCTGGCATAGGCGCGGCTGCCGAAACTGTTCTGCTTCCCGGTCGGGGCGACTGTGGCGGCGCTTTCGAGCAGGGCCTTGAGCGCGCGGTCGGCCAGCCCCCGGCTGCCGCCCAGGTTCTCCACCAGGAGCTCACGGTCGACGCACAGGTAGAGATAGAACAGGCCTGCCCCGAATTCCGTCTCCCCCATGTGCGCCGAGCCCACATCGTCGGTACCGGCATTGAGATCGTCCACGGCAGTGAAGAAATCGTCCTCCACCTGGATCTTGTGGACGGTGACGGCATGGGCCACCTGGACGGCGCCCTCCACGTTGAACTCCGGCTCAGCGGCCAGCATCCGGCCGAACAGGGCGATGTCCGCCCCTTCCTGGTTCTTTCGGAGCAGGTTCAATTCCTCTTCGGTGGGGCCCCGCTTCTTGGAGACCAGTCGCGCGAGCAGGTCATCGACGGCCTTGCGCTCCTCCGGGCTGATGTGGGCGAGCTGCTCGATCTCCAGCGGCCCCAGGGGGTTCTTGTCGTCTCCCTTCTTGGGCTTGCCGAACTTCGCGGCGATGGCGCAAGCCCATTCCAGGGCTTCTTTCTTGGCGATGCCCTGGTTGACAAGTATTTCGTGAATTTCAACGCCGAGCCGTTTGGTCCTGGTGCCGATATGGCCTTCCATCTGGGACCGGAAGACGTCCGAGGTGCGCCAGGCGCGTTTGAGGCTCTGGCTCGAGATCCTGAGCCGGAGTGCCCCCCCGAGGATGGCGGTCTTCGGCCGGCCGAGGTCGTCCCGGTTGAGATTTGCGGGGGGGTAGCTGGTGAGCAGGTGAAGCTGCAGGAAACGTTGCACGGAATCCTCCTTGGGAATGGCGCTAAGCGCGGGCACCGGGAGCAAGATGGCGGTAATAGATGAAGGTCCATTCCTGGCGGGTCCGGTCGTTCCAGAACCACAGGGAGTGGGCCAGGTCTTCGAGGCTGGCTTTGCCGCCCAGCAGATGGAGGGCACGCCGCAGGAGCGGAAAGAGTTCCTCGCGGTCCCGGCACTGGATCAAGCGGCGGAAGCGGAGTTCGCTGAGGGCCGGATCTTCTCCCCCTCCGGCGAAGGCTTCCGCCAGGCGGCGAGGCTCCTTCTCCTTAATGTGGGAAGCCAATGCCGCGATGGCGCCGACCCGGGCCAGGTCGCCGAACCCGCACTTCAGCTTGAGGCAGAGATCCTGGGTCCCGGTGGCCAGGGCAGCCTCCTGGAGGTCCCCGCACCGGCGCAGTTCTGCTCTGGGGCCGGGGCTTTTCCCCAGGTCGTCCCACCACTCCTTGAGCGCGAGGAGTTCTGGGGAATTGGCATTGAAGGTCAGTGGGGTCATTTCTCGGCTCCTTTCACGGTGCGGGGACGGCCGGGCTGGTCACCGGCTGCGCCCCCCAACTGGCTCAGGAATTTGGCACTGCCCAGGATTCCCATCAGCCGGGCCCTGGCGTCCATGATCCGCCTGGGGTTTCCCATCTCCGGCTCCCCGTACAGGGCCCAGTGGTCGAACAGCTTGACCGCCAGGGCAAGGAGGTGCTGCTGCCAATGCAAGGCCAGGGCCTGCATCAGCTCTACGGCATCCCCGCCGGCGGCCAGGTCCTTGGCGAAGGTCTCGAGCAGCTGGAAGAAGGCCTCCTCGCCGGTGGACCAGAATTCCCTCTCCACGAAGCCGAAGTCGCCCCTGGCCTCCCCCTTTTCCCCGAACCAGGCATCCTTCAGGGCCCCCCGCAACATGTTCCTGGCGCCGCCGGCGGCTTCCACCATGGCCCGCGCCCTTTCGTCCAGGGCCTTCCTGGTTTTCGGGTCGTCCACGTCCAGTAAAGGCATGACGGCTTCCTGGTAGGAACGCGCCTTGGCGTTGTCCAGGTCGTACCCGAAGGCCCAGAGGCGCAGCTGGGACTGCCGCTCCAGTTTGGCGCGCTCACCCAAGGGCTTGAGCTGCATGGCCACGACTCTGGCTGGCTTGGACAGTTCGCCTGGAGAGACCAGGGCCGGCCAGTGCCGGTACCCGAGGCCGCCGGGCTGGGGGTGCACCGGGAGCCATTCATCCGTGGGCTTGGACCTCCGGTGGGGGGTATGGGGGTGCTCCCACTGGACATAATTCGCTCCCCTGGGCCGGGTCCGGTAGCGGACGATCCGCTGGTCAGTGGTCTCCCCGCAGAGATCGCATGGGCCGGATTCGAGGTTCTCCAGGTCCAACCGGATCCTGCGCGGGGTGGCCCAGAATACCGTCAAGGCATGGGCGTCCATGGGGGTCACTGTCTCGTTCTGTTCGCTGGTTGCGGTCGGAAGGGCCCAGGGAAGCCAGTGGGAAGGCGGGGCCTCTCCGGCCTGGATCGGCCACTCGTTTGTCGCCAAGACATTGAGCCAGACCTGGGTCCAGAGGGCATCCGCGTGGGGCAGGAGGGAGGTCCTGGGGTCAGCCAGGACGAACGTGCTCAGGGGGCCTCCACCGCGCAGGGACGTCCGGTGGCCGGCGCCGCCTGCCGGTGCATTCAGTTGGAGGGTGAGGAGGGCCTGGGCGGTGCAAGCGGGGCAGAGGCCACGGATGATATCCCGCTTGATGAAATGATCGATATTCAACTTCTTGGTCTGTTCGCCCGGTGCGTCAATGATCAGGCCCGCAATCTCCACCTCAGTACCCTCGACGAGGGGATCCCGATCCTGCATGAACCTGGCGCCTGCGCCACCCAGCTGGAAATAGGGAGTCAAAGGGGCCCATGCCTTCGCGAGGGCGCCTGGGGAAGGCGGCTGGCGCAAGTCCTTGCACCAGGTCTGTTCGGTGGCGGGTTGGCGGGTGCTCTGGAGCAGGGCAACCAGGAACTGGAACAGGGCTCCCTTGAAGTCCGGCCTGGCGGCTGCAAGACCCACCACCGGATCGGTATCCAGGTCCATGGTGAGTTGCGCCGGTGCGATCTTACGCGGCGGGCCGTACCGGCGGAATACAGGGATCCATGGATCCTGGAGGAGATTGAGCATCAGACTCACCTTCCTTTCCGTACTCTTTCCTGCCGAAAAATGTCTTGGAACGCGGTGTTCCCCGATGATCCGGGGATGAAAGAACAGTCAGGCGCCTTTCACGAATTCCAGCCCGATTTCCGGGTCGTATTGGATCTTGTGAACCTTTCCTTTACCATCGACCACTTTCCCGAGCCATGGCCCATCGTTATCCATTTGTTGGAGGGGTAGCACCTGAGTCCAACGTCCCCGGTCCGGGAGGGTGGCGTTGACAACCTCGACAGCTTTCGTGAGCGGGCCGTCCCCTTCGAAGTACGGCGCTTCCGCCTGGGCCTTCCTTACCCGAATCTCGCTCATTTCCCAAGAGAAGGCCGGCTCCTTGTCCCGCCACGGGAGCAGGGTCGTGCCGTCCCACTTGGCCAGACGGAATGTGGCGCTCGGGTCCCCAAGACGGGTCGGCACCACGGCATCCGGAAGCCAAGTGGCGCCGAGAGCCTGGAATCCCGTGGCCAGGTCAAGGGTGTTCTGTCGGGCCACAGCCCGCTCTGCCTGTCCTTTGCCCCTTGCGGTGCCTTCCCTTTTTCGAAGGGCTTCCGGCGCCGGTTCCGGATCGGAGCCGTAGACGGCCTCGATGAGTTGCCGGGCATCCTGGGGAAGCCGGAAATGATGGGCACGGACCAGAGCTCTGAGGCTCCGCCACAGGGCCGCAGGGTCGGGGTACACCAGGGTCGTGCCCCGGGACAGGGCGTCCATCCAATTCTCGGAAGCGTCATCGACAGGATTCGGAGCAAGGATGTTGAGACATGGTTCGGCCCGCCCATCGGCTGCCCCTGGGGGCAATGGGTTCCCTCTCCCGTCTCTTGGATGGCGGCACAGGCGGCCGGATCGCTGCAACAGGAGATCGATGGGGGCTGGGTCCGTGACCAGGACATCGAAATCGAGATCAAGGCTTTGTTCCACCACCTGGGTCGCAACCAGGATCCTGCCTGTCCGCGCTGTCTCTGTGCTGTGTCTGCCGAACCATCGAATGATCTCCCGTTCCCGGTCCAATCGATCCCCCAAGGCGCACCTTGCATGGAACAGTGCGAGCCGGGAAGGCTCCTGCATGGCTGAACTCAGGCGGCGGAAGGCCTCGACCGCGCCGGAAACCGTGTTGCGGATCCAGCAGGCGCATTGGCCGCGGCTTTCGGCTTCCAGGACGCGAGCCACCACCGCCTCCTCGGAATCCAGTCTGTGCACCAGGATGGACCTGTGTTTCTCCGGACTGACCGCCACCGGGATTTCCTGTACACCTTCGGAATTCAAGACCGTGGCCAGGGGATAGGCACTCGAGCCCAGCGCCTTTCGCTGCAGGTCTGCACCGGCGGCGAAGGCTTCCACCAGCGCCTGCCGCATCCGGAAGGGAAGGGTGGCAGACAGGAGGATGGCGCTGCCACCGGCGGCCGCATGGAACCTGAGCAGTTCCTGGAGGGTCTGATGCATATAGGGGTCGTAAGCGTGAACCTCATCGACCACCAGGACTTTCCGATACAGGCCCAGGAGGCGTAGACTCTGATGCTTGGCCTGGAGCACCGCCAGCAGCGCCTGGTCCAGGGTGCCCACCCCGCCCTGGGCGAGCAGAGCTTTCTTTCCCCGGTCCGCGAGCCACGCCTGGCAGCGCGCTTCAGCGCTGGCCTCCTCGCGGCTCGGATCGTCCCGGCTTTCGACTGCAGGGATGATGCTGTCCCGGAAGGCCTCCACCAGGTTCCGGGCGCTGTGGGCCAGGACCAGGCTGGCCTGGGCCGGATCCTGGAAGAGGCGCGGAAAGGTGAGCCGGAGACGGTCATACATGGCGTTTGCGGTGGCCATGGTGGGCAAGGCGAAGTAGAAGCCGTCCACCCTGCCTTCAGCCAGCATTCGGTGGACCAGGCGCATGGCGGCTTCGGTCTTCCCGTCCCCGGTCAGGCTTTCCAGGATGGCGAGGCTGGGCCCTGCCGGCAACGGAAGGTGACCCGCCAAGACCTGCAGGGGTGTCGGCGCATTCCTGGCCAGATGGGGGAACAGGTCCGTGAACCCCAGATGCCCGGACCCTCGGCAGGGCCGCACTCCCGATTCCGCCAGGGCCCGTGCAGCCCTGTCCCGGGCGCGGGCCCAATAGGAATCCAGGGTTTCGAAGGTTGCTTCAGGCGGGAACCATGATTCCTGGGAACCGATCCAGTCCGAAAGTACGACCAATCCGGCGAACCAGCATGAAGCACGGATCGTCTCCCTACCCAGGATCGGGGGAGATTGGGGCAGTTCCAGGAGCGCTTTGAGATCCTTGGCATAGGTAATCAGGGCGTCCTGGTCTTCGGTGCGGAAAGCCGCCCGCAGGGGGGTTCCTCGAAGGGATCCGGTCTCCGGAATGGGCTTCCCGTGATGCTGGAACGAAGCCAGAAGGAGCGGAACCCAGGACTCGATGGGGGAATCGCCCCAGCCCTGATCCAGCGTCTGGTCGGAGATCAGAGGCTGGACCCATTCCCCGAAGGCGGTGCACCCGGCAGCGTCGTGGCGTACCCCGCTCTGCAGAGGTGGGGGCGGAACCCTGCGAAGTTGCTCGTAGGCCCAGGGCACCTGCGCCTGGAAGGAGACCGAGAACTTGCCGAGGTCATGAAGGGCGATGGCCCAGAGCAGCCAGGGTTCCAAGGTCTCGAAAGGCGTGCCGGTCCAGGTGGCGAGTTGAGCCCGGAAGTCCGGGTGCACCTTGAACCAAGCTTCAGCCACGGCGGCCACATCCAGCCCATGGAAGGGAAGCAGATGGATTCTGGAGAAAGCCTTGCCCCAATAATCTGCATAGGGCTTCAGGTCGCTCTGCCTTGGCGTAGCGGACATGGGTTCAGCCTGGGGCTTGTCCTGAGACAGTAGCTGTCTTTCTAGAAATAATCTTTTTATTAGAATTGCTTGTTCCAGGATTAGCTCAATGATGCCACCGGATCCACTTTGCAAATGAAATTCTTTGCGCCATTCCAGAGGGCAGCCAACCGCACGATTCGGCCCGTCAGGAAATGATTAACTAATTTTCTATTCGGGTGCCGAAGCCTCCAGCCCGAGCTTGGCCTGTTGCAGCTGGCGCACCGGCAGCGCGGTGATCCTCTCTTCCATCGGAAATGCATGTTCTCCCGGATGGATCACCCAAAGGCAGTCCAGGCCCAGCTGCTCCCTGGTGGTCCGCATGGAAGCGGTGAGCCTGGGCGCCTCGGAGAACTTCACCTCGAACCCCAGCCGCTTCCCCTGGTGCATGAACAGCAGGTCCACCACCGCCCCGCTCTGGACGGACCAGAAATACGGTTGGTCCGGCTGGAAGGTCCGCAGCACCTGCTCGATGGCGAAGCCTTCCCAGGAAGCCCCTACCTTGGGGTGACCCAGCAGGTGATGGCGGGTCTGGATGTCCAGGAGGTGATGGAGCAGGCCCGAATCCCGGAAGTAGACCTTGGGCGCCTTCACCTGGCGCTTGCCCGGGTTCTCGAACCAGGGCTGCAGCTGGCGGACCATGCAGGTGCCGGTGAGGATGTCCAGGTAGCCGCGCACGGTCTTGTCCGAGAGGCCCATGGACCGCCCCAGTTCCGAGGCGTTCCAGGTCTGGCCATGATAGTGGGCCAGCATGGTCCAGAACCGGCGCAGGACCGGAAACAGTTCCGGCATGGTCTGCACCTCGTCCAGGACCACCAGCTTCCGCAATCCGCCCAGGGCCAGCTCCGGATTCTGCAGACGGCGCTGGTCCACCACCGATTCCAGGTCTGACCCCCGAAGGGCAGACTCCTTGTTCACAAATTCAACAAGTGATTAATCCCCGCCCCCACCACCCCCGCCCCGGTGATGGCGGCCAGGCTAAGGGCCAGGCGGCGCTTGAAGGCGGGGTCGGTGCCCATGCGGGCCACCAGGGGGATGTTGATGAGGATGCTCACGGCGCTGGACAGGACGATGCCGTTGATCCCGGTCAGCACCGGGACTTCCCCGTGGGCGATGAGGGTGGCGGCGGAGGCGATGGAGGAGCCGCTGGACAGCAGGCCCCCCAGGGCGGCCACGAACAGGAAGCTGGCCGAGCCGAAATACCGGTTGGCCAGGGCGCCCAGGGCGTTCAGCACCAGGAAGATCGCCCCGAACTGCAGGGCCGCGGACAGGCTGAAGGGGGACTCCAGGGACAGGGCCGGGGCGCCGTCGGGCTGGGGCGGCGCCGGGCAGCGCTTCCACAGCGCGGCGCTGGTGACCAGCATCAGCCCAAGCGGGGCCAGGATCCCGGGGGCGGCGTTCCGGGCCAGCATGGCCACGATCAGGGCGTTGCGCAGGGCCATGGCGCCGGTGGCCAGCATCATCCCCCGGTAGGTGACCGGCTTCAGCACGGCCTCGTTGTCCCGCAGACGGGTGATCAGCTCCACCACCACCTTGCGGCTGTTGACCAGGCCGCCGAAGAAGGCGGTGATCTCCATTCCCCGCGGGCCCAGCAGGCGCAGCAGGATGTAGTTGACGAAGCCCAGGGCGGCGATGACCACCACGCTCACCCAGTTGGAGCGGGGATCGATCAGCCCCCAGGGTCCACCGGGTGGTTGGGCAGCACCGGCAGCACGATCACCGAGAGGATGGCCAGCAGGATGGCGGCGCGGATCTCCTCCTCGGTGATGCCCTGCACGAACCCGGTGAGCGGCCGCTTCCAGGTGAGCAGCGCGGCGGCGATGACGCCCCCGGCCACCGGGGTGAACAGGTGTCCCTGCCCGCACAGGACCCCGCACAGGGCCACGACCCCCAGGGCGGACGAGGTGGTCAGCACCAGCTTGGAGCGCACCACCATCTCGCGCCAGTTCATGGCCACCACCAGGACCATCACGAACCCCATGGCCACGGCGGCCATGCCCAGGCCCAGGAGGCTGCCCATGCACCCGAGCAGGCCGGCCAGGGCGAAGGTGCGCACCCCCACCTTGCCGTTCAGCTCCCGCTCCAGGCCCACGAACATCCCGATGGCCGCGGCCAGGGTCAGGCGCCCCAGCACCGGCACGAAGGGCCACGTGGAAGTGGGCATCAAACCCGACGACGGCTCGAACAACTTCGCTTCCTGCATGTTGCTCCCGGAGGCCCGCCCACGGGCCGTTCCGCGCACTATACCGCCGGGGCCGCTCCCGTCCAGCGGGCTCAGCAGGCCGCGATGAGGGCGTCCAACCGGGCGAGCACCTGTTCCGAGCAGGCCTGGGCCTTGGCCAGGCAGGCCTCGGCCTCGCCTTTGCGGCCGGCGTTGAGGTGGTCCAGGAGCTGTTTGCCCAGCTGGTGCAGTTCCGCGTGGGGAGGCTCGATCTCCCGGAATTCCGGCCGGTGCCCGAGGGCTCCGTCCGCCGCCTGCCCGTCGTACCACTTGCCGAACCGGCAGCCGTGGTGGTCGGTGAGGTTGGCCGAGGTGAGGGCGATCTCGCCCCGGACCGCGGCCTCGACCCGCTGGCGCCAGGCGATGTGGTCGGACTTGGCGATGAGCAGCATGGGCGGCACCCGGTCGGGAATCAGCTGGAGGCCGCTCAGGAGCGCGTGCGATTCCTTGCCGAACGCCTCCAGGCCCTGGAGGGTCTGGGCGGTCTGTTCCATGGTCCGCCCCAGCTGCACGGCCGCCGCGGCGTTGGTGGCGGCGACGCCGCGCACCTGCCCGGCCGAGGAGGCGATCCCGCCCTGGCGCTCCAGCAGGGCGGCCGAGCATTCCGCCACGGCGCCGAGCAGGGACTCGTTCCGCCTGGACTCTTCGCTGGCCTGGACCAGGACCTGCCGGGTGGCGGCCACCGTCTGGCGTCCCACCTCGATGCTCTCCCGGCTCTCCTGGATCAGCCCGGCGATGTCCTTGGCGGCGCCGCCGCTGCGCTCGGCCAGCTTGCGGACCTCCTCCGCCACCACCGCGAAGCCCTTGCCCGCGGCTCCGGCCTTGGCCGCCTCGATGGCCGCGTTGAGGGAAAGCAGGTTGGTCTGGCGCGCGATCTCCGTCATGATCTGGAGCGTTCCCTGGATCTTCTCGGAGGTGGCGCCCACGACGTCCATGGCCTGCCCGTTCCGGTCGCCGGCCTGGACACCCTCCTGCAGGCTGATCCGGAACTGCTCGTTGCTCGCCTTCAATTCCCGCACCAGCTCCCCCACCCTGCGGGCCAGTTCCCGGGATTCCTCGATGAGGGCGGTCACCGCCGTGAAGGCCGCCTCCAGGTCGGTGGACACCTGGGCCACATCCTCCGCGGCCTTGCCGGTCTCCTGGTTGGCCGCGAGGATCCCCCCGAGGCTCTCCTGCAGCCGTTCCATGTGCATCTGCAGGATGAGGAACCTGATCTGCAGGTCGCCCAGCACCCCGTTCAGCCCCGACGCCAGCGCCGGCTCCCGGTCCGGGTCTATCCGCCGGGTGAGGTCGTAGCGCTGCCCGGCATCCTTGAGCCCGGACAGGAAGGCGGCCGCCGAACTCCGCGCACGGGGCGCCAGGTAGCCCAGCGCCCAGGCCAGGACCAGCATCCCCGCCGCCGCCCAGGCCCGCCAGGGCAGGGCCCCGGGCCCCAGCAGAAGCGCCAGGACGGCTCCGCAGACCAGCACCAGCGCGAAGTACGGCATTCCCTTCCTCAGCATGGTCCACCCCTTCAAATGAGTTGGGCATTCCTACTGATATTGCCATCAATACCCGGCGGGCCACGGGGTGAGACCGCGACAGTCCGGTAATTCCGGCGCGCGGCCTATGGCGTCGGCATCTGGCAGGACGACGCCACCGCGGCCGGGAGGTAGCAGTGGCGCACGTAGTCCATGACCATGCGGTCGGCGTTGAAGCGCCACGCCAGGGTGCGCATGGAGCGCTTGATGGCGTGCACCCAGCGGCGGGGCACGCCGTTGGGGTCCTGGTCGTAGTAGAGGGGCACCACCTTCTCCTCCAGCAGGCGGAACAGGGCGTCGGCGTCGCGCTGGTCCTGCACCTCGCTGGAGACGTGGATCTCGCCGTTGCCGATGGCGAAGCCGTTCTCGCCGTCATAGGCCTCGGCCCACCAGCCGTCCAGGGCGGAGATGTGCAGCCCGCCGTTCATGACCACCTTCATGCCGCTGGTGCCGCAGGCCTCCAGGGGGCGGCGGGGGGTGTTCAGCCAGGCGTCCACTCCCTGGTAGAGGTTGCGCCCGACATGGATGTTGTAGTTCTCGACGAACACGATGCGGTGGCTGAAGCGCGGGTCCTGGGTCAGCTGGCCCACCCTCTGGATCAGCCGCTTGCCGGGCTCGTCCGCCGGGTGGGACCGCCCGGCGAAGATCAGGTTCACCGGGCGTGCGGGGTTGTTCACCAGCCGGTCCAGGCGGTCCAGGTCCGTGAGCAGCAGGTCCGGGCGCTTGTACGGCACGAACCGCCGGGCGAAGCCGATGGTGAGGGCGTCCGGGTCCAGGGGCGGCGGATCCTGCACCGGCAGTCCCACCCGGGCGCGCATCTCGGCGATGCGGTCGCGGATCAGGCGCATCATCCGGCTCTTGAGCACCTTCTTGATCTCCCAGATCTCGGCCGAGTCGATGCCCACCACCTTGGTCCACAGGTCCGGGCGCACGATCCCTTCCTGCCAGCCCACCCCCAGGTGGGTCTGGAGCAGGACGTTCAGCTCCGAGGACAGCCAGGAGGGCACGTGCACGCCGTTGGTGACGTGGCCGATGGGCACGTCGTGCACCGGCCGGCCGGGCCAGAGCACCTGCCACATGGAGCGCGCCACGGTGCCGTGCAGGGCCGAGACCCCGTTGGCCCGGCGACAGCTCTTGAGCGCCAGGACCGTGGGCATGAACGGGGCGCCGTGGTCCTTGGGGTCCACCCGCCCCAGGCCCAGCACGTCCTGGATGTCCAGCCTGAGCCCCTCGGCCAGCGGGCGCAGGTGCTCCTCGGCCAGGCCGGCGGGGAAGCGGTCGTGGCCGGCCTCCACCGGGGTGTGGGTGGTGAACACGGTGCCGGCCGCGGCCTCGCGGATGGCCACCCAGGGGTCCAGGTTGTCCTGCTGCACCCGGTGCTGGGCCCACTCCAGGATGGCGAAGGCCGAGTGGCCCTCGTTGAGGTGGTAGACGCTGGGGGTGATGCCCAGGGCCCGCAGGGCCCGGGAGCCGCCCACGCCCAGCAGCAGCTCCTGCTGGATGCGCATGCGCTGGTCCCCACCGTAGAGCACCCCGGCCAGGGCCTTGTCCTCGTCGCTGTTGGCCTCGTCCCGGGTGTCCAGCAGGATCAGCCGGATCCGCCCCACCATGGCCTCCAGCACCTTGGCCCACACCATCCGCCCGGGCAGTTCCACGCCGATGCGCACCGGCTTGCCGTCGGGGCCCAGGGACGGCTCCAGGGGCAGGTCGGTCATCTCGAACGGCTCGGACACGTCGTGCTGCCAGAAGGTGTTGTCCAGCACCTGGGTGGTGTAGCCCCGGTGGTAGAGCAGGCCCACCCCCACCAGGGGCACGCCCAGGTTGGAGGCGCCCTTGAGGTGGTCGCCGGCCAGGATGCCCAGGCCGCCGGAATAGATGGGGATGGACTCGTGGATGCCGAACTCGGCGCAGAAGTAGGCCACCGGCCTGGACAGCAGGGTGCCGGCGTGGACCATGCCCCAGGTGGTGAGGGGGTTCAGGTAGTCCCTGAGCTGGCGCAGGGCGCGGTCGGTGCGGGTGAGGATGTCCACCTCCTCGGCCCGCTTCTCCAGGGTGGCGAGGGTGATCTCCTTGAGCACCCGCACCGGGTTGCGGTGCGCATTGCGGTACACCTCGATGTCCAGGTCGCGGAAGATGGCCCGCACCTCGGGCCTCCAGGTCCACCAGAGATTGCGCGTCAGTTGCTTGAGCTTGGCTTGCAGGGTGTCCATCGGGTCGTTCCTCGCAAGGTGGGTGGACGGAGGTCGGGTCGGGAACCGCAGGGGGGAGCCAGGGCGAGTATAAGGGCAATGCCCTGAGAAAAAAATGCGCGGTCCGGCGCGCGCGGCGCGGGTCCATGCATGACCAATCTGTAATTATGATTCTCGATCTCAGCGACCTACACTTGCACCCGAGGTCGTTGAATGCGCAGAGCGCCGATGCATCGCACAAGGTCCGCGGCGGCCGCCGCGGGCGGCGAGCCCGGCGCCCGGCCTCGCTCCGGGACGGCCCTCCGCCCCGGCCATGGATCCGCCCCCGCCGCACCCGATGGCGCCCTCCGAGGTGGCGTCCGGATCCATCCCCTTCCGGCCCCGGCGCGATCCGCCGTGCCGGGGTGAATCCCACCTACCTCATGAAGGAGATATGATGGTTACGTTGATCCTTGCCACCACCCTCGCCGCCGTTCCGGGCACGCCGTACCGGCAGGCGAACCATCCCAGCTTCAGCGACGCCCGGCCGGCCATGACCTGGCAGGCGGAGTCGCCGCCCATCCCGGTGCGCGCCGACGACGGCGCCCGTCCGGACAACAAGCAGCAACCCTGATCCCTCAAGCCGGACGGGCGGTCCGTCCGGGTTCCGGCCCGGCGCGCGCGATGAAGCCGGCAGCAAGCCCAGGCCCCTGTTCCACCCCCCAGGGGGATCGGAGCAGGGGCCGATCCAGTGCGGGTCGATCGGGTCAGCCGAACGACCACGACTCACCCCGAACATCCGGATCGACCATCCCGGCCAAGTGCGGTGCGTCGGCAACGGCAGCTAAAGAACACGTACGCTGGGCACGCCGAAGCTGACGAAGCGCAGCACTGTGCCGGGAAGGCCGGGCATCAGCGTTCGAGTGGGTCGTGATGGTTCCGTCATCACGATCGGCCGACACCAGCCTCGGCCCTCACCGGCCGGAAGCGGCTCCGCCCGGGGCGCCGCCCTGGGCCAGGGGCGGCAGCGGGGCGCGGGGCGGGCCGCCCTCGGGCGCGAAGCCGCGCTGGCGCATCAGGGCCGAGGGGTCCACGTCCCGGCCGCGGAAGGCGCGCCAGGCCTGGGCCGGGTCCACGGTGTTGCCCACCTGCAGGATGGTGCGGCGGAACCGCCGCGCCACGGCCCCGGCGAAGGGACCGCCGGGTCCCTGGAAGGCCTCCCAGGCGTCGGCGGTGAGGGCGTCGGCCCAGAGGTAGGAATAGTAGCCAGCGGCGTAGCCCTCGCCGGCGAAGATGTGGCTGAACTGGGTGGGCCGGTGGCGCAGGGCCACCTCGGCGGGCATGCCCAGCCGGGCCCGCTCCGCGCGCTCGAAGGCGTCCGGGTCCTCCGGTGAACGCGTGCGTCCACCGGAGTCTAAGGACAGCTCCCGGTCCGGGGCCAAGTGCAGGTCCAGGTCCAGGATGGCCGAGGCCAGGTACTCCAGGGTCTGGAACCCCTGGCCGAAGGTGGCGGCCCGGCGGATCTTCGCCGCCAGTTCCGGGGGCAGGGGCTCCCCGGTCCGCCAATGGCGGGCGAACCGCTCCAGCACTTCGGGGGTCTGGAGGAAGTGCTCGTTGAGCTGGGAGGGGAACTCCACGAAGTCCCAGGATACGTCGGTGCCCGAGAGGGACGGGTAGTGCACCCGGGACAGCAGGCCGTGCAGCCCGTGGCCGAACTCGTGGAACAGGGTGGCCCCGTCGTTCCAGGACAGCAGCACCGGCTCGCCGGGGGCCGGCTTGATGAAGTTGGCGTTCAGGGACACGATGGGCAGCACCGGGCGGTCCCCCCGTGAACGCATGCGTTCTCGGGGATCCAAGGACAGGTCCGACTGGCGGCGGTAGGTGCTCATCCAGGCGCCGGACTGCTTGCCGGAGCGGGCGAACAGGTCGAAGTACCACAGGCCCACCGCGCGCCCACGGGCGTCCCGCACCGCCCAGGCGGTCACGTCCGGATGGGGCACCGGCACCCGCGCCGGCGCGAACCGGAGGCTGTAGAGCCGGCCCGCGGACCAGAACAGCCCCTCCCGCAGCCGGTCCAGCTGCAGGTACGGCCGCACCTCCTGCAGGTCCAGGTCGTACTTTTCCTTGCGCACCTTCTCCAGGTAGAAACGGTAGTCCCAGGGCGCGATGCGGATGCCGGCACCTTCGTGGTCGGCGATGGCCTGCATCTCCCGCACCTCGGTCCGGACCCGGTCGGCGGCGGGGCGCCACACGGACTCCAGGAGGGCCCGGGCCCGCTCGGGGGTCCCGGCCATGGTCTGCTTCAGGGCCCAGTGGGCGTAAGTGGGGTAGCCCAGGAGGCGGGCCCGCTCCCGGCGCAGGTCGAGGATCTCGGTGACCAGGCCCCGGTTGCAGGTGGGGCCGTCCAGGTCGCCGCGCGCCATGAAGGTCTTCCAGACCTGTTCGCGCAGGGCGCGGTCCTCGGCGAACTCCAGGAACGGTTCCACCGCCGAGCGGGTGTTGGCCACCACCCAGCGCCCTGACAGGCCCCGGACCTCGGCCGCGTGGGCGGCGCCGGCGCGGTATTCCGGGGACAGCCCGGTCAGGTCCGCTTCCCGCTCGACCACGGTGCACTGGCTGGTCTCGTCCTCCAGGACATTCTGGCCGAACCTGGCGTACAGGCCCGCCAGGCGCTGGTTGATGGCCGTCACCCTGGCCTTGTCCCCGGGCGCGAGCCGGGCCCCGGCGCGCACGAACCGGGTGTGGTACAGCCAGACCAGGCGCTGCTGCTCGGGGCCCAGCCGGCCCCGCCCCGCGTACACCGCCTCGATGCGCCGGAACAGGGCCGGGTCCTGGGCGATCTCATCGGACAAGGCCGCCAGCCGGGGCCGGACCTCCTGCTCGATCCGGGCCATGCGTCCGTCCTTGAGGGTGTCGGCGTGCACCTTGAACAGGGTCTCCACCCGGTCCAGGACCCGCCCGGAGCGCTCCAGGGCGACGATGGTGTTGGCGAAGGTGGGCGGCGCCGGATCGGCGGCGATCCGCCTTGAGCGCTCCCGCTGGTCGTCCATGGCCTGCCCCAGGGCGGCCGGGAAGGCCTCCGGGTCCACCTTGTCCCAGGGCGGCACCCCGCCGAAGGGCCCCCGCCAGGGGGCCAGGAGCCCCACGGGCCGGGGCAGGGGGCGCCCGGGCGGCCTGGAGGCGGCGCAGATGTGGCCCAGGGCCAGGAGCGATACCGGCCCCAGGGCAGAAAGTGAACGGATTGACATGAGCTTTCCCCGATCCCTGGGACTGGATCCAAGGTAGGGCGGGAACGGACTTGGGGCCTGTGATCTTGATCAATCATCGATTCCTGGAGGGTTGAGAGGATCAGCCCATTAAGGAACAGGGCGGCTTGACGGGGTCGAATTTAACTAAATATTTATAATTCACGATCCTGAACGGGATCACCGGCGTCCGCCGCCCTGAAAGGGGGTGCCATGACAGCCTCGACCCTCCCGGGAGCCCCGGCCAGAGCGGGAAGGCGGGCGAACCGCAGGCTGGCGGGGAAGGGCGCGGACCGGATCGGGGGGATCTCCGCGGGGGAAAATGGCTTGTATAAAATAATCAATCATCGACGCTCGCCCATTCGGGCTCCCCGGCCGGGGTCCAGCGGGCGGTCGCTCGGGAGTTGGTGTCAATGCATTGAAAAAAACCGGGATGAATCAGCCGGTCCGACGCCTTCGGCCGGAGGTTCGAACCCGGGGTTAGAACTTTTTCATATGCCAATGCATTAATCATCAGCCATGGGGGTCCTTTCATGCTTCTCCTCCGCCGCCAGCTCCTTCCCTCTCTCCTACGGTCCCTGCTGAGCCGGCCCGTCCTGCGCCCGGGCCTGGCGCTCCTGGCCCTGGCCGGGATGGTCCTGGCCCTGGGCTGCCCGGGGGGTGGGGGCGGCGGCTCCGCCACCCCCACCCTGGAGGCCCGCCCCAAGGTGGTGGAAGTGACCGCGGGGCAGCAGGTGACCCTGAGTTACAGCGCCAACAACCTGCCGGCCGGCGGAGTGGAAATCCTCCTGCCTGACCCGGACAGCGGCCATGTGGACGAGAGCGGCCTGTACACCGCCCCCTTCAAGGTCGGCACCTACCACGCCGTGGTGCGGTCCAGGGCCATCCCCGGCCTCCAGGACCGGTCGGAGATCCATGTCCACGCGGCGCCCATCGCCCGCAGCTTCACCGCCGACCGCACCCGCATCAAGCCCGGGGAGTCGGTGGCGCTTACCGCCGACTTCGATGGGGGCAAGGCGGTCCTCTATCCCGGCGCCCTGGACCTGGCCAGCGGCACCCCGGTCACCCTGAAGCCGGTGCAGGACACCACCTACATCCTCCGGGTGACCAGCACCCTGGGGGTGGTGGCCGAGAAGACCCTGCTCATCCAGGTGGAGGGCATGCTCCGCCACCTGAACAACATCGTCGCCCCCGACGTGGCGCGGGTGGGCAACTACCATGTGGCCTGGGTGGAGCGCCGGGTGGGCGCCCAGCTGGAATGGAGTTCGGACGAGGTGGTGTTCCTGGGCGGCCAGGAGCACCCCACCACGCCGGTGGTGGTGTTCACGCCCAAGCCGGGCGTCAGCACCTACAAGCTCAAGGTCCGGGCCCGGGGCGGCAACCAGTTGGCGCCCTTGGCCAGTTCCCTCTTCGGCCGGTCCGCGGTCAGCCTGGCCCGGGCCGGGCACGGACCCCGGGCCCTCAAACAGGCCGGGCCCAGGGGCGTCGAAAGTCCGGTGGACCGCGCGGGGGACCTGCCTGGCCATCTGGACGTCCAGGCCCAGGAGGAAGTGACCTTCGAGGTGGAGGGCAAGGTGGAGCTTCCCACCGGGGACGAGCCGGTGATCCGGCTGGAGCGCCCCTTCTTCACCGCCGGCAAGAGCGGGTGCAAGGCCTGGGTGGAGAACGAGAAGCCGGACACCACCTACGTCTGGAGCGTCCAGCACGGGCCCAGCCAGGAGCCCGTCGGCCCCAAGGTGGGACTCACCGCCGGCCAGGGCGACTTCATGCTGATCACGTGCAAGGCGACGGTGCCCGGAGGCCAGCCCCGCACCACCACCACCGCCGTGGGCCTGCTGCAGGCCCCGCCGCCGCCGGTGATCCGGGTCGGCGGCGAGCCGGTGGCGGGTGTCCGCCAGCACGTCTACGTGAAGGGCGGAAACCCGGGTGACACCCAGCACTGGGAGATGGAGCCGGGCAAGGGCGTCCTGGATGCCGCCAGCGGACCCACGGTGGGCTTCACGGTGAGGGAGCCGGGCCCCTTCAAACTCATCTGCCGGACCGAGACCCAGGCCGGGGAGATGTCCGAGCCCGCCACCCTGACCCTCACCGCCGTCGGCCCGTTCTCCCTGGACCCGCCTAAGGTCCTGTGGCCTGATTACCTGCGCGCCGACACCGACTCCACCCTTGCGGTGGACAACCCCCCGCCGGGCATGGTGTTCGACTGGAAGATCGAGCTGGGCGGCACCGCCACCTCCCCCACCAGCGGCGCCACCCTGAACCTGCGCACCGGGAATGGAGCGGAGCCCCTGCTGGTCATGTGCACCGCCAGGGAGCCGGGCACCGGCGCCACCAGCACCGCATCCCGGACCTTCACGCTGGTGACGCGTCCATCCACACCGGTGATCCTGGCTCCGGACATCGTCCCGCCCGGCACGGACCAGGTGGCGAGCGTGGCCTACGGCCCCCGGCCCGGGGAGTGGTTCGAGTGGGAGGAAGCACGCGAGAACAACGCCGCCCTTCAGCCCAGTCCGCAGGAGTCCGGCCCGGCCGGGGCCGGCCGGGACGACCGGCGGGTGGTGGTGTTCAGGCCCGGAGATGTGGGACGGTACTTCCTCAAGGTGAGGAAAGTCAACCAGGCCGGGGACCGGTCCGACCCCTACACGTTCGAAGGGCGGGTGGCCGTGCCCGGCGTGATGGCCGCCGGGGCCGGCGGAGCGCCCGAAGCCCCCGAAACCGCGCCCGCCAGGCTCTATGTGTCGTACCCATCCCTGGTGCGGGGGCTTAACGGCGACGTCCGCGAAAGTCCGGAGCTGCGCCCCGACATGGGCGACAACGAGTTCAGACTGGTGGACAGCAGCACCTTCCCCCGGGAACTGAACTTCAACCCCAGGACCGGCGCGATCACCGGTACCCTGAGGAATCCCGGCACCTACCGGTTCCAGGTGGCCGCCAGGAGCGGCAGCCTCACGGGGATGTCCAATTACATCGTCTTCCAGGTCAATGCGGACGCGGCCGGCAGTGGATCCGGCCAGGAAGGGGATCTCTCGATCAGCTATGAAAACGCCGAGTTCAGGGTTGGAGACCTGCTGGACGACAGCCCGCGCACGCCCAGGGTGCTCGGTGGGCGGGGCACGCTCAGCTACCGCATCGCCCAGGGCGCCCTGCCCGAGGGCATGACTTTCAGCGAACGGACCGGGGCCATCGCAGGCAGTCCCTCGAGGGCCGGACTGAGCTCCTTCAAGGTGGAGGTACGGGACGAGAGCGGCCGTGCCCCGGCCATTTCCGGCATCATCTCCTTCGCGGTGGCCGGCGCCGACCTGGCCCTGGCCTATCCCCCTCCTCCGGCCCTGGAGGCGCGCAAGGCCATGGACGACCAGGCTCCGACGGTCACGGGCTACATCCACGAGCTGCCTGCGGGGACCCCGGAATCCGTCCCCCGCGACCCGCGCCTGGTGTACGAGGTCGTAGGCTTGATGCCCCGGGGGCTCCAGTTGGACCCGACCACCGGCGTCATTCGCGGCACTCCCCTGGAGGCGTGCCATCTCACCTTCACGATCCGCGTCCGGGACTGGCACCGCCACGCCGATGCGTCGCTGACCTATGACGTGGGCCCCGCCGTGCAGCCGGGCATCAGCTATCCCGCAGCGCAGTACCACACCCGGAGCCGGATCCAGCTGTCGCCTGTGCGCATGGGTGAGGACCTGGTCCCCTTCATCACTTGGGCCACCGACCCCGCCGACCTGCCGCCTGGGCTGCAATTCGACGCCAATACCGGCGACTTCACGGGCACCATCGCCACCGCCGGGGACTACCCGTTCAGGGTGATCAAGCGGGTCCAGGGCGCCATGCTGTATTCCAACATCCCGGTGGACGAGACCTACGAGACGTCGGTGGTGCTGCACGTGGCGAACTTCCTCCCCCTGGCCATCACCCGCTTCGACGCGGACCAGTACGTGGTGGATCCCGGCGGGCGGGCCACCCTAACCTTCGAGTACCAAGGCACGCCCGACGCCATGTCCCTCTACCGGGACCAGCTGCCATGGTCCGCCGAGGGGGCGGTGGTGGCCGCCGACCAGGATCCGTTCCTGTTCAGGACCATCAAGCCTTCGGGCAGTTCCGAGACGGTCCAGGTCAACCGCCGCCAGGTGTTCACCCTGGAACTGAAGGAGTGGCGGGAAAGAACGGGCCTGTTCGTTCGGGCCGGGACTCGGGAGCTGGTCCCGATGGAGCGGAAGGTCGCCCTCGCCGCCCGGGGCATGGAATCGGTGTCGGGACTGGCCATCGACGACATGCCCTGGCGGGGCTACGCCGACGGTCCCCAGGACGACGCCATCCTGCCGGAGATCGCGGGGCTGGCCTGGACTCCTGGCGGGCTCTTCGTGTCCGAAGGCTCCCAGCAGACCGTGCGCAGGTTCTCCTCCACCGACAACCAGTGGCACCTGTTCAAGGGCGTGCCCCAGGGGCCGGACGAGGGCACCCCGGCGGCGCCCGCGGCCCGCCTGCACGGGCCCGGCCCCATGGTGGTCCACAACGGCGTCCTGTACCTCGCCGATGTGGACAGCCACACCATCAAGCAGGTCCCGGTGGACGGCAGCGCCGATGTGACGATTTGCGCCGGGCAGCGCAACGTCTCCGCCAACCCTCCCGCAGGCCATCCCGCGGGCGTGGTGGACGGGCCCGCGGCGACCGCCCTGTTCGGCCGGATCATGGACCTGGCGGTGTACAACGGCGTCCTGTACGTGGCGGACTTCGACCGCGGCATCCGGATGATCGACCTCGCCACCAGCCAGGTGACCACCCTGCACCAGGGGAACGGAGGCTACCGGATCGGCGTCGACAACCACGGGCGTGGAACCCAGGCCTGGACGGATTTCAGGAGCCCCGTGGCGCTGGCCGTGGCCGGGCCCGGACCGCGCCCGTCCATCTACCTGGTGTCCAGGAAGGACGCCAACGGCGTGGACGTCGACCAGGTGATCCAGGTGCTCCACCCCGGGGACGCCACCAATGGACTCGTCACGACCCACTGGGAACTGATCCGCCTGGCCGGGTACGGCCGGAAAGGATACGCCAACGGCGGCCGGGACGATGCCCTGTTCAAGAGCCTCACCAGCCTGGCGGTGGCGGGGAACGGCCTGCTGGCGACGGACCCGGAAAACCATGCCATCCGCTGGATCGACCGCACCACCGGCCAGGTCGAAACCCTGGCCGGGAGCCCGCCGGCCGGAAGCGTCGCTGCGGGTCGCACCGTCAACCCCACCAGGGCGTCCGGTCAGAGGGACGATCCCGCCGACGGCCTTGAAGCCAGGTTCGACAAGCCCAGCCTGATCGTCCCGGGGGGGAACCCCGACGAGTTCTATGTGGCGGACTTCAACGGCCAGGCCATCCGCCGGATCGTGCGGACAGCGGGGGGAGCCCTCCATGCCATGGCGGTCTCCACCTTGTACCGGCCCAGGCCGATCCGGGTGCCCGACAGCTTCATGGTGATGAGAAGGGTGCCAGGCAACCGGGGCCTGGAGGACCGGGAATTCCCGGGGACCCTCTCGGAATACCTCAAGGCCCAGAACGGGCCGGGGGACAGGGCCCGGTTCGAAGGCCCGGTGGGCGTGGTGGTGGAGCGGAGCACCGGGGATGCCTTCGTGGCGGACATGAGGCCCCATGCCGTGCGCCGGGTCATGCTACAGGGGACTCGGCATCAACCGGCCGGCACCGTGTCGACCTTCGCCGGGGAGCTGCATCAACCCTTCGGGGCACGGGCGGCCATCGGGGGTCCGGCCGCGGGCGCCGGCCCGGCGGCCCAGCCTCTGAATGCCAGCAAGCTCCTCTATCCCACCGAGGTGACGATGGACGGCCTGGGCCGGATGTACATCCTCGAGAACAGCGGACTGCGGATCCGCCTGGTCGACCAGGGCAGGGTCCACATCTTCCTCGCCGGCCTCCCCGCCGTGGTCGTCAGGCCCGGCGAGATCCCTCCCGGGAGCCACATCGCGGCGCGTCCCGGCGGCGACAATCCCCAGCTGCTGGCCGTTTCCCATCCCGACCTGGCCACCCCGGGCCACTGGCAGGCCGCCGTCTGCCAGGTGCCGCCGCGCACCAACGCCGTGACCCTGGCCAGCTTCCAGAACGTGCCCCTGCCTTACCCCGCCCTGCAGCCCAGGGCCCTGGCCTTCAGCCTCGACGGCCGGCTGCACGTGGCCCAGGAGGACCGAGCCAACCAGCGCTGCTGGATCCAGACCTTCGAGCTCCAGAGCCTGCCGGCGCCGGGCTGGGTCCCGGTGGGCGCCCCCGTGGGCTTCGGTCCGGGGCTGGCCGCCGACCCCTTCCAGAACCTGGGCTTCCCGGAGGTCGAGGCCATGGCCGCCGACAGCAGGGGCAACCTGTTCCTCACCGACTCGGCCAACGGCACGGTCTGGATGGTGCCGGCCAACGGCGCCGGGCGGGTCGTCCTGCTGGCCGGGGCGCCGCCGGTGCGCCGGGTGATCGGCCCGGACCAGGCCCAGCCCTTCACCCGGTCCCTGCTCCATCCCCAGGGCATCGCGGTCACCGCCTACGACGACCTGGTGGTGGTCGACGGGAACCAGGTCCTGCAGATCACCGCTCCGGGCACCGCGGACTTCCCCTACGTGCCCCCCGCCGGGCCGGGCCCCGCCTGGGTCACCCAGAACCAGTACAACGCGGCTCCCCCGCGCAGGTAGTCCGCATCGGCAGGCCCGGGACGCTCCGGCGGGGTCATTCCAGCCGCAGGAACACGGCCCCCAGCGGCGGCAGGGTGAGGACCACCGACTGGGGGAACCCGTGCATGGGCACGGGCTCCGTGCGCACCTCGCCCTGGTTGCCGAAGTTCTGGCCCCCGTAGCGGGTGGAGTCGGTGTTCAGCGCCTCCTGGTAGAGGCCCGGGGCGGGCACGCCCACCCGGTAGCGGTCCTGGGGCTTGGCGGTGAAGTTCAGCACCGCCGCCAGGAACGACCCGTCCGCGCCCCAGCGCAGCAGGGACAGGATGCAGTTCTTCCGGTCCTCGCAGTCGATCCACTGGAAGCCCTTGACGTCGCAGTCCTGCTGGTGCAGGGCGGGCAGCTCCCGGTAGAGGGCGTTCAGGTCCCCCACCAGGGCGCGCACGCCCTGGTGCGGCTCGTACTGGAGCAGGTGCCAGGCCAGGGCCTGGTTGTGGTCCCACTCGTGGTCCTGGGCGAACTCGCCGCCCATGAACAGCAGCTTCTTGCCCGGGTGGACGAACTGGTAGGCGAAGAGCAGGCGCAGGTTGGCGAACTGCTCCCAGCGGGTGCCGGGCATGCGCCAGAGCAGGGACTTCTTGCCGTGCACCACCTCGTCGTGGGACAGGGGCAGGACGAAGTTCTCGGCGTCGTTGTAGAGCATGCTGAAGGTGATCTCGCCCTGGTGGTACTTGCGGTACAGCATGTTCCGCCCCATGTAGCCCAGGGTGTCGTGCATCCAGCCCATGTTCCACTTGAAGCCGAAGCCCAGGCCCCCGACGCTGGTGGGGCGCGAGACCATGGGCCAAGCGGTGGACTCCTCGGCCACCGTGAGCACGTCCGGGAACTGGGCGTAGACCACCTCGTTGAGCCGGCGCAGGAACGCCACCGCCTCCAGGTTCTCCCGCCCGCCGTAGCGGTTGGGGATCCACTGGCCGGCCTTGCGGCTGTAGTCCAGGTAGAGCATGGAGGCCACCGCGTCCACCCGCAGCCCGTCGATGTGGAACCGGTCCAGCCAGTAGAGGGCGTTGGCGATGAGGAAGTTCTGCACCTCGGTGCGGCCGTAGTTGTAGATCAGGGTGCCCCAGTCCATGTGCCGGCCCTTGCGCGGGTCGGCGTGCTCGTACAGGTGGGTGCCGTCGAACTCGCCCAGGCCGTGGGTGTCGGCCGGGAAGTGGGCCGGCACCCAGTCCAGCAGGACCCCCAGGCCCCCCTGGTGGCAGCGGTCCACGAACTCCCGGAAGTCGTCCGGGCTGCCGTAGCGGTTGGTGGGGGCGAACATGCCCAGGGGCTGGTAGCCCCAGGAAGGGTAGAAGGGATGCTCGCTCACCGGCATCAGCTGCAGGTGGGTGAAGCCCATGGCCTGGACGTACGGGATCAGCTGGTCGGCCAGCTCCCGGTAGCTCAGGAAGCCGCCGTCCTCGCGCCGGCGCCAGGAGCCCAGGTGCACCTCGTAGCAGCTGATGGGCGCGTCGTAGCGGTTGCGCCGCCAGCGCTCCGCCATCCACCCGGCGTCGCTCCAGGCGTGGGCGGGCTCCGGGGCCACCACCGAGGCGGTGCCCGGCGCCGGTTCGCAGCGGAAGGCGAACGGGTCGGCCTTGAGGGGCAGCAGCCGCCCGTTCCGGCCCTTGAGCTCGAACTTGTACAGGTCCCCGGGCACCATCCCGGGCACGAACAGCTCCCACACCCCGGTGGCGGCGAACCGGCGCATGAGGTGGCGCCGGCCGTCCCAGTTGTTGAACGGGCCCACCACGCTCACCCGCCGGGCGTCGGGCGCCCACACCGCGAAGTCCACCCCCGGCACCCCCTCGCGCACCGTGGGGTGGGCCCCCAGCTTCTCGTACAGGCGCAGGTGGGTGCCCTCGGCCATGAGGTAGGCGTCCAGCTCGCCCAGGAAGGGGCCGAACCGGTACGGGTCCTCCACCTCCCGGGGGTCGCCCCAGCCGTGCACCCGGAACCGGTACGGGAAGGGCCGCTCCCGGTCCGGCAGCCTGGCCTCGAACACCCCCTCCGGGTGGGTCATGCGCATGGGGGCGGCCTCCCGCCCGGTGCCGGCGTCCAGCAGCTCCACCCGGGCGGCCCGGGGCAGGAAGGCCCGCACCGCCAGCCCCCTTCCGGCGACCGGGCGCATGCCGAAGCAGGCGCCGGGGTCGCCGCAGTCGCCCTGGAGGAAGGCGTGGGCATCGAACGGGAAGGGGTCGGGTTCAGGCATGGGCACCCGCGGGTATGGCTCCTTTGTACTACCGATCCGGAAGTTTTGGCCCCTTTCCGACCGGCCCCGGCCGGATTGCAAACTTTTCCCAGCGGAAGGGTGGCCGGTGGCTAGAATCAAGTGATCCAGTCCCAGGGGAAGGCGCCCGATGGCCGTGGAGCCCAAGACGATCGGCAGGTACGAGGTCAGGCGCGAACTTGGCCATGGCGCCATGGGAGTGGTGTACCTGGCCTTCGACCCGCTCCTCAAGCGCCCCCTGGCCATCAAGACCGTGCGGGAGTTCAGCACCGACGCCGAATCCACCCTGGTCCGGTTCCAGCGGGAGGCGGAGATCTCGGCCCGGCTGAACCACCCCAACATCGTGACCGTGCACGACGTGGGCTCGGATCCCCGGACGGGGCCGTTCCTGGCCATGGAGTACATCGACGGCCTGCCCCTGTCCGACCTGATCCGGGAGGGCATCCCCATCGAGAGCGTGGTCAACCTGCTGCTGCAGGGCATGAGCGCGCTCCAGGCGGCGGAACGCGCCGGCATCATCCACCGGGACATCAAGCCGGCCAACATCCTGGTGAGCCACGACGGGCGCCTCAAGCTGATGGACTTCGGCATCGCCCGGGGCGAGGGCACCCGCCTCACCCAGACCGGCCAGATCATCGGCACCCCCTCCTACACCGCCCCCGAAGCCTTGGGGGGCGCCGAGCCCAGCGCCGTCACGGACCGCTACGCCTTCGCCGTGACCGCCTTCCAGATGCTCACCCGGGAGCTCCCGTTCGAGTGCTCCACCATCGCCGCCACCCTGTTCCGGATCGTCCACGAGCCGCCGGTGTTCCCCGACACCATGAGCCGGGCCGAGCGGGCTGTGTTCGAACGGGCCCTGGCCAAGGACCCGGCGGACCGCTACCCGGACCTGGCCACCTTCATGCGCGACCTGATCTGGTCCGTGGACCTGCCCGCCGACACCAAGGCCCGGTTCCTGGCCGGGCTGTCCCGGGACACCGGCGCCCAGGTCGCCCACCTGATGCGGACCCACGCCGAGGAGGCCGCGGTGGACCGGAACCTGGAGACCCAGGTGACCCCTTCGCCCTCGCGCCACCTGACCAAGGGGTTCCGGTCCATAGACTCCGGTGAACGCATGCGTTCACCGGAGGACCTGGCCACCGCGGCCTTCCACACCCCCAGGCCGGGCGTGGATACACGTCCCGCGGCCGTCCCGCCCCCGGAGCCGCCGCCCGAACAGGCCGGGACCCAGATCCTGACGCCGCCCGCGTCCGTGCCCACGCTGGTGTTCCCGGCGCCCGGGGCGGCCGCCCAGTCCATGCCCGCCCCGGAACCCGGACCGTCCGCGGAGGCCCCGGCCGCCGCCACCCCGGTCCCGGCCGGGACCGCGGCCCGGCCCGCGGGCTGGGGAGCCCCCCAGGAGGCCCCGGCCGTTCCCGAGCCCAGGCCCGCCGAAGCCTCTCCCCTGGCGACCCCCGTTCCGGCGGCGCGGACGCCTCTCCCGGCCGAGCGGACTCCGGTCCCGGAGGCCGCGCCGGCGCCCGAATCCTCGCCCGCGGAGGAAGAGGCCCAGCCCTGGCCGGCGGCCGCTCCCGCCCCGCCGGCATGGGCGCGGCGATGGCTCTGGTGGACCGCGGCGGGCCTGCTGGCGGCGGCCGTCCTGGGCGGCGCGGCGGTCTGGGGCCTGCGCCCCCGGCCTTTCCTCCTGGACATCGCCTCCACCCCGGGCGGCGCCCGGGTCCTCCTGGACGGCCGGGAGATCGGGCACACCGACCTGGCCGGGGCGCGGATCCCTCCCGGCGGAGGCACCCTGCGCCTGGAGCTGGAGGGCTTCGAACCCCAGGAGGTGCGCGTGCGCAAGGGCGACGGCCCGGTGCGGGCGGTGCTGGCCCCGGCGCCGTACGTGGTCCAGGTGGTGACCGACCCCCCCGGGGCCGAGGCGCTGCTCAACGGCGTGTCCAAGGGCACCACCCCCATCAAGGACCTGAAGGTGCCGGCCGACGGTCCCCAGGAGCTGGTGCTGCGCCTGAAGGACCGCATGGAGTGGGTCCAGGCGCTGGACAAGGCCAACCCGCTGCCGGCCGTCATCACCCTGGAGCCGATCTCCGCCTCCATCCGGATCGTCACCAGCCCGCCGGGGGCGGAGGCCTTCATCAACGGCGCCCGGATCGGGGTGACGCCCATCCCCAAGGCGGCGGTCCAGGTCGGGAGCGAGCAGCGGCTCGTGCTCCGGCTCAAGAACTACAAGGAATGGCAGGGGGTGTTGAGCCCGGGCCGGGCGCTCCCGGACCCCATCAACCTGGTGCCCCTGATCGCCCACCTCAAGGTCCGGACCGACCCGGCCGGGGGCACGGTCTTCCTGGACGGCAAGCGGGTGGGGGTGGCGCCCCTGGCGGACCTGGCCGTGCCCTTCCAGGGCTCCCACACCCTCCGGATCACCCGGGACGGGTGCGAGGAGTGGAACGCGGCCCTGGATCCCAGCAAGCCGCTGCCGGATCCCATCGTGCTGACCCAGGTGCGCCGGACCGCGGGCCCGCCCGCGCCGGCCCCGGCCCCGGCCCAGGGCCCGGCCAAGGCCGCGGTCGTGGTGGCCCCGGCCAAGCCCGAGCCGGCGCCGCGCAACATCGCTCCGACCCAGGAGGAGGCCCGCAGCCAGACGGCCGGGAAGCACTGAATCCCGCCTACCGGTTGAGCAGCAGCCACACCCGCAGCGCCTCGGTGACGCTCCAGGCCTGGGCGTCGCAGCCCCGCTGGAGGTGGGGCGCGTCCCCGTCCAGGATCTCCGGCAGGTGGCCCACGCAGCCGGAGGCCAGCAGCCCGTCCAGGGACCCCAGGTAGGCCCGGGCGGCGGCCACCGCTTCGGGCTGGAAGTCCCAGGCCCGGGCCAGGGCCTCGCAGAACGCCGGCAGCAGCCAGACCCAGGCGGTGCCGTTGTGGTAGGCCGGCTTGCGCCGGGTGTCTTCGTCCCCTTCGTAGCGGCCCCAGTAGGGGTGCATGGGATCGTTGAGCAGGACGCCCCCGGGGCCGTGGAGGGGCAGGGGGTGGCGGGCCGGGAGCGGGGCGAGGCTGCGCAGGGCGCCGGGCACCAGCAGGTGGCGGCGGGCGGCGTTGACCGCGCGCCGGGCCCGCTCCCCGGACACCAGGCCCAGGCTCACCAGGAACAGCTGGTTGGGGCGCAGCAGCCCGTCCGGGCGGGCCTCCCGGGCCGGGCAGTCCCGGGGCCCGGCCAGCAGGTCCTGGAAGCTGTCCAGGCGCTCGTCCCAGTAGAGGTCCAGGGAGGCCTCGGCCCGCCCGGCCAGGGCCGCCCAGTCCTGGCCCCGGGCCTGGAGCCGTTCCAGCTGGCGCAGCAGGCGCAGCCACAGGGCCTGGATCTCCACCGGGTAGCCCTCCCGCGGGGTGCTGGCCGGGTAGTTGGTGTCCATCCAGGTGAAGTGGGCGGGACTCCACACCAGGCCCGACCCGGGATCCACCCGGATGCCGTTGGGGGTGCCCTCCAGGTAGTTCCGGGCGATGGACTCCAGCACCTGGCCCAGGGTGCGCCCGCCCGCGTCCTCCTGGTACAGCCCCGGGTCCCCGGCGGCGGCCTCCTCCGCGGCCAGGGCGAACCACAGGGGCGCGTCGGAGGTGTCCCGGTCGGAGGTGGAATCGCCGTGCAGGGCGTTGGGCAGGGTGCCCCGGTCCTCCAGCCGGGCGAAGGTGGCGAGGATCTCCCGGACCGGGGCGTCCAGGCCCCCGGCCAGCAGCCCGCGGCAGGCGATGAAGGTGTCCCGGCCCCAGTCCAGGAACCAGGGGTAGCCGGCGATGACGGTGGCGCCGGCCCCGCGCCGGGCCAGGAAGGCGGCGGCGGCCCGGCGCAGCTGACGGCCGAAACTGTCGGTCTTGGGCCGGGCCTCGTCCTGGGGGTGGCTCGCCGGGTGCAGGTCCCGGGCGGGCGGCTCGTCGGGATCGGCGCACACCGCCAGGGTGGCCGTGCCGCCCCGGGCCAGGGGCAGCTCGAACCAGCCCGGGCTCCAGGCGTCGCCCTGGGCGGCCATGCCCCGGGAGGCCTCCACCGGGTGGGCCAGGCCCACGCTCCATTCCGGCTGGGGGTGCCAGATGCCGGCGTCGGCCCAGGCCAGCAGGCGCCGGTCCCCGGCGGGCTGGAACAGGAAGCCCGGCCGGCCGTCCAGGTCGCGGGTATGGGTGCGGAAATGGCGCTCGGTCCCGTCGTCGGCCCGGGTCTCCCCGTGGAAGCTCCGGTCCTCCAGGTCCAGGCGCACAGTGAGGGTCACCTCCCGGTCCTCGGGCAGGTCCGCGCCGTACGGCGGCGGCCCCGCCCGGCGCAGGAACCGGGCCACCACCGTGTTGCGCAGGGGCAGCAGGTCCAGGGTCAGCTCCACCTGCACCGTGCGGCCGTCCCCGGCCGGCACCACGAAGATCCACCGCCCGGGCGGCCCCGGCTCGAAGTGCACCAGGGTGTCCCGGCCGAGGGCGGAGAGGAAGCCGTCGGCGTTCACCCAGGCCCGCATCCGCTTGGCCAGCACGTGGCGGTCGCAGGGGACCTTCGGGTGCAGGTTGGCACCCAGCAGGCAGTCGTACTTGGAGGTGACCGCCCCCAGGTCCGCGTGGAGGCGGGCCATGCCGCCCCGGCCGTTGGTCAGGAGGCACAGGGGATTCTGCCCGTTGCCCAGCGGGTGCAGCCGTTCCTGGACGGATAGGGCCGGCGCCTCCCCGTCCGGGGCCAGACCCGCCCCGGGGCGCGCCCGGCTGGTGAACTCGGGGGTCTCGGCCAGCAGGCGGATCCGCCCGGGCGGAGGGGTGCCGGCTTCCTTGAACCGCTCCAGGGCGATGGTGGCCTCCGCCGGGCGGGGCCCGGCCAGGGCCGAAGGCGGCAGGGCGGCGGCGAAGCCCTCCTCCACCGGGATGGACCGCAGGTGCCGGGCGGCCTGGCCGGGCATGGAGACCGAGGCCGAGAACGGCGCCTCGTCCCGGATCAGCAGCCAGTGGCCCGGGGGCAGGGGCACCACCCGCCCCAGGTCGCGCAGCCCCCAGTGCACCACCCGCGGGTAGCCGGGCCGGGCCGCGGCCAGGGCCGTCACCAGGTCCCGCCTGGCGGCGGCGGGGTCCAGGGCGGACAGGGAGCCCAGGAAAGCGGCCGGGTCGGAAGCCGCCAACGCGCCCAGGTCCCCCCAGGAGGCCGGGCCCAGGTCCTCCGCCGGGAGCCCTGTGGCCAGGGCCTGGTAGGCCCAGGCGGCCTGGGCCCGCCGGGCCCGGTAGGCGTCCCCCGCCAGCCCCGCCGGCGCTGCCGCGGCGCACAGGCAGTGGGCGGCCCAGGGCTCCAGGGTGAACACCCGGGCGCCGTCGGCGCCGGTCCTGGCCCTGGGCCCGGGCTGGCCCAGCAGGTCCAGCACCGGCTCCCCCAGGGCGGTCCAGGCCGGTCCGTCCAGACTCCAGTCCCTTTCCTCCGGGGCCAGGTTCACCAGCACCAGGCACCGGTCCCGGCCGTCCCAGGAGATCCGCTCTAGGGCCAGCACCGGGGAATCGTCGGCGCTGAGCCGGGCCAGCCGCGCCCCGTCGAAGAAGCACGGGTGGTCCGCCAGGAGCCGGTTGAGCCGGCCCAGCTCCTCCACCAGGTTGTCGGCCCCGTCCCAGGCCAGGCCCCGAGCCTGGTGCACGTCCACCTTCTCGGTGGCCAGCCATTCCACCCCGCTGGTGAAGCCGAAGGCCCCGCACTGGCTGGCCAGGGCGCACAGGCGGTTGCGCAGCAGAGACCAGGCCGGAGCCTTGGCGGCCAGGCGCAGGTTGTCGTGGGTCTCGCTGTAGTGCACCAGCGGGCCCATGCGCCGGGCCTGGCGGATGGCGTGGTCCAGGTAGCTGGACACCTCCCGGGGGCCGTAGTTCTGGAACAGCTCCGAGTAGGCCCACTGCATGCCCCCCTCGGTGAGCAGCGCCTCGGTGGCCTCCCAGGGCCCGCCCAGCCCCTCCAGCAGGAAGGTGCAGTCTTGGAACTCCCGCCGCACCCGGGCCACGATGTACTGCCAGGCGGGCAGGGGCACCATGTACCCGGCGTCGCAGCGGAACCCGTCCACCCCGCGCCGGCACCAGGTGAGCAGCGACGCCGCCACCGACTCCCACAGCTCCGGCCGGCGGTGGTCCAGCTCCACCAGGTCGCCCCACACCACCCCCCAGGCCCCGGGGCTGTGGAAGGTCGCGTCGGGGTTGCGCAGGAACCAGCCGGGCCGCTCCTCCATCAGGCGCGAGCCCCACCCGGTGTGGTTCACCACGATGTCCAGGAAGATCCGCCCGCCGCGCAGGTGGACCGCGTGGGCCAGTTCCTGGAACTGCTCCACCCCGGTGGTGCGCTGGTCGAACGCCACCAGGGCCGGATCGATCCCGGCCAGGTCCAGCTGGGCGTAGGGGCTGCCGAACCGCCCCAGGCGGGCGAAGGTGGTGGGGGTGGGGCCCAGGGGCAGCAGGTGCAGGATCCGGCAGCCCAGGGTCCCCAGGATGTGGGGGACGAAGGTGGTGAGCTCGCGCAGCTTGCCCGAGGGTGGGATCACGGTGTAGCCGCGCTGGTCCAGGCTGTCCAGCTGCTCCTCCAGGTCCGGCCTGCGGGTGCTGCGCTCGGCCCGCCCGGGGCCGAACATGCGCGGGAAGGCGCAGTAGATGGTGTTGCCGGTGCGCAGATGGTCCGGGTGGACGGAGATGCCCACGTCCTCCCCCTCCGGCCAGTGCTGGCGCCCGCGGGGGTCCAGCAGGTAGGCCTTGGCCCGGAAGCAGCCGACCTCGGTGAGGGGCAGGTCCAGCTCCCAGCCGCCGCCGGCGGGGACCAGGGGGATGTCCCGCCAGGAGGCCCCGGCGAAGGTGCGGGGGTCGGCGGAGGCGGACCCGGACAGGGCCACGGTCTCCTCCCGGGCCCGGGCCCCCCGGGTCAGGTTGGTGCGCAGCAGGGCCCGGAAGCCGTCCCCCGCCCCGGGCGGGCGGTCCCCCCGAGAACGCATGCGTTCTTGGGGATCCAAGGACAGGGTGAAGCGCAGGCGGTCCCCCACGTACTGCACGATCCGGCTGCCGGGCGCGGGCGACATGAGGGGGCGGTCCATGGGACCTCTCGGGGAGTCTGCTTAGACACTAACCCATCGTTTCGGCCGCCGGCAGCCGGAAGATGAATGTGGACCCCTTGCCCAGCTCGGTGTGCAGGTCGACCTCGCCCCGCATGAGCACCGCCAGGTGCTTGACGATGGCCAGCCCCAGCCCGGTGCCGGGGATGCCGCGCACGCTGGGCGCCCGGTAGAAGCGCTCGAAGATCCGCTCGGCGTCCTTCTCGGAGATGCCGGGTCCGTGGTCGGCCACCGACCAGGCCAGCCACGGGCCCTCCCGGTTCACCTTGACCGTCACCGTGGAGCCCGAAGGGCTGAACTTGATGGCGTTGGACAGGAGGTTGTCCAGCAGCTGCACTAGGCGCAGGGGGTCGGCCTGGAACGCCAGCTCCTCCAGCCCGGGCGCCAGGTCCAGGTCGACGGAGACGTTGGCGGCCAGGGCCTGGGGCCGAGTGTTCTCCAGGGAATCGTGGACGAACGCGCCCAGGCGCAGGGGCCTGGGCTCCAGGCGCAGGGCGCCGGTCTCGATCCGGCTCAGCTCGGAGATGTCCTCCAGGAGCATGGTCATGCGCTGCACCGCGCGCAGGATGATGCGCAGGCTGGTCTCCCCCTCGGGCAGCACCAGGGCGCCCTCCTGGAGGTTCTCCACCGCGATGCGGATGCCGGTGACGGGGGTCTTGAGCTCGTGGCTGGCGTTGGCGATGAACTTCTGCCGGGTGGTCTCCAGGGCCTCCTGGCGGGTGATGTCGTCCAGGGTCACCAGCACCCAGGGGTGGGCGGAGGCCTGCAGCGGGGCCTCGAACGGGATGGCGCGGACCCGCAGGCTGCGGGGGTTGCGCTTGAGGGTCCACTCCATGGCGGCGCCCCGGCAGGCCTGGTCCAGGTTGCGCAGGCTCTCGGGCTCCCGGAAGGCCATCACCGACGGGTCGCCGATGCCCAGGCTGCTGGAGGTGCCCAGGATGGTCTGGGCGGAGGGGTTGTACAGCCGGATGGTCTGGTCCTGGTCCAGGAGCACCACCCCGGTGTTCAGGTGGGTGAGGATCTGCCGGCGGATCTGGTCCTCGGCCTCGGCCCGGGTGCGCAGCAGCAGGTTCTCCTCCTTCAGGGCGGACCAGGCCCGGGGCAGGGTGCGCAGCAGGTCCTCGTCCTTCTCCGGCACCGGCAGCACGTTCAGCACCTGGGTCATGACCGCCCGGTGCTTCCGCACCCGGGCCACCAGGAGGCCCGCTCCCCAGGCGGCGGCCGCCCCGCCCAGGACCCGCACCACCGGGTCCGGGTGGCCCCCCAGCAGGGCGCCCCCCGCCACCGCCAGGCCGAAGGCCCACCAGGGTGTGGTCATGCGCTGGGTCAAGTCGGGCCGGGCCTTGGCCATGGTCGGGAAGCTCCTTGGTGCAACCCCCATTTTCCTGAAAATCCGTCGGTTTTTGTTAACTTCCGAGTTAAATCGCCATCTTTCTTCCAATCTTTCGCTTTACTTCCTGCTTGTTGGGTTACGAACCATTTCTACACTTGGGGGTGGACCTTAGTGGATCAAAATGGATTGAAGTGGCAATAAGTGGCAGATAGGCTGATCTCCCCCCTTTCCGGGGGATCCAGAAAGGCGGTTCCAGTGCTGCGACTGCGCGGCAATGCACCGGCCACGGTGGACGAGAAGGGGCGTCTCAAGCTCCCCGCCACCTTCAAGGCCGACCTCGAGACCTTCGCCCAGGGCGAAGGCGGAGGCAGCCTGCGCCACTACCTCACCTCCCTGGACGGCAAGGGCGCCCGGCTCTACCCCCTGGCCGTGTGGGAGGCCATCGAGGCCCGCCTGGCCCAGGTGCCCGGCACCAACCCGGCCAAGCGGCGGTTCCTGGAAGTGACCGCCTACTACGGGTCCGAGGTGGAGCCCGACGCCCAGGGCCGGTTCGTCATCCCCCCGATCCTGCGGGAAGCCGCCGCCCTCACCGGGGAGGTGGCCATCCTGGGCCAGATGGACCACCTGGCCCTCTGGAACCGGGCTTCCTTCGAGCGGCGGCTGCACGCTGAACCGCTCACCACCGACGACCTGGCCGTCCTGTCGGAACTGGGGATCTGACCATGCGCCCCGCCGCCGCCCCCCCCGTCCCCGGTTCCGCGTCTCCCGCCGAGCACGTGCCGGTCCTGCTCCAGGAGGTCCTGGACCTGCTCCCGGTGTCCCCGGGCGGGCGGGTGCTGGACCTGACCCTGGGCCTGGGCGGCCACGCTGAAGCCATCCTGGCCCGGGCCGGCGCCGACGTGCGCTACCTGGGGGTGGACCGGGACCCCCGGGCCCGGGAGCGGGCCAGGGCCCGCCTGGGCTCCGACGCCCGGATCACCATCATGGCCGGCACCTACGAAGACGTCTGGGAAGATCCGGGCTTCCAGGCCTGGATGCACCTCCAGGCCCCCCAGGGGCCGGACGCGGTGCTCATGGACCTGGGCGTCTCCAGCCTGCAGCTGAAGGACCCGGAACGGGGCTTCAGCTTCCAGGCCGAGGGCCCCCTGGACATGCGCATGGACCCCGGCACCGGGCCCACCGCCCTGGAGTGGCTGGATCAGCAGACCGAGGCCACCCTGGCCGACACCCTCTACCAGTTCGGCGAAGAGCGCGCCTCCCGCCCCATCGCCCGGGCCATCCTGCGCTCCCGGGACGCCGGCGGCCTGCGCACCACCCTGGACCTGGCCGCCGCCGTCTACACCGTGCTGTCCCGGGAAGCCGCCCGGAGGAAGCACCAGATCGATCCCGCCACCCGCACCTTCCAGGCCGTCCGCATCGCCGTGAACGGCGAACTGGCCCGCCTGGCCCGGACCCTGGAGACCGCCGCCCTCAGCCTCAAGCCTGGCGGCCGCCTGGGGGTCATCTCCTTCCACAGCCTCGAGGACCGCATCGTCAAGCAGACCCTGCGCCGCCTCGCCGGCGTCTACGACGGCCCCGGACGCACCGCCCCCGAGCCCCTGCCGCGCCGGATCCGCCTCGTCCACCCCGGCGGCATCAAGCCCGGTGAAGCCGAAACCGCCGCCAACCCGCCATCCCGCTCCGCCCGCCTCCGCGTCGGAGAGCGCATCCAGGACGACCCAACCGCCAGGACCCAGCCATGACCACCCGACTCCACGTCCAACGCTACAGCACCACCTACGCCCAGCGCCAGGTCGAGGGCGAGGGCATCCTGCGCATGCTCCTGCTGGCCTTCGCCCTGGCCATGCCCATGGGCTCCATGGCCTACCTCAAGATCCAGCACACCCGCCTCAGCTACGAGATGAGCGAAGTGCGCGACCAGATCCGCCAGCAGGAGGAGTACCACCGCACCCTGCTCCTCCAGCGCTCCCGCTTCCAGCGGGACGAAGCCATCCAGGACTACGCCGACCGCGTCGGCCTCGTCCCCAGGAAGCAGAGCCACCTGGTGCCCAAGGTCTACACCCAGGAAGACCAGCGCCTGGCCAAGCTGGTGCCGCCGGGCGTGGCGGAGGGGCTGTAGGCGGAGGGCGGGTTCCTCACCATCGCCAGGGTTGCCGGCGCCGCCTCGCTGCGCGAGCCGGCACCGGCGGATGAGGGTGGCGGGCGGCCGGGAATCGTGTTGCACGCCTTTCCGGGGGATGAAAGCGAAGCTCGGCTGGGTGAGGTGGGAGGCGGGATAGGCAGGGAGAAGGCGGGAAGGCGGTGCGCAACTGGAGAAGGCCGTGGGGGCCGTTTCCGTGCGCGGGCAGGGAGTCCGTCCGGGGAAATTCAGTACGCCCATTCCCATGGGCGGTAGTAGATTTCCAGGCATAGCAACGATTGGAATTCACGGAACGATTTCGGGCGAACTTGGCTGACGTCAGGGCGGTTAGTCTATTTAAGGTTAGGCCATTCGAGGCACCGGTGCGTGTATGGCGAGCGTCCGGGAGGTCTGGCACGTCCAGTCCTGATCGTCATCCAACAGTGAAACCCTTCGTGGTCGCTGTGGGCTGCGGAGGGATCATGACCCTCCGTTGACGGGCTTCAAAAACGGTATAACCTTTCTTTGGGGATGAGGATGAAATTCATCTGGGACGAGGTGAATGATGAGGAAATCAAAGCTCATGGAGTCGACCGAGCAACGGCTGAATCAGTATTCCTTGCCCAGGACGCAGGGTTCAAGCGTAATCCCACCATCCCAAATCGGTGGACCGCTGAAGGAACAGTGAATGGAAAGCTTTATCGGGTGCCCTTCTCCAAAGCCTTTCCCGATGGTATCCGCATCACCACAGCTTTCAGAATTTCTCGAAAACGGAGGCTCACATGACTAAGCGGATCAAGACCATGACAGAGAAAGAATTCATGGAATTTCTCGGCCCCGGTGAGCCCCTGGAAGTCCTCCAGGCCCGACATGCTGAGGATGTTGCATTGGCTATGGCCGAAAAGGACAAGCCGTTGGAGGGCATGGTCAGGATTCGCATTGTGCCGGGCCGTCCTCCCAAAGGCCAAGAAGCCCCCGTCCGACTCAAGGGCATCAAAATGCCAGAGGCCTTTTGGGCGCAGATGGAGGCGGCCGCCAAGAACTCCGGACTCAACCTCCATGCGGCCATGAGAGAAGCCTTAACGAAATGGACAAAGGAACACCATCCGAAGGCTGGTTAGGATTCCCCATGCGAGAACCCAATGATTATCGCCTAACAGTGCATTCGACCCCGGACACGGCCCTCGTTCGGTCCCGATTTTTCGCCAAACCTGCACCGGGATTATCTCTCCCACCGTCGTGCCGCCGGGGCCGTGCCGGTCAATGCTGGCGTTGGGCTTCATCGGGGCGCCATGGTAGTAAGCGAGGCAAATATTAAAGGAATGTTGCCTGTCGTTTCTGTTGCCTTGTTCTGCCCTGCCGAGTGGCCCAGTATGAACGCATCGCAACTTGCTGTTGCTAGTCGTAAGGGATCTGGACAGAGCGGTCTCCTTCTATCGTGATGGACTTGATCCTTAAAGGAGGCAACCTTGAGTTGCTTGATTAGGCCACAGGATTCCAGATGAAAAAGAAATGGTTCGTCAGGCTGCGCAACGCCCCAGGGTACTTTCAGGTCGTATCCGTCCTGATGCTGATCGACATGTTGTTGTCGTTCTTCATCTACGTACCCGGCCTCTGGGAACGTGGGCTTGCGGGTTACGGCAACCTAATATGGGCGCCGTTGCTGATCTTGACGTTCCTGGTGGCCGGCGACCGGCCGGCAGCAGCGAGAATCCTGCGGGCCCTCGCGATCGGACTCGCGGTGATCACATCGATCCAGACTGTCTCACGATTTGTTCTGTGCTCATCAGCACACGCCAAATACCCCAACAACCCAAGCTTCCTCTTCACCTGGTTCAATTGGGCGGATGGCGTGGTGTTCCCGTGGATCGTCGTCGCGGTGTGGCTGTTCACCCCCACCGATAGATTGCCCATGCCACGGCAGGGAGAGCGGCTCGGACCGACCGGTGCTTGAATGCCGGTCCTGTCAAAGTCACTGCATGAGGTGCCCACATGATTGCTCGAATGTGGTTTACTTGGGCGACCGGGTGCAGATGACGCTGCTGTTCCGGAAGACCGTCCAGGGCTGGAAGCTGGACGACATCCAGACCTCCAGCAGCAAGTTCGTCGACCGGCAGACCCTGGGCGCCTCGGCCGAGTAGCTAGGTGTCGAGGCTAAACAGGTTGTTCACCCTTGAGGCGGGAGGCCTGCCTCCCAGGGACGAATGCGGTCGATGGTTATTGTAGTAGTGAAGCCAAACCGCCAGGGCTTTGCTCCGCTC
>JBELAL010000103.1:0-2876 GCA_049508835.1 Holophaga sp. | reverse complement strand
AAATCATCCTAAAGGGGTCTGGCCCGCACCTAAAATACCTGGCGCCCCAAGTTACCGGAGCGCCAGCATGTTTTCAGCCCTCGGGGTGCCCGCCAGGGCACCCAGTCTTGGACGGTCTCCTACCGTTCGAACAGCGGCACGTAGTGGTTCAGGGTCGGCCCCTGGTAGACCTGCCGGGGGCGGTAGATGCGGCTCTCGGGGTCTTCGATCACTTCCTTGTAGTTGGCGATCCACCCGGGCATGCGCCCGATGGAGAAGATCACCGTGAACATCTCCAGGGGGATGCCGATGGCCTGCATGATGATGCCGCTGTAGAAGTCCACGTTGGGGTAGAGCCGGCGGTCGATGAAGTAGGGGTCGTTGAGGGCGGCCTCTTCCAGCTTCTTGGCGATGTCCAGGAGCGGGTCGCTGATGCCCAGCTTGGCCAGCAGCTCGTCGGCGCGGCGCTTGATGATCCGGGCCCGGGGGTCGTAGTTCTTGTAGACCCGGTGGCCGAAGCCCATGAGCTTGGCGCCGGCGCCTCTGTTCTTGACCTTGTCCAGGAACTGGGTGCCGTCGTCGCCGTCCTGGCGGATCTCCCTGAGCATCTCGATCACCGCCTGGTTCGCCCCGCCGTGCAGCGGGCCCCACAGGGCGCAGACCCCGGCCGCGGCGCTGGCGAACAGGTTGGCCCGGCTGGAGGCGACCATGCGCACGGTGGCGGTGGAGCAGTTCTGCTCGTGGTCGGCGTGGAGCAGGAAGATCAGGTCCAGGGCGTCCACCACCGCCGGGTCCAGGGGATAGTCCTCGTCCGGCTCCGAGAACATCATGTGCAGGAAGTTCTCGGTGTAGCTGTACTTCTTCTTGGGGAAGATGGCGGGCAGGCCCCGGGACTTGCGGAAGGCATAGGCGGCCAGGGTGCGCACCTGGGACAGCAGCCGCGCCGCCTGCAGCTCGAAGACCTCGGGGTTGTAGTCGCGGGTGAGCTCGGGGATGAAGCAGCCGGCGGCGTTGATCATGGCCGAGAGGATGGCCATGGGGTGGGCCGAGGACGGGAAGCCCTCGAAGTGGAACTTCATGTCCTCGTGGATCATCTGGAACTTGGTCAGCAGCCCCGAGAAGCGCAGCCGCTCGGCCTCGGTGGGCAGGTGCCCGAAGATGACCAGGAACGCCGTCTGGACGAAGGTGGAGCCCTCGGCCAGCTCCTCGATGGGGATGCCCCGGTAGCGCAGGATGCCCTTCTCGCCGTCGATGAAGGTGACCTTGCTCTGGCAGCTGCCGGTGTTGGCGTAGGACTCGTCGTAGGTGATGTACCCGGTCTTGGCCCTCAGGTTGCGGAAGTCGATGGCCCGCTCCCCTTCGGTACCCACGAGGATGGGCAGGTCCAGCACCTTGCCGTCCACTTCCAGTTTTGCGGTGTTGACCATGGTCGCCTCGCTAGGTCCCGGGGAGGGGAGAGGATTAAGGACTTGGAATTCTTTTTTCACCTTAACCATTTAACTCATCCTCTTGATGATTTCCATGGCGAATTCGAAAGTACCCAGTTCGCGCACCCCGGCCCGCCCCTCCTGGAGCATGGGCCGGGCCAGGTCGAAGGTGACCGCCCCGGCGCCGATGGCCTCCTCCAGGGCGGTCTCGATGAGCCAGGCCGCCTCCTTCCAGCCGAAATACTGGAGCATCATCACCCCGGAGAGGATGACCGAGCTGGGGTTGACCTTGTTCTGCCCGGCGAACCGGGGGGCGGTGCCGTGGGTGGCCTCGAAGCAGGCGTGGCCGGTGGCGAAGTTGATGTTGGCCCCGGGGGCGATGCCCAGGCCTCCCACCTGGGCCGCCAGGGCATCGGAAATGTAATCCCCATTAAGGTTGCAGCTGGCGATCACGTCGTGGTCGCCGGGCATCAGCAGGATCTCCTGCAGGAAATTGTCGGCGATGCAGTCCTTGACCAGCACCTTGCCCGGGGGCGGGACGCCGCCGCACTCGGCCCAGGCCACGGTCCGGTCGCCGAACTCCGCCTTGGCCACCTCGTAGCCCCACTTGCGGAACCCGCCCTCGGTGAACTTCATGATGTTGCCCTTGTGCACCAGGGTAACGCTGCGGCGCCGGTGGTCCAGGGCATGGCGGATGGCGGCCCGCACCAGGCGCTGGGAGCCCTCCCGGCTCACCGGCTTGATCCCGATGCCCGAGGAGCCCGGGAAGCGGATGGCCCGCACCCCCATCTCCTCCTGGAGGAAGCGGATCACCCGGGCCGCCTCGGGGGTGCCCTCCTCCCACTCCACCCCCGCGTAGATGTCCTCGGTGTTCTCCCGGAAGATCACCATGTCCACCAGTTCGGGCCGGCGCACCGGGGACGGGACCCCGGGGTAGTAGCGCACCGGCCGGACGCAGGCGTACAGGTCCAGGGTCTGGCGCAGGGCCACGTTGATGGAGCGGATGCCGCCCCCCACCGGGGTGGTGAGGGGGCCCTTGATGCCCACCAGGTAGTCCCGGAACGCCGCCAGGGTCTCCTCCGGGAGCCAGGTGCCCGGGCCGTAGACCCGGTTCGCCTTCTCCCCGGCGTACACCTCGTACCAGGCGATCCTCCTCCGCCCGCCGTAGGCCCCGGCCACCGCCGCCTCGAACACCCGGCGGGCGGCGTCCCACAGTTCCGGCCCGGTGCCGTCGCCCTCGATGAAGGGGACGATGGGAAAGTCCGGGACCTGCAGCCGGCCGTCGGCGCCCAGGCCGATCTTCTCGCCCGCAGGCGGGGTGCGGACCTGGATGGTGGGGGTCATCGAGTGGACAGGCTCCTAGGTGTCGCTGCCAAACAGGTTGTTCACCCGAGCCAACCTGGGATGCTTTTGTTTGCGGACAACAGCATAAGGAGGGCTCGGGTGAACCTTCATAGGAAAGCAAGGACC
>JBELAL010000102.1:0-5490 GCA_049508835.1 Holophaga sp. | reverse complement strand
TGGGGAAAGGTAATTGTCGTCGGCGTAGTTGTCGTCGTAGTTGTCGTCACCCGGCGACAACTACACCATCACCCACGCTCGACCGGACCTTCGCCTGGAATTTGGTAAGGCCATCGGCTTCGTCTCGGCCCCCTTAAATGCACAAAGTTAGTTGTCGCTGACGCACAAGGTTCCTTGACGTCGCCCAGTCCAAGGGGCATGATTCGACATCTTTAACAAACTGGAATCTAGAATGTGATCTTACGGATGGTGCCGTTCAAGGTATCCGCCACATAGATGTTTCCCGACCCGTCCACGGCCACGCCGGAGGGGTGGAAGAAGGTTGCAGCCAGGACGGGGCCGTCGGTGCTCCCCAATTGGCTTGGCATGCCCGCTATGGTGATCACATAGTCAGCGGGGGTGATTTTGCGGATGACTTCGTTCAGCGGATCCGCCACGTATAGGTTCCCGGCCCCGTCCAGGGCCAGGCTGGTGGGATGGTAGAAGGTCGCGAAGGAGCCCGGACCATCGTCGCAGCCCCTGACACCGGTTCCCACCACCATGCTCACGAGGCCGTTCGGCGTGATCTTGCGGATGATTTCATTGCCGCTGTCCGCCACATAAAGGTTCCCGCTGCTGTCAATGACTATTGAATGCGGACTGAATAGTGAATTCGGCCTCGAGAAAATTGCCGCAGTCCCCGGGCCATTTGCGTAACCCGCCATGTCGGCCGTAATGGCAAGGGTGCTCACCACGCCGCCGGCAGTGATCTTGCGGATCGAGTCATTGCTGGTATCGGCCACATAGACTGTCCCCGAACCATCCACCGCCACCCCAAAAGGCCACCAGAACCTTGCAGCAGGACCGGTTCCATCAGCACTGCCGAGTTGTCCGGGCGTCCCTGCCAAGGTGCTCACCATGCCCCCCGACGTAATCTTGCGGATGGTACTGTTGCCGGAATCCGCCACGAAAATGTTCCCGAGCGCGTCAACAGCTATGCCGTTCGGCCCATTGAACAGCGCAGACTGACCTGGACCGTCGACGGAGCCCTGCTGTCCGGCTGTTCCTGCCAGCGTGGTCACCACGCCATCCTGGGTGAGCATGCAGATCACGTGGTTGCCCGTGTCCGCGACGTAAACATTCCCGGATCCATCCACCGCCACGGAGGTGGGTCCCTGGAACATTGGGGGGGTGTTACTGGTGCCGACCGCGACCCCCGCAAAGGTCGAAACCGTCGCTGATTGCGTGTTTAGCGCCCTGGAAGGGGATCCGCCGGAACAGGGAGTGTAATTAATTAATGCACCGAGGACGATAGGAAATACAATCTTGAGAAGGATTGGCATATAGCGCCTCAATGAAACGCGCTGGGGCCGATTGCCCAAAACTCAACCACTTTCCCGGACAGGCTCAAGTGACTTACCGGAACGAATTCTAATCCCTAATTCCCTATTGGTGGCATCATTTTCATGCCCACCGTGAAGGTAGCAATGAGAAGTTCATCATTAAAGATGAAGGCCTCGATCATTATTTTTGCTTCAGTGATTCTCCTGGCTCTCCTGGAGATTCATTGCGGTGGTGGGAGTTCCGTCAGCAACCAGATCATCTACCCCCAATCTGTGGTCACTGCCGCCGTGGGCCTTGGTGTCACTCCCGACCACCCCACGGTGACGGGAACTGTCAAGCCACCTTACTCGATCGCGCCGTCCCTGCCTGGGGGCATCACGCTCGACCCGGTCACCGGGACGATCATCGGGATTCCGACCGGACTTTCGCCCACCACCGCCTACACCGTGACCTCTGCCAATGCGGTCTCGACCAAGGTCCAGATCACGGTCGGCGCTCCCGGCACGGTCCAGTACCAATACCAGGTCTTGAACTGCCCGGCACAGCTGCAGCAGCACAGTGAATGGTGCGGAATAGCATCCTGTGCTTGCATCTTGCAGTATCGGGGGATTTTTGAAGAACAATGTGGTCTTGAAAATTATGCCCAAAACATTACCTACGCATGCGATTCTAACGCGCCTTACGACTGGGACGACCCCCTTGGGAACGGAGGGTGTAATGGCAACTTTGGACCAGGAGGAACTGAAACAGATGTCCTGACCCACTTTGGCGTTCCATGTACGGGACGGTATTCAGCCCTCACCTATGACCAGATCAAGACGGAAATTGGCGCCAACCGGCCGTTCATGATCCATTGGCTGTGGTCCATCGGCGATGACGACCACAACCTGGTTGGCATCGGGTGGGATGAGCGGAGTGGCGACCAGGAAGTGGTCTTCATGAACCCCAGGGAGGGCATCGTCCAGATGCCCTACGAATGGCTCTGCTACGGCACTGAAACCTTGGATTCAGATGGGGGATTCCATTCCTGGGACAAAACCATAACGCTGAACCAATAGCCCCTTGAGAAGATCCATGGCCCAGGCATCCCTTCCCTTATAGAACCGGGGTGCGTTCGTGACCCTTCAGCGAGCGCACTTAGCGGCGATCTAACTAAGCTTTGGGATTCAGCAGTAGGCGAAGGGTGGCTGCCGCAGCTGCGGAACACAAACACGGTTCTGGAAAAAGGGATCGCAGCGGAGTTCCTCCCGGCAGAGGCTGACCAGGCCATCGATCCCGCGCCGATAATCCACGGGTTCCACGGACGGCTATGAGAATCCGCATCTGCGGGGTGATCTGGGTCAACCCCGGCCCCCCAGGAAAGCGGCCACGATGCCGGCGGCCTCCATGCCGCGCCCAGCCTCCAGTTGGATGACCATTCGCGAGCCGTCCCGGGCGGAGATCTCGATGGTGGTGGGCGGCGGCGCTGCCGGAGCCAAGGTCGCGGGCAACTCGACGAAGGTGGGCTTCACCAGGCCGGTTTCCGGCACCATCGTGAGCTTCCGGTAGTTCCAGGGCATCCACTCCTCGGGGTTTTCTTCCACGAAGGCGTGGTAACGCAGCAGGGTGACCAGGTAATCGAAGGGGTTGGCCCCGTTGAGTTCGGCGCTGTGGATCAGGCTCATGTAAAGGTCGCCCACCCGCGCTCCTTCTTGGGTCTTGTAGAACAGGCTGTTCTTCCGGTGCATGATCGCCCGTTTTAAGGAACGCTCAACTTGGTTGTTGTCCAGCGGTACACCAGGTTCGCGCAGAAAGAGCGTGAGCCGCTGCCAGTGTTTGAGCATGTAACCGATGGCTTTGCCCAGACCTGAGTTGGGTTCCACCCGGCGGTCCTGGATCTGGCTCTTGAGCCATTGCTCCAGGTCGGTCATGAGCGGGCCACTGCGCTCCTGGTGGTACTTCAGCCGCTCCGGCGGCGACAGGTCCTGGGTGGCCGCGTCGTTCTGGTAGACCTCCTTCATGACTTCCAGGAGATGGCGGCATTCCTCGGGGAACCGGTCCACCACCTCCACGAACTTGCGCCGGGCGTGCGCCAGGCAGTGGGCCACGATCGTGTCCAGGGTCTTGCGAGTCTTGGAGGTATTGGCCGCCGCCGCGTCGCACATCTGGATCGGCTTGGCCAGGTCGGCTGTGCGCCGCTTGAGCAGGTCGGCTAGGTTCTCCCCGGCGTGCTGCATGCCGGTAATGAACAGGGCCACCCTGTTGCGCCCGAGCTTCGAGATCAGGCCGGTGGTGTAAACGCCCTTGCGCCCCTTCTTGCCGTCCTTGCAGAGGTCAGGACGGTCCAACAGTTTCATGACCGTGTCGTCCTGGTGGATCAGCTCGCCCTGGGCGGCCCAGCGCATCAATTCGTCCAGGGCCGGTTCCAGGAGATCGGCCGCGTGCATCACCAGGTCATTCATGGTCGAGGCAGGCAACGGCACGCCGAGGTTCATCTGGAAGCGGGCGAACCGGGCATAGGGCATGCCGGTCCCGAACCGGAACAGGGCCACCGTGGCCGGAACCGTCTCGTCATATTTCTGCGTGCCCACGCCCTCGGGAGGCTCCGCGGTGAAGGTTTCGCCGCAGCCGTTGCAGCGCAGAGCCTCCCGTTCATACACCTTGGCGGCCAGCGGCGACATGCCGACGATGCGCACCATCACGGCCGGCTGGTTCTTGGGATAGAGCCGGCCCTTGAGGCATTCCGGGCAGCAGTCGCCGGTGTGCAGAGTGGCGTGCGGCACCTTCACCCGTTCGGCGGTGGGGAAAGCCTTGGATCCCTTGGGGCCGTGGCCCGGCTTGGGCTCCTTGGGCTCCCCCTTGGGCTTCGGCTTGGTCGGGTCCGGCGGAAACAGTCTTCGAGTCGTCTCCGTAACCGCGCCGAAGGCCAGAGCCCGGAGCCGGCGGATGGAGGTCCCCTTGGTCTTGATCTCCTCGTCCAGGCAACGCACCGTTGCCGCCATCCCGCGAACGGCGGCGGCGTCTTCTGGACTGGCCACGGCGTCGATCCGTGCCAGCAGGGCGGCCACCTGCTCCGGAGTCATGTCCAGGAAGCGCCGGTCCAGGGCCGGCAGAGGGCGTCCGCCTCCGGCCACGTCAGTCTTCGCTTTCTGCTGCTTGGAACGTCCCATGCTGCTGACTGTGCGGGATCGCGCCGGCAAAGTACAGGGAATGATTCATATATCCAGATTTATTTCTGGGCCGGGATGCCCGAGACCGATGCACCGCCAAACCTCATTCCTTGCCGCCCCGGACTCTATCCCACTGGACGCCAGACCTTCGGGACCCGGGTCCCTGAGGGGTCTCCGCCGCAGATCAGCACTTGCAGTTCATAAGCCAGAAGCCGGACCGATGCTGTGCCTGGCGCGGCTTCGTCCGGATGCTTGGGCCACCAACGGAACCGGCCCTGGGATAGGCGCTTCTGACACAGCCAGAACCCCCCTCCGTCGTGGCTGAGAATTTTAATGGAACGGCCGTCCCGGCTGCGGAACACGAACAGGGTGCCGGAGAAGGGATCGGCCTCGAGCTGCTCCCGGCAGGCCTGGGCCAGCCCGTCGATGCCTCGCCGGAAATCCACTGGCTCCAACGCCACCAGCACGCGCATCTGCGGAGTGACTTGGATCAACGCCCCCTCCCCAGGAAGGCCGCCACCAGCCCGGCCGCGTCCAGGTCCCTTCCGGCCTCCAGGCGAATCCGCATCCGGGCGCCATCAGGAGCGGAGAGGTCGATCACCGACCCAGGGCCCAACATGCAACCGGCATCCGGGTCAACCTGGGCTTGCTGGAAATGAGCCCCCGGCACCGCCAGCTTCGACGGCAGTTCCAGAAACTTGGTGGCCACGCGAGTTGCCGGGCCCCCGGACTCGGCGACCCGCTTGCGCAGCCAGCCGTAATCCAGGCCGACCGCCCGGGAGATCCGACATACGCCGAAGTCCTTGGCCAACCGGATTGCCGCAGCCCACAGTTCGCCAGGCATGGGGACCGAAGGATTCGCTTTGGCCTGCCGCCAGTCCTGGATTTGCCCCTTCAACTGCTCCGCTTCCGCCGGTAACGCATCCGAGTTCCTGGCCGCCATGGGGTTCCCTCCCGAGAACCCTGACCATACCGGTGGTCAGCAAGCGGTTTCACGCACGCTCACCGTTGGGACACG
>JBELAL010000101.1:0-3220 GCA_049508835.1 Holophaga sp. | reverse complement strand
AAGGCCCGGGAAGTCATCCGCCGGCACGTCACTCACCTCGACGTGGACCGTCCGCTCCACGTCGACCACAACGCCATGAAGGCCCTGGTGAAGTCCTGCGAGATTCTCGAGGCCGTCGAAGCCGAAGTCGGGGGGCTGGAGTAGAAACGTGGCCGCGCGCATGCAGCGTCGCCGGAACGGGCTGGTGCCCACTCCGGCGGCCGGCCCCTTCCGGGGCCTGGTCGGGGTTCTGGGGGTGACCCAGATCCTCTCCTGGGGCACCCTGTTCTATTCCTTCCCGATCCTGGTGCTGCCCATGGGCCGGGACCTGGGGTGGTCGCCGCAACGGCTCAACGGCGCCGTCTCCGTGGGGCTGCTGGCCATGGGAGCCGCCTCGGTGCCGATGGGGGCCTGGATCGACCACCACGGGGGCCGGGCGGTGATGGTGCTCGGCTCGGTGCTGGGTGCCGCCGGGCTCGGGCTGTGGGCCTGGGCCCGGACCCCGGCCTGGTTCGGCCTGGCCTGGATCGTGCTCGGGCTGGCCATGGCCGGGACCCTGTACGAAGCGGCCTTCGCAGTGCTGGCCGGCGCCTTCGGGCCGGAGGCCCCGCGCCGGATCGCCACCCTGACCTTCCTGGGCGGCCTGGCCAGCACCGTCTGCTTTCCCATGACCCAGGCCCTGGCCGACCTCCTCCACTGGCGCGGCGCCCTCTGGGTCCTGGCGGCGGTCAACCTGCTGGTGTGCGCCCCCCTGCACGCGGCGGTGGTGCCCCGGGCCCCCGCCAGGGTGGGCGCGCCGTCGGTCTGGGCCGGCGGCGAGGCGGGCCGGGCCCTGGTCCGGAGCCGGCCCTTCTGGGGCCTGGCCCTGTGCTTCCCGGCCTGCACCCTGGTGACCTCGGCGCTGGTGTTCCAGCTGGTCCCCCTCCTCTCGGGCTGGGGGCTGGGCAAGGCGGCCGTCCTGGGCTGCATGATGCTGTTCGGGCCGCTGCAGTCGGGCGGCAGGATGGCCTGGGTGGCCCTGGGGCGGCGGCTTCGGGCCCGGGGCACCGGGCTGGTGGTGGTGGCGTCGTTCCTGACCAGCCTCCTGGTCCTGCTGCTGGCGCCCCACCGCCCGGTCTGGCTGGGCGCGGCGGTGGCCGTGCTGGGCCTGGGCAACGGGCTGCTGACCATCGTCCGGGGCACGGCGGTGCCGGAACTGGTCGGGGTGGGCGGCTATGGGGAAGTCAACGGGCTCCTGACGCTGCCGGTGATGGCGGCCCGCGCTTGCGGTCCGGCCGCGGCGGCGGCGATCTGGTTCCGGACCGGGGATCCTGCCGGCATGCTGTGGGCCCTGGTGGGATGCACCGTGGTGGGGAGCCTGGGCTTCCTGGGGGCCATCGCCGCCCGGCAGACCCCCAGGCTCACCGCTCCCGCAGCGCCGCCTGGATCCGCCCGTTGAGGGCCTGCGCCGCCCGCCGGGGGTCGGGGCTGGCGCAGATGGCCGAAACCACGGCGATCCCGTCGGCCCCGGCCCGGACGGCGTCGGCGGCGTTGTCCAGGCTCAGCCCGCCGATGGCCACCAGGGGATGGCGGGAGAAGGCCCGGATCCGTCGGATGCCCTCCAGCCCCCAGGCGGCCTTGGTGTCGGGCTTGGTGGGGGTGGGGAACACCGGGCTGACCCCCAGGTAGTCCACCTCCAGGTCCTGGGCCCGCTCCACGTCCTCCCAGGTCTCCACTGACAGGCCCAGGATGGCCTTGGGGCCCAGGAAGCGCCGGAGTTCGCCGCAGGGCATGTCCTCCTGGCCCACGTGGACCCCGTCGGCCCCGGCGGCCAGGGCGATATCCAGGCGGTCGTTGATGATGAGGGGCACCCCCAGGGGCGCCAGGAGGGCCTTGAGGGCCTGGGTCGAATCCAGGAACGCCCGGGTGGGCAGGTCCTTCTCCCGCAGCTGGACACAGGCCGCGCCCCCGGCCACGGCCTCGGCCACCACCGCCTCCAGGGGGCGGCCGCCGCACAGGCCCCGGTCGGTGACCAGGTACAGTCCCATCACCTCAGGCCCCCAGGCGGATCCGCCGGGCGATCTGGTCGGCGGTCAGGTTGTACAGGGCGTCCAGGAACCGCACCTGCAGGCTGCCGGGGCCTTCGGCGCCGTCGGCGGCGATCTCCCCGGCGATGCCCATCACCACCATGGCCTGGGCGGCGGCCAGGGCCCGGTCCCGGGTGACCGCGGCGAAGGCGCCGCACAGGGCGGTGGCGGTGCAGCCCAGCCCGGTGACCCGGGGCATCATGGGGTGGCCGTTGCGGACCTGGTACAGGGTCCGGCCGCCGACGATGTAGTCGGTCTCCCCGCTGACGCAGACCGCGGAGCCCCAGGTCTCGTGGAGGATCATGGCCGCGGCCACCGCGTCGTGGGAGGCCTCGCTGCTGTCCACCCCCCTGGTCCTGGCCTGGTCTCCGCAGACCGCCATGATCTCCGAGGCGTTGCCCCGGATGATGGCGGGCCGGACGGCGCCGACCAGGCCGCGGGCGGTGCCGGTGCGGAAGGTGGTGGCCCCGGCGCCCACGGGATCCAGCACCACCGGGATGCCCTTCTCCCGGGCCGCCTCGGCGGCCTTGAACATGGCCTTGATCCATTCCTTGCTCAGGGTGCCGATGTTGATCACCAGGGCCGAGGCGATGCCCACCATCTCGGCCACCTCCTCCTCGGCGTGGGCCATCACCGGGGAGGCGCCCAGGGCCAGCAGGGCGTTGGCGGTGCTGTTCATGACCACGTAGTTGGTGATGTTGTGCACCACTGGGGAGGATTTCCGGATGGCCTCCACGGCCTGCCAAACGTCCAGCACGTCCTTGTCCGCCATGCCTGTCTCCTGGGGGCCGGCGCCCGGGCGCCGCCGCTGCGCCCTCCATCCTACTTCAAGCCCGGTATGTCTTGGCAACGTGTCAAATCGGCAAGGGCGTCCCTTCCCATCTCGTGGAAACTGGGCAAACTATATGATCTGTCCATTGATAGCTTTTCCCGGCCAGCCCAGCCTCAGGTCCCGCCCCGGCGGCGTGGTCCGGGATTTCCACTTCCATGACCGGGAGCCCTCCCATGCACGACCACCTCGCCCTGAACCCCAACAAGGTCGTCAAGGCCCTCCAGAAGCCCCCCCGGGACTTCACGCGCCAGGACATCGTCCACTTCATCGAGTCCAACGACATCCGGATGCTCAACTTCCGTTACGTGGCCGGGGACGGCCGGCTGAAGAAGCTGAACTTCGT
>JBELAL010000100.1:0-3901 GCA_049508835.1 Holophaga sp. | reverse complement strand
ACTCCCAGCGGTGCGTCCTCCCAACGCGTGTCAAACAATCCATTCCAAAAAGCCTCCTGCATCTCTGCCTCCTAGGATGAAGTTGGAGGCAGAGCATCGTGGCTCTCGAAAGTTATGTAAAGCGGAGAGGCCCCAGGTTCCCGGCTCAACAGTTCTACAGACCGACCCTCCACATAACCGGCGGTTTCACATAAATGCGGGTGCTTGTGGCGGTCGAGCCGGTGGATTTCCGCCGTGGGATCGACGGCCTGGTCAGCCTCTGCCGGGAGGCGCTCCACAGCGATCCCTTCTCTGGAACCGTGTTCGTGTTTCGGAGTCGCGGCAGCCAAGCCATCAAGCTCCTGGTCTATGACGGCCAAGGTTTCTGGCTCTGCCACAAACGCCTATCCCAGGGCCGGTTCCGGCATTGGCCCCAGGGACAGGAGGTGGCGACGGAACTGCTCGCCCACGAACTGCAGGTCCTAATCTGCTGCGGAAATCCGGCGGCCACCGGGATCCCGCCCGCCTGGCGCACGGTCAGCCCCCGGCCCCGGCCATGAAATGAGGGCTTGTACAACGGCTCCAAGGCTGGCAGGCTCGTACCATGGGGCGCTCGAAACCACACCAATCCAAGGCCGGAAAGGCGCAGCCGACACCGGTCATGGCGAATCCGGAGGTGCTGAAGCTGACCCCGGAGCAGGTCACCGCCTTCATCAAGCGGATGCGGTTGGTGGTCACCGACGAGCAGGATTTCCGGATCATCCAGGGCAGCCTGGCCACCCTCGGTTTCATGGCCCAGGAGCTCAAGTCCAAGCGCACCTCCATCCGTAGGCTGACGGAAATGCTGTTCGGAGAGTCCACTGAGGCCATTGCGAAGCTGTTCCCGCCTACCACGGAGAGAACCAAGCCGAAGCCGAAGGGGCCCAAGCCAGGCCATGGCCGGACCGGGGCGAACAACTACCCGGGGGCCGAGCGCGTCAAGGTCCCCCATGAGCGTCTGAAGCCTGGAGACGAGTGCCCCGAGTGTCCCAATGGCCGGGTCTACCCTATCGCCCAACCCGCTGTCATGGTCCGGATCGTGGGCCTGTCCCCCCTCCAGGCCAAAGTGATCGAACGGGAGCGGCTGCGCTGCAACGCCTGTGGCGAGGTGTTCACGGCCAAGGCGCCGGAGGGGACCGGACCCGAGAAGTTCGACGCCTCCGCCGCAGCCATGGTGGCCCTCCTGAAATACGGTACCGGCGCCCCCTTCTACCGCCTGGCCCGGCTACAGGCGAACCTGGGTATCCCGCTGCCAGCCTCCACCCAGTGGGAACTGGTCCAGAAGCAGGCCGGCCTCCTGGATCCTGTGGTCGACGAGTTGGCCCGGCTCGCGGCCCAGGCGGAAGTCGTGTTCAACGACGACACCACGATGAAGCTCATCGACCGCCCGGACCTCCGGCTCGACCGGAAGGAACGGAAGGGGGTATATACCTCCGGCATCGTGGCCAGGATCCAGAGCCAAGGCCCGGGTCGGGCCCGTGGGATCGTCCTGTTCCGTACCGGGCATCACCACGCTGGGGAGAACCTGGCTGAGATACTCCGATCCCGGAGCCAGGACCTCCCACCGCCGATCCAGATGTGCGATGCGCTGGCAGCCAATACCAAGGGGCCGTTCGAGACCCTGGTGGCGCACTGCCTGGCCCACGCCCGCCGGCGGTTCGTAGAGGTGGTTGAGGACTTCCCCGAGGAGTGTCGGCACCTGCTGGGGGCCCTGCGTGACGTATACCGCCACGACAGCGAGGCCGAGGCGATGACGGGCCCGGAGCGACTCCGTCACCACCAGGAACACAGCGGCCCGGTCATGGATGCCCTGAAGGCGTGGCTGGAGGACCAGATGGAGGCCCGGAAGGTGGAACCGAACTCCGGACTTGGCAAGGCCATCACCTACATGCTCAAGCACTGGATCGCCCTGACCCTGTTCCTCCGCGAGCCCGGGGCCCCGCTGGACAACAATGTTTGCGAACGCGCCCTCAAGCGGGCCATCCTGCACCGCAAGAACAGCCTGTTCTATAAGAGCGAGGAAGGCGCCCGGGTTGGGGATGTCTACATGAGCCTGATCCACACGGCAGAGGTCAACGAGATCAACCCGTTCGAGTATCTGGTCGCGCTCCAGCGGAACCACGCCCTCGCGGAAGAGAACCCGGAGGAATGGATGCCCTGGAGCTACCAGGCCACCCTGAAGGGGCTGGAGTCCCTATAGGCCACCCGAAAATGGGATGGTTTGGTTCCAGGTGAGTCCCGATGACTCAGCCAGATGCCTCCCGAATTTGGTCACCCAGGGCCTCTGAGCATGCCTGCCCAGAGCTCACGATTGATTATCTCAAGAAAGCTTTATTTTTTTGGGTAGCACTTGGTTATTTCTGACCTCGATTCACGTGAGAGTAGAATTATTACGGCTCTCCACCAAAGCGGAATCATTCGACCTGGAAGTTCCTATGCAAACCCTCGTCGAGTTTTTGTCAGCGTACGTATCGGGCACTTTGCCCCTGTTCATGGCCTGCGAAGGTAGTGGGATATCTCCACCCCAACGCTGCGGCTAGCATTTTTTTCTTAAATCTCCCGCGGTAACACTTTGAGGCTGTCCAGGTGAACACGCTGAAAGGAGGAGGCCAATGAACTGCTCTATGAAGGAATTGGGAAAGGCCCTGGTGGGCGTCGCCGGTCTTGCTGGGGCGGCGTGCTTCTCATCTTCCCAGGCCTGGGCACAGGGGATGGCGGCAGGCTTAGCCAAACAACTCCAAGGAACCTGGATGCTCGTCTCTGTGACCAGCGAGCAGGGCGGCAACAGGATCGATGTGTGGGGCCCAAACCCCAGAGGTCAAGTGATTTTTGCGCCCGACGGCCGCTACTGTGAGGTATGGACGCGGGATGACCTTCCGAAAATCGCTGCGAACAACCGCACGAAGGGCACTCCCGAAGAGAACCAAACCATCATGGCAGGGTCACTAGGCCATTTTGGCACCTACAAGGTGGAGGACGAAAAGGCTGGCCTAGTGACTTTGCATATCGTGACGTGTACGTTCCCGAACTGGAATGGTCAGGATGCGCTACGGAGCATGACCATACAGGGAGACGCGCTGCATATCGGCAACCCCGCGCCGAGTGGCGGCGGAGGAAAGATCGATATCACCTACAAACGGGCGATGTAGACCATGCGCGAACTTCCAATCGGCTGAGTTCACCCAAAAAAGGAGTCCCCATGCGCCACCTCAGTCTGCTCCTATGCCTTCCGGCACTTCTCTCCGCCGCACAACCTACCATCCGAGAAATGAGCCTCACAACGCCTGATGGTTACGTCCTCAAGGGAACCCTAAGCATCCCGGCCCAGCCCGGCCCTCGTCCGGTGGTCATCCTCGCCCACGGGTTCGGGTCTGACCGGAACGGGTGGAAACGTCTTCCCGGCCTGGTGAACGACAAAGGCATCGCCACCCTGGTCATGGACCTGCGGGGGCACGGTCGGAGCACCGAGAAGGGCGGCCAGACCGTGGCGATCGGCTCGGACTTCGTGCTCTCCAGCCAGGCTGTGGGTTTCGACAAGATCCCGGGCGACCTCACCCAGGCCGCCGCCTGGGTCCGCAAACAACCAGGCATTGACCCCCGCCGCATTGGTCTCGCCGGCTCCAGCCTGGGGGCCTACGCCTCGCTAATGGCCGGCCCGGCCATCCACCCCGTGGCAATCCTGGCGGTGAGTCCCGCCGGGAGGATCTCCTTCGGCGAGGGCGCGCTCCCACGATTGGTCCAGGCCGTGGACCAGACCCACGGTGTCTTTCCGGTACGACTGCCTGATCTGAGTCGAGGTACCTGACCTCACCGTTTTGGGGTCCACCTGAGTGTCGACAACTCAACCCAAATTCGGGTGATTTGGGTCCCGATCAGGCGTAAC
>JBELAL010000010.1:0-121531 GCA_049508835.1 Holophaga sp. | reverse complement strand
TTCTCCAAAATCATCCTAAAGGGGTCTGGCCCGCACCTAAAATACCTGGCGCCCCAAGTTACCGGAGCGCCAGCATGTTTTCAGCCCTCGGGGTGCCCGCCAGGGCACCCAGTCTTGGACGATCTCCTAGTGTAGCCTCTCTACCCCGTGGGTTCTCATGCGTTGCCGGCTAATCCAGGACCTGGATCCGTCTAAGGAAAGGGATGTCCTCAAGCAGCATCGCGGTGCCACGCACCACCGCGGTTTCGGGATTTTCCGCTCTATAGCACGGAAGGTGGGTCTCCTTGCTAAGGCGGATGTCCAGCCCTTGGATCTGGGAGCCGCCGCCGGTGAGGCAGATGCCCCGATCGATGAGATCCGCAGCAAGCTGGGGGGGAGTGTCCTGGAGGGCCTTCCGGACCAGATCGACGATGGCGTTGATGGGCTCCGCCATGGCCTCACGGATTTCCCCGTCGTTGAGGGTGAGGGTCTTGGGCAGCCCTTCGAATTGATCCCGGCCGGAAATAGTCATGGTCCGAGCCTTGTCGGAAGGGTATGCGGAACCCAGCCCCCATTTCACCTCTTCCGCGGCCACCTCGGAAATGAGCACGTTGTACTTTTCACGAATGTAATTGAGGATCGCTTCATCCATCTCGTCCCCGGCAACGGTGATGGAATCGCCAAAAACCTTGCCGTTGAATGAAATAACAGCGACATCGGTGGTGCCTCCGCCGACATCGACGATCATGCAGCCACGTTTTTCATTGATGGCAAGGCCCGCCCCCATGGCGGCCACCATGGTCTGGTCCACCAGGAAGACTTCCCCCGCCTTGGCGTCGTAGCAGACCTGCTTCATGGCTCGCCTGGCCACCTGGTGGGCCCTGGGGGGGACGCTCACCACGATCCGGGTCCGGGCGAAACCCCGGTTGGGCCTGGCCCTCTTGATGAAAGCAGCCAGCATCTTCTCGGCGGCGTCCACTTCATAGATCATCCCGTCCTTCAGGGGGCGAACGGTCTGGACCCCCTGGGGGCTTCGCCCCAGAAGCTGCTTGGCTTCGTCACCCACGGCTTCGACCTCATGGGTCCTCGTGTTGAGGGCAACTATGGATGGTTCGTAGATCACAATGCGCCCGGCTTGCCTTGTATGGACCAGCACCGAAGCGGTGCCCAGATCAATCGCCAAGTCGGAGTTGCAAAGGTTGGACCAGAATTTGCTTGAGAACAGGTTTTTCAAAGATTCTCCAATGAACCATCATACCCTATTGTGAATTTTGCCTCAGGAACAGGCCAGGGTGCGGCACCGTCAGCCAGAGTGAGGACGAAGTCCGCGGCGCGGATGCCATGGTCAAGGAATACGGAGACGACCATATCCCAGATGGTTTCCCTGGCGAGCGATCCTCTCATGAAGGCCATCATCATCAATCCGGCGGTGCCAGGCACGGCCGAGGGCTTCCACCGGGTCCGGGAAACCAGGCCCGACATCCTTCTGCTGGCGGGCATGCCCTACGAGGAGCCGCTCGTCCTCGGCAAGGTCTGCGACCTCGTCACGCGCAACGACTTCATCTCGGTCGGATACCGGGTGGTCTGGGCCGCTCGTAGATGGGGAATTCGTCCGGGGTCATGACCCTGAAACCGGTCCAGGTGCGCACGATGTTGAGCGCTGCCAACGCAGGGAAGGTCATGATTCCCCTCTTGGCAATGACGGCGCTGATCGACTGGTTGGTCAGGATGGAGTCCGTCGAAGCGTCCAGGCAGGTACCGATCCTGACGCTACCCTCATCGCCCTGCATGACAAGGTTTGAACAGTAGGGTGAGGGAAAATGGGGGCACATTTCTCGGTGACGAGGATCTGCCCCTTGTTCCTCTGCGTGGAACAGCCGCAGCATGTTCACATGACCGTCCTGCGGGCAGAAAATCGATCCGGCCAGCGCTGGGCCGAAGCCAAGGTCCAGAGGGCATATTCAGGAAGACCAACCCCTTTGCCCTGGACAAACGCCAGGGCGTTGTTCGCCCGGGAGGCTCTGAGGGCAAGGTCGTCCCCATCCAGTCGGCTGAGATGCTGTGTATTTCACAACCGGCCATGAGCCGTTTGATCTCCCCTTGACCGGCCAATCCATGTCGATGCTCGGCGAGGCATTCGTCAAGGTGGTACGGAGCACCTTGGACAGGCTGCCTGGACTTTGATCGGCGGGGGAAAAACCTCCCTGCCAGGTATCGCGGAACCCGAAGCCTGGCCCGCGGACGATCGGCGCCTCACGCCGGCGTCACCCAGGGATAGTCCGGGTCATGCTGTTTCAGTTGGGAGACCGCGGTGGAGGCGGCATTCGTCTTGGTCGCCGCGGGCTTCTTGGGGGCGGGCTTGAGGTTGGCGACCTTCCTGATCGTGTGCGTCTTGTGCATCGGCTTGTGGAGCTTGACGTGGGTCGTGGGCTCGGTCTTGCCGGGAATGGTTTCGGCCAGGGCGACCCCGGGGCTGACCAGGGCCGTTGCGATAAGCAGGGCGAAGAGCTTGTTCATGTCGTGCCTCCTTGCGCCACCGGTGTCGCCACCGGCGGGCGTCCTTGGGTGTGCATTGACCTTGCCAGCTCTGCACGATCCCCATTCAGAACACTTGCGTTGGAAGGAAAAGACCCAGCCGGGAGCCTTGCTGGATTTTTTCCGCTCCCTCCCGGGCAAAAATCCATGGGCGGCGGTCCCCGGCTCCGCCGACCGGGGCCTCCTTCGGCCCCGAGTCGCGATACGGCTCATACCAGGATTCAAAAAACAGACGTCGGCCCCTCCTTGCGGCCTTGACGGAATTTGCCTTGCAACCCAAATTACAGATGATGGGAACGGCAGTCCCCCTGATGCCCCGGAACCGCGCCTCGCGCCGGATCCATGGGCCTTGCGGCCGCTCCACGGGGTTCCAGGATCCGGCCGCCGCTGGCCCGGGCCCGACTTTTGCGTTCCCGCCCGGACGTCCGCCCTCCGCGACGGCCCTGAATCGAGGAGTTGAACATGCGAACCGACCATGAACTGGACTATGCCGCCGAGAAATCCCTGTGGGCGCCCGCCCGCGCCTTGTCTTCACCCCGGCCGAAGACCCTGCCGGGACCCGGAAGGACCAAGGGACCGCTTCCGCCCGGGCCCACCGTCACCTTCTCCCGCCAGGCGGGGATCCTGGCGGACCCCATCGCGGCCATGGTCGCCGCGCAGCTCCAGGCGCGCGAACCGAAGGGCTCCGCGCCCTGGGCAGTGTTCGACCGGCAGTTGCTGGAGCGGGCCCTCCAGGAGCATCACCTGCCCGAGTCCCTGGCCGAGTTCATCACCGAGGAGCACCACTCGGTCATCCGAAGCCTGATGGACGAGCTGCTGGGCATCATCCCGCCGCCCTGGGAGATCGTGCCCAAGATCGCCGAGACCGTCCTGCACCTGGCCGTGGCCGGGCACGTGGTCCTGGTGGGCCACGGGGCGAGCTACATCACCGCGCGCCTGCCCCGGGTGTTCCGGGTGCGGCTGATCGGTCCGCTGCCCAGGCGGACGGAAAGCCTCCAGGCGGCAAGGAACCTCACCTCCGAGCAGGCCGCGGAAGCCATCGCGAAGGAGGACCACTCCCGGGCGCGGTTCGTGAAGGCCAACTTCAACGTGGACGTGGACGACAGCCAGCTCTACCACCTGGTGCTCAACACCGACGCCCTGGCGGACCCGGACGCGGCCCAGGTGATCACCGAGGCGGCCTGGAGGTTCTTCAAGGCCAGCGCAGCTTCCACCCGCAGCTGACTAGCGGGGAGCTTCCACCACGTTCACCGGCTGCCCGTCCTCGAGCGAGTCCGGCGGGTTGACCACGAGCCGGTCGGCGGCGTCCAGGTCGGCCTGGGCCTGCCGGCGCTCGGCCCGGGCCTGGTCCAGTTCCTGGGCGGGTTCCAGCACCGGGTGGACCACGGCCACCGTGGGCACCGCCTGCCGTTCCGTGTCCCGGACCAGGGCCCGCTCCCGGCGCCACCGGGCCGCCACGAGGATGGCCCGGCGCGGCGACGCCGGAGGGAGCTCCGGCGGGCGCTGGATCCCGGGCAGGCGGTAGCGGGAGTGCATCCGGATCTGGTCGATCTCCAGGTCGCGCTGGAGCCGGGGACTCAGGGGCTGGTCCGGCTCCTGCCTTGCGGGACGGGGCTCCTGGCCTTCCGGCGGCGGATCGGGGCGGCTGGCTTCGTTCATGACGGGACCTCGGGGCGTTCCGCCCGGGCGCGCCGGGCCTCCCGGCGGCTGTGGAAGATCACGAACACGCTCGGCACGAAGAACAGGGTGGCGACGGTGGCGAACACCAGCCCGCCGATCACCGCGCGGCCCAGGGGCGCGTTCTGCTCTCCGCCCTCCCCCAGGCCCAGGGCCATGGGCACCATGCCGATGGCCATGACGACGAACGTGTACGGACGTCGAAGGGCTAAGGCTACGATCCGCTACCTGCAGTCGGCCATCCAGCTGGCGCAGGATCCTCCCCAGCAGGTCGCGCGGCTCGCCGGCGACGGCGACGCCCAGGCCCAGGCCTTCCTGGCCCGGGAGGCCTATTCCCGGATCCTGTTCTCCTGACCTTCCGCGCCGGCCCGACCTGGAGCGCAGGGGACCCCGCGGCAGGTATGATGGACTTAATGTTCGCCGCTCCGAGCATGCCCGACGGCTCCCGTCCATCCTCCGCACCCGATCCGGCCGCGCCGGTCCCCGCGGTGCGGACGAAGGGCCTGACCCGCAGCTTCGGCCCCCTGACGGCGGCGGACCACCTGGACCTGGACCTCCCGGCCGCGGCCATCTTCGCCACCTTCTCCCTGGCCGTGGCCTGCCTGGTCAAGACCCGGGAGCGCTTCATGGGCACCGGCCAGGTGCTGACCATGCCCCTGTTCTTCGCCAGCAACGCCATCTACCCCTGGGGGCCATGCCCGGGTGGCTGCGGGCCGTGGCCCGGATCAATCCCCTCACCTACCAGGTGGACGCCCTGCGCGCCCTGATGGTCCAGGGCGCCCACGGCACCCTGGGGCTGGGGCTGGACCTGGGGGTGGAGGCCGGGGTGCTGGCGGGGCTGGTGGTGCTCGCCGCCCGGCTGTACACCACGGCCATCACCTGAGCCGGGCGGGACCGGGGACGCCCCTGGGCCCCATGGCCCAGGGGTCCCCGGGGCTCAACCGGGTCCCCTTTTTTCGGGTCGAATGGGGTGCGGGGCTTGCGGATGCCCTGCCTTGGATTAGTAATCAATTCTGTTGCGCGGGGCTGCAAACTTCATGTCCGTTCCCTCCATTGGGCCAGATTCCTCTTCGACCCGGGTCCACGTCCTCGATTTCATCCGGCTGGCGGCCATGCTCCTGATGGTCCAGGGGCATACCCTGGACGCGCTGGTGGACCCGGCCCGCATGGACGTGACCAGCCTGCCCTGGAGCGCCTGGGTGGACCTGCGCGGACTCACCGCGCCCATGTTCATGATGATTTCAGGAGCCGCCACGGTGCTGGGGATCCGGTACGACCCCTGCGGCCGGCTGTCCCGGGCCATGCTGTGGCACCGGGTGCGGATCGCCTGCACCGTGATCGCCATCGGCTACCTGATGGTGTTCCCCGCCCATCGTCTGGCGGACCTGCGCTGGGTGCCCACGGACGGCTGGCGGTCCTTCCTCAAGGTGAACATCCTCCAGGCCAACGGGGTCACCCTGCTGCTGCTCACCGCCCTGCTCTGCTGCGCCCGGACCGTCCGGCGCTACGCGGCCTTCAGCCTCGGGGCGGGGCTGCTGATCCTCCTGGCGGCCCCGCTGGGCGCCCAGGTCCCGTGGTTCCGTCTGCTCCCGGAAGGGCTGGCCGCGTACCTGTCCTTCGACCACGGGTCCCTGTTCCCGCTCCTTCCCACCAGCGCCTACATGTTCCTGGGGGCGGGCCTGGGCGCCCTGCTGCTGGAGACGCCCGGGCCCCGGCGGGTCCGGGTGTTCCGCCTGGCCTGCCTGGGCGCCGGCGCCGCGTCCCTGCTGGTCTCCCTCCTGGCGGCCCACGCGCCCTGGGCCCTGCTGCCCCCCGAGAAGGCCTACCAGGGGGCCTATGCCTATACCTCCGCCCGGCTCGGGTTCGCCCTCCTGGCCTTCGGGCTCCTGGCCTGGGCCGCTGAGCGCAGCCCCGGCCTCGCCGCCGCCTGCGCGCCCCTGGGGCGCCGGTCCCTGTTCGTCTACGTCTGCCACCTGGCGGTGATCTACGGGACGCCGTGGACCCCGGGCCTCACCAGCCGCTGGTTCCACGTCATGACCGTGGGCCAGGGTCTGCTGGGCGTGGCCCTGGTGGGCGGGCTCACCTATGGCGCCATGCAGGCCTGGGACGGGATCCGGAGCCATTCCCGCCAGCTGGAGGCCCTGGTGGGCGCCGCGGCGGCGCTCAGCATGGTGTGCGTGCTGGTCTGGGGCTTGGATGCCAGGGCGGTGGTGCTGGGATGGCTGATGGCGGTGCCGGTGGTCGGGTAGGGAGATCGAGGGACACGCGGTGGGCCCTGCTGCACTCGAGCACCGGCGCCTAGTGTCTCTAGGCTCCACAGCGCCAACAGTTGAAGCCACATCAAGTGACTTCAACTGTTGGCGCCACCCCAGATATCCCCGACCGTGAACCCCTCCGGGAACGGATCGGCAGGATCCAGCACATAGGTCGCCATCCCGGTGATCCAGGCGGTGCCGGTGATGGTGGGCACTACCGCCGGGTACTGGCCGATGGTGGTCTCCCGCAGCAGTCGCCCCGTGAACACGGTCCCCAGGACGCCCTCGTGGCGGAAGTCCTGTTCCAATCCCAGCTGGCCCTTGGCGTGCAGGGTGGCCATCTTGGCGCAGGTGCCGGTGCCGCAGGGGGAGCGGTCGATGGCGCCGGTCCAGGTGGCGGGGTTGTTCCAGTCCAGCTTGCCGGTCGAGACCACCACGGCGTTGCGGCAGTGGTTGCCCTCGCCCAGGGGGCGCCCCGACAGCTGGGCGAGGGTGATGCCGGCCATGCCTTCGTTCTCGGGGTGCGCCACGGGCAGCTGCTCCTTGGCCGCGGCCTTGACCATCTCGCCGATGCGCACGATGTCGGCTCCCTCGTCGGAGGTGAGCCGCAGCCCGAACCGGCCGGCGTCGGCGATCACGTAGAACATGCCGCCCCAGGCCACGTCCACCGGCACGGTGCCCAGCTTGGGCACCTCCACCGGCCGGTCCAGGTGCACGGCGAAGGCGGGGACGTTCTCGAAGGTGACCCCGGTGACCTTGCCGCCTTCGCACCGGGCCCGGATCTTCACCAGCCCCGCGGGGGCCTCCAGGGTCAGCTCGGTGACCGGCTCGACCATGGGCACCAGGCCGGTCTCCAGGAGGGTGGTGACCACGCAGATGGTGTTGGTCCCGGACATGGCGGGGTATTCCACCTGCTCCAGGATGATGAAGCCGGCGTCCGCCTCGGGGCGGGTGGGCGGGAACAGGATATTGCAGTTGGCCGCCGGGTAGCCCCGGGGCTCCCGCAGCATGCGCAGGCGCAGGCCGTCATGGTGCCGCTCGAAATGGCGCATCTTCTCGTACATGGTGCGCCCCGGCACGTCCCGCACCCCGCCGGTGATCACCCGCCCAGGCTCGCCGCACGCATGAAGGTCCACAGCGGTGATGAGATTGCTGACGCGCATGGCTGCCTCCGGAAAGGGCCGGTTGGCCAGGGAATGAATGGATGCCAGGGAAGGTGGAAGTCAGTTTAAACCCATCGCGGCGCCATGTCATGAGCCGGTTCGTTGACAACCTGGGCTGGCGGCGTCTAAGAATGTCCGGGTGGGGGAGAGGATGGATCTCGGGGAGCTTCGCGTCCAGGTCGGCCCAAACTTTGGCCAAACCCCTCAGCAGGAATTGGCGGAAGCCCATGGCCTGCTTGATCTGGCCAAACACGGGCTCGACCACCTGTTTCCGCAAGCGGTAGGGACTCCGCCAGCCCCCCCGTTTCAGCTTCGCCTTCATGGCCGCAATGAGGCTCCCCGGCTTGCCGTTTTTGCTGTGGGTCGCAGCCTTGGTTCCGTGCTTCTGGCGTCCGGTCGCGATGTAGGCCCTGATGTGTCGCTTGAGCAGGCCGGCCAAATTGGCTTCCGGGCAGAAGCCCGCATCGGCTGAACAGACCTTGGGCTTGCGCCCGAGGTTGGTCCGGACTTGGCTTCCTTATCGTACCATCCCACCCCAGCATTAGCGTTGGCCCAAGGATTCCCCGGAAGTTCAATGCGTGGCTTGAAACGCCCCCCAAACTTCAGGGCCGGCGCCAATCAGGAGGATTCAGGACCCACTCGAAGCGAGCCCCCGGGACCTTAGGCCCAGTTGGAGAGTCCGGAAGACCAAACTGTCTCCCAGGATCAGCGGAGTGCGAGGGTGGCAACACCGCTCAACGTCCATCGCCGTAAGCTTTCCGTCGACTCCGGCCCGGCCGGCGGCGACGAACCAGGGCGAAAGTCCGGGACACGTACGATTACGTAGTCAGGCTGCTAGAACTTCGCCGTCAGCGCCACCTGGAGCTTGTTGGACCTGTTGGTGTCGCCCTTCCCCCCGCCCCGCTCCACCACCCGGCCGGCGCCGAAGGTGCGGAGGCCCTCGAAGCCGTATTCCAGGCCCAGCTCCAGGCTGGGGGCGAGCTTGACGATGGTGTTGACGAAGTAGTTCTCGACCCGCCTGACATCGGCGTCCTGCACGGCCGCGGTATGGCCGAAGTAGAGGCCGGTGGCGATGAGGTTGGACCGCCAGCGTTCGTTCCAGTTGTGGGTGTAGCCCGCCTGCCAGCCGGTGCTGCGGTAGAACAGGACCTTGTTCTCGCTCATGATGAACCGCGCGGCCTGGGGGTTGAAACCGTACACCCCCACGCCTTCGCCGGTATAGACCGAGTACGCCAGCTTGTCCCGCCGGGCGACCTTGAAGTTGCCGGACACCTGGGCCGCGCAGGCCCAGCCGCCGGGCCGGACCGCGCCGGCGGGGGGATTCGCGGGCTGGTAGGCGCCGTACTGCTGCCCCAGCAGGCGCAGGCTGACCTGTCCCCAGGCCTCGTTCTTGTGCTCCCAGGCGGCCACCCCGGTGGGATAGCGCGCATCGGGCTTGATGGTGGCCGCGTCTCCGAGGTTGGGGTTGTCGGCGCCGCCCCATTTCAGGAAGGCCCGCTGGTTCTGTTCCAGGGAGAGGATCAGGCGGTTGCGCCGGTCGAGGGGGACGGTGTAGCACACCTGGGTGTAGAAGCCGGTGTCAAAGCAGGTCGAGCCGATGGGCCCGCTGGCGTCCACCGTCTCGGGCTGGGCGTCCCAGTTGATCCAGTTGGACCAGGTGTAACCGATGGTCCAGCGGCCGAACCCGATCCAGGCTTGCCTCACCTTGGGTTTGCCGATGGGACTGGGCTTCCCGCCATTGAAGCCCAGTTCCAGGTTGGTGTAGAGGTCGCCCAAGGGGGCGGTGGGGATGGCGGTGCTGAAACCGATGAAGGAGGTTCGGGCGGTCATGGTGAACTGCCGGTCCGGGGTGGAATGGGCGTTGAGGGCGTCGGCGTACTCGCTGAACAGGGTGCCGTTGTCGTAGACGTACTGGTTGAAGTAGTACTGGCCCATGATCTGGATGGTGGCGTAGGGCTTGATCCTGGACGTGGTGCCGGGGATGGGGATGGCGCCGGAGAGGTCCGGCGGGTCAGCGCGGGACGGGAGGGCCGGGAGGAAGGCGAGCAGGGCGGTCGTGGCCGCCCGGGTGGCCCGACGAAAGACGCGATGAACCATGGTTGACCTCCTTGGCCCCGGTGAGGGCTGCCCGCACGGCGCCGCGGTCACGGGAGCCGGTAGAGCCTGTGTGCCGGACCCGGGACCGGGGTTTCGGCGGACTTCGATCCCAGGGCGCAACGATGAGCCGTTCCGGCACCGGCCGTCTCCGACCTCCAGGCCGCGCAGAAAAAATGCCCATCCCGGGAACCGCGCGAGCTCCTGGAGGCAGGAAACGGCATCGGTCCGGATTGCAATCCAGGCACGGCAGCCCTGGGTACACACCGAACGGCCACCCTCCGGATCCCAGACAGCCGGGCCGCCACCTCGCCGGATCCTACCCGGCAGGGTCCTTTCCTGCCAGGAGGCGGGCACCGCCTTCTTCCTGGCTTTCCCCAAGGAGTGATCCGGTGGAAGACCAGCAGCCGGCCCAGGCCCCCGTCACGGTGCGGTTCCTGGAGGACTCGGCGCAGGACAGGGCCCTGGTGGAGGTGCGGGAGCGCGGATTCCTGGGCTTCCTGAAGAAGCCCTTCTCCCTCAAGGACCTGGACGCCTATCTCCAGGCCGTGGGCCTGGCCTGGCCGCCTAGGAACGGTGGGCCAGGAGAGCCATGATGCCGGCGGCGGTCAGCAGGGAGCCGCCGACCAGGTTGAAGCGGCGCTGGGCCCGGGGCGACGCCAGCAGGCGCCGGGCGCCGCTGGCGAACACGGCGTAGAGGGTGGCGTTGAGGGTCGCCATGGCCACGAAAGTGACGGCCAGGATCCAGAGCTGGTGGTTCAGGTCCCGGCCGGGGGTGACGAACTGGGGCAGGAACGCCACGAAGAACACGATCCCCTTGGGGTTCAGGGCGGTGACCAGCCAGGCGTTGGCGAACACGCGCCAGCGCGAGCCCGCGGCCGGCGCGGCGGTGTCGGGGACCGGGCCCACTCCGGACCGGAACAGGCGCAGCCCCAGGTAGAGCAGGTAGAGGCCGCCCACCACCTTCACCACCGTGAACCAGAAGGCGGCGGTGGCCAGCAGCGCGCCCAGGCCCACCAGGGACAGGAACAGGGCGGTGGAGTCGCCCAGGGCCACCCCCGCCACCAGGGGCAGGTTGGCCCGCCGGCCGTGGGCCACCGAGTAGCTGATCACGGTCAGGATGGTGGGCCCCGGGATGATCAGCAGGATCGCCGAGGCGGCGACGAAGGCGAGCCAGAGTTCCAGGTGCAAGGCGGTCTCCCGGACGCGGCGGCGGGAACGACCGCCCTCCCATGATACCTGCCGTCCGGTTCAGCGGGCGAGCCCGGCAGCCGCCAACGCCAGGCCCGCCGCCCCGCCGCCCAGCACCAGCCAGGCAGGGTTGAGCCTGGACCGCAGCAGCAGGGCCGCGGCGCCCAGGCCCAGCAGGACGGTCCAGGGATCCACCAGGGCGGCCCGGCCCAGGGTCCAGGTGACCGCGGTCATCAGGGCCAGGGCGGCGGCGTTCGCGCCGTCCAGGAACGCCGCGGTGCCGGGGTGGCGCCGCAGGCGCGGGACGATGTGGCCCAGGACGCCCACGAACAGGAACGAGGGCAGGAAGATCCCCGCCGTGGCCAGCGCCGCCCCCGGGACCCGGCCGAGCAGGTAGCCGATAAAGGTGGCGGTGGTGAACAGGGGCCCCGGGGTGACCTGCCCGGCGGCCACCGCGTCCAGCAGCTGGGCCTGGCTCAGCCAGTGCCACCGGTCCACCAGGTCGGCCTGCAGGAAGGCCAGCAGCACGTAGCCGCTGCCGAACAGCACCGCGCCCAGCTTCAGGAAGAACAGGAACAGCGCCCCCAGCCCCACCCCCGGCCACGGCGCCGGCAACCGGGCGCCGCCCAGGGCCAGGGGCAGCCAGGCGCCCCCGCCGGTCCGCCACCGCGGCGGCCGGCGGACCCGGCCCAGGGCCACGGCCGCGACCCCGGCGCCCAGGAGCACGGTGAGCGGGTGCAGCCCCAGGATCGCCGCCGCCAGGGCCGCCAGCCCCAGGGCCAGCAAGGTCCTGGTGCGGAACGCGGTCCGGCCCAGGTTCCACAGGGCCTGGACCACCACCGCCAGGACCACCGGCTTGATGCCGTACAGGATCCCCTGGGCCTGGGGCAGCCGGCCGAAGCGCACGTAGGCCCAGGCCAGGGCCAGGGTGAGCAGCGCCGCCGGCAGGATGAAGCAGCAGCCCCCCAGCACCAGCCCGGCCCACCCCGCCCGGCGCCAGCCGATGCCCATGGCCATCTGGGTGGAGCTGGGGCCGGGGATCAGATTGGTGGCCCCCAGCTGGTCCAGGAACGCCTCCCGGGTCATCCAGCCCCGGCGGACCACCACCTCCCGCTCCATCATCGCCACGTGGGCCGCCGGCCCGCCGAAGGCGGTGCAGCCCAGCCGCAGGAAGAACGCGGTCAGCTCGCGGAGAGTCTTCAGCTTTTGCGGATGCACTTGCGCACTTCGCCGACGAAGGCCTCGAACCGCGCCAGGTCCGGCCCCGCCTTGCAGATGTCCAGCCCGGGCTTGCCGTCGCCGCGGGGGAAGTGCACGAACTGCCTGCGGGGCAGGCAGATCAGGGCCACCGCGAAGGCCACCCCCGCCACCGGCCAGCCTGCCGCCGACGCACGCTGGACCCAGCCGGGGTATCCGCCCCGGGAGAACACCAGGGCCAGTCCCACGGCCAGGGACCCGACCCCCACCGCCCGGGGCAGCCAGCGGTTCTTCACCGTGAAGCGGTTGACCTGTCCGGACAGGTCCGCCAGCCGCACGGTGGTCCGGAACCGCCGCCCCAGGGTCCACCGGGCCGAGACCTCCACCCGGTCGGGGTAGAGCCGGAACACCCGCCGCACCTGGGGCAGTCGTTCGGTGTAGGTGGCCAGGGGGGTCTCGGGGGCGTTCGGCATGGTTCCATCGTACTCTACCCACTGGTCGCTCGTGTCCTGAGCTGGCTTTGTCTGCCGACGGCCCCGGCGGCGTCCTTCATCCCCTTGTTTTCGCGCCGACCCACACCGTGTCCCGGGCAGATGCGCCGACCCACACGTACCGGTTTTGCTTGTTGTGTCCTCGCAAGCTGCGGGCACAACAAGCAAAACCGGTCAGCCGACCACAGACCCTCTCGGATTCGTAACCAGATTTACTTGATCGCGCGCAGCTTGCAACGCCATCACCTGGAGTTACTTGCTGTGGCTCCAGGTGATGGCGTTGTCGATCAAGTGGATCTGGATAGAGTGGGTCGGCGTCATTCCGGGGGACCCGCAGTGGGTCGGCGCGAAAAAACCAGGGACGGGCGAACACGCCGGGGCCGTCGGCGGACAAGGCCGGGTCGGGACACGGACGCCCCTGCAGGATGAATTCAGTGCTGCCCGGGTTCGGGCGCGGGCTGCTCCTCCAGGCCTTCCCCGGACACCACCAGTTCCACCCGGCGGTTCTCCTGGCGCCCGGCCTGGGTGGCGTTGTCGGCGACGGGATGGGCCTGGCCGAAGCCCTCGAAGGTGACGGCGTCGGCCGGCACCCCCTGGCTCACCAGGAAGTCCCGGGCCGCCTCGGCCCGTTCCCGGGAGAGCCGGTCGTTGAGCCCGGGGGTGCCGGTGCTGTCGGTGAAGCCCTCCGCCTTGATCCGGATCCCCTGGCGGGTGGCCAGGACGCCCGCGACCTTGGCCAGCTTCTCCCGGGCCTCGGGCAGCAGGGTGGACTGGCCGGTCTTGAAGAGCACCCCGGACATGCTGACGATCAGCCCCTGGGCGGTGGCCCGGGTCTGGAGGATGCCGCTCAGCTCGGCCATCAGCCGGGTGCGGAGCCCCTCGTTTTCCTGGGCGGTCCGGTGGGCCTGCTTGAGGGCCTCCTCCTTGGCGGTGGCGGCCTTGGCCGCCTCCTGCCGGGCCTGATCGAGCCGGGCCTGGGCCCGGAGGCGCTCCCGGTCCTCCCGCTCGGCCTCCCGGCCCCGCATGGCCAGGAGCCTGGCCTCCTCGGCACTGGCGGTGGCGGACCGGGCGGTCATGATCCGGTCCTTCTTCCCCGCCTCCCGGCTCATGGCCTGGCCCAGGTAGGCCTCGGCCCGGGCCATGGCGTCCCCGGCGTACTTGGCGGCCTCCACGCTCTCGGCGATGCGCACCGCCTGGCAGGCCTGCTGCACTTCCACCGGGTCGATGGAATCCACCACCGGGGTGTGGACACTGGCGATGCAGTGCCGGTACCAGGCCTGGGACATCATCGGCAGCCTGGCTTCCGCCACCTCCAGGGGCTCGCGCGCGTCCTTGCCCACCGCGTTCTCCAGCACCACGGCGTCGCTGGGCCGGGCCACGGCGAAATGGGGTTCGGCGGTGACGATCAGCCCGAAGGCCGGCAGCTGCTCGGCGGCCTTGATCCGGGCCTTGCCGCCGTTCACCTGGAGTTCGCCCAGGTTGGCGGCCTGCCCTTCCGGGGTGACCGCCCAGAGCACGTAAGTGAGGTTGCCCGCGCCGATGGCCGAGGGCTCCGGCAGGTGGTCGAACCTGGCCTTGATCAGGGTGATGCCGTCCCTGGTCTTGATCTTGGCGGAACCCGAGGCTTCGGGGTGCCGCGGGTCGGCCTGGAATCCGATCCGGGTGGAGCCCTTGACCAGGCGGTAGTTGATGGTGCGGATGGTGCGCCGGACCGTGGCGTCGTCCCGGGCCTCCGTCCCGGACGGCGAAGCCGCCTGGACCGGCGGGACGGCCGCGGGTTCCGGGACGGGCGCCGGGGGGACTGTGGACTGGGCATGGGCATGGACCAGCACCAAGGCGGCGAACGGCAGGATGTGACGGTGGTTCATGAGCACCTCAAGGGATTGCGATGGAAAGGGGCCGTACCGGTCCGGGCGGCGCGGCCCTGCCGGAGGCAGGCAGCTTCCGGAGCAAGCCGTGTGCCAGCCCCGCCGGCACCGTCCCGGCGCGCTTCGCCCACCCGGGACCCGCCGCTCCGGCCCGATCAATCTGGTGCCCGGCCCACCATTTTGATGGGCCGGCCGATCCCCGCGCCCGGCCCCGGTCCCCGCCGGCCGCCGGCGGGGCTCCATGGGAGCGTAATATGCACCTGGATCCCGGAGACGCCATGATCATCCCCGACATCGACGACCTGGTGCTGGAGCACGACGACGACGAGGGCCTCGAGGAGCTGGGCCGGCGGGTGCTGTCCCGGGGGCCCTGGACCACGGTGGCCTTCCTGGTGCGCACCCGCGCCTCGTCCGATGGGCCCTGGGAGGGCCCCTTCCTGTGGCTGCACCGTTACCAGAAAGTGGCCCAGGGCTGGAAGCTGGTGAGCCGCTTCCGCACCACCGAGGACGCCCAGCTGCGCGGGCTGGTGCGGGCGCTGGGGGACTGGGGCCTCATTTCGTGAGGACGAACCGGTCCAGTTCCTCCCCCCGGGCGCCCAGCTGGCGGAACAGGAGCCGCCGCCCCTTGACGTCCACCACCGAGAAGGAATGCTCCTGGGAGACGATCTTCTCCATGTAGGGCCGGGGCACGATCTGCGCCTCCGTGCCCTTGAGGTGCAGCTGGGCCCCGCCTCCGCCGGTGATGATGTGAATCACCCCCTGGGCCCGGGTATGGGTCCGCCCGTCGAACCGCGCGTCCCACTCCAGCCGCCCGGTGAGCCGCCCCTGCTGGGTGACCGGGTCCAGGGCCGCCAGGCTGGCCGGGTCCGGGGTGAACCGGATGGGCCGCGAGCGGGCATAGGTGTGGACGTGCCCGGTGAACACCAGGTCCACCCGGCCCTGCTCCAGCAGCGGCCAGATCCGTCCCATCCACCGGTCCACGTAATGGTCGCCCTCGGCGAAATCGAAGGCCGGGTGGTGGAACACCACGAAGCGCCAGGCGGCGCCCTGGGCCCGCTCCAGGTCCCGGGCCAGCCAGTCCCGCAGCTCCGGGGCGTCCCAGCGCGCGTAGGCGTTGGAATCCAGCACGGTCCAGTGGACCCCGCCGGCGTCGAAGGAGAACGTGCCCATGGTGGGGAAACGGCTGCCCGCGGCCTGGAGGAAGGGCTGCCAGGTCCAGCCAGGCCCGTCGTGGAGGGGCGGCGTGTTCGGTCCCCCGGGCTTCAGGGGCGGTCCGTTCAAGGGCTGGTCCCAGTAGAGGTAGTAGGCGTGGGCGTCCGGATCCACCGCATGGGGGTGGTGCGGGCCCCGCTCGCTCACGTCGTGGTTGCCCAGGGCCCCCACGGTGAGGGTGTGGCGCAGGAGCGGCGCCCCCAGGCCCGGCGCGCGCCCGTCGGCGTTGAGCACCGGGAAGAAGTTCCGGCGGTATTCGGAGATGCGGCCGTCCTGGTAGACCAGGTCACCGACCATCACCACCAGGTCCGCCCTCTGCCGGTCCACCTGGAAGGCCAGCTCCCGGGACGCAAGCTTGCCGTCGGCCACGTCCCCCATCACCACCGCCCGGGTGGGGGATCCCCGTCCCTTGCGGGCCCGGCCTTCGCCCCAGAACACCGGCTTGCCGTCCAGGTTCACCCGGTACGAGAACACCGCCCCGGGGACCAGGGGCCGCAGCACCGCCGTGTAGACCCGGTGCGGCTCCACCCCGGCCACCGCCACCCGGGCGAAGGCGGGCTGGATGGGCGGGCCCCAGCTGCTGCGCCCGTCGCCCCGCACCTGCACGGACCAGGCGGCGTCCCGGTCCGGCCCGTGCCAGAGCAGGCTCAGGGAATCCAGGGCCGGAGCCGCGCTGCCCAGCTGGAGGTACGGCTTCTCCACGAACGGGCCGGGCCCGGACGCGGTCAACGCCTGGGCCGCCAGGAGGGCCAGCAGGAGGCGCCCGGCCCAGGTCCGGAAGGAATGTACGTGGGTCCTGATGTCCATGGGTCGGCCTCGGTCCCCATCGGCCGGACCGGGGTGGACCGGATTCAAGGGGTCATCCAATATAATTAATTTTTAATAATTTTCCAACCGCTCCCCTCCCGGGTGGTCTCCGCGGCGGACGAAACGGCCCCGCCGTGCGAAGCTGGAGGTTTTGGGGAGTCTTCATGCCCATCGCCCTCAGCCTGGTCAAGGTGAGCAAGCGCTTCGGCGCCCAGCCCATCCTGGAGGACCTGAGCTTTGGACTGCAGATGGGCGAGAAGGTGGGCCTCATCGGCCGCAACGGCGCCGGCAAGTCCACCCTGTTCAAGCTGCTGGCCTTCGAGGACAGTCCGGACGCCGGGGAGGTGGTGCTCACCCAGGGGCTGCGGGTGGCCCACCTGGCCCAGGATCCCCACTTCCATCCCGGCGCCACCGTGCGCACCGCCCTGGAAGATGCCCTGGCCGACCACCGGGACCTGATCCGGCGCCACGCCGAGATCCACGACCAGCTCCAGGGGGCCGCCGGGGACCGGACCGCGGAGGAACGGCTGCACGCCGACCTGGACCAGGTGGAGCACCACCTCCAGCACATGGGCTGGGACCTGGAGCCCCGGCTGAAGGAAGCCCAGACCACCTGGGGCCTGGCCGACCTGGAGGCGGAGGTGGAAAGCCTGTCCGGGGGCTGGCGCAAGCGGGTGGCCCTGGCCCAGGCCTGGCTCAAGGATCCCGACGTGCTGGTGCTGGATGAGCCCACCAACCACCTGGACCCCGAGCAGGTGGAGAAGCTTGAGCTGTGGCTCCAGCAGTTCGGCGGCGCCCTGCTGCTCATCACCCACGACCGCCATATGCTGGACGGGGTGGTGGACCGCATGCTGGAGCTGGAGGGCGGCCGCATCACCAGCTACGACGGCTCTTACAGCGACTACCTGCTGGAGCGCTCCGACCGGGAGTTCCGGGAGGCCCGGCTCACCGAGCACATGCAGAACCGCCTGCGCCGGGAGCTGGCCTGGCTGCGCCGGGGCGCCAAGGCCCGCACCCGCAAGTCCAAGCTGCGCATCCAGGATGTGCTGGACCTGAAGGAGGAGGTCGGAGAGCGCACCCGCAATGAGGAGCGGCTGTCCCTGGCCTTCGCCGGCGGCGCCAGCCGCTCCGACGCCCTGCTCGTCGCCGAGGGGCTGCGCTTCCGGTACCCGGGCGGCCCGGAGCTGGTGGGCGGGCTGGACCTGCACCTGCCCCGGGGCCGGCGGATCGCGCTGCTGGGCCCCAACGGCTGCGGCAAGACCACCCTGCTGCGCCTGCTCCTGGGCGAGCTGGAGCCCACCTCCGGCGCCATCGTCCGCCATCCCGGCCTGTCCGTGGCGGCCATCTCCCAGGGCCGGGGCGAGCTGCGGGGCGACCTGAGCATCGCCGACAACCTGGCCGAGCGGGCCTCGGTGGTGAAGGTGGGCGGCTCGGACCTGCTGGTGCTGGTTTACCTGACCCGGTTCGGCTTCCCCGCCGACCAGCAGAAGCGCCTGGCCGCGACCTTGTCGGGCGGCGAGCGCAACCGCCTGCTGCTGGCCAAGGCCATGCTCCAGCCCGCCGACCTGCTGGTGCTGGACGAGCCCACCAACGACCTGGACATCCCCACCCTGCAGAACCTGGAGGAGGCCCTGCTGGACTACCCCGGCAGCCTGCTGCTGGTGAGCCACGACCGCTTCTTCCTTGACCAGGTGAGCACCCACACCCTGGCCTGGAATCCCGGGCAGGAGCCGCGGTGGGAGCTGTACGAGGGCAACCCGGCCACGGTGAAGCGGCTGCGGGCGGAACGGGAGGCGGCGGCCCTGGAGGCGGCCCCCAAGCCCCCTTCCGCCAAGCCCAGGGCCCGGGAAGCCCCCAGGCGCAAAGCCGGCCTCAGCCAGAAGGAGGAGCGCCGGCTGGCGGAGGTGGAGGCAGGGATGGAGGCCCTCCATGCCCGGATCCGGGACCTGGAGGCGGTGCTGGGCGACCCGGGCGCGTTCGTCAGCGCCGAGGCTCCGGGGCACCAGGCGCTCAGGGACCGGGACGCGGCCAAGGGGGAGCTGGAGGCCCTGGAGGCGGAGTGGCTGGAGCTGGAGGAGAAACGCGGCGAGGGATGAGGGCCGCGGCGAAGATGGGGAATGCTGCGGAGGCGAAAGGCCGCTCGGGCCCGGCGTGAACGGCAATCCGGGCAGGAATCCATACACGGACGTGTCCGGATTGTTCGTCTTCCCCTCTCGGCAGGGCTGATTGGGGGCGATCTCCAGGACCACTCGCGCGAGGCCGGGTACCGCCTCGGTCCCGGCCGGCTACTCCGCCGGTTCCCCCATGCCCATCAGCGCCTCTTTGCGCGCGAGGATCCGCCTTCCCAGCAGTTCCAAGTCCAGCTTGGCCATGCGGGCCCGGGGCAAGGTAGGTAATTTTTGCAACATTGAAGTAAATTATTCTTGTCCACAAAATTTTTAGGTTTCAATTCTGCAATTTTAGACTTATTTTGAATTCAAGAAGTACAACCCTCCCATCCCTAAGGAGACGAGCCCATGGCACCCACCCCGCTGCGCGACTTCCTGGAAATCCCGTACGACGTCCTGGAGGAGATGAACCTCCAGGCTCAGACCCAGCGCCGCGACCGGGTGCCGGCCGACACCCTCCGCGAAGAGCGCATGAAGTACCTCAGGGACGAGAAGCGCATCAAGGCTCTCACGGTGTGCTTCACCGACCTGGAAGGCCGCTTCCACATGCTGGACTACGACAAGAAGTTCCTGCTCAAGTCCAGCGACAACCTCACCTTCGACGGCTCCAGCGTGCGCGGCTTCGCGGTGCAGGCGGAGTCGGACCTGCGCCTGATCATCGACTGGCCGTCCTTCTACTGGATGCCCTCGGACGTCTTCGGCCCCGGCAAGGTGCTGGTGTTCGGGCTGGTGGAGAACCAGGACCACAGCCCCTATCCTGGGGACATGCGGGCCCGGCTCAAGGGCTTCACCGAGCAGCTGTACAAGGAGAAGGGCATCACCTGCCACGCCGCCCACGAGATCGAGGGCTTCCTGTTCAAGGGCGTGGAGGCCGAGCGCCGCTACCACGAGGCCGGCGGGTTCGAGTTCATCAGCACCGGGGGCTACTACCACAGCCTGCCCGGCGACCCCCTGCGCCTGTTCATCGACGCCTCGGCCGAGGCCCAGCGGGCCATGGGCTTCCAGAACGAGAAGGACCATCCCGAGGTGGCGCCCAGCCAGTTCGAGATGAACTTCAGATACCAGGAGGCGAGTATGGCCGCCGACCAGGTGCAGATCTACAAGCTCCTCACCCGCCAGGTGGCCGCCCAGATGGGCCTCACCGCCTGCTACCTGCCCAAGCCCGTGGCCGGGGTCAACGGCAACGGCATGCACACCAACCTCAGCCTGGCCACCAAGGACAAGAACCTGTTCTTCGACGGCGCGGGCAGGGAGGGCCTCAGCCAGCTGGCCTGGGACTTCGTCCAGCGGGTCATGGCCAGCGCCCAGGAACTCTGCCTGGTCCTCAACCCCAGCGTCAACGCCTACCGGCGCCTGGATCCCCACTTCGAGGCCCCCAACCAGATCAAGGTGAGCCCCATCGACCGCGGTTCCATGATCCGCATCCCCCTGGGCAACGCCAAGTCGGCCCGCCTGGAGGTGCGCTCCGTGGCCCCGGACACCAACCCCTACCTGAACCTCTACGCCCTGCTGCGCACCGGGCTGGAAGGCCCCATGGGCGAGCTCGAAGAGGCCGGCAAGCGCCCCCGCACCCGGTTCCTGCCCGACAACATCCAGGACGCCATCCGCTTCTTCAAGGGCTCCCGCTTCCTGATGGAGACCCTGGGCGAGGACGTGCACGCCAAGTACGCCGAGCTCAAGCTCGCCCAGGCCGAACGCTGCCCCAAGGCCCTGGGCACCCAGATCAAGGTCGGCGAGATCCAGTTCCACCACGAGGTGACCAACCAGTACCTCTGGTCGCAGTTCTAGCCACAGTCAAGGTTCCAGCCGTTTCGAGGACGGCAAACCCGTTTGACCTGGAGCGCGCGCAGCTTTGCAAGCCCGCTCCAGGTCAAACGGGTACGTGTGGGTCGGCGCGACGGGACGGAACCCGGACGCCGGAGAAGGTGCGCTTCCCACCTTGTGCGGAGGCTGGATCACCCTAGATTGTAGCCAGGACGGGGGAGCCATGTGGAAAATTCCGTTCAAGCGGCAACTGGACCGGGTGAGGGCATTCCTCACCCCCGCCAGGCCTGAACCCCCCACCCTGCAGCAGGTCCTGCCCTGGCTGGTGCCGAAGGTGAGGCCGCGGTTCGACTACGAGGCCCTGGCCCTGCGCACCGGGCGGTCCGGGCCGGTGTTCCGGCCCTTGGCGGGGATCTTCGCGGTGAGCCTGGTGGTGGACGCGCCCGAGGGCGAGCTGGACGTGCGCCCCGCCGACCTGGAGCGGTGGAACGCCGACTTCGACATCCTCATGCAGAAGGCCCGGACCAACCTCCTGGCCCGGGGCGGGGAGGAGCGCTTCACCAGCCTGGGGCCGGGGCGGTTCCGGTCCGACTGGCAGGACAACCTGGACGGCAGCCGGGTGCTGCTGCCCGGGATCCTGCGCCGGCTGCCCCTGCGGGGCGATCCGGTGGCGGTGCTGCCCAACCGGGACACCCTGCTGGTGGCGGGCTCCGAGGATCCCGCGGGCCTGGAGTGGGCCCTGGCCGGGGCCATGGCCTTCCTCAACGAGGATCCCCGCTCCCTGAACGGCTGTCCCCTGCGCTTCCGGGACTACCAGTGGGAGCCCTTCCAGGCCCGGGCCGAGCACCCGGTCTGCCCGCTCCTGCAGCGGATCGGCCACCGGCGGCTGCTGGAGGAGTACGCCAACCAGAAGGCCCTGCTGGACTGGCGCCACGGCATGGCCGGCAAGGCCATCACGGTGGCGCCGTTCCAGGTGGGACCCACCCCGGGCGGCCCGGAGCGCAGCTTCACGATATGGTCCCAGGAAGCGGGCGAGTCCTGGCTGCCCCAGGTGGACCTCGTGCGCCTGTCCTGGGTGCTGCACCGGGAGCCGGGGCGGGCCTGGGTGCCCTGGGCCAGGCTGCAGGAGCGGCTGAGCCACCTGCTGGAGCCGGTGGGGCTGTTCCCCGAACGCTACCGCTTCAAGGAACGCCCCGACCCGCGCATGCTGGAGAGCCTGCTGGGCTAGCTCCCCCAGAACCTCCCGATCCGCCACACCAGCCCCGCGTCCAGGCCCAGGCGCTCGGCCTGGGCGGTGAGGCCGGCCTCCACGCCCAGGTCCAGGGTCAGGCCGGGGGTCACGTCCCGGGTCACGGCCAGGATGCTGGTGACGGTCCGGGCCTGGTCGGCGGCGGAGCCCAGGGCGAAGGCGTCCAGGGAGACGTTCCAGCCTCCTCCCAGGGCCCGGGTGACGGCCAGGGACAGCACCTTCTGGCGGACCCGGGCCGTGGCGTCCGGCTGGCCCAGCCAGTTGGCGCCGGCGTTCAGGTCCAGTTCCCAGGGTCCGTCGGTGCGGGACGCGGCCAGCAGCAGGGTGTCGTCGCTCTTGCCGGTGCCGATGCCCTTCTCGACGCTGGCCCGGGGCACCTTGTGCCAGTACGCCAGCCCCAGGTCCAGGCCGGCCCGCTCCTGGCGCAGGGCCTGGAGCTGCCCGCCGAACCAGGGATCCGCGGGGCCGCTCCGGGTGGTCCCGTCGGGGTCCTTGACGGTGGTGGGGCCGAACCAGGAGGCGCGCAGGTCCACCCAGGGGCTGAGGCCCAGGTCCACCTGGGTGGGGAAGTGCCGGACCTGGGAGCCGTCCTTGAAGTCGCTCTCCTGGATCCCGGTATTGAGCAGCAGCACGCCCGGGTCGGTCACCGGGGCCGAGGTGGTGAACAGTTCCCGGGCGGGTTTGGGCGCCGGGGGTTCTTCGGCGCACAGGGGCAGGCCGGGCAGGGCCGCGGTGAGGCAGAGGAGGGAAATTTGGCTGGCGAACTTCATGGCACACGCAGGCGGGAAAGTCGGGAAGGCAGAGACCGGTCAGTGCCGGATGAGCTCGACCACGCGGTAGACGCCCATGAGCATGATTGCGCCAAGGTAGCAGCGTACGGCGATCAGCGCCAGCCGGCAGCCCCGGGTGAGCTGGATCCGGCCCAGCCGGTCGGCGCTGCACTTGGCCTCGGGCTCATCGTGCAGGGGGTGAACCACCATGAACCCCTTGGGTTCGGGGCGGGCAAGGATGGGCTCCACGGCCATGAAATCATTGGCGGTCTCAGTCTGGAAGGTCATGGCGTACTCCTGGAGAAAGGATGGGGTCGGAGGAAACGGGCACTCAGGCGGCGGAAGCGGGGAACAGGTTCGGCAGCAGCACCTGGGCGGCCAGCACGGCGGACAGTGCGAACATGAGCGCGATGATGATCCAGTTGATCCGGTTGTTCCAAGGCCGGTTCACGAACCGCTCGCCAAGCAGTTCCTTGTCGTTGAGCAGGACCTGCAGGAACACCAGGGCGCTGGGCAGCATGACCCCGGCCAGGACCTGCACCCCGAGGATGATGGCCTGCAAGGGCGCCTTGGGGATCAGAACGATGGCGGCAGCCAGCATCACGGCCCCCACGTAGGTGAGGTAGAAGCCTTTGGCTTCGCTGAACTTCATCTGCAGGCTGTGACTCCACCCCTTCACCTCCGCCCAGGCCCAGGCGCTGGACAGGGAGACCGCGGTGGTGCCCAGCACGGAAGCGTTGACCATCAGCATCAGCACCGCCGCCTTGACGCCCTTCCCATAGGCGGGCCCCAGGACGTTGGCCATCTGGGCCGGATCGGTGTAGGGAGTGTGGTAGCGGAACAGGGTGGCGCCGACCATCATCATGGCTCCGGCCACGATGACGGTGAACACCGCGCCGATGAAGGTATCCCAGCGGGAGGCGTCCAGGTCGCTGAAGCGCAGCTTCTTGTCGGCCACGCAACTCTGCTGGAAGAACAGCTGCCAGGGAGCGATGGTGGTGCCGACGATGGCGATCACCAGGAAGATGTAGTCGAAGGTGATCCCGCCGGTGGGCATGGCCGGGACCAGGGTGTCGCGAACCACTTCGCTGGCGCCGAACCCGGACCGGAAACCGAGCCAGAACCAAGTGACGTCCAGCAGGCAGAGGAAGATGGTGACCCGCTCCCAGCGCAGGTAGCTGCCGGTGAGCACCATGGTGATCAGCCCCACCGCCGCCAGAGGCACCGAGATCCAGGGGGAGACGCCGATGGCGCTGAAGGCCAGGCTGATGCCGGCGAACTCCGTGACCAGGGTGAAGAAGTTCACCAGTTCCAGGTCGAACAGGGAGAAGCGGCCCCACCACTTGCCGAACCGCTTGTAGATCATGGCGGCGTGGCCTTCCCCGGTGGCGATGCCCAGGCGCACCACCATCTCCTGGCAGAAGTAGGTGACCGGCAGCAGCAGCAGGAGCAGCCACAGGAGCTTGAGGCCGTACTGGGCGCCGGCCTGGGTGTAGGTGGACACGGCGCCGGCATCGTTGTCCGCCTCCATGACGATCAGGCCGGGGCCGAAGACCATGAGGAAGGTGAGCAGGCGCCGCATCCAGGGCGACTTCACCACCCGGGTGCGGGTGAGGAAGTCTCCCTGGACGGCCTGGATTCCGGGAGCGAGCTTGGAGGGGTCGAGGATCTTTTCCATGGGAGTCATTCCGGGTCGGGTACGGGACGTGGACGGAAGGTTCAGGGCCGCCGGCGGGGCGGGCCCTGGCGGCGGTCACCGGGCGCCGGGTCGGCCATGCCGGGCAGGACCCGGCCCCAGGCCGGCCTGGCTAGACCGGGGCCGGCGGAGGCCGGCGGGCAGGTGCGGGGCCGGCACACGTGCCGGCGTTCGTTCTGGAGGATGGCGTCGATGAGTTCGTCGAGGATTTCGCGGCGCATGGGGCACCTCCTCCCCGGAGCGGGGCCGGGGACGTCGAGGGAAACCGCGCCCTTCCCCGGGGGACGGGGAAGGACCGGCGGGTTGCGGACGCACGCCCCATCCGCCGCCGTCGGCGGGGAATGGCTGGGGCGGTCAGGCCGGGCCCGGCGCGGGGCCCGGAGCGCGGCGCATCCTCCGCCTGGGGTCCTTCAGGTCCATGGAACGCGGAGCGCGAAGCCCTGGTCCAGGGACCTTGTCCGGGGGGGGCCGTCAAGCCCGGCCGGGGCTTCCCTTCACTGGAGAAGCGGTCAGGACCTCAGGAGGAGGCTGCACGACGGAGGTTCGCTTGGTTCACGTTCTTCCATCTCAACCTCCTTTCCGGTCCTTGACCAAGTTCGAGGGTGGCCCGCCGGCAGGGCCCCGTCAACCCCAAAAAATGGATCTTTAACAAAATTTACGCGTCCCTCACGCGCGCCCCGGTACGCACCGCCGGGGGTGCCGCCCGCGCTTCCCCCGCGGGCGGCGCCCCCGGCGCCGGTTCGTGCGCCCCGCTACTGGGGCAGGATCCCGGTGAAGTAGAGCAGCACGTATCCCTTGAGCGTGCCGCCGGTCTGGGGCACCGCGTAGACCCGCACCGGTTCTCCGTTCACCAGGTTGGTGGTCAGGGCCTGCTGGCCGGCGGTGGTGGTGATGTCGATGGGGCTGACGGTGACCACGCCGCCGGTCCGGTCCACCTGGTAGACCAGCGCGGCCGAGCCGCTGGCGGTGTCCAGGTTCACCGTGACCGGGTTGGCGCCGCCGGGCAGGCTCAGCCCGAAGCTGCCGCTTCCCCAGGGCGAGTTGACCGTGCCCTTGGGCAGCTCGGTGGGCATCAGGATGCTGAGCCGGGCCGACCAGGCGTTGGCGGCGGCGGGGTCGTTCCAGGTGCAGTAGCTGGCCCCCCAAGGCCTGTAGGCGCCCACCGTGCCGTTGAAGTTCACCGAGCCGCCCACCGCGCTGAGGAAATCGGCGCCGGTGGGATCCACGTCCACCTGGGTCGGGAAGCCGAAGTCCCACCACTTGTAGCCGTCGATGGCCGCGCCGGTTTGGGGGTTGGTGCCGTTGGCGGTGGAGGACGAGATGTAGCCCAGCGCCATGGTGTAGTTGTCGGTGGCGGTGGAGAACTTGCGGGTATAGGTGAAGTCCGGGGCGTTGGGGGTGGAGATGGTGCCGTCGTACTTGGCGATCTCGATGTCCACCGTCAGGGCGGTCATGGGCGTGGTGGTGGGATCGACGGTGGCGTGCACCTTGAAGCCGCGCACCAGGTTGCCGGCGTTGAACCAGGCGGTGCCGGTGGCGATGGGGGTGGCGTCGGCCACTGCGCTGGCAGGGGTGCGGAAGAAGAACTGGGTGTTGGCGTTCACCTGCATGGGCACCGGCAGGCCCTGCTCGTTCTGCACCTTGATCAGCTCGTTGGTGGTGTCCACGTGCAGCACGTGGCCTTCGGGGCCGAGGAACACGTTGCTGAAGGTGCTGCTGGCGTAGATCCGGGCCGCCACCAGGGTCCCGCCGGCCTGGTAGCGGGCGGCGATGCGCACGTACTTGGTGGGCAGGGTCGCGGCCACCGAGGAGAAGTCGTGGATGGTGGCCGGGACGATGGGGGTGGCGTCCAGGTTGTAGTACAGGGTGCCGTTGGCGCTGTCGGCCAGGATGGTCAGGCTCTGGGCGGAGGCGACGGCGGTCTCCGGGCTGACGATCGGCAGGGTCGGGTAGTCCTTGGTGACGGTGATGGAGGTGTTGTCGCTGGACACGGAGCCCACGGTGCCGTAAAGGTGGCGCAGGATCAGGTTCTCCACCCGGGCCGGATGGTGGCGCAGCGGGCCGTTGAAGTTGAACGCCCAGAACGGCAGGGGATCACTGGCAGCCTGTTGCTCGACGATGAAGGCCGGGTGGGCCAGGTCGAACTCCAGGTCCATGGGGCTGGCCTGTCCGGCGGTCACCACCAGGCTGGAGACCAGGTTCAGGTTCACCGTGACGGTCTTGCTGCCGGCGGCGCCCTTGGCGCCCTGGATCTGGATCTGGGAGGCGGGGATGGCGGTGGAGGCCGCCCCGGCGAAGCCCGCCTCGGGGTCGGCCGAGGTGACCAGGGTCACGTCTCCCGGGTTGGCGCTGATCACGATCTGGGCGCCGGTGTACGTGCCGGCCTGGACCGTCACGTTGCCCAGGATCTCGCTGAGCTGGTCGAGCTGCACCAGGTTGACCTCCGGCGCCGGGGCCGGGGCGGTGAACACCGTCACCGGGGTGCCGCCGCCCTGGGGCACCAGGGCGATGCTGAGCACTTTGACCCCGATGGTGGCCCAGTCCTCGGTGGAGGCGTCGCTCAGGGTGAGGTTGACGGTCCCGTTCTGGGTCGTGGGGGGAGTGTTCGAGGCGGGCAGGACCGAACCGCCGCCGCCGCAGGCCAGGCCCAGGGCCGCCACGGTGAGGCCGGCCAGGGCGAGGCAGCCTGGCAGGAGATGCTTGGAAAAGTGGTTCATAACGGTCTCCTGGAGGAGAAGGACCTGCCGGGATGCCAAGCCTACGGCACGGCAAGCCATGGGGGTTGCCCGGGGAACAGGGTGGGGGAGTGGACGAACGATCCGTTTACCCGAAGTCTAGGAGCCGTCCATCGCCGCGCGGGGTACAGATGGAAAACATCCCAAAGGTACAGACCACCAGGGCCGATTCAAGAGGGAGGATACGACAATTTAGGCGGCCCGAGGTCCTTACTAAGGTAAATTGGCAGTATCGTTTGCAGCCAGGAGGAAGCGGTGCGGAAAGCTTGGTGGCTGGCGGCGGCGGTCACGCCGCTCCTGGGCCAGACTCGGGTCCTGAACCCGGGCCAGTACTTCCTGTTGGCCGAGCAGTCGCGCACCGCCTACACGGTCCAGGGGGCGGGAGCGCGGGCCATCGGCACCGGCGGGGCCTTCATCGCCGTGGCCGACGACGCCACCGCCGTGTCGTACAACCCGGCCGGGCTGGCCCAGCTGGTGCGCCCGGAGGTCTCCCTGGTGGCCCAGGCGGTCAGCCGCGACCTGGCCCTCACCGGGTTCCAGGGCCCTGGCACCACCTTCTCCGATTCCTGGTCCAAGAGCACCAAGGCGCGCCCCACCTTCGCCTCCTTCGCGGTGCCCTGGCGGCACAAGGGCTACAACTACACTTTCCTGGTTAGCTACCAGCGGCTGTTCGACTACCACTACGACAACGCGGGGGGCTACCAGGGCGTCGCCAGCGGCGGATCCACCATCCAGGACGTGACCCAGCAGGTGCGCCAGACCGGGGGGGTCGACCTGTACTCGGTGGCCCTGGGGGCCGAACTCTCCTCCCGGATCCTGGCGGGAGCCTCGGTGAACTACTGGCTGGGGCGCTCCCAGTTCGGCTACGGCTCCGCCAGCCAGACCTCCGGCGTGGGCGTCCCGTTCGATTCCAACCTCACCCAGGGCAGCGTCATGCGCGGCATCAACGTCAACCTGGGCCTCATCTGGCGCTCCCGGTGGGTGAACCTGGGCGTGGTCTGGCGATCCCCCTTCACCGCCAGCTACACCTTCGACAGCACCTACTCCTACGTGGATCCCCAGACCTTCGTGCCCGCCACCCAGGGCGGACCGCAGATCGGGGGCAAGGTGAAGTGGCCCGAGACCCTGGGCTTCGGCATCGGCTGGCACCCCGGGTCGAGGGTGCTGGTCACCGCCGACACCAGCCACACCCCCTGGTCCCACTGCACCCTCTCGGCGCCGGGCACGCCCTACGACGGGCTGAACCTCTTCGACTACCAGAACCCCACCGTCACCCGGGACACCACCGACCTGCACGCCGGCGTGGAATGGATCGCCTGGATCGGGGACCGAGCCGTCATTCCCTTGCGGGTGGGGGCGTTCCGGGAGCCCCAGCCGGTGGTGGACGTGCAGACCGGGGCCCAGCGGGTGCTGCAGGGCTGGACCGCCGGATGCGGGATCAAGTTCCAGGACCTGACCCTCGACCTCGCCTTCAAGATGGCCCATGACCGGCGCTATGTGTCCAGCTTCAACACCGATTCGCCGGTGGGCGGAGTCGCCGCCACCGGGCTGGGCTACGAATCCATCGTGGAGCGCAGTTTCTATGTCTCGCTGATCTACCAGCTGGACAGCGAGGCCGTTAAGCGGGCCTTCCACTGGGCCTTCGTCGGCGCCGACGCCGGGCCATGAAGGCCGCGGCGGTACCCGCGCTCCTGGTCGGCGGCATCCTGGCCGCCCAGTCCTGGCCCACCTTCTATGCCGCCTACCAGGACGGCCTGGACGCCCGGAAGCGGGGCGACCATGCCCTGGCGGTGCGGGCCTTCACCCGGGCCATCGCCCTGGAGCCCCAGCCGGGGCGCCGGGTGAAGACCTACGGCCTGAACTTCCTCTCCGAGTACTATCCCTATCTGCGCCTGGCCGAGTCCGCCCTGGCCTTGGGCGACCTGGCCGCCGCCGAGTCCGCCCTGGACCAGTCCCAGCGCCGGGGCGGGGAGCCGGCGGAGGCGCGCGCCGCCCTGATGGAGCGCCTGCAGCGGGCCCGCCAGCCGGCTCCGGCGCCGCCAGCACCCACCCCGGGCGCTGCGCCGGTCCCGGCGCCCGAGATGAAGGCGCCCGTCCCCGCCCCGGCCGCCGTCCAGGCTCCGGTCCAGCCGGCGGCAGCGCCCATGCCGGCGCCGGCGTCCGCTCCCGTGGCGCCGCCGCCAAGCCCAGCGCCGGCCGCGGCCGCGCGCCCCCTGCCGACGCCCGCTTCCCGCGCCCAGGCCGCCGCCGGTCCCGGCCAGCCGGTCCAGGCCGCCGCTCCCGTCACCGTTGCCGTCGCCGCGCCCGTCGCCGCGCCGACGGCAAGCGCCGCTCCGGCGCCGGTTCCGGCTCCCGCGGCACCGGCCCGGGGCGGGCACGGGTGGTGGGGGCTGGCCGCCGTTCCGGCGGCGCTGCTGGCCGCGGCCGGGGTGCTGCTCCGGCGCCGGCGGCGCGCGGTGCCGCCCACCTCGGCCCCGACCGTGACGGGCGCCGGGGCCGTCCCTGCCGGGGGGCCGCCGGAGCCGGCCGAGGGCCGGTCGTACGGTCCCTACATCGCCAAGCACGTGCTGGGCCGGGGCGGGTGCGCCACCGCCTACTACGGCGTGCACCGGGAGACCGGGGCGGAGGTGGCCATCAAGGTGCCCCATCCCCACCTGGCCGGGGACGAGGGCTTCCGGGCCAGGTTCAGGCGGGAGGCGTCCCTGGGCGCCCTGCTGGACCACCCGCGGGTGGTGCGGATCGTGGACCCGGGCCCGGCGGAGGGGGATCTGTGGCTGGCCATGGCCTTCATCCGCGGCACCACCCTGGAGGCCGCCCTCAAGGGCGGAGGGGCGTTCCCGGTGGACCGGGCGGTGGGCATCGCGGCGGACATCGCCGAGGCCATGGCCTATGCCCACGGCAAGGGCGTGGTGCACCGGGACCTGAAGCCCGGCAACGTCATGCTCACGGACCAGGGGGCGGTGGTGATGGACTTCGGCATCGCGCGGAAGCTGGACACCAGCCTGACCGCCAGCACGATGTTCCTGGGCACCCCGATGTACTGCGCCCCGGAGGGACTGCTGGGACCCAAGGTGGGCCCCCCCGCCGACCGCTACTCCCTGGGCGTGATCCTGTTCGAGATGCTGGCCGGGCAGCCCCCCTTCCAGGCGGACACGGTGTTCCAGCTCATGGAGGCTCAACGCTCCCAGCCCCTCCCGGACCTGGGCGGGATCCGCCCGTACACCCCCCCGGGGCTGATCCGACTGGTGCAGCGGCTGTGCGCCAAGGCCCCCGAGGACCGCCCGGAGGACCTGGAGGCCCTGGCCATCCTCCAGGGCCTCAGGACATGAGCGCGACGGCGCCCTGCAGTTCCTCCGGGGTGTAGGCGGTGAAGCCCAGGCGGGTGGCGGCCAAGTCATGCCCGTCTAGGCTGTAGTGCCGCCCGGAACGGAGTTTCAGCCCCCGGGTCTGGCAGGCCCGGACCCACACCGTGAACCGGGACGGGTCGGCCAGGCGTCCGGTGCCCTGGATCCAGAGGGCCATGGCCCCGTGGCCCGGATCGAACTCCAGGAGCCCGCCCATGCCGTGGCGCAGGGCGTCCTCCAGGGCCTCCCGCCGCTCCGCGGCCGCCTTGCGCACCCGGTGCAGCTGGCGCTGCAGTTCGCCGTCCAGGACCAGCTCGGCCAGGGCCCATTCCTGCACCGGGTCCCCCATCCAGTCCACCCGCTGCCGGGCCCGGGCCAGGAGGCCGGCCAGGGGCTCCGGGGCCACCACGTAGGACACCCGCACCCCGGGCGCCAGGATCCGGGACAGGCTGCCGACGTAGATCACCTGCCCGGCATCCTGGCTGGCCAGGGGCGGCAGGGCGCCCAGGGCGGGCAGGTAGTCGAACTCCTGGTCCAGCTCCAGGATGGGGAACCGGCCGCGGCGGGCCAGTTCCAGGATCCTCGCCCGCCGCGCCGCCGCCAGCGGGGCGCCGGTGGGGAACTGGCACTGGGGCGTGAGCACCGCCAGCCGGGGCGGGGGGCCCTGGGCCAGGAGCCGCTCCAGGGCGTCGGCTGAGGCCCCTTCCCCGTCCACCGGCAGGGGCGCCAGGGATCCGGCGCCGGCCTGGCGCAGGGCCTCCCACACCATGGGGTTGCCGGGATCCTCCACCGCCACCGTGCCGCCTCCGGGCCCCACCAGGGCCTGGGCCACCACCCCCACGGCCATGGCGGTGCTGCGCAGGATCAGCAGCTGCTCGGGACCGGCCAGGATGGCGCGCTGGGTCTTCAGGTGGTCGGCCAGGGCCTCCCGCAGCCGGAGCAGGCCCATGAAGTCGGAGGCGCCCAGCAGCCTGGGGCCCTTCAGCTTCAGGCCGCGCTGGTAGGCCCGGCCCAAGGCCAGGCTGGGCGCCAGCCGCGCGTCGGCCACCCCGTCGGTGAGGTCCAGCAGGACGTTGGCGGAACTGGTGATGGGCTGCAGGTGTCCGGGCAGGTCGTACCCCGGCGCGGCCCGGCCCCGGGCGGCCGCGGGCGCCGGGGCGGGCAGCTCCGGCAGGGGGTCGGCCACGAAGAAGCCGCTGCGCTCCTGGGAGGTGAGCCAGCCCTGGTCCTGGAGGTCGCGCAGGGCGGCCAGGATGGTGTTGACGGTCACCCCCAGGCGGTCGGCCAAGTCCCGCACCCCCGGCAGGGCCACCCCCGGCAGGACCCGCCCCTCGCGCACCGCCGCCAGGATGGCCGCGGCCACCTGGAGGTACAAGGGCCCCTTGCGTTCCGGGTCAAGGTTCAGGTGCAGATCGCCGGCCCTCATAGGTTGCCCTGTACCTCGGAGAACATCCGCAACTGTACCTCCATGCGCCGGGTCGACGGTGTAGATTGATTGTCATCATACACTCCCGGAAGGAGCAGCCATGGCCTTCAGATTCCCGGCCTGCCTTGGCGCCGCGGCGCTCGTCCTGGGGCTGGCCTGCTCCAGCTCCAGCAGCAGCACCGACGCCCCGCAGCCCGCCCCCGCCGGGACCGTGGCCTTTTCCGTGAGCGACGCCTCCACCGAGGACTGGGCCGTCATCGGGGTCAAGCTCCTGGGCGTCACCCTCACCCCCCAGGGCGGGGGCATCCCCACCACCGTGTACACCACCCCGGCCCAGGTGCCGGTGCTGAACCTGGTCCAGCTGGACAACCTGAGCGAGGTGCTGGGCAGCATCCCGGTGCCGGCGGGCACTTACACCAAGGCCACCCTCACCCTGGGCGCCAATCCCGGGGACGTGACCCTCGTCGCCGCCAACAACCCCTCCTCGACCTTCCCCGGCACCCCGGGCGCGGCCATCCCCGCCGCCGACATCCAGATCAAGGGCGCCCAGGGCGGCCAGGGCAGCCTGACCACCGCCGTCACGGTGACCCTGGCCCAGCCCCTGGTGGTCACCGCCGGGCAGAGCGCCAACATGGACGTGGAGTTCAACCTGTCCCACCCGGCCTTCATCGTCGACCACGAGCCGGCCGCGGGCGGCGTCATCTGGACCGTGAACTTCAACGGCACCGTGCGCCACCGGCTGGTGGTGGCGCCCGAGCAGATGGTGCTGCGCCACCTCTACGGGACCGTCACCCAGGTGGCTTCCGGCGGCGGGTCGCTCACCCTCACCCGGGACCTGCCCACCCTTCCGCCCACCAGCCCCGAGAACGCGACCGCCATTCCCCAGGTCCTCACCCTCACCCCCGACACCACCTACGGCACCATCCTGTACGACCTGGACGCCGCCACCCAGACCACCGTCAGCAGCTTCTCCGGGGCCAACCTGGCCGGGAGATACATCCGGTCCGTGGCCCGGTTCCAGCCCGACCGGACCCTGGTGGCGGTGCGCCTGTGGACCAGCAAATACTTCAACAACCTCTGGGCCAGCCCCGAGGGCCACGTGGACCACGTGGTCCTCGGCTCCGCCACGTCCTCGTACTACCTGTATGTCGAGACGGGCAACGGCACTCCGGCGCAGGTGCAGATCAACAACGAGACCCAGTTCTTCTTCCGCACGCCGGCCAATGCCCAGGCCGACGCCACGCCCCTGGCCACCGGCACCGGGTTCCTGGACAACGGCGGCATCGTGCGGGGCTTCAAGGTCCACGTGAGCGCCGTGGACCCCACCGCCGCCGACCTGGTGGCCCAGTCGGTGGACATCGAGACCGCCGCGTTCAGCGGCTACCTCAGCAACGTGACCGCCTCCGGGTTCACCGATACCCGCAACTACCTGCGCGCCACGGACGACTACATCGCCGCCCTGGGCTATGTCCCCGCCACCACCCCCGACGGCAACGACAGTTCCGGCAACCCGATCCTGGGCTTCAAGTGGTGGTATGACACCCTGCCCACTCTGGCCGACACCGGGTCCGGCGCCATCACGGACTTCACCACCGTCACCGCCGCCAGCGTGGACTTCGGCGGCAGCGTCGGCATGATCAAGGTCTGGGGCGACTCGGTGGCCCTCCCCGCCCTGGCCGCGAGCGGCGCCTGGGCCGGCTGGAACGCCCGCTGGACCATCCTGGAACCGGTGCGGCTGCCCAAGGGCGCCGTGGTCGGCCCCTACACCGCCTCGTCCAGCGGCGGGTCCTTCACCATGACCGTCAAGGGCGGCGGCAACGTCCCGGTCACCGTCGACCTCAGCAGCGCCGCCGGCGCGGCCACCCTGGTCTACCAGATCGACGTGGACCTCAAGACCGGCATCTACACGGTGACCCCGGTGGACATCACCACCCCCGCCGGCGTGGCCGCCCTCACCACCAACCTGGCCGCCACCGACCCGGTCGTGGTCTACGGCGTGCCCCAGGCCGACGGCAGCATCAAGGCCTACACGGTGGAGTTCACGACCACTTCAGCGCTGTAGCCGGGCAGGCCGGCGGGGAGGATAGACTGGGAGGGGCCCGCCCTCTCCCAGGAGTCCTCCCATGACCACGACCCTCTCCCTCCAGGACCGGATGTTCGCCCTCGCCGCGGATCGCGGGCTGTTCGAGCAGGCGCTGGGCCATGCCTGGGAGTACATGTCCGGCGTGGGCGGGCAGCGGGTGTTCCCGGACGACCAGGCGCTGGCGGGGCTGGCGGCCTTCGACGAGCCGCTCCCGGACGGGCCTTGCGATCCTGCGGCCATGCTGCGCCTGCTGCACGGCTCCGGCTCCCCGGCCACCACCACCAGCACCGGGGGACGCTACTTCGGGTTCGTGAACGGCGGCGCCCTGCCCCCGGCCCTGGCCGCCAAGTGGCTGGCCGACACCTGGGACCAGAACGCCGCCCTCTACGTCATCTCGCCGGCGGTGGCCAAGCTGGAGTCGGTGTGCGAGGCGTGGCTGGTGGACCTGCTGGGGCTGCCGGCCGGGTGCGTGGCGGGGTACGTGGGCGGGACCTCCACCGCCACCGCCGTGGGCATCGCCTCCGCGCGCCAGGACCTGCTGGCCCGCCAGGGCTGGGACGTGAACGCCCAAGGTCTGTTCGGCGCGCCGCCGATCCGGGTGGTGGTGGGCGCCGAGGCCCACGGCACCGTGTTCAAGGCCCTGGCCCTGCTGGGGCTGGGGCGGGAGCGGGTGGAGCTGGTGCCGGTGGACGGCCAGGGACGGATGCGCGCCGAGGCCCTGCCCGCCCTGGACCAGCGCACTCTGGTGCTGGCCCAGGCCGGGAACGTGAACACCGGGGCGTTCGACCCCTTCGGGGCCATCTGCGACCGGGCCGAGGCCGCGCGGGCCTGGGTGCACGTGGACGGCGCCTTCGGGCTGTGGGCCGGCGTCTCTCCCCGGCTGCGCTCCCTGGTCAAGGGCGCGGAGCGCGCCGACTCCTGGTCGGTGGACGCCCACAAGACCCTCAACGCCCCCTACGACTGCGGGATCGTCCTGTGCCGGCATCCCCAGGCCACCGTGGCGGCCATGCAGAACGTGGGCGCCTACATCGTCTACAGCGAGCACCGGGACGGCATGCTGTACACCCCGGAGATGTCCCGGCGGGCCCGGGCGGTGGAGCTGTGGGCCACCCTCAAGGCCCTGGGCCGCTCCGGTGCCGCCGAGCTGGTGGAGGGCCTGTGCGACCGGGCCGCCCAGGCCGCCGCGCAGCTCAAGGCGGCCGGGTTCCGGATCCTGAACGAGGTGGTGTTCAACCAGGTGCTGATCGCCTGCGATACCCCCGAGCTCACCCAGGCCACCCTCAAGCACCTGCAGGCCTCCGGAGAATGCTGGTGCGGGGGCACCACCTGGCAGGGGCAGAGCGCCATCCGCATGAGCGTGTGCTCCTGGGCCACGACCCCGGGGGATATCGACCGGACGGTGGCGGCGTTCGTGAAAGCGCGCGGCTGATCACACTTGGTTGAAACCGACAATTTCCCTGAGGGAAAAAATTGCCGTTTGTTTTTCGCTTTTTTTACCCCATATTTAAGGCCCCGGAGGTGCGGGCGTGCTGGCGATGTGGGTTCCCGAGATGCCGTTCCAGATGGCCTGGCAGCAGGACCCGGGCCTGCGGGACCGGCCCCTGGCCTTCCTCGGCCCCGGGCCCCAGCGCACCCCCTGCCTGTGGCTGGTGAACCGCCTGGCCCGGACCGAGGGGCTGGTCCCGGGGGAGCCCATGGACCACGCCCTGCGCCGGGTCCCGGGGCTGCGGGTGCTGGACCCGGCGCCCCAGACCTGGTGGGAGGCCCAGGCCAGCCTGGGGGAGTTCCTGCAGCACTGGTCGCCCCAGGGGCTGCTGGGGCGTCTGGGCGAAGCCCTGGTGGAGCTGGACGGCACCGGGCGGCTGTTCGGCGCGCCCCGGGACGCCGCCGCGCGCATCCAGCGGGAACTGGCCCAGTCCACCGGCTGGACCAGCCAGGGGGGCCTGTCCCGCAGCGCCACCGCCGCCAAGCTGGCCACCCGCCTGGAGGTGCGGGGGTCCATCGCCCTGGAGGAAGTATCCGAGGGCGGCGAGGCGGTGTTCCTGGCCCCCCATCCCCTGGTCCGCATGCCCGACCTGGCGCCCCGTCTGCGCTGGCGCTTCCAGCGCCTGGGGCTGCGGAGGTTCGGCGACCTGCAGCCGGTGCCCCTGCCCACCCTGGCCCAGCTCATGCCCGAGGACCAGGCCCGGCAGGTGCTGGCCCAGGCCCGGGGCGAGGACCGTCCCCGCCTGCCCATGCTGGCCGACCCCCTGGGGGAGTCCCGCCACCCCTGGCGCCTGGAGCCCCCCTGCCTGCCCGAGGAGGTGCCCTTGGCCGTGTGGTGCCTGGAGCGGTTCTGGAACGACGGGCGCTCCCCCCGCCGGCTCAACCTGCGCTGGTGGGACGTGGACGGCGTGGACCACCGCTGGCGGGCCCCCGAGGACGTCCTGGCCGAGCCGCCCCTGCTCCTGGCCCGGCAGGTGGAGGCCGCTTTCCGCCTGGGTGCCCGGCGCCGGATCCTGGTGCACCGCCTGGAACTGCACCTGGCCTGGGGGTTGGGCCGGCCCCGGGGATTGTTCGAGCCGCCCCTGGCCCGCAAGCTGGGCGCCCTGGAACCGGCCCTGGCGCGGCTGCGCCGGCGCTTCCCGGAGCGGCCGGTGCTGCCGGGGTGGGCCCGGACATAAATTTAATTGCTGTTTTATTTTGATTTGACCAAACGCAACTAGTTTTGCATATAGTCTGACCAAATGAAAAACTAGTTGTGTTTGGTCGGAAGCTGCCCTAGCATGGCACCATGATCCATCGGCGCCATTGGGAATCCCAGATCGAGCAGGCGTGGGGCCAGAAATCCATCCTGTGGCTGGCGGGCGTGCGCAGGAGCGGCAAGACCACCTTGTGCCAGGGCCTCCCCGACATCGAGTACCTGGACTGCGAGCAGCCCAGGACCCGCCGGATGCTGGAAGATCCCGAATCCTTCCTGGAAGACCTCGATGGCCGGCGGATCGTCCTGGATGAAATCCACCGGCTGGACCATCCCTCTGAACTGCTCAAGATTGCCGCGGACCACCATCCGAAAGTGCGGATCCTCGCCACCGGCAGCAGCACCCTCGGAGCTTCGGGCAAGTTCCGTGACACCCTGGTGGGCCGCAAGCGGACCCTGCGGCTCACACCCATGATCCAGGCGGACCTTGAAGACTTCGGCCGGACCGGTCTTCGGCACCGCATGCACCAGGGCGGCCTGCCGCCCTTCTTCCTGGCCCCCCGGGTTCCGGAAGCTGACTACCAGGATTGGTTCGACGGCTACTGGGCCAAGGACCTCCAGGAACTGTTCCGGCTGGAGCGCCGGGCTGGTTTCCAGAAGCTGATGGAACTGACGTTCATCCAGAGCGGCGGCATCTTCGAGGCCTCGTCCTTCGCTGGCCCGTGCGCCATATCCCGGACCACGGTGGGCACCTACCTGGGCATCCTGGAGGAGACCATGGTCGTGCAGGTGCTGCGGCCGTTCCACTCCACCAAGGGCCGCGAGGTGGTCCAGGCGCCCAAGGTATATGGGTTCGACACCGGCTTCGTCTGCCACCACCGGGGCTGGAATGAACTCAGGGATGAGGACCTGGGCTTCCTCTGGGAGCACCTGGTGCTCAATGAACTGTCCGCCTGCCTGCAAGGCCGGCCCATCCACTATTGGCGGGACAAGGAACGGCATGAAGTGGACTTCGTCCTGGCCAGGAATCCCACGGCCCCGACGGCCATCGAGGCCAAGTGGAAAGCTGATGCCTTCGACCCGGGGAACCTCAGGATCTTCCGGCGGCTCTATCCGGAAGGGGCCAACTGGCTGGTCGCCCACGACGTGGACCGGCCCTTCAGCCGGCGGTTCGGGGACCTGACGGTCCGGTTCCTGGGGCTTGGCCAGGTGCCGGAAAGGCTGGCCGGGCTTAGCCCGGATAGCGACCAACCGGGAGACCGTTAGTTCCGGTAGACCCGAGCGGGTTTGGGCGCCCGTTCCAGGCACAAGCCGAAGCCGCGCGCAGCCTTCGCAAGTGCGGGCAATGTCTTGATTTTCGCTTTTTTTACGATATCTTGAAAGGATCGGAGCTCCCCCGCATGCCCTTCCTCCTGGCCGTCACCGACTTCACCCCGGGCGAGGGCGTCTACACCGCCGGGATGGTGGCCCAGCTGGCCCCGCGCCTGGGCTACGCCCGGGTGGCGGCCTGGGACCGGGGGCTGCACGGGTGGCCCCGGCTGCGGGAGGCCTGCCTGGAGGCGGGGCTGACGCCCCTGCTGGGCAGCCGCTTCACCTGGCGGGGCATGGACTTCGGCGCCCTGCCCCACTCCAACCGGGGCTACGCGGAGCTGTGCCGGCTGCTCACCGACCAGGCCCACGGCCGGGAGGGGGACCCGCCCCGGGAGTGCTCCCTGCTGGCCGAGACCCTGGAGGGGCAGGGATACCTGGCCCGGGAGGGCTACCCGGCCGCCCTGCTGGCCCACGGGCGCAACCAGCGGGAGGCGGCCCAGGCCCTGGAGCAGGGCCTGGAGGTGGCGGCGCCCCAGGCGCTGCGCTTCCGCCGCCCGGAGGGGCTGGAGCTGCACCGGCTCAAGCGGGCCATGGCCGCCCAGTGCACCGTGACCAACACCGAGCCCCTGTGGGAGCCCCGGGACGCGGCGGTGTCCCGGGCCGCCTGGGAGGGCCGCTTCCCCTGGGCCGAGCCGCGGGTGATCCGCGCCACCGAGGCCATCGCCGAGCGCGCCGGCGCCTGGCGCATGCACTGGGGCGACTGGGTGATGCCCCGGCCCATCTGCCCCAGGGACCAGGACCTGGACCAGGAGCTCCAGGCCCGGGTCCAGGCCGGGCTGCCCAGGCGCTACGCCGTCGTCACCGCCGAGCACCGGGCCCGCATCGAGCAGGAGCTGGACCTGATCCGACGCAAGCGCTTCGCCGGCTACTTCCTGGCCGTCCACGACCTGGTCCGGGAGGCCAGGGCCACCCGCACCTGCGGGCGGGGCAGCGGCGCCGCCTCCATCGTCAGCTACCTGCTGGGCATCACCAACGTGGACCCCATCGCCACCCACCTGATGTTCGAGCGCTTCCTGTCCGACGCCCGCACCGACCCGCCGGACCTGGACGTGGACTTCGCCTGGGACGAGCGGGACGAGGTGATCGCCTCGGTGTTCCGCCGCTACGGCGCCGAGCGGGTGGCCATGGTGGCCAACCACGTGTTCTTCCAGACCCGCGGCGCCCTGCGCGACGTGGCCCTGGCCCACGGCCGGCCCGAGGCGGAGCTCAAGGTGCTGGCCCGCTACATCCGGGGCTGGGACGAGGGCATCCAGGGCATCCAGGACCACCCCGCCTGGGCCGGCATCCTGGCCCAGGCCCAGGCGCTGGAGGGGCACTTCCACCAGCTCTCGGTGCACCCCGGGGGCACCGTCATCGCCCCCGGCCCCCTGTGGCACCACGTGCCGTTCCAGCCCGCCCCGGCCAAGGAGGGGGTGTCCATCACCGCCTGGGACAAGGACGGGGTGGAGGCGTACGGGCTGGTGAAGATCGACCTGCTGGGCAACCGCAGCCTGGCGGTGGTGCGGGACGCGCTGGCGGAGCTGAAGGAACGCGCCCCGGCGCCGCTGCACTGGCACCCCCGGCTGGACCCGGCCACCCAGGACCTGCTGGCCCGGGGCGACTCCATGGGCGTGTTCTACGTGGAGAGCCCCGCCACCCGCCAGCTGCAGCAGCGGGTGGGCAAGGGCGACTTCGAGACCCTGGTGATCCACAGCTCCCTGATCCGCCCCGCCGCCAACCGCTGGATCGACACCTACGTCAAGCGTTCCCGCGGGGAGGAGACCTACGTCCCCAGCCATCCGGTGCTGGGCTCGCTGCTGTCCGAGAGCTGCGGGGTGCTGGTCTACCAGGAGGACGTGGTACGGGTGGGCATGGAGATGGCCGGGTGGAGCCACCCGGAGGCGGACCAGCTGCGCAAGGTGCTGGGCAAGCACGACTGCGCCCGCAGGCTGCCCCTGTTCGAGGAGAAGTTCCGGGCCGGGTGCCGGGAGCAGGGCATCCCGGCCCCGGTGGTGGACGAGGTGTGGGACATGGTGCGCACCTTCCGGGGCTACTCCTTCTGCAAGCCCCACTCGGCCAGCTACGCCCAAGTGAGCTTCGAGAGCGCCTGGCTCAAGGCCCACCACCCGGCGGTGTTCTTCGCGGCGGTGATCACCAACCAGGGCGGCTACTACGCCCCCATCATCTACCTGGGCGACGCCCGGAGGCACAACCTGGTGGTGCGCGGCCCGGACGCCAACGCCTCCCACTGGGAGTTCTGCGCCGAGGGCGAGCAGGGCCTGCGGGTGGGCCTCATGTGCGTGAAGGGGGCCCGGGAGGAGGAGGTGCGGGCCCTGCTGGAGGAGCGCGAGCGCCGCGGCCCCTACCAGGGGCTGGAGGACCTGCTGGCCCGGGTGCCCCTGTCGGTGCCCACCGCCGAGGCCCTGGGCTCGGGCGGCGCCTTCGACCGCTGGGCCCCGGACGGCGACCGCACCCGCCTGCTGTGGACCCGCCTGGGCGGCATCCCGCCCGGGGTGCGCCCCCGTCCCACCGACCCGTTCGACCGGGCCGCCCTGGAGCTGGAGATCCTGGGCCTCACCCTGGAGATCCACCCCGCCGCCCTGCAGCGGGCCCGCCACGGCGGCGCCCCGCACCGGGCCGAGGACGCCTTCCGCCCGGGGCGCCAGCTGCGCTTCTGGGCCCTGGTGGCGGCGGAGAAGACCGTGCGCACCGAGAAGGGCGAGCTGATGCAGTTCCTCACCTTCGAGGACGAGACCGCCCTGTGCGAGGCGGTGGCCTTCCCCGACGCCTACCGCAAGCGCCGCCGCCCGCTGCGGGTGGGGGACGTGGTGCCGGTGTCCGGACGCAGCACGCGACAGGACGGGCTGGCGATCTTGGAGGTGAATTAGGGAGGATCGTCCTTCGGTGAGGATCCGTGTCACGGACCTTCGCCCTGGTCGCCGTCGTCTGCTCGCGCAGCGAGCAGACGACGGCGGGAGGGCGGGGGGGTTCCAGTGGCCCGTGTTGCACTTGGCGAGAGGATTCCTTCCGCCTGTCTACACTGTTGCCTGCATTGGTGAACTCCATTCCTTGGAGTTTGACCCATGTCTATTCGGCCCAGCATGGAATGGTTTGGATGGCTTAAGAAGCCCATAGATCGTCTTGAATCCGAGCCAGATATGGTTTGTATAAACGGTCTTATCAGCAATCAAAATCAAACGAAATATGTAAAATAATAAATTAATTTAATAAATACAAAAAATATTAAATTAATTAAAATTTGTGTCGAATTTTTTGTTTTCTTGAGATATCTTCTCCACGACCGGGAATCAATCCCAACAAGCAAAATCTTCATGAATCAATTTTAACTGTTGATTTCAAACGGGAGAGATCATGCGACTTTCCGTTGAACCAAGGTGTTCGGGCACGCCATGGGCCAGGCACTTCAGGCTGGCCTTCGGCGTCTGCAGCCTGGCCGTACTGCTGGCCTGTGGCGGAGGAGGTTCCACTCCGGCACCTGTCATCGAGCGTTTCCAGGCAGACCAGACGCAAGTCGAAGTGGGATCCGAAGTCAATTTGGAAGCCAAATTTTCTCATGGCACCGGCGTGGTGGACAACCAGGGAGGTGTCCTTCCTGGCAGCGGCATCGTGAAGGTTTCGCCGGTTGGCACCACCACCTACACCCTCACCGTGACCAACGATCGCGGCGAGAAGGCGCAGCGGAGCACCACGGTGATCGTCAACCCGGGTCTCGTCGTCACGGTGGAGGCCCCGGAAGGGGTGACCGGGGAGGTGACGGTGAACGGGCCGGACGGGTTCAACCGGATGGTCAACAAATCGGAGGTGCTGACCGGGTTGAAGGCGGGCCGTTACACCCTCGCCGCGGCGCCGGTCAAGCGGGAAGATGCGACCTTCCATCCCTGGCGCCCGGTCCAGGAGGTTGATGTGCAGACTGGTACGCCGGTGAAAGTCTCTTACACGCCATCCACCCTTTCCTTGCAACTGCCGGGAGCCGTTCCACTGGACTTTGTCCTGATACCAGCAGGTCAATTCACCATGGGTTATGACAACCCTGCTTGTCCCCGAAGATTTCCGAAGCAAAGCCCATCCCATCAAGTCACAATTCACCGAGCTTTCTATTTGGCAAAATTTCCAACTTCTCAAGGCCAATGGCAGGCAATCATGGGAAACAACCCATCACCGCGGGCGAACTCAAATTATGCAGTCAATTCTGTTAGCTATGAGACGATAAAAAAGGAATTTTTGCCTAAAATCGGAAAAATGTTTCCCGAATTGGCATTCCGGCTTCCATCGGAGGCCGAGTGGGAATACGCCTACAGGGCGGGCACCACAACAAATTTCTTTTTTGGAGATGACGAATTGAAGGCTGGTGCCTTTGCATGGACCATTGATGCCTATCGAATGCAGGAGCATCCAGTCGGAATGAAACTACCTAATCCATGGGGCCTCCACGACCTGACAGGGCTGGTCTTCCAATGGTGTGAGGATATGGCTCATGACGGGTACACCGGTGCACCATTGGATGGAAGTCCGTGGATGGCACCTGGTCCAGATGCAAGGGAAGGCGAAAGAATCCTCCGTGGCTATCCACCCATGGCAATTACCGGGAGCCTTCGGTACGGCAGTTCGGCTGATCGCTGGTCCCGCAATAAATCGGAGGAAGATGAATATATCGGCTTCAGACTTGTAGCGACTCACAATTGAGAACCCTGATAAAAAAACAACACTCAAGGTTATTGCATGGAAAAATATATTTCCCAAAAAATAATTCCCTATCTTGTTGCCATCCCCTTGTTAACGGGGCCGAGCTTACGAGGAAATGAAAATCCAAATCTGGACCCAGCTTGGCTCTGGACCGCTCATGAGAGCCAAACACTGTATTTCTCTGAAAAAGGAAGTGCCGTAGACCATTGCGCCGCGTTGCTTCCCTTCTTCTCTCCAGGCAGCCCCTTGGCCAATTTCGACGCACCCGATATGTACCCTGAGGATGGTTGGGTGCTTGTGCATCGGGATTTCGATACGGCACATTCGGCGCCGCCATTCCCTTTCTTTACCCTTTACAACAAGTACAGAGGCATATTCAGGATCATGCTTTACAATGCGGAAGCCCGGGAAGGGACTTACTTCCTAGGTGAACTTAAATTCCTGGATGGGAAAAAATTTGCCAAAGCCAGAGCAGGGCTCTTCACCTTCTCGGATGGTCAGCCCTGGAGGCAGACTCTTGAATCGTATGACCCGGAGACCAAGCTGTCGGCCTACTCCAGAATGACGGCCTATTCTTCCTGGGCAGTCTTCGATTTTCCCCTTGTCGGCTACGACCCGGAAATAAAACAGAAAGATCCCATCCTGGTGTTCAAGCTGACCTCGATCGAGAAGCAGTCCATCAACCTGAAAAGCGCGGGCAGCATCCAACTCCAAACGGCCCTCGAGAACGGCGAGGAGGCACATCCGGGGTTCACCTGGTCTGCCGGGAGCGTCCTGGATTCGGCGCGCAAAGGCTACGCTGCCTACAAGACGGTGGACTCGTTCATCCAGCACGAGGTGCTGAGCCCCGCGGGCGAACAGACCCACGGCCGTGAGTTCTGGTTCCAGGCGGTCAAGGCTGCCGCCATGAGACAAACCGGAGGATACGCGCCCATCGTCGCCGCCATGGGCGCCGCGATCGAGTCCTTCATCGGCGGGGCCAAGAAGGCCACCCAATGGGAGCCGATGAAATTCAAAGGACAATTCCAGTTCGACTCCCAGGGGGTGATCCTGACGTCCAAAGACCTCTGGTACCACCATTTCTTCCTCAATTCCGGGTCCAGTCAGGACCTCCGGGCCCAGCGGCCGCTGCAGGACGTGGACTGGGGGATCTTCAACTTCACCAGGATGCCCAGGGGCAAGGAGACACGGGTCCCCTACAACCGGAACAACTGGCAGGGGGAAGACGTGACCTGGAAACTCGCGGAGGAGCCGCCGCTGGTCGTCAATCCCCATTCGGGAATGGACCTCGTCTCGGTCCGTGTCGCGTTCGAAAGGACCGCCAGCAATGGCCTGGACCGGATCGCGTCCGGATTCATGTCCATCCGGGAGGCCATGGAAAAGGGGTACACGTACGAGGCCAACCGGGAGACGGTTCGCGGTACCGGCTTCATTTTCGAGCTTCGGTTCAAGCCCAGGAATCCGACTCTGTATTCTGACGACGAGATCCTGGTGGTGAAAAAAATCGGGTGGTGGTGAGGGTCGGCCTCGAAGTCTCGGGCCTCCGAACTCCTGGCATCCATCTGGAACCCTGAACCTCAGCAGGTACCGCACGAAAGGCTGAAAACGCGGAATCTGTCGCCCGCCCGGGCCCCTGGTCTACCATGGGACATCCCTTTCCATCGGACCCAGGCCCATGACCCCTCTGCACTTCCTGCTGGCGCTCGGCACCGTGATGGTGTGGGGAGTCAACTACGTGGCCATCGCCTATGGCCTGCGGGACCTGCCGCCGGTGTTCATGGCGGCGGTGCGCTTCGGGATGGCGGCGGTGCCCATGGTCCTGTTCTGGCCGCGGCCCAGGGCCCCGCTCCGGTACCTGGCGGGGTACACGGCCAGCATGTTCGTGGCGGAGTTCGTGCTGCTGTATACCGGGATCAAGGCCGGCATGCCGGCCGGGATGGCGGCGCTGGTGATGCAGCTGCACGTGTTCCTGACCCTGGCGCTGGCCCTGGTGCTCCTGGGGGAGCGGCCCCGGCCCGCCCAGTGGGCGGGGGCCGCCATCGCCTTCGCGGGGGTGGCGGTGGTGGGCTGGCACATGCCGACCCGCGGCAGCTTCGCGGGATTCGGCATGGTGGTGGCGGCCTCGCTGTGCTGGGCCCTGGGCAACCACTTCACCAAGAAGATCGGACCGGTGGATCCCCTGGCGATGTCGGTCTGGTGCGGTGTGGCGGCGGCCCCGGCCCTGCTGGCGGTGTCGGCGCTGCTGGAAGGGCCGGCGGCGATCCGCTACGGCATCCACCAGTTCTCCTTGCGGACCCTGGCGGCGCTCCTGTTCCAGGCCTACGTGGCGACCCTGTTCGCCTTCTCCGGCTGGTGCTACCTGATGCGCCGCTACCCGGCCGCCACCATCGCGCCCCTCTCCATGCTGATCCCGTTGTTCAGCATGGCCAGCGGCGCCGTGTTCCTGGGCGAGCCCATCACCCTGTGGAAGGGTGCGTCGGCGGTCCTGGTCCTGGCGGGCCTGGCCCTGAACCAGGCCACCACCTCCCTCGCCGAACGGGCTTCCGGGCTGGGAGCTTGACCGGGTTCGAGCTGGTGGTGCGCAGGCGCTGCTGAGTGCCATACTGGACCATCGCTGAACAGCAACCTGACCCGGAGGGATCCTGGCCCTCCGGCATGGCGCGTCCGGAGGCCCCATGCTCCCCTCCCGCAAGCCATCTCCCCGGCGGGCGACCCTTCCGGCCCTCGGCCTGGGGCTGCTCCTGGCCCTGCTCCACCTGGCCTGCCCGATCACCGGCCTGGACCTGAAGCTGGGCAGCATGGCCCAGAAGCAGCAGCACTACGAGATCATCCACACCCTCCAGCCCATGGTGGACCGGGGGGAGGCCGTGCCCTCCAGGCAGCTGCTGTTCCTGGCCGGCGCCTACGCCGAGACCCGCAACTACGCGCACCTGTTCCCGGCCTGCGACCGCTTCGAGGCCCAGATCCAGGCGGGAGACCGCTGGATGGGGAGAGCGGACCTGGCGGCCATGCCCCACTTCCTGCGGGCCAACGCCTGGCTGGACCTGGGGGACCCGGCCAGGGCCCTGGCCGAAGCCCGCGCTTCCGAACGGTTGGTGGAGGCCTATCCCGGCAACCAGTTCTACCGGGACTTCGCCCTCGAGACCTGGGGCGCCATGGGGGTGGCCCAGGCGCTGCTGCACCATCCCGACGGGGCCGAGCACTGCCTGCGCCGCCTGGAATCGGTGGACATCGGCATCACCACCCTCGGCCCCGCCAAGTTCGCCGCCATCGCCAAGGTGCGCATGGCCCTGGGCCAGTACGACCGGGCCCTGGCCGCCCTCCAGGACCCCAAGGCCGAGTACCACGGGATCGCCTCCCTCTTCATCGACAAGACCTACCAGAAGCTCCCGGCGGCCTTCCTGATGGCCAAGTGCCAGTTCGAGACCGGGCGCCTGGACCAGGCCCGGGACACCTACGACCGGCTGCTGCAGCACCCCCGCCTGCCGGAGGTGGGCGGACTCTACTGGCAGGCCCTGCTGGACCGGGCCCGCATCGCCCGCAAGGACCGGCAGGATCCCCTGGCCGAAGACCTGCTGCGCAAGGCCGTGGACGTGGTGGAGCGCCAGCGGGCCTCCATCGGCACCGAGGCCGGCCGGATCGGCTTCGTGGGGGACAAGCAGGCCTGCTACCAGGAACTGGTGGCCCTGCTGGCGGACCAGGGCCGCGCCGCCGACGCCTTCGCCTTCGTGGAGCGGGCCAAGGGCCGGGCCCTGGTGGACCTGCTGGCGTCCCAGAAGCAGCTGGCCCGGGGAGGCGGCGAGGCCCAGGCCCTGGCCCGCCTGGACCAGGCCGACCAGGATCTCCAGGCCCTCCACGACCCGGCCGCGCCGGGCGCCCGGGGCATCGCCGTCTCCGCCCGGGTGCAGTTGGCCGGCGTCGCGCCCGAGCTGGCCTCCCTGGTGAGCGTGCCCCAGGTGGACCCGGGCGCCCTCCAGGCCCGCCTGGGCGCGGACGAGACCCTGCTGGAGTACTTCGCCGCCGGGTCCCGGTGGCTGGCCTTCGTGGTGACCCGGGACCGGGTCACCGCCACGCCGCTCCCGGTCCAGGACCTGACCGCCCAGGTGCTGGCCCTGCGCCTGGCCCTGGCCGACCCGTCCCGGCCGGTCCCGGACCAGGCCGCGGCGCTGTACCGCCAGCTGGTGGAACCGGTGGCGGACCAGCTGCGCACCCCCCGGCTCACCCTCGTCCCCCACGGGGTGCTGCACTACCTGCCCTTCTGCGCCCTGGGCCCGGCCGACGCCCCGATGGTCGAGCGCTTCAGCCTGCGGGTGCTGCCCAGCGCCACGGTCCTGGCCTTCCTGAAGCCGGGCAGGCCCGCCGGCGGCTCCCTGATCCTGGGCAATCCGGACCTGGGCGATCCCGCCCTGGACCTGCCCTTCGCCCAGGAGGAAGCCGCGGCCCTGGCCGGGATCCTGCCCAGCCCCACCCTCCTGGTGCGCAAGGAGGCCACCCCCGACCCGGTGCGCGCGGCCGGCGGCCGCTACAGCGTCATCCACCTGGCCGCCCACGGGTTCTTCGACGTGGACCACCCGCTGGAGTCGGCCCTGTTCCTGGCCCCCACGGCCCAGGGCCGGGGCACCCTCAAGGTGGCGGACCTGTACCACATGGATCTGGACACCGACCTGGTCACCCTCAGCGCCTGCGAGACGGCCCTGGGCAAGGTCTCCAGCGGGGACGACGTGGTGGGCTTCACCCGCGGCCTGCTCTACGCCGGCTCCCGCTCGGTGCTGTCCAGCCTGTGGAAGGTGGACGACCGCTCCACCCGCGACCTCATGGTGGGCTTCTATTCCCGGCTGGGCTCCGCGGACAAGGCCGAGGCCCTGCGCCAGGCCCAGCTGGAGGTGCGGGCGCGGATGCCGCATCCCTACTATTGGGCGGCCTTCACCCTCACGGGCAACGCCCGCTGAACCGAGGCCCGCCCCCGCCAACAGGCGGAGGCCCAGGGTCGGCTTGAAAAATTTATTAACATTACATATTTGTTCCATTCATCAGCTCCCCTCCGGACCGAGCCCCCCCGACCCGAGGTCTTTCCCATGCGCCGATCCCGCCTTCCGCGCCGCCTTCTGGCCTTGTCCCTCCTGCTCCTGGCGGCCGCCCCCGCGGCCCTGCCCGGCACCCTGGTCCGGCGCATGACCTTCGCGTCCGATGTGTGGGTCGGCCTGTCCAGCAACGCCACCGGGCGGGTGCGCTACCTGGACCCCGCCACCGGGGCGCTGGTGCCCCTGGAGCCCGGGACCACGGCGCCCCTGCCCAAGGGCACCCATCTCTTCAGGTTCGTCCCGGGCGGGAAGGACGGGCGCACCTACGAGTTCAACCTGTACCTGGTGCGCCGGGCGGGCTCCGGCTACGCCCGGAAGAACAGCGTGTTCATCGTCAGCCTGGGGGGCCGGGACGGCCAGGTGGTCCAGTGGGGGCGCTGGATCAGCGGCGCCTACCAGGAGAACCCGGACGGGCTCGCCCAGACCGCCTGGTTCTCCGAATCGGCCGCCGATGCCTCCCGGGACATGCTGGTGCTGTGCGAGTAGGAGGAAATCCCATGGACCGGATGCTTCGTCTCGCCCTCCCGGCCCTGCTGGCGGCCGTTCCCGCGCGGGTGGCCCAGGCCCAGGTGGTCCGCAAGGTGACCTTCCCCAGCAAGGTGGAGCTGGGGACCTTCGGCAACCAGCAGGGGCTGTTCCGGATCCGGCCGGACGATCCCAGGGCCGGGTTCTGGGAACTGGAGCCCGGCACCGCCAGGATCCTGGACAAGGGCACCTACTACTTCGAATTCCTCCCGGGCGAAGGCCGGGAGCCGGAGTACCGGTGCACCTTCTACCTCACCAGCTACGAGAAGACCGCCGCCTTCCCGGACGACGCCGTGTGCGTGGTCGACGTGACCGGCAAGGGCGAAGTCTGCAGGGGGGTCGGGCGGTTCGTCAATGCTCCGGGGAGGGTAGCCATCAACAACGCCGCCCGGCTGGACCAGGACTGGCTGAAGTTCTAGTGCGGCGTACGGGGTGGCCAGGAACACCAGGCCGAAGGCGAGGGCGAGGAAGATGCGGCTGCGCAGCAGGGTGCCGTAGTTCTCCGCCATCTGGGCCAGGGAGAAGCGCTGGCGCTGCTCCGGGGGATGGCTCTCGGGCAGGATCAGCCAGATCCCCGCCGTCCCGGCCAGGGATCCGGCCAGGATCAGCAGGAAGTTGGCCCACCAGCCCCAGGCCTCGCTCAGCCACGCCCTCAGCAGGGGCGCTCCGGCCATGGTGATGGTGACCAGGCTGTTCATGAGGGAGAACAGCTTGACCTGCTTTTCCCCGTCGTACAGGTCGCCGATGACGGTCAGGGCCAGGGAGGTGGGGCGGCCACGCCCAGTCCCTGCAGCGCCCGGCCCGCCAGCAGCACAGGAAGGGAGGGGGCCGCCGCGCACAGCAGGCTGCCCGCCACGAACACCCCCGACCCGGCCAGCAGCACCGGGCGGAACGGTCGCGCCCATGGGATGGGCCGCAGAGGAATTATAAGTGATTGTTAACCTATCGGAGTTCCCGCCAGCTCCGCCAGCCGGTCCAGGATCCGGTCCGGATCCTCGTGGCAGGGCAGCACGGCCAGGGGGGAGTCGGGAATGAAGCCCTCGGCCCGGACGTGGGCCAGGAAGCCAAGCAGCCCGCTCCAGAACAGCCCGCAGTCCAGCAGGCCCACCGGCTTGCGGTGCAGCCCCAGCTGGGCCCAGGTCACCACCTCGAACAGCTCGTCCAGGGTGCCGTAGCCTCCGGGCAGGGCCAGGAAGGCGTCCGCCAGCTGCGCCATCCGCGCCTTGCGGGAGGACATGTCGGCGGTGACGATCAGCTCGCTCAGGCCCCGGTGGGCCACTTCCCGGTCCACCAGCCCCTGGGGCATCACCCCCACCACCCGGCCTCCGCCCGCCAGGGCCGCGTCCGCCAACGCCCCCATGAGACCCACGTGGGCGCCCCCGTAGACCAGGACGATCCCCCGCCGGGCCAGGACCCGTCCCAGGCCGGCGGCGGCCTCCAGGTAGCGGGGATCGGAGCCGGGCCTGGCCCCGGTGAACACGCAGACCGAGGCCAGGCGCGAAAATGAAGGAAACGGCAAGGAATCGGCGGGCATCGTCATGAAGTGCGGTCCCGGCAAGGCGAGGCTCCCGGACGGACCGGGATATTGCGTTCCTCAAGGCTACCCGGGAACGGCCGCGCTCCGGAAGGCCGCGTCCCCGTTACCGCGTCTTCACCGGATCCGGCGGTCTCCCGGGCAGGTGCATGGGGTGCTCCCGGATCCGCCGCAGCACCTCCACCACCGCCCGGTCCAGCTGCGGGTCGCGGCCGGCCAGCATGGAGACCGGGTCGTCCTCCACCTCCAGGTCGGGGTGCACGCCTTCCCCTTCGATGATCCACTCGCCCTGGCGGTTGGCGGTGCCTTCCTGGGGCACGCCGATGAAGCCGCCGTCCTTGAGAGGGCCGGTGCCGGTGAAGCCCACCACGCCGCCCCAGGTACGCTGCCCCACCAGGGGGCCCAGGCCCAGGGAGCGGAAATGGTAGGCGAAGATCTCCCCGTCCGACGCGGTGCTGCCGTTGATCAGGCAGGCCATGGGTCCGTGGAAGACCGCGTCCGGGTAGGTCTCGGGGCAGCTCCCGGAGGCGCCGAAGCTGACGCCCAGGAGCCGGCGCCCCAGGCGCTCCAGGATCACCTCGGAGACGTTCCCGCCGCTGTTGCCCCGCACGTCCACCACCAGCCCCTCCTTGCGGATCTGGGGGTAGTACCACTTGATGAACTCGGCCAGGCCCCAGGGCCCCATGTCCGGCAGGTGGAGGTAGCCCACGCGGCCCCCGGAAAGCCGGTCCACCCGCTCCCGGGAGCGCAGCACGAAATCCAGGTAGCGCAGGTCGGTCTCGCTCTCGATGGGGGTGAAGGTCGCCTGCCGGGCACCTTTGAAGCTGGGGACCGCATTCAGGGTCAGGGTGACCGGGCTGGTCTTGTTGCGCAGGAGGCGGTACGGCGAGTCGGCGCCCTTCAGCTCGGTGCCGTCGATGGCCAGGACGTAGTCGCCTTCCCGGGCGTCCACCCCCACTTCGGTGAGCGGGGAGCGGTACCGGGGCTCCTCGTTGTGGCCCCGGAAGATGCGGGTGATGCGGTAGCGGCCCGCCGCTTCGTCCAGGTCCAGCAGGGCGCCGGGCAGCCCCACCTTGGGCCGCGGCGGCTGCCAGTAGTCCCCGCCCCCCAGGAAGGCGTGGCCCACGTTCAGCTCCCCCACCATCTCCGAGAGCACGTAGGTGAGGTCCGAACGGTGGGTCACGTACTTCAGCAGGGGCCGGTACTGCTCCCGCAGCGCGTTCCAGTCGTAGCCGTGCATGTTCCGCACGTAGAAGAAGTCCCGGTAGCGCCGCCACACCTCGTCGAAGATCTCGGCCCACTCCTCGGCCGGCACGCAGTCCACCTGGAGGCCCCGGGTCGAGACCGGCTGCCGGGGCGCCCCGGCGGCCACGTCCATGAGGCTGTACAGCCCCTGCTGGCGCAGCAGCACCCGCCGGCCGTCGGCGCTGGGCTGCCAGCCCTGGGTGTCCTCGGCCAGGACCGCCTCCTGGCGCAGCTTCAGGTCGAACAGGCAGAGCGACTGCCGGGTCCAGGCATCCTCGCTGAAGGATTGGGGCACGGACCTGCCGCACAGGAGGTGGCCGTCGACGGCCACCAGGTGGTCGAGGTTGCCCACCGCCACCGGCACCCGCACCGCCCGCTGGTCCAGGCCGGCCCACTCGATCCGCAGCCGCTCCGGCGCCGGCCGCGGCTTGGGCGGGTTGCGGCCCTCCTCGTCGCTCTCGGGCGGGAACGGGTGGGGCACGTCCCTGCGCAGGGCCAGGGCGAACACCCCCACGTTGTCTTCCGCCGCGAAGTCGTACTCCACCGTGGAGAGCCGGGACGCGTAGTCCCGGCGCGCCAGGAAGTAGAGGTACCGCCCCTGGGGGTCCCAGGCCGGATCCGAGGCCGGGAACAGGTCCTCGGTGAGCCGGTGCAGCCGCCCTTCGGCCAGGCTCCACACGTAGAGGGAGGTGAGCCCGTTGGGATTGCCCAGGGTGAGGGCCAGGAAGCGGCCGTCCGGAGACCAGGCCAGGTCCGGCACCCCGGCGGCGGGGTCCTGGGCCACCTGGGTCAGCTCCCGGTCGGCGACACCGAGCAGGTACACCCGCCCGTCCTTGTCCGAAAGGGCCAGGTGGGCGCCATCCGGGGACCAAGCCAGGCTGCGCAGGAATACCTTGAGGGTGGCGGTCAGCTGGCGGGGCGGGGCGGCGCCTTCCTGGTCCACCAAGTAGACCTCCTCCTCCCCGGACGGGTCCGAGACGAACGCGATGCTGTGCCCGTCCGGGGACCACCGGGCCAGCTTGGCGTGGGCGCCGGAGCTGTGGGTGAGGTTGCGCACCGGCCCGGCGTGGGCCGGGACCGTGAACACGTCGCCCCGGGCCACGAACAGGGCCCGCTCCCCGGTGGGGGAAAGGGTCCAGTCCTCCACTTCGGCGTCGATCCGTGTCGGCCTGCTGGCGCCCCCTTCGCTGGGCACGGTGATGTCGATGGCCTGGTCGCTGCCGTCCCGGACGTCGTAGATCCGCAGTCCCCCCTTCAGCTCGTAGACGATCCGGCCCTGGTGGTCGGTGGAGGGCCAGCGCACGTCCCATTTGCGGCTGAAGGTCAGCTGCCGCGCCCGGTCCATGCCCGGCTCGGCTCGGTACAGGTTGAGGGTGCCGTCCCGGTCGGAGGTGAAGTACAGGCCGTCGCCGATCCACATGGGGTCGCCCTCGCAGTGGCGGGAGTGGGCCACCCGCTTCTGGATCCGGGTGTCCAGGTCCAACACGAACAGCCCCTGGGCCCGGCCGCCCCGGTAGCGTTTCCAGGTGCTGAAGTCCAGGGACACCGGGGTGTAGGCCAGCCCCTTCCCGTCCGGCGAGAACGCGCCGGCCCCCGAGGCGGGCAGCGGGAGTCGGCGCACCGGGCCGCCCTCCAGGCCCACGGTGTAGAGCGCCCCGTCGCTGAGCACCCCGTCCGCCTCGCACATGGAGCGGAACAGCACCGACTTGCCGTCCGGGGTCCAGCCCATGACCTGGTTGTCGTACCCCGACCAGGGGTTGAGGGGGCCCAGGGCCGGGTAGAACGTCAGCTGCCGGGGCACGCCCCCTTCGGCGGGGATGACGTAGACCTGCTCATCCCCGTCGTACTGCGCCGTGAAGGCGATCCACTTGCCGTCGGGACTGAACTTGGGGAACAGCTCCAGGCCCGGGTGGGTGGTCAGGTGGGTGGCGGCACCCCCGGAGGCCGGGGCGACCCACAGGTTGCCCCCGTAGGTGAAGGCCACCCGGTCATCGTGGAGGTCCGGGAACCGCAGCAACCGGGTTTCGGCCCGGGCCGCCGCGGCGCCCAGCAGGATCCCGGCGCAGAGCAGGAGGCGGGCGAGTGTCGACGGCAACGGCAGGGTCTCCCACACGAGGACGGCCGTTCCCCCCGGCACGGGTCCGCCTCTCCCGGCACGGGATCGGCGAGGCCCGGACAGGTGGAAGGGCGCCTGGGCTAATGATTAAATTATTATAAATGGAACATCGCTTTTCGCAACCCGTCCCCCCCGCCCCTGCGGGAATGCCCCCGGTGGGCGCTATGATGATTTTTTGAACCGACTTCCCCCCTCGTTTTTCCAAGGAGTCATCGTGCGAACGACGGTTGCGATCCTCATCATCGCCGGCGCCCTCTCCCTGCCCGCCGCGGACCTTCATTTCGGTGTCCAGGGAGCCCTGTCCGTCCCGGTCAACGACCTCAGCAGCAACGCCTACGTCGGGCTCCAGGCGGGCGCCCATGCGCGATGGTACTTCGAGCAAGGCCACGGCCTGATGGTGCGGGGCGACATGACGCTCTACGCGCAGAACGGCGACACCAGCGTCACCGACCTCGCCGTGGCGGCCGACTACACCTACCACCTGGAGCGCCGCCTCGACGGCCTGTATGTCCTGGCCGGCCTGTCCCAGGACAGCTACCACACCTCCTACTCCTACTCCTCCCGCAACGACACCGGCCTGGGCGTGGACCTGGGCGCCGGCTACGACCTGGACCACCACCTGGGCGTCCAGGCGCGCTACGTGACCCACAGCTACTCCGGGCTGACCTACTCGGCCCTGAACCTGGGGGTCACCTACACCTTCTGAGGTAGGGTGGAAGGGAACGGAGACCCCCCATGCTGAAGCTGGAATCCTTCCCGGTCGGCCCGCTGGGATGCAACTGCACCCTCCTGTGGGATCCGGACCGGGCCACCGGGGTGGTGGTGGACCCGGGCGGCGAGGGGCCCCGGATCGCCCGGCGGGTGCGCGACCTGGGCTTCAAGGTGGCGGCCCTGCTGCACAGCCACGCCCACTTCGACCACGTGGGGGCCACCAAGGAACTGCAGGACCTGTGGCAGTGCCCGGCCTACCTGCACGAGGCGGACCGCTTCCTGGTGGACAACCTGGACCTCCAGACCGGTTTGTTCGGCATGGACCCCATCCCCCGCCCCGAGACCACCGGGCTGCTGCCCGGGGACATCCACCACGGCCTGGCCGCCCTGCACACCCCGGGCCACACCCCGGGCTCCTGCTGCTTCCACGGGGCATTCGAGCGGGGGGCGGTGGTGCTGGCCGGGGACACCCTGTTCCAGGGCGGCGTGGGCCGCACCGACCTGTGGGGCGGCAGCTGGGAGGACCTGGAGCAGAGCATCCAGCGGGAGCTGTACCCCATGGCCGACGCCACCCTGGTGATCCCGGGGCACGGCCCGGCCACCACCATCGGGGAGGAGGCGGCCGGAAACCCGTTCGTTCGCCGCCGGCGCTGACCATTCCGTGCAAGAATTGTTGTCGATTGCAAACGGAGGCACCCATGCAGGAAATGATCGCGGGTCTGGGCTGTTTCACCCCCATCGTGGTGATCGTGGTCATCTGGCTGATCGCGTGCGTCCGGGTGATCAACGAATACGAGCGGGCGGTGATCTTCACCCTGGGCAAGGTGGCTGAGAAGCCCAAGGGGCCCGGGCTGATCTTCGTGTTCCGCCCGTTCCAGCGGGCGGTGGTGGTGAGCCTGCGCACGGTGGTGCTGGACGTGCCCAGCCAGGACATCATCACCCGGGACAACGTCAGCCTGAAGGTGAGCGCCGTGGTCTACTTCCGGGTGCTCAACGCCCAGCAGGCGATCCTGGGGGTGGAGAACTACTACTACGCCACCAGCCAGATCGCCCAGACCACCCTGCGCTCGGTGCTGGGCGAGGTGAGCCTGGACGAGCTCCTGGCCGAGCGGGAGAAGCTCAGCCAGCGCCTGCGCGAGATCATCGACACCTCCACCGAGCCCTGGGGCGTCGAGGTCACCAGCGTGGAGCTGAAGTCCGTGGACCTGCCCGAGCAGATCCAGCGGGCCATGGGCAAGCAGGCCGAGGCCGAGCGGGAGAAGCGGGCCAAGGTCATCGCCGCCGAGGGCGAACTCATGGCCTCCCAGCAGTTGCTGGAAGCCGCCAACAAGATCAGCCAGAACCCGGTGGCCATCCAGATGCGCTACCTGCAGACCCTCACCGAGATCGCGGTGGAGAAGAACAGCACCATCGTCTTCCCGCTGCCGGTGGAGCTGCTGCGGCTGATAGAGAAGTTCGGGCCCAAGAAGGAAGGGAAGGCGGAGTAGGAACGGGGCCGGCAGGGCGCCCGGGGACGGGGCCCTGCCGGACGGGATTTCCCAACATTAAACCAAAGCTTGAATCCGGATTCTCAATCACATACCCTTTGGATCCCAAGAGGGGGGCTGGGCCATGGGAGAGTTCGACCGGATCACGCACCAGCCGGGGATGATGGGCGGAAAGGCCTGCGTCCGCGGCATGCGGGTCACGGTCGGGATGATCGTCGGCCAAGTCGGGGCGGGGCATACCATCGAGGAAATCCTCGCGGACTATCCCTATCTGGAACGGGAGGACATCCTGCAGGCCTTGCGCTATGCCGCCTGGCTGGCCGAGGAACGTGACGTTCCCCTGGCCACCGCATGAAGATCCTCATCCAGCGTGGTCCAGGTTCGAGCCGGGGACCTCAGCCCTGCGGTCATCGGGCCACAAGTCCTCACCGCTCTGCGTCAGATGACGTCCGAGTTGGAAGAAGGCGCCCTCCTGACCATGGACGCCAAACGAACCCGCTTGCGGGTGCTGCCGCTTCGTGATCGATAAGTCCGAGGCCCTGGATCAGGGTCGGATTAGGCCAGAACCTAGTCGAACCCCAGCACCGGGTGGGGCACGTACGGCTCCTCCAGCGCGTCCACCTGCTCCGCGGTGAGGCGCAGCCCGAGGGCCGCCGCCGCGTCGGTGAGGTGCTGCGGGCGGGTGGCGCCGACGATGGGGGCGGTGAGGCCGGGCTTGGAGAGCATCCAGGCCAGGGCCAGGGTGGCCATGGACACCCCCAGATGTCCCGCCACCTGCTGCAGCCGGTCCACCACCTGCCTGTCCGCGGCCTCGGTCCGGCCGTAGAGGGTCTTCCCGTAGCTGTCGGTCTCGAGCCGCCGGGTGGAATCGCCCTGCCACGGCCGGGCCAGGCGGCCCCGGGCCAGGGGGCTCCAGGGGATCACCCCGATGCCCTCCTCCCGGCACAGGGGCAGCATCTCCCGCTCCTCCTCCCGGTACAGCAGGTTGTAGTGGTCCTGCATGGACACGAACCTCGTCCAGCCGTGCCGGTCCGCCAGGTACAGCGCCTTGGCGAACTGCCACGCGGACATGGAGGAGGCGCCGATGTAGCGGACCTTGCCGGACTTGACCAGGTCGTGCAGGGCCTCCAGGGTCTCCTCGATGGGGGTCTGGCAGTCCCAGCGGTGGATCTGGTAAAGGTCCACGTAGTCGGTGCCCAGCCGGCGCAGGCTGGCCTCCAGCTCGAACATCAGCGCCTTGCGCGACAGGCCCCGGCCGTTGGGCTCCTGGCGCATGGTCCCGTGGGCCTTGGTGGCGATCACCACCGCCTCGCGCCGGACGTTGGCCTTGAGGAACCGGCCCAGCACCTCCTCGCTGGCGCCGCAGGAGTAGACGTTGGCCGTGTCGAAGAAATTGATGCCCAGTTCCAGGGCCTGGCGCAGGAACGGCTGGCTCTCCGCCTCGTTCAGCGCCCAGGCGTGGCGGGTGCCGGCGGTGGCGTCTGCAGCGGGCGCCCCATAGGTCATGCAGCCGAGACAGATGCGTGAAACCACCAGGCCGGTCCGGCCGAGATTGACGTAATCCATGGCGCCTCCTGACATGCCGCCCTTGATCTTACCCGCGTTGGCCGCTCCGGTCCGGCCTGGAAGGCAGCCCGGGCCGCCGTGCACGGCTGGGTGGACTTCAACGTGGTTCCCTGACGTACCATGGGGCATGGCCGCCCACTGGGACACCCACTGCCACCTCCAGGATCCCCGCTGCTCCGCCCGGGTCCCGGATGTCCTGGCCCGGGCCCGGGCGGCGGGGGTGGTCCGGCTGGTCTGCTGCGCCACCCGGGAGGCGGACTGGGACCGGGTCCTGGACCTGGCCCGGGACCACCCCGCGGTCCTGCCCATGCTGGGCCTGCATCCATGGTTCCTGGAGGAGGCGGCGGCCGGCTGGGAGGCGCGCCTGGGGGCCCGGCTGGAGGCGGCCCGGGCCGGAATCGGCGAATGCGGCCTGGACTTCTCCCCGGGGCGGCCCGACCGCCGGGTGCAGGAGGCGGCGTTCGAAGCCCACCTGCGCCTGGCGGCGGAACGGGACCTGCCCCTTTCCATCCACTGCGTCCGGGCCTGGGCGGCCCTGCTGGCCCTGCTGCGCCGCACCGGCGTTCCCCCGGCGGGGGCGGTGGTGCACGCCTATTCCGGGTCGGCGGAGACGGCGGCCGAGCTGCAGGCCCTGGGCCTGCACCTGTCCTTCGCCCCTTTCTGCCTGCGCCCCGGCGCTCGCAAGGCCCCCCTGGCCCTGGCGGCGGTGGCGGCGGACCGGCTGCTGTTCGAGACCGACATGCCCTGGGGGCCCGAGGGGACCTTCGACCCCGGCCAGGTGCCGATGTTGGTGGAGGCCGCGGCCATGCTGCGGGGCGCCGATCCGGAAGCGCTGGGCGCCCAGGCGGGGCGCAACGCGCTCCGGGTGTTCGGGAGGCTGGCGGCTTGACGTCCTCCCCCTCCTTTTAAAAGAGGAGGATTCCTGGCCTCACGACCAAGCTTTTCTGCTTCATCGCCGACCGCCCGACACGGATCATGCCATGTTCAGGTCTTACACCGGCTCCACAGACATGCACCGCCCGTCCGGCGGCAAGAAGATTTTTGGCGGCGTTGTGGTCCCGATCATGCCGGGTGCCGCAGCCGGGGCAGGTCCAGGTCCGGGTGCCCAGGTCCAGATGGTCCAACTTGTGCCCGCATGCGCTGCAGGTCTTGCTCGAAGGGTAGAACCGGTCCGCTTGTACGGCCGTACGACCGTACCACTCGGCCTTGTAGCCCAATTGGCCCACGAATTCCGACCAGTCCGAGGTGGCGATGCTCTGGGCCAGGCGCCGGTTCCGGACCAGGCCGGAGATCCCCAGATCCTCCACCACGATCAGCTGGAAGCGCCGGATCAGGTCCGTGCTGAGCTGGTGCAGAAAATCCCGCCGGGCGTCCGCAACGCGGGCGTGCGCCTTGGCCACCTTGGCCCTGGCCTTGCGCCGGTTGGCCGAACCTTTGCGCTTCCGGCCCAGCCGGCGCTGGAGCCTGGCCAGGGTCGCCAGACGGCGCTGGTAATGTTTCGGGTGGGGGATGCGTTCCCCGCTGGAGAGCACCGCGAAATCTTTCAGCCCCAGGTCCACCCCCACTTCCGACGGCGCCTGGGGCAGCACCATCACCGTCAGGTCCTCCACCAGGAGGCTCACATGCCAGCGCCCCGCGGCATCCCGGGACACGGTGACGGTGGAGGGCACGGCTCCCGCCGGCAGCGGACGGCTCCAGCGGAGGTCCAGGGGGGCCTTCATCTTGGCCAGGGTCAGCCGGCCTTGCTCCCATTTGAAGCCGCTGCGGGTGAATTCGGCGGCTTGGCGGCCGTGGCGGTACTTGCGCCGGGGATGCCGGGAGCGCATGGCGAAAAAGGCCGCGTAGGCGTCCTGTTGGTGGCGCAGGCACTGCTGCAGAGGGACACTGCTCACCTCGTTCAGGAACCTGAAGACCGGCTGGCGCTTCAGGGTAGTCAGGTGCGTGCTGGCCTGCCCATAGGTCAGGTTGCGCCGCTCGCTCCGGTAGAGCTCTTCCCGAGTCTGGAGGGTCTGGTTCCAGACCACCCGGACGCACCCGAAGGTCCGGTTCAGCAGGTGGGCCTGGTCCCGGGAGGGGTAGAAGCGGTAACGATAGGCGCGTTTCATAGGCGTATTAAAGTGGATTTAAAACAGGAACAATTACGAACACTATACCGCTTTGCGGTGGGGGTGCAAGCCCCCCACCGCCTCCTCTACCTCCCCGCCCTGAAGGACGGGGTTTCCCGGAGTCTCCGATGAAATGGTTCGCCCGTACCGAGCAGCTCCTGGGCGCCGATGCCTGCGCCCGCCTGGGCGCGGCCCAGGTGGCCGTGTTCGGGCTGGGGGGCGTGGGTTCGTTCGCGGTGGAGGCCCTGGCCCGGGCCGGAGTGGGCGGCCTGCGCCTGGTGGACTACGACTGTGGCAACGCCACCAACCTCAACCGCCAGCTGTTCGCCCTGCACTCCACCCTCGGCCTGCCCAAGGTGGAGGTGGCCGCGGCCCGGATCCTGGACATCAACCCGGACTGCCGGGTGGACCCCCGCCGCACCTTCATCGACGCCGGCACCGTGGACGCGCTGATGGAGCCGGAGCCGGACCTGGCCATCGACGCCATCGACTCCCTGTCCTCCAAGGTGCTGCTGCTGGCCGCCTGCGTGGAGCGGGGCATCCCGGTGCTCTCCAGCATGGGCGCCGGGGGGCGGGTGGACGGCGCCCAGGTGCTGGCGGGCGACCTGGCCGAGACCAGGATCTGCCCCCTGGCCCGGATGGTGCGCCAGCGCCTGGGCCGCCTGGGCATCCGCGCCGGGATCCGGTGCGTCTACTCGGTGGAGCCCGCCCGCAACACCCTGCCCCACGACCCCGCGGACGCCGGAGAGCACTTCGGCGCGGGGCGCCGGCGCACCCCCATCGGCACCCTCAGCTACATGCCGGCCCTGTTCGGCCTGCGCATCGCCCAGGAGGCCATCGCCGCCCTGCTGGCACCGTAAGACAGGCCTGGAAGTCCGTGCCGGAAGATGATGCTCCGGAGAGAACCCGGCCAGGCGGATGCAAAAAGGCGGCATCCGGCTTATGCTCCAACAGGCCATTCCTTCCCCATGCCAGTCCGGCCCTTTTCCGTGGAGGACCCCATGCCGCCCGCCATGAACCGCCGCATCGTCCTGGCCCGCCGTCCCACCGGGCTCCCGGCCCTTGAGGATTTCAGGCTGGAAGAAGTCCCCCCCGCCGCCCCCGGGGAGGGCGAGGTGCGCCTCGAGACGCTCTACTTGTCCCTGGATCCGTACATGCGCGGACGGATGAGCGCGGAGCCTTCGTACTCCCCGCCGGTGGCGGTGGGAGACGTGATGGAGGGGGGCGCCGTCGGGCGGGTGGTGGCGTCCCGGCATCCCGGCCTGGGGATCGGCGACCTGGCGCTGGGGCGCACCGGCTGGCAGACCCACGCCACCGTCCCGGGCGCCGGCCTGCACCGCCTGGACCCCGCCATGCCCCGCCCGTCCCAAGCCCTGGGCGTGCTGGGCATGCCGGGGTTCACCGCCTACATGGGCCTGCTAAACATCGGCCGGCCGAAACCGGGCGAGACCGTGGTGGTGGCCGCCGCCACCGGGGCGGTGGGCTCGGTGGTCGGCCAGGTGGCGAAGATCCGGGGCTGCCGCGCGGTGGGGATCGCCGGGGGGCCGGAGAAGTGCGCCTACGCCGTGGACGAGCTGGGCTTCGACGCCTGCCTGGACCACCGGGCCCCCGACCTGCCCGGACGGCTCGCCGCCGCCTGCCCCCAGGGCATCGACGTCTACTTCGAGAACGTGGGCGGGGCGGTCCTGCAGGCGGCGCTGCCCCTGCTCAACACCCTGGCCCGGGTCCCGGTGTGCGGGCTGATCTCCCAGTACAACGCCACCCTGCTGCCCAAGGGACCGGACCGCACGCCCCAGCTGATGCGCACCCTGCTGATCAAGCGGGTGCGCATGCAGGGCTTCATCATCGGCCAGGACTACGGCGACCGCATCGGCGAGTTCCGTGAGGCCATGGGCCGGTGGGTAGCGGAGGGCCGGGTCAAGGTGCGGGAGGACGTGGTGGAGGGGCTGGAGAACGCGCCGGCGGCGTTCATCGGGCTGCTGCAGGGGCGCAATTTCGGCAAGGTGGTGGTGCGGGTGGCGCCGGAGTGAGTTCACTCCACCGCCTGCAGGACCCCACACGGCGCGCACCTCCGGAAGTACTTCCCCTTCGCCGTGGACGGCACCAGCCGCATGGGCTTCCCGCAGTTGGCGCACACGCCCGGGTCCGGCAGGTCCGCGTCCTGGTCGGTGACCCAGCGCCCGCACAGGACGCAGACCTTGCTGCCGTTCCGGTTGGTGCGCACCGGGCCCCGGCAAAGGCCGCAGGTCTCCAGGGGCTTGCCCTCGGGATCGGTGTCGTAGGCCACCCGGCACTCGGGGTCGGAACCGGAAGCTGTGCACTTGACGTAGTGCCGGCCCTCCCAGGAGCGCAGCACCAGGTCCGCCCCGCACCGGGGGCAGGGCCCCGCGGACGGGCCGGAAGGGCGCGCGGAAGCCCGGGGCGCGGCGGCCTTGATCTGGGCCACCATCTCCTGCACGAAGGTCCGGATGCCCTGCATGAAGGCCTCCCGCCCGGCCTCGCCGCGGCGGATGCGCTCCATCCTCGCCTCCCACTCGCCGGTGAGCTGGGGGCTCTTGAGGGTCTCGGCCTGGAGGCTGGCGATCAGGTCGAGGCCCTTGTCGGTGGGCTGCAGGATGCTGCGTTTGCGCTCGACGTAGCTCCGCTTGAGCAGGGTCTCGATGATGTTGGCCCGGGTGGCGGGAGTGCCCAGGCCGCAGTCCTTCATGGCCCCCTTGAGCTCCTCGTCGTCCAGGTCCTTGCCGGCGCCCTGCATGGCCCCCAGCAGGTCGGCCTCGGTCATGCGCTTGGGCGGGGAAGTCTTGCCGGCCTTGGGGAACAGCTCCTCGGCGGCCACCGCCTCGTCCTTGGCCACGGCGGGCAGGGCGCCGGAATCCTCGTCCTCCTCGGGCTCCTCGCCGGTCCCTTCCCTGGATTCCCCCTTGTCCTTGGCCCTGGCCCGGCCGTGGGGCGGATCCACCTCCGACCAGCCCAGGGCCTTCACCGCCGTGCCGGTCGTCTTGAAACTTTCCTTCTCGATCTTGGTGATGATGGTGGTCTTGGCCTCGATCCGGTCCGGCCAGAAGGCGGCCAGGAAGCGCCGGGCGATCAGCTCGTAGATCCGCAGCCGGTCGCCCTGGAGGTTGCGGGCCGGGTTCTCGGTGGGCACCAGGGCGGTGTGGTCCTCCACCTCCTTGTCGTTGACGAAGCGCTTGTCCAGCTTCACCGGCCAGCGCCGGCGCAGGTCGGCCACGAACGGGCGCAGGGCCTCCAGTTGGCCCTGGTCCAGGGCCTTGATCCAGCCGGGGGCCTTCTGGGCGTCGGCCTCGGTGAGGCAGCGGGAGTTGGTGCGGGGATAGCTGATCAGCTTGGCCTCGTATAGGTCCTGGGCCACCTCCAGGGTGTGCTCGGCGGTGAACCCGAACCGCTTGTTGGCCTCCTTCTGCAGGGCGGTGAGGTCGTACAGCAGCTCGGGCCGCTTCTTCTCGGTGCGGGCGGTGACCGACGCCACCCGGCCCGGCTTGCCCTTCAGGGCCTCGGCCAGGGCCAGGGCCTCGGCCTCGGTGTCGAACCGGTCCTGCTCCTTCCCTTCCGCCAGCCGGAACCACTTTCCCTTGTAGCTGCCCTGGGCGGCCTGGAAGCGGGCCCACAGGGTCCAGAAGTCCCTGGGGACGAAGTTCCGGATCTCCAGTTCCCGGTTCACCAGCAGGGCCAGGGTGGGGGTCTGGACCCGGCCCACCGAGTACACCCCCTCGCCGCCGCTCCGGCGCTGGGCCAGGGTCTGGGCCCGGGTGCAGTTGATCCCCACCAGCCAGTCGGCCTCCTGCCGGCAGCGGGCCGCGTCCCGCAGGCCGGTGTAGGCCTCCCCGGGCTTCATGGCCCCGTACGCCGCGCGGATGGCGTCGTCGGTCAGGCTGGAGGTCCAGAACCGCAGCACCGGCTTGGCGGCGCCGGCCAGCCGGTAGACCAGGTCGAAGATCAGCTCCCCCTCCCGCCCGGCGTCGGTGGCGTTCACGATCTCGCCCACGTCGTCCCGGTTCATGAGGGCCGCCACGGTCCGGTACTGGTCCTGGGTGGCTTCGATGGGCGCGTAGCGGAACGCCTCCGGGAAGAACGGCAGGGTGTCCCAGCGCCAGGCCTTCAGGGCCGGGTCGTAGCCTTCGGGCGCCAGGGCCTCCACCAGGTGCCCCACGCACCAGGTGACGATCACCCCCTGGCCCTGGATGGCGCTGCGGCCGGAGCCCTGGATGCCCAGGGCGGCGGCGATGGCGCGCCCCATGCTGGGTTTCTCGCTGACGATGAGGCGAAGCATGGGCGGCGCGGCTCCTGGGACAGACCCCATTCTAGCGACCCTTGCGGGGGGATCTTGTGCCTGGAACGGGCGCCCAAACCCGCTCGGATCCAACGGTGCTACCGGGGCCGCGGGCGCCTTCCTGTCCGGGGTGTAAACTGGGGGCGAGGTTGCACATGGCGTTCACTCCAGGCTCCACCCACGGCCAGATGGCAAACATCAACATGACCCCGCTCATCGACGTCATGCTGGTGCTGCTGATCATCTTCATGGTGGCGGCGCCCATGCTCACCACCGGGGTGGACGTGAACCTGCCCGAGAGCAAGACCGGGCGCAACCTGCAGACCGAGGCCCTGACCGTGACCCTGGAGCGGGACGGGCGGATCCAGTTCGAGGACACCTTCGTCCAGGAAGGCGTGCTCCGGGCGAGGCTGCGCCAGGAGGCGGCGGGGAACCGCAAGCGCCCGGTGCTGGTGCGGGCCGACCAGAACATCCCCTACGGCCGGGTCATCGCGGTGGTGGACGCCATCCGCGAGGCGGGGTTCACCCAGGTGGGCTTCGTCACCCAGCCTCTACCGGTACCGGCCGCGTGAGGCTCCCGTGAGCCAGGAACTCTACGATTTCCTCCGCCACCGGGCCCGCCAGAGGGGCCCGGGGTGGCCGCTCTGCGTCAGCGTGAGCGTGGGCTTCCACCTGCTGGTGGCGGCGGTCATCTTCACCGCCCCCAAGACCGAGGCCCGGCAGCAGGAACCCAAGGTCACCTGGGTGACCCTGCCGGGCGCCGCCCCCGCCGCGCCCCTGGGCGGCGCCGGTCCCATGGAGCAGGGCAAGGAGGGGGAGCGCCAGCGACGGGTGGAGGAAGTGGCGCCCAAACGCCCGGAGCCCGCCGGGGCGGCGGTCACCCCCAACGCCTTCGGCCCCAAGCCCTCCCGCCCGGTGAAGGGCACCAGCGAGAACCAGGAGAGCCTGGGCAAGGCCCCGGTGGCCGCCAAGGGCCCGGCCCCGGCCCCCAATCCCGCCGTCGGTGCCGCCGGCCAGGGCAGCGGGGGCGCGATCGGCATCGGCTCCTCCATCCCCGGCCTGAGGGCCGCCGCCGGCATCCAGGGCGGCAGCGGGCTGATCTCCGACCTGGACCGGGACTTCCCCTTCATGTGGTACCTGGTCCAGATCCAGAACCGCATCACCGGCAACTGGAACCGCATCACCTCCGACATGGGCCGGGTGCAGATCTACTTCCGCATCAACCGGGACGGCACCATCGAGGGCGCCCGGGTGGAGACCACCAGCGGCTTCCCCTCCCTGGACCAGAGCGCGCTCCTGGCCGTGCGCCGCTCCGACCCGCTGGGGCCGCTGCCGGAGGGCAACTCCCTGGGAGTGAGGTTCTGGTTCATCTACCTGGGGCACTGAGGTCCGGGCGGCTCCGGGTGATGGTGAACATCCAGATCAACCGCAGCGGGCCCGGGCCGGTGTTCACCAGTTCGTGCTGGCGGTCCGAGGGGAAGGAGATGGAGTCGAAGGCCTTGAGGATGCGGGTCCGGTTCTCGTGCTCCAGGGTGAGCTCCCCTTCCACCACGTAGATCATCTCCCGGGTGCCCTGGGGGATGGGCTCCGGCCGGTAGCGCTCCCCGGCCGCGAAGGCCCACTCCCACACCTCCACGGAAGGGTCGGCCAGGAAGCTCTCCAGCAGGTTCGCCTCGGTGCCCGGGTTCGACCCGTGCCACAGGTGGATGCCCTGCTCCCGGACCTCGGACAGGAACCCGTTCCTGGGGGTGGAGCCGCCGACCAGGTCGTGGAACGAGACCTCCAGCGCGTCGGCGATCCGGCAGACCGTGGTGAGGCTGATGTTGTTCCGCCCGGACTCGATCATCTGCACCATGCGCTGGCTGAGGTCCGCCCGCCGGGCCAGCTCCCGCTGGCTCCAGTCCCGGGCCAGCCGGTGCCTGCGGATGTTGCCGGAGAGGGTTTCCAGCAGGGACTGGGAGTTGAACAGCATGGTGGCCTCGATCCGCTTATTCTGATGCTTTTTTTTTGTGGAATGGCGAAATATATTTCCCGTGACATACCAATGACACGAAGTATACTTCGCTATCGGTTTCAAAAGTTCACCATCCGGAGGCGGCCGTGTTCTGGCAACAAGTCGTGAATGGCTTGACTCTCGGCGGGGTCTACGCCCTGGTGGCCATCGGCTACACCTTGGTCTACGGGGTGCTGGGCATGATCAACTTCGCCCACGGCTCCATCTACACCCTGGGCGCCTACCTGGCCTTCACGGCGGTGGTGGTGCTGCACCTGCCCTTCCCCCTGGCCTTCCTGTTCTCCCTGGTCCTGACCGCCCTGGCGGGCATCGTGGTGGAGCGCACCGGCTACTTCCCCCTGCGCAACGCCTCGGTGGAGACCCAGATCATCTGCATCTTCGGGCTGTCCATCGTCCTGGACAACACCATCATGCTGGTCTGGGGCGCCACGCCCAAGGCCTTCCCGGCGGACCTGTTCCCCACCCATTACCAGTTCGGCGAACTGATCCTGTCCCCGGTCCAGATCATCATCATCCTGTTCGCCCTGGCGATCATGGGCGCGCTCTACCTGCTGGTCTACCGCACCAAGATCGGGCTGGCCATGCGGGCCATCGCCCTGAACCCCGAGGCGGCCCACCTGATGGGCATCAACATCGGCAAGGTGCGGCTGCAGACCTTCGTGCTGAGCGCCGCCCTGGCCTCGTCGGCCGGGACCCTGGTGGGCGTCTACTACAAGATCATCACCTACAACCTGGGCCTGGGCACGGTCATCAAGGCATTCGTGGTCTCCATCCTGGGCGGCATCGGCAACATCGCCGGGGCCATGGTCGGGGGCCTGGTGCTGGGCCAGGTCGAGACCCTCGGCGCGGCCTACGTCTCCACCGGGTACAAGGACGCGTTCGCGTTCATCGTCATGATCCTGGTGCTGATGCTGAGGCCCAACGGGATTCTCGGGGTCTACACCCGGGAGAAAGTGTAGCCATGGCCGTCGCCGCCCTCCCCCCCGTGTCCCGCTTCCGGGAGCGGCGCGGCGCCTGGATCGCCGCCGGATTCCTGGCCCTGGCCCTGGTCCTGCCCCTGGCGGCCCGCACCGACTACCTGGTCCACGTGGCCACCTTCGTGGTGTTCAACATGATCGCCGCGGTGAGCCTGGACGTGGTGGCCGGCTTCCTGGGCGAGATCAGCTTCGGCCACGCCGGGTTCCTGGCCATCGGCGCCTACACCACCACGGTCCTGACCATGCAGGTCCTGCCCGACGCTTGGCCCAGCTTCTGGATCGCCCTCCTGGCCGGCGGCGTCCTGGCCGCCCTGGCCGGGATCCTGGTGGGCATCCCCGCCCTGCGCATCAGCGGCCAGTACTTCTTCATGGTGACCATGGGGTTCGGCGAGATCGTCCGGTTCGTCCTGCTCAACTGGCAGGACGTGACCCGCGGCGCGCTGGGCATCAACGCCATCCCCCCGCCCTCGTTCCGGAGCTTCACCTTCACCGAACGCTGGCATTTCTACTACCTGTTCCTGGCCGTCCTCATCCTGACCCTGATCCCCATCGCCTTCCTGCGCCGCTCTTTCATCGGCCGGGCCTGGATCGCCATCCGGGAGGACCCGGTGGCCGCCGCGGCCATGGGCATCCGGCTCACCTACTACAAGGTGCTGGCGTTCGTCGTCTCGGCCTTCTTCGCCGGGGTCGCCGGAGGACTGCTGGCCACCTACCTCACCTTCCTCCACCCCAGCGACTTCCTGGCCACCGAAAGCATCATGATCCTGGTGATGGTCCTGCTGGGCGGACCGGGGCTGATCTATGGCGCCCTGCTGGGGGCGGTGATCATGACCGGGCTGGGGGAGGTGCTCAGGCCCCTGGCCGAGGCGCGGATGCTCATCATCGGCGCCCTGATGATGCTGCTGATGATCCTCAAGCCCCGCGGCCTGCTGGGCAAGTGATCCGAGGGAGCCGTATGACCGCAAGGACCCAGCCAACACCGCAGCCGGAGACCGGCGCCCCCCTGCTCCAGGGGACGGGCATCACGGTCCGGTTCGGGGGCCTGACCGCCGTGGACCACGTGGACTTCCGCATCGAGCGGGGCGCCATCATGGGGCTCATCGGTCCCAACGGCGCCGGCAAGACCACCCTGTTCAACGCCATCTCCGCCCAGGTGCCCCTGAGCGACGGCCGGCTGGTGCTGAACCGCTCCGGGAACCCGGTGGACTGTTCCCGGCTGCACACCGCCGACATGACCCGCGCCGGCATCGCCCGCACCTTCCAGAACACCCGGGTGTTCAAGCGCATGACGGTGCTGGAGAACGTCCTGGTGGGCGGCCACTGGCGGTTCCGGCGCCCGGTGGTGGCGGTGATGGCGGGCAGCCCCGGGTACCGCCGGGAGGAGCGGGAGCGGCTGGGGGAAGCCCGGGACCTGCTGCGCATGGTGGGGCTGGACCGGTACGAGCGGGAGCTCGCCAGCAGCCTGCCGTACGGCCTCCAGCGGCGCCTGGAGATCGTCCGGGCCCTGGCGGCCTCTCCGGCGCTGCTGATGGTCGACGAGCCCAGCGCCGGCATGAACGACCAGGAGACCGCCGACCTGATGGAATTCCTGCACCGGGTGCGGGAGCAGTTCCGCCTGACCATCTTCCTGATCGAGCACGACATGAAGTTCGTGATGGGCCTGTCTGAGCGGATCTTGGTGCTCAACAGCGGCCGGAAGATCGCCGAGGGCACCCCGGGGGAGATCCAGAACGACCCGGTGGTGATCGAAGCCTACCTGGGCAAGGAAGGCCAACATGCTTGACGTGCAAGGGCTCGAAGCGGGCTACACGGAGCGCCCGGTGCTGAAGTCGGTGGGCTTCCAGGTGGGGGACGGGGAAGTGGTGGCCGTGCTGGGCGCCAACGGGGCCGGCAAGACCACCCTGCTGCGCACCCTCTCCGGGCTGCTGCGCGCGCGCAAGGGCCGGGTCCGGTTCGGGGACCTGGACCTGACCCGGCTTCCCCCCCACCAGATCGTGGCCAGCGGGATCTCCATGGTCCCGGAAGGGCGGCAGGTGTTCTCCCGGCTCACGGTGCTGGAGAACCTGCGCCTGGGGGCCTACCTGGTGGAGGACAAGGCCCGGATCAGGGAGGACCTGGCCCGGGTGTACGAACTGTTCCCCAAGCTGGCGGAGCGCAGCGGCCAGAGCGCCGGGTCCCTGAGCGGGGGCGAGCAGCAGATGCTGGCCATGGGCCGCGCGCTCATGAGCCGGCCCCGGCTGCTGCTCCTGGACGAGCCCTCCATGGGGCTGGCCCCGCTGCTGGTGGCCCAGATCTACCGGATCGTCTCCGCCATCAACCAGCAGGGCACCGCGGTGCTGCTGGTGGAGCAGAACGCCCGCATGGCCCTGGGTGTGGCCCGGACCGCCTACGTGATGGAGACCGGCAGCATCATCCTGGGCGGGTCCGCGGCGGACCTGGCCCGGGACGACCGGGTCCGCAAGGCTTACCTCGGTGACGCCGCCGCCGGCGGCGAGAAAGGAGGGTGACCGGCACAGGCAGCAAGGATCGTTTCCACCCAGGAGCATCCACCCCATCCATCCGCAATCCACCCCAAAGGAGTTCTCATGGTCATCAAGCTGCATTCCACCCTGGCCGGCCTGGCGCTGGCCGTCTCCACCTTCGCGGCCGCCCAGGGGCCGATCAAGATCGCCACGGCCGGCCCCCTCACCGGGGACGACGCCATCTGGGGCATCCAGGTGTACCAGGGCGTCGAAATGGCCGTGGAGGACATCAACGCCAAGGGCGGCCTGCTGGGCCGCAAGATCGAGCTGGTCAAGTTCGACGACAAGGGCGAGTCCATGGAGGCCGCCAGCGTGGCCCAGCGCATCGTCAACGACCCGGAGCTGGTCGCGGTCATCGGGCACGTCTTCAGCGGCTGCTCCCTCGCCGCCGGCCCCATCTATTCCCGGGGCAAGGTGCCGATGATGGCGGTCGCCTCCACCAACCCCAAGGTCCCGTCCTCGGGCAACTACGTGTTCCGGATCAACCTCAGCGACGCCTCGGCCGGGGCGGAGATGGCCAAGTACACCATCCAGAAGCTGAAGGCGAAGAAGATCGCCGTGATCATGGGCCAGAGCGACTACTGCCTGGGCGTGTTCAACGCCTTCGAGGCCAAGGCCAAGGAACTGGGAGGCTCCATCGCCACCGTCCAGAAGTTCGTGCCCGGACAGGACAAGGACTTCAACGTGATCCTGACCTCGGTCAAGGCCACCCGGCCCGACATCATCCTGGTGGACGGCTACGCCTCCGACGCCGCGCTGATCACCCAGCAGGCCCGTGGCCTCGGCATCCAGACGCCGCTGGAGATCCCCGACGGCGCCGCGGACCCCGACTTCATCAAGCTGGCCGGCAAGGCCGCCGACGGCGTGATCGCCTTCTCCTACTTCAACCCCACCATCAAGGACGCCAAGATCCAGGACCTGGCCAAACGCTACCAGGCCAAGTACCACAACGAGATCCTCACCTACGTGCCGTACGCCTATGACGCCATGACCGCCGTGGCCGAGGCCATCCGCATGGCCGGCAAGGCCGACCGGGCCTCGATCTACGAAGCCCTGCCCAAGGTCAAGTACGCCAAGGGCATGACCGGCGAGATCGCGTTCGTGAGCCGGGACCGGTCCGCGGGCTGGAGCGTGGTGCTCAAGGTCCAGAACGACAAGTTCAACTTCCTGGCCCTGACCACCGAGTAGGGCCGCGGCCATGCGGGGGGAGGCGAGGGCCTCCCCCCGCCCTTCTGTCTCAAGCCGGAAAGGAGCGTCTCCACCATGTCCGAGAAAAAGCTGCTGCTTGGCAATGACCGCGCCGGGAAGAAGATCGCCCTCCTGGGCGTCCCCTACGACAGCCCGACCTCCATCGGCCGGCCCGGGGCCCGCTACGCCCCGGAACGGATCCGGAACGTGCTGCGCTGGAACCTGAACCGGGTGAAGAACGGCGCCTTCTTCGACGTGGAGGCCGGCGGCATCGTGCGCATGGACGACTGGGCGGTGGTGGACTACGGCGACACGGCGGTCCTGGGGGACAACCACCTGGCCTCCCTGGAGAACGCCCGCGCCCTGATGGCCGAGGCCCTGGGCTCCGGGGCCTTCTGCATCTCCCTGGGCGGCGACCACGCGGTCTCCACGCCCCTGCTGCAGGCGTTCCACGACCACTTCCAGGGCCCCCTGGGGATCATCCACGTGGACGCCCACCTGGACCTGGTGGACGAGAACCCCCGCCAGGGCCGCCACTCCGGCTCCAGCCCCATGCGGCGCGCCCTGGAGATGGGCCGGTTCCGGCCCCGGAACCTGGTCCAGGTGGGGGTCCGGGGCTTCAACTACCCCGACCAGTACGAGTACATCGCCGCCCAGGGCATCCACCACATCCCCGCCGCCAAGGTCCACGCGGACGGGGCCCGGGCCGCCGCCGAACAGGCCCTGGCGCTGGCCTCGGCCGGCGGGGCGCGGGTCTACCTGACCTTCGACATGGACGCCCTGGACTACGCCTACGCCCCCGGCACCGGCGCCGACGAGGCCGGCGGCCTCACCTCGGCCCAGATCCTCCAGTTCATGCGCCTGGCGGCCCCCAGGGTCGACGCCATGGACATCGTCGAGGTGAACCCCATGGTGGACCAGCAGGACGCCACCAGCGGGCTGGCCGCCCAGATCCTCTTCACGGTCATTTCCGCCCGGGTCGGAGCGGCGCGATAATGGTGCATCACTCCTGGACCCATCCCCCTTCCGCGCGTGGAGGCGACCATGTCTGAGCAGACGGACCGCATCCAGACGGATGTCCTGGTCATCGGCGGCGGCGCGGCGGGGCTGACCGCTGCGCTCGCGGCCCGGAAAGGGGGCGCCGGGGTGGTGCTGGCCGCCAAGGGCAGCGCCGGGCGCAGCGGCAACACGCCCATGGCCGAGGGCGGCATCCAGGCCTGCTTCCACCCGGCCGACAGCCCCGCCAAGCATGCCCGGGACACTCTGGACGCCGGCCACGGCCTGGGGGATGCCCGGCTGGTGGAAATCTTCGCGGAACGGGCCCCGGGCTGCGTGCGGGAGCTGGAAGCGCACGGGGTGCGCCTGCGCCGGCAGGAGGACGGGACCTATTTCCAGTACGTCTCGGCCGGCACCAGCGAGCCCCGGGGCCTCTGGATCCAGGGCGGGGGCCCGGGCCTGTCGGTCCCCCTCCTGCGCGCCGCCCGGGACGCCGGCGTCGGGCTCCTGGACGACCTGATGGTCACCCGGCTCCTGGTGACCGGGGGCGAGGCGGCCGGCGCGTGCGGGATCAACCTGCGGACCGGGGCCTTCACCGTCCTGGAAGCCGGGGCGGTGGTGCTGGCCACCGGGGGCAACCAGGTCCTGTACAGCCTCTCGGACGCCGCCCTGGACGCCACCGGGGACGGGGCGGCCCTGGCCTGGCAGGCCGGGGCCGAGCTGGTGGACATGGAGTTCGAGCAGTTCTTCCCCCACTCCCTGGTCCATCCGGAATCCCTGCGCGGGGTGATCATCCCCGAAGAGGTCTACTTCCCCGAGTTCGGCGGCGGCGCCCTCACCGACGGCGACGGCGCGCCCTTCGCCCACCGCTATGACCCCGAGCGCAAGGAGTTCACCACCCGCGACGTGCTGGCCCGGGGGATCCTGGCCGAGGCGGCCGCGGGCCGGGGCGGGCCCCACGGGGGCGTCCTGATCGACCTGCGCGGGTGCCGCCGGGAGACCCTGATCGAGATGATCCCGGCGCTCTACCGCTACCTCCTCGCCAACGGGGTCGACGTGTTCGCCCGGCCCCTGGAGGTGGCGCCCAGCGCCCACTACCAGTGCGGCGGGGTGCGCATCGACGCCGACGCCGCGACCACCGTCCCGGGGCTGCTCGCCGCCGGGGAGTGCGCCGGCGGCATCGACGGGGCCAACCGGCTGGGCAGCAACGCCCTGGCCGAGGCGGTGGTGTTCGGCGCCATCGCCGGGGAACGGGCGGCCACCCTCGCCCTGGACCACCGGCGGGACCCGGTTCCCGCCCAGGCCGGCCAGGAGCGGGCGCGGATCGCCGAGGCCCTGTCCCGGCACCGGTCGCCGGGGCTGGATGTCCTGGAGGTGAAGCGGGAGCTGCAGGACCTGATGACCGCGCGGGCCGGGCTGGTGCGCAGCCAGGGCGGGCTGCTCGAGGCCCTGGGGCGGATCGAGGAGGCGGCCGGCGCCCTGGGCCGCATCCGCCTGCGCCACCTGGGCGCCCGCTACAACCTGGAGCTGCTGGAGTACCTCGAACTGTGCAACCTGATGGACAACGCGCGCATGGTCGCCCGGGCCGCCCTGGCCCGGCGGGAGAGCCGGGGCTGCCACTTCCGGTCGGACTGCCCGCTGCAGGACGACCAGGCCTGGCGCGCCAACCTGGTCCTGTCCCGGGACGGGGACCGGATGGTCCTCGCCGCCCGCGCCGCGGCCGCCGTCTCCGGGGGTCCCCGATGAGCCCAGAATCCGCCCGGGTCGAGATCATCCGCAGGGACGCCCCCGGCGAGGCGGGCCGTGTGGACGTGTTCACGGTCCCCTTCGTGCCGGACAAGACCGTGCTCCAGGTGCTGCTGGACCTCTTCGGGGAGCGGGACCGCTCGCTCGCCTTCCGGCGCCAGCGCTGCAACCGGGGCGTCTGCGGCGCCTGCCTGATGCGGGTGAACGGCCAGGCCAGGCGCGCCTGCAGCACCCCCATGACGCCGGCCATGGTCCTGGAGCCGGCCCAGGAGGGCGACCTGGTCAAAGACCTGGTGGTGGACCAGGCCGGACGGGACATACTGGGGAACAGTGTCCCCTGAGGTTCTATGTTCGTGCTCGCCCTGGTCTTCGTGCTGGCGTCGGCCTGCCTCCACGCCCTCTGGAACGCCATGCTCAAGCAGGCCCGCAATTTGGAGGCCGCTTCGGTGGGGATCCTGGGCGTGTCGGTGCTGGTCACCGCCGCTCTGCTGCCCTGGGTGCGGGGCCCGGTCTTCCCCGGCCTGGCGGCCTTCCGGTGGGCCCTGGCGGCGGGGGTCGGGGAAGGCTGCTACTTCGTCTGCCTGGCCCTGGCCCTGCGCTCCGCGCCCCTGGGCTGGAGCTACACCTGGATGCGCGGGGTGGGGATGCTGCTGGTGTGGCCGGTCTCCATCCTGTGGCTGGGCGAGGGCCTGCACCCCCTGGCGGCGGCGTCCGTGCTGGTGGTGTGCCTGGGCCTGCTGCTGATGGGCCTGGAGGCCGAGCCCGCCCGGGGTTTCCGGGCCGTGGCCTGGGCCCTGGCCACCGGCGTCTGCATCGCCTTCTACACCCTTTGCTACAAGGCCTCCCTGGCCCGGGGCGCCAACCCGGTGGGGCTGTTCGGCACCTCCATGCTGGTGGCCTTGCCGGTGCAGGCGGCCATCCGCGTGCGCCGCCGTGACTTCTGGAGCGGCCTGCGGTCCTCGGGCCAGTGGGGGCGGGTCGTGGCCGCCGGGATCCTGTGCTTCGCCAGTTTCGTGCTCTACCTGGAGGCGCTGCAGCTCCAGGGCGCCGGGCTCATGGCCACCCTGCGCAACACTTCCATCGTGTTCGCGGTGGTGTTCTCGACCCTGATCGGCGAGCGGCCCACGCTCCGGCAGTGGGCAGGCGCGGCCCTGGTGGCGGTGGGGGCGGTGGGGCTGGCCTGGCCGCACCCGGGGTGAGGGGGCGGATCCCGGGGTTCCGCGCGGGTCAGGCCTGCAGCGTCTCCACCGGCACTTCCATGTGCCGCCGCTGCTTCACCAGCACCAGGGTGGTGCCCTCGCCCGGCACGGTCTCCATCTCCACCGAGTCCATCACCTGCTTCATGAAGTAGACGCCCCGCCCGCAGGGCCTGAGCAGGTTCTCGGCCAGGTTGGGGTTGGGCAGGCTCTCCAGGTTCACCCCGTTGCCGGTGTCCTTGATGCGGATCTCCAGCCGCTGGGCCAGGGGGGTGAAGGTCACCACGATCGGCTTGCGCTTGTCCAGCTTGTTGCCGTGGCGCATGGCGTTGCCGATGCCCTCCTGGATGGCCAGCCACAGCCGTTCCCCGTCCTCATGGGAAAAATTCATGTGCTTGAGCAGCTCCGAACCCACGACCTGGATAAGGTCAATGAACCGCAAGTCGGTATTGCAGGTGAGCGTGACAGGTTGAAGCGGGGCGACGGCCATGTCCAAATATCCCTGGGACGGAAGATCCCTCCCACAAAGTTACTGGGAAACCGGGTTGGAGGGTTATAGAAATATCCAACCCGGGCTTGGCAAGGGGGTCGGAAAGGCGGTACCCTGATTGCTTGACCAACCCGGTCAAGAATGCGGAGCATCCATGAAGGTGATCGTGGCGAAGACCGCCGGCTTCTGCTGGGGCGTGCGCAGGGCTATGGACGCTGTGCTGGAAGCCTCGGCCCGGGACGGCCGGCACCAAGTCCAGACCCTGGGTCCCCTGATCCACAATCCCCAGGCCCTGGAGCTGATCAAGCGCCGGGGGGTGGCGGTGGCGGAGAGCCCGGCGGCGGTGCGGGACGGCACCGTGGTGATCCGGGCCCACGGCATCCCCATCCAGGACCTGCGGGACCTCAAGGAGCGCCAGAAGCGGGGCGAGCTGGCCATCGTCAACGCCACCTGCCCCGAGGTGGCCAAGGTCCACAGCAAGATCAAGAAGTGGAGCCCCAAGGGCTACTTCGTGGTCATCCTGGGCACCCACGGCCACGCCGAGAGCATCGCCCACCAGAGCTTCGCCGAGCACGGCTCGGCCATCGTCGCCAGCATGGAGGAGGCCCGCGCGCTCACCGACCAGCAGCTGGCCAAGGCCCTGGTGGTGGCCCAGACCACCTTCACGGTCAAGGACTTCCAGGCCATCTCCGACTACCTCCGGAGCCGCAGCGGGGCCTGCATCGTGGAGAACACCATCTGCGAGGACACCTGGACCCGCCAGCAGGAGGCCCAGGAGATCGCCGGGAGCGTCGACTACGTGGTGGTGGTGGGCGGCAAGGCCTCCTCCAACACCAAGCACCTGGCGGAGCTGGCCGCGCGCTACGGCAAGCCGGTGCAGTTCGTGGAGACCGCCTCCGAACTGGACCTGTCGGGTTTCCGGGGCACCGAGACGGTCGGGGTCATGGCCGGGGCGTCCACCCCCACCTGGCTGGTGGAGGAGGTGGTGGACGTGCTCCAGCTCCACGGCGACAACGGCCGGGCGCGCCGGCTGCGCAACGCCGCCTTCGCCGTGCCGGTGAAGCTGGCCGTGGGCGCCGGCGTCCTGACCCTGGGCATCGGCCACTGGACCGGGCTGCCGTTCACCTGGCGCTACCCGGCCATCACCACCTTCTACGCCCTGGCCATGTACCTGCTGACCCCGTACCTGGACCCCCTGGGGCTGGGCTCCAAGGGCCCGGCCCGGGCCCGGCTGCTGGAGCGCAGCCGCCAGGCCATGCTGTGGACCGCCTGGCTGGCCCTGGTGGCGGCCTTCGTGCTGGCCTCCACCCTGGGCGTCGGCTCCCTGCTGGTGGTGGGGGGCGCGTCCCTGTTCGGCCTGGTCTACAAGAAGAAGCTGCGGGTGGGCCGCGCGGCGCTCAGCCTCAAGTCCATCCCGGGCTCCAAGGACGTGCTGGTGGCCATGGCCCTGGCCATCGTGGCCCTGGCCCTGCCCATGTGGCACGACGGCCGGCCCTGGGACCTGCGCGCCTGGGCCGGGGTGCTGCTGGTGAGCGCCCTGGTGTTCGCCCGGACCACCACCTACAACCTCAGGGACATGCAGAACGACCAGATCCTGGGCCGGGAGACCCTGCCGATCCTGTTCGGCCGCAGGGCGACCAAGATCCTGCTGGTGGCCTTTCTGGCCCTGGCCCTGGCCGCCGCCCTCACGGTGACCTTCCTGACCCCCACCCCCCACGCCTGGTTCGACGCCCTGATCCTGACCCTGTGCGCCGCCTACCCGGCCTTCCACCTGTGGTTCTTCCAGGAGCGCTTCTCCACCGGCAAGCGCCGGGTCGAGCCCTGGGTCGAGACCAGCTTCTACCTGGCCGGGCTGCTCGCGGTTGTGTGAAGGCCGCCCCCCGCCCGGCCGGCTCCATGGGGATGGACGGGCACGCCAGTTCCGGTTAAGTTCTGGCCCATGCGCCCGGCCGCGCCCAGCCCGCCGACCCCGCCCCCAGGGGGCGGCGGGCGGCCGTTCGCCGAGAGCATGCCCCGCCAGGCGCTGGCCCTGGGGGCCTGGGCGGGGTTCTGGATGGCGACGGAGCGGGGACTGCGCGCCGCGGGGCTGGGGGAGCGGCAGGCTTTACTGGCCTTCCTGGCCGCCCTGGCCGCGCTGGGGTGCGCCGGGGTCCTGGGGGCCAGGGGCTGGCTGTTCCGGCTGTTCACGTCGGTCCGGTTCGCCGTGACCCAGGGGCTGTTCCTGGCCGGCGCGGCGCTGCTGGGCCTGGCGGGCGCCGGGGACCTGCCGGGCCGGCTGTGGTTCTGCGCCCTGCTAGCGGTGCTGGCCGCCGCCATGCTGACCATCACCTGGAAGCGGCGCCCCTACCTGCCGTCCCGGGTGGGCTTCCTGCTGGTGCACACGGCCCCTTCCCTGATCCTGCTGGGGGCCCTGTGGACGCGCCTGGGCGGGATCCCGGCCCAGGCCGGGCCGCTCCTGGTCCAGGCCGGCTTCGCCGCCCTGCTGGCCGGCATCGCCTGGATGTTCTACCTGAAGCCCGCGCTCAAGCGCCGGGAGGCGGCCCAGGGCCGGCGCGGGCCCGGGGGTCCCCCGGAGGCGCCGCCATGACCGCCGGCCTCCTCCCGGCGGCCGGAGCCTGGGTCTCCTGGGACCGGCTGCAGACCCTGCTCCAGCTGGCCGGGTTCGCCTGCGCCACCGTCGCCGCCGGGTTCGCCCTGGGCCGAGTCCGGGGGACCTCCGCCGCCCTGGAGCAGCGGGCGCTGGACTGGACCCGGGCCGGGTTCCTGCTCCTGGGCGGCGCCGTGGCCGTGGGCGCCCTGGGGGCCGGCAAGGCCCGGTGGCCGGACCGCCCCGGCCAGTGGTGGGGGCTGGCGGCCTGGCTGATCTTCTTCGTGGTGCTGCACGTGCACCGGGTCAAGGACTTCAAGGGCCGGACCGCGGCCGCGGCCGGCCTGGGCGGCTGGGTCCTGGCCGCGCTGGCCTGGATGATTCTGAGGTGAACCGATGTCGGATCGAAGGGAACGTCCCTGGGTGCTCATCACCGGCTGCTCCACCGGCATCGGCCGGGAACTGGCGGCCTGCTGCCGCGGCACCGGCTGGGGGGTGGTGGCCACCGCCCGCAGCCTCGCCTCCCTGGAAGGGCTGGCCCCGGGCCCGGACCTGCGCTGCCTGGAGCTGGACGTGACCCGCCCGGAGAGCATCGCCGCCGCGGCCGAAGCCTGCGCCGGCCTGCGGCTCACGGCGCTGGTCAACAACGCCGGCTACGCCCAGGCGGGCCCCCTGGAATACCTTGAGCCCGGGGAGCTGCGCGCCCAGCTGGAGACCAACGTGGTGGGCCTGCACGCGGTGACCCGGGCCTTCCTGCCCCTGATCCGGCGTGGCGCCGGGCCGGGGGAGGGGCGCATCGTCCACGTGGCCTCGGTGCTGGGGCGCATGAGCATCCCCCTGGCGGGCGCCTACTGCGCCTCCAAGCACGCGGTGGTGGCCCTGGGCGAAACCTTGCGCCTGGAAGTGGAGCCGGAGGTGCGGGTGATCCTGGTGGAGCCGGGGGCCATCCGCACCGACTTCCGCGCCAACCTGGTCAAGGCCCTGGGCGCCCTGCCGGAGCGGATCCGGGGCACCCGGTTCGAGGCGGCCCTGGCCAGGTACCTGGCCCGGCGCCAGTCCGGCGGCGGCCAGGGGCACGGCCTCAGCGCCCAGGCATGCGCCCGGCGCATCGCCGCGGCCATGGCCCGCCAGCGGCCGCCCCGCCGGGTGGTGATCGGGCCGGACGCCTTCTGGGCCAACGTGGCCAAGGCCATCCTCCCGGGCCGCCTGTGGGACTGGGCGGTGCGCCGGAGCGCGAAGATCTAGGCTTCCATCTTGTAGATGTTCCCGTCCTGCATGATCAGGGTGATGTTGTTCTCCTGGTAGTTCTGGAACAGGGACATGTCCTTGAGCGGATCGCCTTGCACCACGATGAGGTCCGCCAGCTTGCCCGCCTCGACCGTGCCCAGGTCGCGTTCCCGCCGGAGGATCTCCGCGTTGGTGCGGGTGGTGGCGACCAGGGCCGCCATGGGGCCCATGACGGCGGCCTGGAGCGCGAGTTCCAGGCCCTTGTTCACCTGCATCACCCCCAGGCAGTCGCTGCCCGATCCGATCTTCAGGCCCGCGGCGACGGCGATGGCCAGGTAGGCCCCGGCGTCCTTCATGGCCTGGGCCGAGGATCCGGTCAGCAGGTTGCCGTGCTCAGGCGCTTGTCGCCGTGTCCGCCAGTCTGGGAAAGGTAGGTCCCGCACACGGACAGCCGGGGGCCGGGAACCGCCCCTTCGGCCACCTCCCGGCCCCAGCCGGCGTCGATGCCCCTGGCCAGGCTGGGCAGCGCTCCCGGCGAACCCTGCCCGACCTCCTTGATCCGGTTGCCTTCCACGGCCACCCAGCTGTCCGGGCGGGGATCGGCTCCGGTGCAGTCGATCAGGTTCGCGTGGGTCAAGACGGCGGATGCCATCAGGGGCCTCCAATGGTCCGGGGTAAACCCGAGAACCCCGGGATGAGCGTGGTCTATTGGGATGGAACCATCATAACGTGGTCTTTCCACGCCGGCAGCCCAGGGCCGTTCCGGTCCCGGAAGCGGCACGGACCGGCTGAAACCCTGGGAGGAGACGGCTTCCACCAGGGCCGGACGGGAAGCCCAGATTTTCCTGACAGCTGGACGGCAGGGGAGCCAAACTTGTCCCATGCCCGAAGACCGCCTCTACCTCATCGACGCCTTCAGCCTCATCTTCCGCGCCTACTACGGCAACCTCCGGCTCAAGAACGGCGCCGCCATGACCATGGCGCGCATGCTGCTGGCCCTGGTGAACCAGCACAAGCCGTCCCACATTGCCTGCGTGTTCGACCGCCCGGAGCCCACCTTCCGGCACGAGATCTACCCCGAGTACAAGGCCAACCGGGCCGAGATGCCCGAGGACCTGCGGCCGCAGATCCCCATGATCCGCAACCTGGTGACCGGGCTGAACATCCCCATCGTCGAGCTGGCCGGCTACGAGGCGGACGACGTGATGGGCACCCTGGCCCGGCAGGCGGCCGCCCGGGGCCTGCCCAGCGTCATCGTCAGCCCGGACAAGGACCTCCTCCAGCTGGTGGACGACACCGGGAAGATCCAGGTGCTGAACAACCGGGACGGCGAGGTGTGGATCGACCGCGCGGGGGTGAAGGAGCGCTTCGGGGTCTGGCCCGAACAGGTGGTGGGCGTGCTCACCCTCATGGGCGACGCCAGCGACAACGTCAAGGGCGTGGAGGGGATCGGCGAGAAGGGCGCCCGGGAGCTGATGGAGCAGTACGGCACCCTGGACAACCTGGTGGAGCACCGCGCCGAGCTCAAGCGCAAGGCCCACCGCGAGGGCCTGGAGGCGGCCCTGCCGCGGCTGCCCCTGGTGCGCCGCCTGGTCACGGTGGTCACCGACCTGTCCCTGCCCCTCACCCTGGACCAACTGGTCTACCAGGGCGTAGACCAGGCCCAGGCCCGGGCCGCCTTCAAGCTCCAGGGGTTCGAGGCCCTCACCAAGGAGTTCACCGCCGTGGGCGGCGCGTCGGCGGAGGCCGGCGCCGGCACGGCGAGGGTCTACCGGGCCGCGGCGGGCGCCGCCGACCTGGAGGCGGCCGTGGCCGAGTGCCGCAAGGCCGGGCTGTTCGGCCTGGACACCGAGACCACCGGCCTGGACCCGACCCGGGGCCACATCGTCGGCCTCAGCCTGGCCTGGAAGCCCAACGAGGGCCTGTACGTGCCCCTGGCCCACCTGAAGCCCGGCTCGGAGCCCACCGAGGGCGCCCTGCCGGGCCTGCTCCCGGACACCGGCCTGCCCGAGGGCCTCCTGGACCTGCGGGGGGACCCGGCGGCCTTCTTCGACCAGCTGGCCCCCTACCTGGATCCCCGCAACGTGCCCTTCCGGGACGCCCAGCGCATCCTCGGGCCCCTGTTCCGCGACCCGCACGTGGCCAAGGCCGGACAGAACCTGAAGTACGACCTGCAGGTGCTCAGGCGCCACGGCCTGGAGGTCAAGGGGCTGGGCGGCGACAGCATGGTCATGAGCTTCCTGGTGGACTCCAAGCTGCGCCACAACCTGGACGACCTCTCCTCCCGGTACCTGGACCTGCTCCCCATCCCGTTCGAGGCGGTGGTGGGCAAGGGCAAGGGGCAGAGGCGCTTCGACCAGGCGGACTTCGCCCAGGCGGTGCAGTACGCGGCCGAGGACGCCGACCTGGCCCTGCAGCTGTGCCGCAAACTGGAGCCCCTGCTGGCCGACCCGGCCCTCCAGGCGCTGTACCGGAAAGTCGACCTGCCCCTGGTGGAGGTGCTGGCGGACCTGGAGCTGAACGGGGTGCGGGTGGACGTGGACCTGCTCGCGCGCCTGGCCCAGGACATGCGCGCCCAGCGGGACGCGGCCGAGGCCCGGGCCCTGGAGCTGGCCGGCGAGCCCTTCAACCTCAACAGCCCCGGCCAGCTGGGCAAGATCCTGTACGACAAGCTGGGTCTGCCGGTGCTCAAGCGCACCGACAAGACCAAGGCCCCCGCCACCGACGAGGACGTGCTCACCGAGCTGGCCCGGCGGGAGGACGGCGAGATCGCCCGGGTCCTGCTGCGCCACCGCCAGATGCAGAAGCTGCTGGGCACCTACGTGGAGGCCCTGCCCGCCCTGGTCAACCCGGTCACCGGGAGGCTGCACACCCGGCTGCACCAGGCCGCCGTGGCCACCGGGCGCCTGGCCTCCTCCGACCCCAACCTGCAGAACATCCCCGTGCGCACCGAGGACGGCCGCGCCATCCGCGCCGCCTTCGTGCCCGAGCCCGGGTGGGTGCTGCTGGATGCCGACTACAGCCAGATCGAGCTGCGGGTGGTGGCCTCCCTGGCCCAGGACCCCACCCTGATGGGCGCCTTCCAGCGGGGCGAGGACATCCACCGCCGCACCGCCTCGGAGGTGCTGGGCCTCACCATGGCCGAGGTCACTCCCGACCAGCGCAGCGCCGCCAAGGCGGTGAACTTCGGCCTGCTGTACGGCCAGGGCGCCTACGCCCTCTCGGCCAGCCTGGGAATCACCTTCCGCGAAGCCAAGAATTTCATCGACAAGTATTTCGAGCGCATGCCCAAGGTCGCCGAGTGGATCGAGGCCACCAAGGCCAGGGCCCTGGACGAAGGCCTGGTCCGCACCCGCTGGGGCCGCATCCGCCGCATCCCCGACCTGGCCTCCCCCAACCAGGGCATGAAGGCCCAGGCCCTGCGCGAGGCCGTGAACACCGTGGTCCAGGGCACCGCCGCCGACATCATGCGCCGGGCCATGGTGCGCCTGCACGAGAGCCTGGACGGGTCGAAGCTGAAGGCGCGGCTGCTGCTGCAGGTGCACGACGAACTGCTGGTGGAGGCGCCGCCGGAGGAGGTGGAGCAGGTCTCCGCGCTGCTGAGGACGGCCATGGAGGGGGCCGATGACCTGGGCGCCCTGGACGTGAAGCTGGTGGCGGAAGTTCGGCCGGGGGCCAATTGGCTGGAGTGCAAGTGAACGCTTCAGGAACCATTGCCCGATGCCAGTGTTACCATCCATTCCCTAGGAGGAATCCGCCATGCCGCGTCCGCCCACCCTGCCCCTGATCGACTGGAAGGCCGTGTTCGCTTCCGGCCAGACCTACTCCGCCTGGATCGCCGCCGGCGAGAACGCCGAGAACCGCCAGAAGATGGAGGCCCTGCGCCAGGCCCAGGACCTGGAGCCCCAGGCCGTGGCCTTCCTGGGCTCCCTGCCCCGCCCGGTGCACGTGGTCGCCATCGCCGAGGACTGGTGCGGCGACGTGGTGCGCCACGTGCCGGTGCTGCAGCGCCTGGCCGAGGCCGCGCCCAGCCTGAAGGTGCGCTTCATCTCCCGCCAGCAGTGGCCGGACGTGTTCACCCGGTTCCTCACCAATGGCGGCGAGGCCATCCCCAAGTTCGTCTTCCTCAGCGACGCCTTGGTGGAGTGCGGCAACTGGGGCCCCATGCCGGCGCTCACCCGGGAACTGATCGCCCGGGGCAAGGCCTGCAACAACGTGGCCGCCGCCCGCAAGAAGGTCTCGGCCTTCTACGAGGCCGACACCGGCAAGCGCATGGTGGTGGAGGAGCTGCTGCACCTCATCGACATCGCCGTCACCAAGGAGCCTTGAGCCCTAGGGACGGATGCGCGGACGACCCGCGGCGATGTTCCAGTCGGTCCCCTGGGGGTGGAACCTGGAGTTGGCAAAGCCGAAGGCGATGCCCTGGATCTCGCCGCCGGCGGCGGCGTAGATCCGGATGTGCCCCCGGCCCACCCCATTGTAGTTCGGGCTCGCCCGGACTTCAGCTCTTCCCGCCCATCTCGGCCAGCGCGATCTGTTCCAGGCTGCGGCCGGCGGTGCGCATGCCCAGGATGGCCACGGCGGCGGCGCCGACCAGCAGGACGGCCCCGCAGATCATCAGGACCCCGAAGAACCCGATGTGGGCGTACGAGAACCCGATGATGATCGGGGCCGAAAGCCCGCCGATGCGCCCGAACGAGGACGCCACGCCCATGCCGGTGGCCCGGAAGGCGGTCGGATACAGTTCAGGGGTGTAGGCGTAGATGCCGGAGTAGGTCCCGTTCATGAAGAACGACAGCCAGAACCCCAGCAGGCTGATCATGGCCCCGGTCCGGGCCCCGGCCAGGAAGTAGGCGGAGATGCCCCCCAGCAGGAGGTACAGGACGATCGTCCACTTGCGGTCGAGCTTGTCGCAGATGAAGGCCGCCGAGTAGTAGCCGGGGATCATGGCCACATAGATGATGAGGCTGTAGCCGAAGCTCCTGGTGATGGTCATGCCCTGCTTCACCAGGAGGGTCGGGATCCAGGTGAGGAACCCGTAGTAGGCGAAGGTGATGGAGAACCAGAGGATCCAGAGCATGATCGTGGTGCGGGCGACGCCCGGGCCCCAGAGCGAGGCCAGGTTCTGCAGGAAGGTGCCGGCCTGGCCGGCGCCGGCGGCGGGCATGTCCACGCTCTCGTAAGGAGCCAGGGTGCGTCCTTTCTTGATGAAGGACTGCTCCATCTTTTCCACGACTTGCTCCGCCTCCTCCGACCGGCCGTGCTGCATCAGCCAGCGGGGCGACTCGGGCAGGCACCGCCGCCACCACAGGAGCATGACGATGGGGATCGCCGTGATCACCTGGGCGATGCGCCAGCCGTTGGCGGAGCCGCGCACCACGAAGTAACCCAGCATGGCCGCGAAGAAGAACCCGAAGGAGAAGAACCCGGACAGGGACGCGATGAACCGCCCGCGGATCTTCTTCTGCACGAACTCGGAGAGGAAGGGCGCGACGATGGCGCTTTCCGCGCCGACGCCGACCCCGGCGACGACCCGGGACCAGAACAAGAACGGCCAGTTGGGCGCGAAGGCGGCGAACAGGGTCGCGACGGCGTACAGGAACAGGGCGTACATCATCACCTTGCGCCGTCCGATCTGGTCGCCCAGGGCTCCGGCGGTGAAGGCCCCGAACAGGTAGCCGCACATGCCCGCGCTGCCCAGGAACCCGGTCTGGGCGTTGGTCAGCCCCCAGACCAGCATGACCGGCGTCATGATGAAGGCGATCAGCGCCCCGTCCATGCCGTCGAAGGTGTAGCCGAGCCCGCCCATCAGGAGCAGGTGGATCTGGGGCCCGCCGAACGGGAGCCGCTCGAGGCGCTTCAGGATCCGGAGCTCGGTTGCGGAGAACTCGCCTGACAGTGTCGCAGTGGGACTGGTCATGGTTCTTCTCCTGGGTTAAATGAGTTTCTTATACAGCTTGCCTTCCTGGATGATCATCGTGATGTTGTCCTGGTAGTTCTGGAACAAGGACATGTCCTTGAGCGGATCCCCCTTGACCAGGATGAAATCGGCTAATTTGCCGGCCTCGATGGTCCCCAGGTTCTTCTCCTGCTTGATGATTTCGGCATTGGTCCGGGTGGTGGCGATGAGCGCCGCCATGGGCCCCATCACCTTGGCCTGCAGCGCCAGCTCCATCCCCTTGTAGACCTGCATGGGGCCGAGGCAGTCGCTGCCGGAGCCGATCTTCAGGCCCTTGGCGCAGGCGATGGCGAGGGAGGTCTCGGCCCCGTCCAGGGCCTGCCTCATCTTGCGCACGAAATTGGGGTCCAGGCCCAGTTCCGGCGCCAGTTTCGCGGTCACGTAGTAGGTCGCCATGGTCGGCACCATGTAGGCGCCGGCCTCCTTCATGGCCTGGGCGGACGATTCCGTCATGAGGTTGCAGTGCTCGATGGTGCGGATCCCGGCCTTGCAGCAGAGCTTGATGCCGCGGTCGGAGTAGCAGTGGGCGGCCACGTACTTCCCGGCCGACTCGGCCTCGAACACCGCCGCCTGCATCTCCTCCAGCGAGTACTGGGAAGTGTCCAGCTCGTCGCTGGGCGAGGCCGCCCCGCCGCCGGCCATGATCTTGACGAAATCCACCCCGCGCCGGAGCTGCTCCCGGGCCGCCCGGCGCACTTCGCTCACGCCATCGGCGATGGTCGCGCAGATGCCCGCCGTGTGCGGGAAGGGAGGATAGAGTTCGGTGGGCAGCCGGCTGTCGCCGTGGCCCCCGGTCTGGGAGATCACCGAGCCGGACACGAACAGCCGGGCCCCGGGCACCAGTCCCTCCGCCACCGCCCGGCGGTAGCCCGCGTCGATGCCTCCGCAGTCCCGGGCGGTGGTGAAGCCCTGGTCGAGGGTGTCCTTGAGCATCTGCATGGACTTGATGACGATGTACGAAGCCTGCATGCCCCGCTGCTGGTTGACGATGCTGGCGTCCACCGAGGCCACGTGCATGTGGCCCTCGATCAGGCCGGGCAGCAGGGTCTGGCCCTTGCAGTCGATTTTCACGGCCTTGGCCGGCAGGGCGCCGGGGGCGCCGTGGCCGACTTCCTTGATCCGGTTGTCTTCGATCACCGCCCAGCCGGGCCTGGGATCGGCTCCGGTGCAGTCGATGATGACCGCATTGGTCAGCACAGTCGTTGCCATACTTCCTCCTTGTTTGAAGAAGACTCGAAAGATATTGGGAATCTCATGCAAGGCTAGAAGGGCTTCGGGAATAAAGAAGCGAATGTTTGGAAACTTGATATTTCTTATTTTGAAATTTTCAACTAAAGTTAAAGGAGCGGGCCACCGCCTCGAAAGCCGTCAGGGCCTGGGTGGAAGGAATCTGTGTGCGCATCCGGAAACCTCCGGGGGTGCCGATCAGAGCGCCTTGAGCGCCGCCAGTTCCTGGGGCGTGCAGTGGCGCCATTCCCCGGGCTTCAGGAGGGGGTCGGCCAGGGGCCCGAACTGGATCCGCCGCAGCTTGGCCACCGGGTAGCCCACCGCGGCGAACATGCGCCGGATCTGCTGGTTCTTGCCCTCCACCAGGGTCACCTTCAGCCAGGGGTTCTCGCCCCGCTCGAACACCTCGATCCCGCAGGGCTTCAGGCGCCGCCCGTCCAGGCGGAACCCGGAGCGGAACTCCTCCAGGGTCTCGGGCCTGGGCATGCGGTGCACCTTCGCCAGGTAGACCTTGGGCACGTGGAAATCCGGGGCCATGAGCCGCTGGGCCAGCATGCCGTCGTTGGTGAGCAGCAGCAGCCCCTCGGAATTGAAGTCCAGGCGCCCCACCGGGTAGACCCGGGCGGAGATGCCCGGCAGCAGGGCCATCACCGTAGGGCGGCCCTCGTCGTCCTTGACCGTGGTGACGTAGCCCTTGGGCTTGTTCAGCAGGATGTAGACCGGGTGCTCCCGGGCGATGGGCTGCAGGTCCACGGTGATGGTGTCCCGCCCGGGATCCGCCCGGGTGCCCAGCTCGGTCACCGTCACGCCGTTCACCTGGACCCGGCCCTCCAGGATGATCGCTTCGCAGGCGCGCCGGGAGGCCACCCCGGCCGCCGCCATGATCTTCTGCAGGCGCTCGCCGTCCTGGGGCTGGGACCGGGGCGGCGACGGCGGCCTGGGGGCGGCGCGCTTGGCGGCGGACGGCCTGGGGGCGGCGCGCTTGGCGGCGGACGGCCTGGGGGCGGCGGGCTTGGCGGCAAACGGTCTGGAGGCGGCGCGCTTGGCGGCAAACGGCCTGGGGGCGGCAGGCTTGGCGGCAAATGGTCTGGAGGCGGCGGGCTTCCCTCCAGATGGCCTGGAGGCGGCGTGCTCCCCGGCGGACGGCCTGGAGGCGGTGGGCTTCCCGTCGAGCGGCCCGGGCGTCCCGGGCCTGGCGGACCTGGGCGCACCGGGGCGGGCCGGGGCTGCGCCCGGGCGTCCGTCCAGAACCGGAGCGGCGGGCTCGTCGGCCCAGGGATCCTGCCCGGGCCTTGGCCTGGGGAGGGCTTCGCGCCGTTCCGGGCGGCCCGCGGCACGGTCCCTGGGGGCCGGACCCTTCCCGGGGCGGCCGGAACGGGCCGCCCCGCCGCCGGCGTGGCCCGCGCCGGGCCGCGCCGGCCGCGGCCGCTCGGCCCCGGTCCGCTGCCCGGCCCGGATCGAAGGTCCCTTCCCTGGGCGTTTGCCGCTCACTGGTCTGGCCATGGAGAACCCCCGGCGTCATCCCGACGCGAATCTTCCATGGTCGCATGGTTCCGTCCGGCCACCGGAGCGGAGTCCGCCATCCGTGAACTTGTCACGGGCGGCACGGTTACAACCCCGTCATCGGGTATTTACCAAAGCCGGGAGTGGCCCTTCGCGCTATTCTGGAGGTTCTTACGGTTTTTTTTTCGAGGTCTCAATGACGAATTCCGGTCAAACCACGTCCAGCTGCTCTGGATCCACCTGCGGGGGCACCATGGTCAAGCATGTCTACAAGTTCGGGGGTGATTGCAACGAGGGCAGAGCCAAGATGCGCAACCTGCTCGGCGGCAAGGGCTGCAACCTCGCCGAGATGGCCGGCCTGGGCATCCCGGTTCCCCCCGGCTTCACCGTAACCACCGAAGTCTGTTCGCTGTACATCAAGGCCGGCCGCCAGCTGCCCGAGGACGTCAAGGCGCAGGTGCTGGAGGCCCTCAAGTGGCTGGAAGGCAACCGCGGCCGCAAGCTGGGCGACGCCCAGAACCCCCTGCTTGTCTCCGTCCGCTCCGGCGCCCGGGTGTCCATGCCCGGCATGATGGACACGGTCCTCAACCTGGGCCTCAACGACCAGACCGTGGAAGGCCTGGCCAAGGCCGCCAACAACCCCCGGTTCGCCTACGACTCCTACCGCCGCTTCATCATGATGTACTCCGACGTGGTGCTGGGGGTGCACAAGGACCACTTCGAGCACGAGATCGAGAAGCTCAAGGCCCGCACCGGCAAGAAGCTGGACACCGAGATCACCGCCGAGGAGTGGAAGGAGCTCACCGGGGTGTTCAAGCAGATCGTCCAGAAGGAGCTGGGCAAGCCCTTCCCCCAGGATCCCCTGGAGCAGCTGTTCGGCGGCATCCGCGCCGTGTTCGACAGCTGGGAGACCGAGCGCGCCGTCATCTACCGCCGCCTGAACAAGATCCCCGACGACTGGGGCACCGCCGTCAACGTCCAGACCATGGTGTTCGGCAACATGGGCGACGACTGCGGCACCGGGGTGGCCTTCACCCGCGATCCCGGCACCGGCGAGGCCTACTTCTACGGCGAGTACCTGATCAACGCCCAGGGCGAGGATGTGGTGGCCGGCGTGCGCACCCCCCAGCCCATCACCCGCCAGCAGGCCGCCGGCACCGGCCACACCAGCCTGGAAGAGGCCATGCCCGCGGCCTTCAAGGAGCTGCTGTCCACCTGCCAGCGGCTGGAGAGGCACTTCACCGACATGCAGGACCTGGAGTTCACCATCGAGCGCGGCAAGCTGTACATGCTCCAGACCCGCAACGGCAAGCGCACCGCCCTGGCCTCCATCCGCATCGCCATCGACCTAGTCGATGAGAAGCTTATCGACTTCAAGACCGCCCTGACCCGGATCGACCCGGACAGCCTGAACCAGCTGCTGGCGCCCATCTTCGACGTCAAGGAGAAGGCCGCCTTCAAGAAGGAAGGCAAGCTCATGACCAAGGGCCTCAACGCCGGCCCCGGAGCCGCCGCCGGCCGCATCGCCCTGAGCGCGGAGCAGGCCGAGGAGCTGGCTAAGTCCGGCCCGGTGGTGCTGTGCCGCACCGAGACCTCCCCCGAGGACCTGGCCGGCATGGTGGCCGCCAAGGGCATCCTCACCGCCCGCGGCGGGATGACCTCCCACGCCGCCGTGGTGGCCCGCGGCATGGGCAAGCCCTGCGTGTGCGGCGCCTCCGCGGTCAACATCGACCTCAAGGCCGGAACCCTCAGCGTGGGCAACATCACCCTCAAGGCCGGGACCGACTTCATCTCCATCGACGGCTCCACCGGCGAAGTGTACGCCGGCAGGCTGAGCGCCTACCCCTCCGAGGTGAACCAGGTGCTGGTGGAGAAGAAGCTCAAGCCCGAGGACAGCGAGCTGTACCAGCGCTTCCGCAAGATCATGACCTGGTCCGACGAGGTGCGCACTCTCAAGGTCCGCACCAACGCCGACACCCCCCACGACGCCGAGGTGGCCCGCGCCTTCGGCGCCCAGGGCATCGGCCTGACCCGCACCGAGCACATGTTCTTCGAGGGCGAGCGCATCATCGCCGTGCGCGAGTTCATCCTGGCCAAGGACCTGGACGCCCGCAAGGCCGCCCTGGCCAAGCTGCTGCCCATGCAGCGCGCCGACTTCGAAGGGATCTTCACCGCCATGCACGGCCTGCCGGTCACTGTCAGGCTCCTGGATCCCCCGCTGCACGAGTTCGTGCCCCACGACGAGGCCGGCCAGGCCGAGATGGCCAAGGTCATGGGCGTGTCCCAGGCCGAGGTCAAGCACCGGGTGGAGAAGCTGAGCGAGTTCAACCCCATGATGGGCCACCGGGGCTGCCGCCTGGGCATCACCTACCCCGAGCTCATCCGCATGCAGATGCGCGCCATCTCCGAGGCCGCCATCAACGTGGGCAGGAAGGGCGTCCAGGCCCTGCCCGAGGTGATGGTGCCCCTGATCGGCACGGTCAAGGAGCTGTCCTTCACCAAGACCGAGATGCTGGAGGAGCTGGAAGCCGTCAACAAGGAGAACGGCACCGCCTTCATCTGCCCCATCGGCACCATGATCGAGATCCCCCGCGCCGCCATCACCGCCGACAAGATCGCCGAGGAGGCCGAGTTCTTCTCCTTCGGCACCAACGACCTCACCCAGATGGGCTTCGGTTTCTCCCGGGACGACTCGGGCTCCTTCCTGCCCGAATACGTCGCCAAGAAGATCCTCCCCGAGGATCCCTTCCAGAGCCTGGACCAGGAGGGCATCGGCGAACTGGTCCGGATGGCCTGCGAGAAGGGCCGCGCCACCCGCCCCGGCATCAAGCTGGGTGTGTGCGGCGAGCACGGCGGCGATCCCCAGTCGGTGAAGTTCTTCCACCGCACCGGCCTGGCCTACGTGAGCTGCAGCCCCTACCGGGTGCCCATCGCCATCCTGGCCGCGGCCCAGGCGGTCCTGGAAGAGAAGAAGTAGAAAACCGTCCGCAGTCCCGGAAGCGGGGGCCCCGGCCCCCGCTTTCTGTTACCAGCTCACCGGCCGCGGCTACCGGGGCCTGAACTCGATCCTGTACGCCTACGAACTGGGCCATGTGGCCATGGACGGGCCGGCCACGGTGGACGCGCTGAAATTCCTGATGCCGTCAGTCGCCGGCCAGGGGCGTGGGCAGCAGCCCCTCCTGGGCCAGGAAGGCCGCGTAGTCCAGGTCCACGCCCTGGACGTGCCGCAACAGTAGACCCACCAGTTCCTGGGGCAACTGGACGAGCGGGGGGGAGTCGGGGGAGCTGAACCGGTCGAGCAACTCATGGCCCTGTTCAATTAAAACTTCGTGGTCAGCCCGGTGGGCCAGGAGATGGGGATACCGGGAGCGCTCCAGCAGGGCCTCTTCCGCCCGGAAATGGTCCAGGATCAGGTCTTCCAGCTGCTTGAGGCGGGCGGCGAGGGTCTCCAGGGGGAACGGTCCCCGCAGGCTCTCCTCCAGGCGCTGGAGGGCCATGAGGATCCGCAGGTGCTGGTTGTCCATCTCCGGTTCGCCGGTGCGCGGCAGTTCCACCCCGGCGGTACCGGCCGCGCTGGAATCTGTGGGATCACAGAACATGAGCTTCACCCGGCGGCTTCCTGTAATTGTAGTTCATACGGCAAAAAGGGTGAAAAGTCCAGGCCCAGCCTGGGCACGCAACAAAGATGCCGGCCCCCTCTCTGCAGAAGGCGTACCATGAGGGCAATGACCTCACGCCCTGCGCTTCTCCTGGCCGCCTTCCCGCCGGAACTGGCGGGGATGGACGGGCGTCCGCCCACGGGCTGGCGGACCGGCTGCACCGGCGTGGGCGCCATCAACGCCGCGGTGACCACCGCCCGGCTGCTCACCCTGCTCACCCCCAGCCGGGTGCTGTTCGTGGGCACCTGCGGGGCCTATGACGAGCGTCTCGCCATCGGCTCCCTGGTGCGGGCCTCGGACGCCCTGGCCATCTCCCTGGACGTCCTGGAGGGCCGCGCCTACCGGCCCGAGAGCGAAGTGCACCGCTGGCCCACCACCCTCACCACTTCCCTGCCCATCCCCTTCCCGGCCTACTCGGTGGCCGTGCCGCCGGGCATCACCCGCACCGTGGACGGCGCCCAGCGCCTGGCCACCTTCGCCGCCGCCGAGCACCTGGAGCTCACGGGCGTGTTCGCCGCCTGCCACGAGGCCGGCATCCCCTGCGGCGCGGCCCTGGCCGTGGCCAACCAGGTGGGGCCCGAGGCCCACGCCCAGTGGAAGGCCAACCACGAGCGGGTGAGCCGGGAACTCATGGAGGCCCTGAAGGGCCACGGGATCTTCGAGTCGCTCTGATCAGCTGGCGAACGGGCACCCCGCTTCGCAGCCGCCTCCGGAGGCGCAGGGAGGGGCCTCGGCCAACCCGCCGGCGCTCCGGGCCTCCTGCATGGCCAGGGCCGGGACCGAAAGCTGCCGCTCCATCCCCATCGGCGCCCCGCAGTGGGCGCAGGCGTGGACTTCGGGGGCCGCCAGGGGCTCGAGCCGTTCTTCGGTCTGGCCGCAGGCGCGGCATCGGTATTCGTAGAGGGGCATGGTCGGCACCTTGACTCCGGGACGGAGTCGCTGGCTGTATGATCATATGGGCATCCAGGAGCGGCAATGGGCAAGATCTCCCTCAACGACCCGATGATCGAGGAAGTGAGCCAACTGTTCCAGGCCCTGGCCGACCCCTCCCGGCTGAAGATCCTCCGGGCCCTCCTGGACGCGGGCGAGCCCATGAGCCAGGGCACCCTGGCCGAGACCGCCGGGCTGTCCCAGGCCAACGCCAGCAAGCACCTGGCCCTGCTCGGCCGGGTCGGGCTGGTCACCCGCGAGGCCGAGGGCAACACCGTCTTCTACCGCCCGGTGATGCCCCTGGTGGGCGAGGTCTGCGATCTGGTGTGCGGGCACGTGAGCGACCGGGTCAAGGCCGCCTACAAGGCCCTCAGGTAAGTCCGGCGGATCCGGGCGCGAGGCCCCCCGCCGGAACTTGCATCCGGGCGCCTCCTCCCCCATGCTGGCGGATTGCCGGGAGGAGACGCTCATGCATGTGCTGATCGCCGGGTGCGGATGGCTGGGAACCGAGGTGGCCGCCGGCCTCCTGGCCCGGGGCGACCGGGTGACCGGCGTGCGCCGGGATCCCGCCCGGGCCGAAGCGCTCCGCCCCCAGGGCCTCGCCCCCCTGGCCCTGGACCTGGCCGACCCCGCCTCGATCCGGCGCCTGCCCCCGGACCTGGACGCCATCCTGGTCCTGGCCGCGGCCCGGGATCCCGGCGTGGCCGGCTACACCGCCGCCTACCTCCGGATCGCCGCCAACCTGGTGGAGGCGGCGGGGCGGCAGGGGGTCCGCGCCCTGGTCTACACCGGCTCCACCGGCATCTTCGGGCAGAAGGACGGCTCCGAAGTGGGCGAGGCCACCCCACCGGCTCCGGCCTCGCCCACCGCCGAGGTGCTGGCCGGGACCGAGCGCACCTACCTGGAGGCCGCCCGGAAGGGCATCCCGGCGCGGGTGGTGCGCCTGGCCGGGCTGTACGGCCCCGGACGCGCCTGGATGCTGGACCAGGTGCGCTCCGGCGTCCTGGCCCTGGGTCCCGGCGACCACGCCTGGCTCAACTCCTGCCACCGGGACGACGCCGCCGCCATGGTCCTGGCCGTGCTGGACCGGGGCCGGGACGGCCAGGTCTACCACGCCGCCGACGCCGAGCCCATGCGCCGCCGGGAGGTGGTCCTGCACGTGGCGGCCGCCCTGGGCATCCCGCCGCCGCGCAGCGCCGGGGACCGGCCCTGGAGCGGCCCGGACCGGCGGATCTCCGGGACCTGGTCCCGGGCGGCCCTGGGCCTGGAGCTGGAATGGCCTTCCCTGCGGGAGGGGCTGGCGCCGCTCGTGGAGGACGCCGGCAGCTGACTGGCCGGGTGGACAACCGTGCCGACTGGCCCACCCCATCCGGCCAGAAGGGCTAACCTGGAGCCTCGATCCCGGTTCCAATCCATGCCCCCAAGGAGGTGGACGATGGCCATCCTGGACGATTTCCCCCGGGTCCGGATCAACTGCCTGCCGACCCCGCTGTCCGAGCTCAAGCGTCTTTCGCGCGCCCTGGGCGGGCCCAGGATCCTCATGAAGCGCGACGACCTGACCGGCGTGGCCCTGGGCGGCAACAAGACCCGCAAGCTGGAGTTCCTGCTGGGCGAGGCCCTGCGCCAGGGCTGCGATGCGGTGCTGGCCTGCGGCGCCGCCCAGTCCAACCTCTGCCGCCAGACCGCCGGCGCCGCCGCCGCGGCGGGGCTCCAGTGCCACCTGGCCCTCGGGGGCGCAAAGCCGCCCCGGGCGGACTACAACCTGCTGGTCGACCTGCTCCAGGGCGCGACCGTCCACTGGTGCGGGGAATACGAGAAGGGCGAGACCCTGCCCGCCATCGCCGGGGAACTGAAGGCCGCCGGCCTGCGCCCGTACGTGATCCCCTACGGGGGCTCCACCCCGGTGGGCGCCCTGGGGTTCGTGGCGGCCATGGCCGAACTCCGCGAGCAGGCCCTGGCCCTGCAAGTGGAGCCCGACTGGGTGGTGGTCCCCACCAGTTCCTGCGGCACCCAGGCCGGGATGGCCGTGGGCCTTGAGGCGAGCCGCATGTCCGCCCGGGTCGTCGGATTCGCCATCGACCGGGGCGCGCCCGGCGATCCCCCCTACGAAGCCCAGGTGGCCGAACTGGCCACCCGCACCGCCCGCCTCCTGGGCCTCGGACGGGAGTTCCGGGCCGGGGACATCCTGGTGGACTACCGCTGCTACGGCCGGGGCTACGAGATCCTCACCGACGACATCCGCGAGGCGGTGACGCTCACCGCCCGGCAGGAGGGGATCCTGCTGGACCCGATCTACAACGGCCGGGCCATGGCCGGGCTGATCGACCGGGTCCGCAAGGGGGAGTTCCGGTCTGGCCAGACGGTGGTGTACTGGCACACGGGAGGACTGCCGGCCCTGTTCCGGTTCGCCGGGGACCTGGGACTGGGCTGACGCGGAACCCCTCCGGACGCCCAGGCGGGTGGAACAGGCGCGCTGGAGTCCGCCGGCGGGCTCCAGCGCGCACCCATCCTCCCGGTGGACCAGGGGCAGATCCCCCGTTCCTGGGATCGTCCTTCCTCCGGTTCAGCCCCCATCACCTCCATTCCCTCCGTCACCGCCCCGGCCCGTGTCGCTGTCGCCGCCGCGGCCGCCGGCTCCTCCATGGCCACCGTACTGGCCGTTTCCCCCATGGCCGCCATTCTGCCCCTTCTGGTCCCCTCGGCCGCGGGTTCCGTGCGCTCCGGGCTTGCCGTCCGGAGAGCCGGGCGTCCCATGTTCACCATTCTTGGCACGGGCCGGGCTCGATGGTTTCGAACCCGCTGAACAACGGGCCGGGTAAAGCGCCGAAACGAGGAACAGCCCGAACAACATCTCAGAGACTCTTGCCTTGACCATGTCTCTCACCCTCTTCTATGAAGTTGCGCCATCGCGCCCACGGTTCCCGTTGCCGGTGGGGCCTCTGCCACCCTCACCGCCCCTCCCCCCGCCCTGGGGTCCGCTGCCGCCATCCCCGCCATCCCCGCCTTTGCCGGTGGCACTGTCACCTCCCCTCCCACCGTCGCCGCCCCGGCCCGAAGCACTGTCGCCGCCGTCGCCGCCTCGACCGGTCTGGTCCATGGCAGCGTGCCGCACGGTGCCGCCGAAGCCCTCGCTTCCGGCCTTGAGCATCGGCAGAGCCGCGAACACGAAAAGGGAAACCAGGGCGGATGTTGTCTTCAAACGCATAGGATTCGCTCCGTTGGTCATCCATTCGCCAATGACCTCACCCATTGCCGCCGTTCCCGCCGTTCCCCCCATGGGTGCCGCCGTGGCCGCCCGCCCCGCCCGCGCCTCCGCTTCCACCGTGGGAGCCGTTGCCTCCGTGTCCTCCATTGCCCCCTTGCCCTCCCGAATGGCCACCCGGCCCACCCGGGGCTCCGTGACCAGCAAAAGAGACGATCGGGGATGCAAACACGACGAGTGCTGCAACGACCATTGCTTTTTTAACAGACATCGCTATCTCCATAGAGTATTGTCGAGAAAAAGGGAAAAAATTCGATTGGGTTTCAAGTTGGCGGTGATCACGTCATCCGATGGGCCGCCGGCGAGGCGGTCCCGATCCTGTTTTTCATTTATTCATAAGCCAAATAACATCATCTTGTTGGATGTCGAGTGGAGGAGGGATCCAACTGATTCGAGCCATGTCCATCATCTTTCTTCCGGCCATGAACAAAAAGGTCAAAACGAGAATGTCAATATATTTCACCCTCTTTGACAATTTGATGGCCGATTAAGTTAATTTGTTACGAAAAATAAAATTTATTGTAAAAAAATTTAAATAATGTAATTGTAATATAATAAAAAATCATATTTAAATATTTTAATTTTTAGGCAAGATATGAATGAATTCCATTTCTGATTCAAGGATATCTACTTGAACTATTTGGCCGTCGGAGTACCCATGGCCAAACCGCATAGGTGGTGAAATATGGACCTTCTGGATTTTTAATAAAATATAACCATTTTTTTGGAGCAACTAAACCTTGTATAGGCCGGCCGGTGGCTCAGGGAAATCTGGGCGTCTTGGGGCGGTCGGGCCGTCCTTTCGATCTTCGGGACGGCACCAGGGTCTGGCCCGTCCGGCCAGCCAGGGCCGTGGCCGGGACCGTCCCTTCGCGGTGCGGACGGAATGGCGACGCCATCCTGCCCCTGCGCTTCCGCCTGGACCTGGGCCGAGCCGGGCCTCCGCGGGCGGCCCTGGCACCCCCTCGACTAGAGTTTCCCTTCCCGCATCCAGTCCGCGTTGGAGCCGTTGATCCGCCAGAACTCCGGGGCGGCGCGCTCGCCGATGCTTTCGGCGCTCCGTTCCACCTGGGCGATCAGTTCCTCCTCGTCCATGGCCAGGACCTTGCCGTCCTTCAGGATGGTCCGGCCGTCCACCACCGCCAGGGCGACTTCCTCGCCGCGGGCGCTGTACACCAGGTTCGGGACGATGTTGCGCATGGGCACCGAGAAGACCGGCATCATGGTGGGCCGGGCCAGGTCCACGGCGATGAAGTCGGCCCGCTTGCCCACCTCCAGGGAGCCGATGGCTTCGCCCAGGCCCAGCGCCCGGGCCCCCTCGATGGTGGCCATGCGCAGGGCTTTCCAGGCCGGCACCCGCTCCGGGTCCCGGTACTTGACCTTGTTGAGCAGGCAGACCAGCTTCATCTCGTTGAACATGTTGTGGCAGTTGTTGCCCGCCGCCTGGTCCGACCCCAGCGCGCACGGCCCGCCCGCGGCCTGGAAGGCCTCGGAAGGCGGCACGATGCCGTCGATGATGGCGATGGACCCGGGACAGAGGACCATGGAGGCCCCGCTCCGGGCCACCACCGCCGCTTCCTGGTCGTCGGCGTCGGTGAGGTGCACCGCGATCAGCGTCTCGTCCAGGTAGCCGATCGACTGCAGCCATTCGATCGGCCGCTTCCCGCAGCGCGCCTGGATCTGCCAGGTCTCCCGGTCCCCCTGCTGCACGTGCATGTGGATCCGGGTGCCCCGGGCCTTGGCCTGGCGCTGGACCTCGAGCAGCAGGCCTTCGCTCAGGAAGTCGGCCCCCTGGGGCCCCAGCAGGATCCGGATCCTCCCATCGGCCTCGCCGTGCCACCGGTCGAACAGGGCCAGGTTGTCCTCCAGGCTCTGCCTGCCCAGTTCCGGGGTGAAGGGGTACAGCTCGCCCGGGTGGTACACCCGGTGCTTCACCTCCCGGATGACCTGGGTGAGGTTCCCCCGGGCGCCCACCTTGGCGATGAGTTCGCACACCGGGCCCATGTCATGGTCGTAGTCGCCCAGGGTGGTGGTCCCGGCCTTGATGGCCTCCAGCACCGCGAGCCGGGTGCCCAGGTGCCGTTCCTGGGGCCTGACCACGTTGGAATAGGGCTCCAGCCCGTACATCATCCAGTACCGGGTGTCCTGCGCCACCCCGCGCAGGATGCAGCAGCCCGTGTGCATGTGGGCGTCGATGAGCCCGGGGAGCACCACATGGTGCCCCAGCGCCAGGGTCTCCTCGGCCTGGTAGCGCTGGTCGACGGTTGCCGCATCGGCCAGGTCGACGATCTTCCCCCGGTCGACCACCATCGCGATGCCCGTGCGGTATCCGACTCCTTCCCCTTCCAGCGTGTAGAAATGGGGTGCCTTGACGATGGTGTCGACCTTCATGGAGCCTCCAGAGGTTGCAAGGGTCAGGCGCCGCCAAGGGTGGAGCAGCAGGACCTGAAGTTTCAGCTTGCCGGGATGGCTCCAAGCTTATCAGGTCCGGGCTCCTCCTTCCGGGCCCGCCGCTTCCATGAGCTTCATCACATGGAGGTCGCCGTACCAGGCTAGCCCGTAGGGGGTTTCCAACTCCGTCAGCGCCCTCATCATGCCGTTGAGGTCACCGATCCCGGCGGCCCCGCCCGGCTCCACGCCTGGTAGCCCATGTCACCGCTGCAGAGATGGATCATGGTGCCCTCCTGGCTTCGAGGGATGGGTAACTCCGGCCTCCGCGTTCCCGCCGTCCGGCCGGGCCCGCCGCCCCATCATGATTCAAGTCCTGCCATCCCAAAAGACAGGTCCACCCGAAAGTTGTCTTATAATCCTTCAACTCCCGGGAATCCACCGCAATGCGAACGTCCACCCTCCCCCTGGTCATTGTCTGCGTCCTGGCCGCGCCGGTACACGCCCAGAGCTTCTGGCTCGGAGGGGACCTCGGGGGCGGCTCGGTGGACCTGGGCGCGGCGTCCCCCGTGGGCGCCCGGACCTTCATGGCCGTCAACCTGGCCGCGGGCGTGGCCCTGGTCCCCGGCGTGGACCTGGGCGTGCGGGTGGGCGGCTGGAACCTGCAGGCTTCGGACCAGAGCCCCAACGGGGATCCGACCCGGGGCCAGACCCTGACCACCCTCTCCCTCATGGCCCGGCTGGGGCCCCGCGAACCCTCCAGGTGGTACGTCCAGGCCGGCTGGGGCGCCCTGAAGCTCGCCAGCAACCAGACCGCGGGCCAGCAGGGCAGCGGCACCGGCGGGTTCGTGGGCGCGGGGTACGACTTCGACCTGGGCCGGCAGGTGCAGCTGGGGCCCTACGTGGAGTACTACGCGGGCAGCATGGACGTCTACGGGGGGAGCCTGCCCTCGGTGACCGCTTCCGTCCGTTGCGCCACCGCCAGCGTCGCGGTGCGCTACCGTTTCCCGGAGTGAGGAGAGGTCGCATGCAGGGGTGCCGGTACCGGTTCGCAGTCTGGGCAGGACGGTTCCAGCCGTTCCACTACGGCCACGCCACGGCCCTCAAACGGGGCCTCGCCCTGGCCGACCACCTCATCGTGGTCATCGGCTCCTCCCGCCGTCCCCGCTCGCCCCTGAATCCCTGGACGGCCGCGGAGCGCGAGGAGATGATCCGCGGTTCCTCCGAGGCGGCGCGCGCCGGCCGGGTCCATTTCCTGCACCTGCAGGACCACCTCTACAACGATGACCTCTGGGCGGCCGAGGTGGGCCGGAAGGTGGCGGAGGCGGCCGCCGGCCTGGGCGGGGGCGGCCCGGTGACGCTCCTCGGCCCGTCCCGGGACGAGGAGGCCTGGCGGGGCCGTTTCCCCCATTGGCCGTTCGAGCCGGTTCCGGTCGTGCCCGCCCTGGAGGGCGAAGCCTTCCGGGCCGCCTATTTCTCGGGCATCGGCCGTTCCAACTGGGCCGTCGCCCTGCCCCGGAGCGTGTCCGCCTTCCTGCGCAGCTGGGAGGCCACCCCGGAGTACGGAAACCTCGCGGACGAGTGGAGCCAGATCGCGGCCTACCGCGCCCGCTGGTCCCAGGCCCCCTTCCCGGTGGTCTTCACCACCGTGGACACCCTGGTGCTGAAGTCGGGCCACGCCCTCCTGGTGCGGCGCCGGGCCCACCCCGGCAAAGGCCTCCTGGCCCTGCCCGGGGGCTTCCTGGACGCCGAAGGCGACCGCTCCCTCCGGGCCGGGGCCCTGCGGGAACTGCGCGAGGAGACCGGCATCACGGTGGCCGACGCGGACCTGCTGCAAAGCATCCGCGCGGAGCGCGCCTTCGACGCCCCGGAGCGCAGCCTGCGCGGGCGCACCATCACCCACGTGGTCTGCATGGACCTGGGCGAAGGACCGCTGCCGGAGGTCCAGGGCGGCGACGACGCCAGCCAGGCCCTCTGGGTGGCCCTGGCCGACCTCCGGGAACACCCCGAGGAACTGTTCGAGGACCACGCCGACATCATCGCGAACCTGACTCAGGCCGGGTCTGAGGTCTGACCCTCTGAGTCAGGCCTTACCTGCGCTGACCTCGAACGCGAGACGATCGAGGTTCTGCTCGTTAGCGGGCTCGACGATGTGGCGCAGGCTGGCCGCGATCTCCGGACTCTCGAAAGCCTGGGCCCAGGAAACGAGCGTTCCCCCGGCACACGGCGCGAGCGTTATCGACAGCTCGAACCGCGGCTGGGAGAGGTGCTTGATGCGGATGAGGGAGCCGGGGATGATTTCCACGAACTCGGCCTGGTTGGGATAATGGTTCCCGTCCGGGCCATGCATGGTGAAACGCCACTGGCCGCCAGGGTAGAACTCGAACGCGTGGAACGAGTTCGTGAACCCGGCCGGCCCCCACCACCGGGCGAGGCGGACCGGATCCTGGAAGGCGGCAAACACGGCTTCGGGCCTGACTGGAACCTTTCTGGAAGTGCGAAAGACCGACACAGGGACCTCCAGGGAACTGAAATTGCCAGTGCCATGGTAGCGCCTGTCGCCTCCGTCGGCCGGTCCCGCATTCATTGGATGGGCTGTTGGCAAGCCACATCGGAGTACCGACCCAGAGGGTCAACGAACTCGTTCGTGGCAAGCGTTGCGTCACCCCGGAGACCGCGTGGCTTCTCAGCATGGCTTTGACTACCTTCCCAGAGTTCTGGCTGAACCTCCAAGGCGCCTATGACCTTGCTCAGTCGCGTCTCCACCGGGCCATCCGGCCGATGGGCACGGTGAGCTGATGGAAATGGCTCCGTGCCAGTTGCTCGGGATTGCCAGACGCAAGAATTGACCGGCCCCGCACCGGGCGGAGAACCGGGGGAGAGGAGTGGGCTGAAAAGGGAGGCAGATCGAGGGGAACGGAGGAGTGCGGGGTCCGGGGTCGAACGCCAGGATAGGCAATCCCGCCTTTGTCGGAAGATTATAGCGAAATTATAGATTTGAGGGGATTTTGATGCGGCTGGATTGTGAAGGCGCAATGGAATAGTTGCTCTCTGAAGTTCATCAGAAGGAAAACCACCCTAAGCAGGGATTGGCCATTACTCTTTTCCAGCAGACTCCTCCTGGTTTTCGAATCATTGAAATATTTCCATTTGAGCAGATTTGGAGCCACATTTTAAATGAACGATTATATCCTGACCGCACATGCACAGCAGATGTGCTCCGAGTGTGCCATCAAGCCAGAATGGATCCAACCGGTTCTCTCGGACCCAGCTGTGACGCAGCCTGATCAACGCGACCCGACACTCACCAACAAGCTGCGTAGAATTCCAGAGATGTACGTCCGGATGGACGAGGCCCCCATCATCGAGTCGGAGGAGGTCCAGCCAGGCTTGATCGTAGATTTCAATGAGAATGGCCAGGTGATTGGCATTGAAATGCATGGCGTCAAGGCGAGAAACCCGGCCGTGAACCCAAAATCATTGCATTTCGAGGTCGCCTGACAGACTGAATGTCCACGCCCAACTTGAATTTGCACTCAAAGCGAAGACCCTCCTCGGAGGGCCTTCGCTTCTTTGCCCTGCTGCCTTGGCCGGCCTTCAAAATGGTCCAGCCCCAGTTGGTCTTTCAGCACCTGGTAGTCCCTTTCGATCCGCCAGCGCAGCTTGGCCATCCGGATCAGTTCCTCGACTGGGGTCTTGGCCGGCAAGGTGGCAAGCCAATACTTGGTCGGCTCGGGCTCGCCCTCGGGCCACTCGATCAGGAGCCATTCCAGGGTCGGCACCCGCATCTGGTGTTCGGTCCGATGCGCACTGCGGATCCTGAGGGCGGCGAACCGCGAGCGCATGGGGCCTTTGGATCCCCCCTCCTCCCAGGTGAACTCTTTCCATTTCCCAGGACGCAGCGCCTTGGCCAAGAAGAGCGAAGAACCGTCTGACCTTTAACCAAACCGGAGGCCGGCTACGGAGCCGCCCCGCCCACCCAGTCAAATTAGTGCTCGCTTTCCGTCATGAAGACCCACCGGTTCCCATCCCCAGTCTCCACCTCCCACCCACCTTCGGCCGCCTCGACCTTCACCCCCAACCTCGTCCCGGTGACGAACACGTGGGCGCCGGTGGAGCGCAGGGCGGCCATGGCTTCGGGGTGGGGGTGGTCGAAGGGGTTGCGTCTTCCGGCGGAGACCAGGACCATGGCGGGATCCAGGGCCTGTACCCAGTCGGGGCCGGAGGCGCTGCGGCTGCCTGGTGGCCGGCCTTGAGGAGGCGGTGGGGGGGGCCTGGGCCGGGGTCGCCCAGGGTGAGGAGGTCGTGTTCCTGGATGCGCAGGGCGTCGCCCATGAGCCAGGCTTCGTGGTCCCGCCAGCGCACGCGCAGGACGGCGGAGACCATGTTGGGGTCGCGCACGGCCAGGGGCTGGGGGGGCCAGCGTACGGAGAACCGGGCTTCGCCCCGGGTCCAGGTGTCGCCGCGCAGGAGGGTGCGGGCTTCGGCGCGGGGGGGCGCGAAGGGGGCCCAGGGGGCGGTGCGGCCGGCCAGGGCGGGGACGGCGGTGGAGGCCAGGGGCCAGGTGCGGACGAGGGTGGCCCAGCCGCCTGCGTGGTCCAGGTGGGGGTGGGTGAGGATGAGGTGGACGGGTTCACGCACGCCGCGCCGGCTGAGGATCCGGGCGATGCGGCGGGCGGCGCGGGGGTCGGGGCCGGTGTCCACCAGGGTGGCATCGCCGCCGGGGACCCGCACCAGCACGGCGTCGCCCTGGCCGATGTCCACGGCCTCCACGGTGAGGGCCCTGGGGGCGCGGCCGGTGCCCCGGACGGCCAGGAGCAGCAGGGACGCGGTCACCAGGGTGGCGCACAGCCAGCGGGTGCGCCGGAACCGCGCGTGCAGGTGGGCCAGGAGGAGCCAGCCCAGGAGCAGGGCGATCCAGGGCCACAGACGGGCGGTGGCCAGGGGCACGAGGCGGGCGAAGGCGGGCACCAGGGCGCGCCCGGTCCAGTCCAGCAGGGCGCCCGCGGCGGGGACGGCGAGGGGGACGGGGACCAGGACCAGGAGCAGGCAGAGGGGGGCCAGGAGGGCCACCAGGGGCAGCAGGACCAGGTTGGCCGCCACACCCCACAGGGGGGCGCCCCCGTGCAGCAGGGCCAGCAGGGGCAAGGTGGTGAGCCAGGGCGCCAGGACCCGGGCGAAGGGCAGCGCCAGCCGGCCCAGGAGGGGCGAGCACAGCCCGGCCAGGGGGCCGCTGGCCCAGACCAGCCCCACCAGGGCCAGCCAGGCCAGGAGGAAACCCGGTTCGCACCCGGCGGCGGGGTGGGCCATGAGCCAGAGCAGGAGGGCCCCGTGCAGGGCGGCGACCGGAGGCAGCTTCCACCCGGTGCCCTGCCCCGCCGCCCAGGCGGCGCCCATGGCCAGGCCGCGCCACACCGGGGCGGTGAAGCCCACCGCGGCGGCGTAGAGGGCCCCGCAGGGGACGGCGGCGAGGCTCCCGCCCAGGCGGAAGGTCCGGCGCCACAGGGCGGCCAGGGAGGCCATCACCAGGGTCACCTGCAGCCCGGAGACCACCAGGATGTGGATGGTGCCGCTCTCGGTGAAGGGGGTGAAGGCATCGTCCCGCACGGGCGGGATGCCCAGGGTCAGGGCGCCCCACAGGTCCCGGGCGGTGGGGGTCAGGCGCAGGGCGTCGAACCGCCGGCGCAGGAACAGGGCCAGGCGCAGCCGGAGTCCGGGCCGGGCGGGGCCCAGTCGCTCCATGGCCAGGGCCGAGCGCAGGTGGATCCGCCGGGGCGCGCCATCGCTGCAGGCCCGCCAGCGGGGGCGTTCCGCCAGGATGGCCGGACCGGGCTCCACCGGCGCCAGTTCGGCCTGGAACCGCACCGGGGTGCCGGGCTCGGGGGGCGGGGCGCCGCCGGCCGGGAGGCCCAGGGGCAGCAACGCGCCGCGCAGGGCTTCGGGCCGCGCCACCCGCAGGGCGCCCCAGCGGGTGGCGCCGGTCACGGTCCAGGGCGCCGCCAGGGTCCCTTCGATCCGCTGGAACCCGCGGGGCAGTTCCGCTTCCCAGCGGGCCTGGCGGCCCAGGGCGCCCAGGACGCCCCAGGCCAGGGCCAGGGCCAGGGGCACGCCCGCCCAGCGCCGCCGCCGCACCAGCGGGGCGCTGGCCAGCACCAGCAGCCAGCCCGCGGCCGCGGGAAAGGGCAGCCGCCCGTCCCAGGCCTCGGGCGCCAGCCAGGGCACGGCGCACCCGGCGGCCAGAGCCCACGCCAGGGCCCAGCACGGTCCGCCGCTGAGGCGTTGCCAAAGGCCTTCCCGGGACAACATGGGTCCCGATGATCCGCAGCCCTGGCCCGGCCGTCAACCGCACCCCCCGGACACCTTGGACAGGCGATGCGCATCTCAGCCACAATGGAGGACATGCGCGCTCCCCGCCTCCGCCTGGCCGGTCTCGTGGTCCTGTTCGGGCCCTGGCTCGCCGCCTGGAGCCCCCGCTTCCACGAAGGCCAGACGCTACTGGCAGCGCGCCTGGTGCCCCGGCGCATGCAGGACTTCCTGGCGGCCCACCCGGGCGAGCTGCGCCAGGGGGCCCGGGGCATGGCCAACGACCAGGTGCCCACGGTGGAGGATGTGGAAGACCAGTTCAACAAGATCGTGGAACTGAGCGAGAAGAACGCCCGGCCCGGGCGGCTGGTGCTGGAGCTGGGCACCCTGGCCCACCAGGTGGAGCTGATCATGGATCCCTCCGCCGTCCGGGGCTCCACGCCCCTGCGGGACGGCTTCGAGGCCTACGCGGACCAGGAATGGCCCAAGCTGGTCCTGACCCGGGAGCCCTTCTGGGCGGTGACCGCGCCCCTGGACCCCCGCCCGCGCCTGCTCCAGTGGACCAGGACCAAGTACGAGCGGCACGACATGCTGGCGGCCTGCTTCGATGAAAAAAACGGACGCCGGGTCGGGCCATGGGACGATCTTTCCGTGCCGTTCGCCCAGCTCCAGCTGTCTTTTTCCAACGGCGTCAACGCCGCCGCCAACCTCTGGATCCAGCTTTGGCGGGCGGTGGGCGACCAGTGGGTGGAGACCGAGTAATGCCTGGACAGGCTCCTTTGCTTTCCCGCTGAACGGCGCTATCTTGGCTCCACCACCAAGATCGGGAGAACAGCATGGCTTCCTATACCCGCCTGGGTTCTTTCCTGTCGGCAGACGACCTGGCTGACCTCCCGTACGGGAGGGTGCACCGTGCCCTGACGATCGCCGGCCGTGCCTTCGAACGCCACCACTTGCTGTTCACCTTCTCGGACGAACTGGCCGCCGCCGGCCTCGGGGCGAGGCTGCCCGAGGCCCAGAAGGTGGCCGTCCAGCTGTCCGGGACCCGGGGCTTCGGGTCCGGCTACCGGTTCGAGTCCGCCAGGCCGGCGCACATGGCCTGCGAGTACCTGCCCGGGCGCACCCTGGCCCAGGTCCTGGCCAAGGCCCGGGAGGAGCAGGTGCCGCTGGGCGTCGAGCACGCGCTGATGGTGCTGCAGGGCCTGGCCCAGGCGGTCATCCAGATGCACGACAAGGGCTTCCACCACGGCGCCCTGTCCACCCACAGCGCCTGGGTGAGCTTCGAGGGCGCCACCCAGATCCTGGACGCGCCGCTGGGCGCGCTGTTCCAGTCCCTCCTGCCCAAGGCCCCGGCCATGAAGGCCGCCCTGGAGCCCTACCGCTGTCCCACCCCGGCCAGCCCCTTCCAGCAGGACCTGTTCAGCCTGGGAGCGGTGCTGTACGAGATGCTGACCCTGGACCGGCTCGCGGCCGGATCCGCGATTCCCGGCGCCCTGGCCCAGGCCACCCTCAAGGCGGCCCAGGAGGACGCGCCCATCCCCGAGGAGATCCTCAACTTCCTGAAGCGGCTGCTGATGGTGGGCCAGCCCTTCGGCAGCGCCCCGGAGTTCAACGCCACCCTGGAGCGGGTGCTGTACGACGGGGAGTACAGCCCGACCACCTTCAACATGGCCTTCCTGATGCACACCCTGTTCCGGGAGGAGAACGAGGCCGACGCCCTGGCCATGAAGAACGACCAGGTCACGGACTTCGGGCCGTACGCGCCCCAGGAGGCGGCCCAGGCCTCGCCCAAGGCGGCCAGGAGCACCAACCTGCCCATCTACCTGCTCCTCGGCGGAATCGTGGTGGTCCTGGCCGCCGGCATCGGGGGCGGGGTCCTCTGGGTCCAGTCCATCAACCGCCAGCACCAGATAGAACAGAGGAGCATGCAGGCCAGGCTGGCGGCGATCCAGCGCGACAAGGAAGCGGCGGACGCCAAGCTGGCGGAGATCAACAAGCAGGAAGAGGCCCAGAAGACCCTGGAGGAGCTGTTCGGCAAGCAGGCCGAGGAGGCCACCAGCTCCGAGGCCCGGGCCGCCGCCAAGCGGGACCTGGAGGCCGCCAAGCAGAAACGGGCCGACCTGGCCAAGCAGCGGGCCGATGCCTTGAAGGAGAAGCAGCGGCTGGCCCAGGCCGGCGGAGGCGAGGAAGGCTCCGGGCTGGATGTGGAGCCGGCGGTGACCCAGGTGGGCTCGCCCCGGGTGCCCAACCGGGCCTCCCTGCCCCCGTCCCTGCAGCAGTCCGAGGTCAAGGTCGTCCTCAAGGTGTTCGTGGATGCCGGGGGCAAGCCCCAGAAGGTGGTCATCGTCAAGGGCGTCGAAGGCAACTACGGCTTCAACGACTCGGCCCAGAACGCCGCCCTGGCCTCTTCCTTCACCCCCGGCCGCAAGAACGGCAAGCCGGCCCCGGGGTGGCTGGACATGGAGATCAATTTCGGCCGGCCACAGTAGGCGTCACCCCAGCACCACCGGCTCGTCGTCGTCGTCCTCCAGGATCCGGATGCTGCCTCCGGACTCCAGCAGCACCGCGTCCTCGTAGATGTTGCGCAGCCTGGGCTCGAACTTGCCGGGTTCCGCCAGGCGGGGATCCTCGCCCAGGTCCACCGAGAGCCGCGCCAGTCCATCGGGCGGGATCTCCAGGCCCAGGATGGCCGAGAGGAGCTTGCGGGGATTGGTGGCCTCTCCGGGGGCGAGGCGGGTCCGGAAGCGCAGCTCGGCGCCCTCCCACCGGCAGTCCTCCAGCAGGGGGCGGATATCCACCCGCTTGGCGCCCTTCTGGCCGCCGATCTTGCCGGTCCGCCCCACCTCGAAGACCGGGCTGGCCAGGAAGGCCTCCACCCGCTCCCGGGCCGCCTCCAGGGCCGGGGCCGGGCAGGTCCAGCGCCACTGCGCCTGCCGGCACAGGTCCGCCACCGGCGAACCGTGGTTGGGTACCTGCCGGCACTGGAGGATGCGCAGGCCCGGGGGCGCGTGTTCGTTGATGCGGTCCGCCAGTTCCCGCTCCGTGGCCCGGGTCCCCTCCGTCAGCGCCACATCGGCCCATTCGCCCCGGCCCTCCACCATGGGCGGCAGCGGATGGCCCAGGTGGATGGCCGGGCGCAGGGACTTATCCGGTCCCAGGGCCACGGGGAACCCGGCCGCCAGGAGCGCCCCGGTCAGGACCCCCAGCAGGGCCGCGGGATTGTGGACGCAGGCGGGCGTACGGAGTTCGAACTGCAGCCGCAGGGTGATGCGGTCGGGATCGGTTGCCGAAAGGTTCATTCTCAGGCCCCGGCCCTGGTTCACCCGTGCCTTCACCCGGGCCATGAACCCGCCCCACCGGGCCGGGTCCGGCCGGGCCTGGCGCAGCAGGAGCCAGGCCTGGTCCAGGCGCCGTTCCCGCTCAAGGTCCTGCAGGGCCCGGTCCAGGACCTCGTCTGCGTCCTCCGGGAAGCCGGCGGCGAGCATCCGCCCCAGGGCTTCGAACGACGGGGAGACCGGAAAGGGCGCGGAGAGGGGATCGGCCATAGGGGACCAGTCTACCTGCTCAAACACGCGACAGGACGCGCTCCGGCGCGTTCCGCAGGGTTTTCCGCGAGCGTTGCTGATTTCGCTGTGGGGAATCCGGAAGATCCCATGAGAATCAGGTCATCGCAGGACTGCTGAATTCCCTGTGCAGGATGCAGCGCCATGACGCATGTCAGCTTTTTCCCAATGGTGGCGCCCATCTCCAACGATTGCCTCATGTCTTCGGGGCACGGTTTTCTCCCGGCGGGTTACAAATAAATCAGGGAACGCGCCGGGCTGCCGGACGTCATCGCATTCCGGAAGAGCGAGCGGTCAGTGTTGGGTCTTGGTGGTCAGGTAGCGCCTGACCTCCCGGCGCAGAATCTCGGGCACGCCCCGGTCCTTCTCCAGGATTTTCAGATCCATGTCCACCAGCCGCCGGTAGAAGTTGAGGGCCAGCGCCAGGGGCGTCTTGGGGTTGGTCACCATGGCCTTGACGATGGGGTACTTCTTCATCCATTCCCGGTTGGAGGCGATGATCCGGAGCACCTCCTCGTTGATGCCGCGCATCTGGGCGATGAAGGCCACTTCGCCGTCGGTGATCCGTCCGTTGCGGATCACGTTCACCTGGACGAGCCGGTTGGCCTCCCGGATCAGCAGGGTGCGCTCCTCCTTGCCTCCCTTGATGGCCAGCATGATCTTCTGGTTGGTGCGCAGCTTCGTGATGCGCTGGGTCAGGCGCAGGGAGATGTCCTCGCCGGTCTCCAGCGCCACCTGCTTGCGCAGGCTCTCGGGGGTGTGGGCCTGGGCCCCCTCTTCCTCCTCGGGGGATTCCTTGGGCAGGGGCAGTTCCGACCAGGCGCGGTCCAGGTGGCCGGCCTCCACCTCGTCGATGATGTCCAGCCGCTCCTGGGCCACCTCCGCGGGGATCAGGCGCAGCACGTCGCGACGGAACTCGTTGATCCGCCGCTTGATGTCGTACATGACCTCCGGGTGGATCTCCAGCAGGTCCAGGATCCCCGGGCGTTCCAGCCAGAGGACCTGGTTGTTCAGGGGGATGTCCAGCACCGCCCCGGGCAGGGAGGGCACCGCCCGCTCCACCCACTCCGAGGTGATGTTCTCGTGCAGCAGCGCGGCCTCCAGCAGGCTGGGCTCCTTGCGGTGGAGCAGGATCAGCCCCAGGGGATCCGGGGGCCGCACCGGCCCCACGATGGCGTTGTGCAGGGAGCTCTCCGGCATGCCCAGAAGGGTCTCCACCGCCTTGGGGGCCAGGGGGCCGGAGCCGAACGCCGCATGGGCCAGGACCTGGAGCAGGTCCAGGGGCGGGACCGGGAGGCCGCCGCCCACCAGGGTCGCGGCCAGGGCCTCCGGCAGCTGGCCGTCGAGGTATTTCTGGGCTATGGGATGCACGTTCACCCCCCTTTGTTTTCCGGTTCCGGCTTGGCGGGTTCCGGGTCGGTCTCGGGCGCGACGGGAAGGGTCCTGGGCGCCGGTTCCAGGGGCAGGATGTACTCGCCCGCGGGGCCGAAGGTGCCCGTCCAGGGCTCGCCCACGGTCTGGCCCAGGTGGATCCGGCGCCCGGCCACCTCCAAGGCCACCACTCCGGCGTTGTCCAGGGCGATGGAGAACGGTCCCTTCACCCGCAGGCGCCAGGGCTCGGACACCCGCAGGGTGTGGCGCTGCTCGGTCCTGGCGGCGTTCTGGGCCTCCGGCCGGTCCCGGGGCGGGCACTGGATCACCGCCTGGCAGGTGTCCATGGCGCGCATGGCGACCAGCACCCCCTCCTCGTTGACCGGCACCTCGGGCAGGACCTCCCCCACCACCGGATAGGGCCCCGCGGGCTCCTTGGGCACCCACGGGGCGGGCCCGTTATCCGCCGCCCGGGTCGCGGCGGGCCGGGACACGCGCTTGAGGCTGGGTCCGGGCACCACCAGCCAGAGCAGCAGGCCCAGGCAGGCCGCCGTGATGGCGCCCACCACCAACCGCTCCAGCAGTTCCCGGCGCGGGTCGGGCGCTTCCTGCTCCATGGCCCCCGGCAGTTGGCTCCACTGCTCCGGAAAGGAGGCCAGGTCCACCCCGAGCCGGTCGGCGATCTGCCGGATGTGGGGGCGCTCCCGTCCGGGGGGCAGGCGCTTCCAGGCCTCCGCCTCCACCGCCTCCAGGATCGGCACGCTGAGGTTCAGCTCGTGGGCCAGCACGAACAGCGACAGTCCCTGGGCGATGCGGGTCTGGCGCAGCACCGCGCCGATGCCCGCCGGCGCCACGGGAGAGGAGGCTGCCGACGGCGCGGCCGGGGACGGAACCGCCTCCGGGCGTCCGGGGGGCGGCTCGGGCCCGCCGGCGGGTCCGCCGGTGCCGGGGCTGGGTTCTTCCTGGAACTCCATGCCTTCATCTTACTGGCACTGCAGGCTTCCGCTCATGGCTTCCAGCCTACGGGGACCTCGCTCAAGAGCCGGCCCAGCTGCTCCCGGCGGTCGTCCCGGTTCAGGCGCCGGCCGTCCAGGGTGCCCCGGTGGGCCATGACGTCCTCCAGGGTCGCCTGCAGGTCGTCCGGGGTGACGAAGTCCCGGGAATCCAGCCAGGCTTCGGCCTTGGCCAGGGCCAGCCAGTGCCCGGCCGCGCGGGTGGAGCAGAACCCCTTGTCGCTGCGGATCCGTTCCACCACCCGCTCCAGGTAGGCCATGGAGGCGTCCGCCAGGCGCACATCGTGCACCAGGCTCCTGGCCAGGCGCCAGCCGGCCAGGTCCATGGCCGGCTCCAGGGACTCCAGCCGCTCGGTCCCGGCCTCGCCCCGCAGCACCAGGCGCTCTGCGGAGGGATCCGGGTAGCCCAGGTGCAGGACGCAGGCGAACCGGTCGATCTGGCTCTCCGGCAGCGGGAAGGTCCCGGCGTGGTCCATGGGGTTCTGGGTGGCGATGGCGAAGAACGGGTCCGGCAGGGGGTAGCTGGCCCGGTCCAGGCTCACCTGGCCCTCCACCAGCACCTCCATCAGGGCGCTCTGGGTCTTGGGCCCGATGCGGTTCAGCTCGTCCAGCAGCAGCACGTTGGCGAACACCGGCCCCTGCTGGAACCGGAACGCCTGCTGGTGGGCGTCCCACAGGTGCACGCCCACCAGGTCCGAGGGCAGCAGGTCGTTGGTGCCCTGGATGCGCTGGTAGGTCCCGCCCATGATCCGGCTCAGCCCTTTGGCCAGGGTGGTCTTGCCGACCCCGGGCAGGTCCTCGATGAGCAGGTGGCCTGCGGCCAGCATCACCGCCACCGAGCGGCGCACCGCCGAGTCCTTGCCCACCACCACCCGGCACAAGGCCTGCACCCCGGCCAGGACGCTCTCCCTCAAGGCCTGGACGGCGGCGGGGGCGGGAGGGGGCGCGGGTTCGGCACGCATGTCATTCATCTTCCAAGGAGATCCGGTGCGCCCGCAAGACCCCCGCGAAGCGCCTGGGGGAGAGCCCCAGCTCCCGGGCCACCTGGGCGGGGTCCCAGGGCCGTTCACCCAGGGCCCGGCGCACCAGAGCCCCCTCCGCCTCGCGCTCCACCGAGGCCAGCATGGCCTCCAGGGCGCCGGGGACCGGCCAGGGCAGGACCAAGGCCCCGGCCTCCGGCGGGATCCGGCGTTCCGGCATCCCGGGAGGGGGCGTTGCGGGGCCGGGCGCCCGGCGTTCCGGCCCGGGGTACGGTGCGCCCTGGCGATCCCCGGCGTGGCCGCGGAGCGCGGGAGCGGGCGCCCCCGGCATGCCCGAAGGCAGCGGCGCCAGCACCGGCCCGGCGGTGGCCCGCCAGGCGCTGGCCACGGCCCAGGCCATCTGGCCCAGGTTCCCGGGCCAGGCGCCCTGCAGCAGTTCCTTTTCCGTCCCGTGCTCCAGCATGGGCACGGGCCGTCCGTCCTGGCGGGCACGGCTCTCCAGGAAGCAGCGGAACATGGGCAGGATGTCCTCCCGCCGTTCCCGCAGCGGAGGCAGGGAGAAGCTGATCACCCCCATGCGCAGGCGCAGCATTTCGGGCAGCGCCTCCAGGCGGCCGCAGCCGCCCATCCAGTGGACGCCCTGGCCCAGCGGGCCGTCCATGGCCCGCACCAGCTCGGCGCACCCGGCCGGGGCGATCTCCTCCAGTTCGGACACGTAGAGGCTGCCCCCTTGGAGCAGGGCCAGCAGGCGCGGGTCGGGCCCTTCCGGGGGCAGGCTGGGGCCGGACAGGCACAGATAGGGGGCCTGGGGATGGCGCAGGACGTGCAGGCGCCGGGCGGCCCGGCCCTTGCCGGCGCCGGCCTCGCCCTGGAACAGGACGGCGAAGCCGGTGTCCGCGGCCTTGGCCAGGCCCTGGTCCAGGGCCCGCATGGCCGGGGAATGGGCCACCCAGGGCTCGCGCGGGTCGGGCGGCGGCGCCTCGGCCAGGGCCCGCAGCCGCTCCAGCACGGCGCCGAACTGGTCCAGGTCGAACGGCTTGGGCAGGAAGTCGTCGGCGCCCCAGCGCATGGCCTCCACGATGTCCTTGGGCTCGCCGAAGGCGGACATGAGCACCGCCCGCAGGGCCGGGTGGCGGCGCTTGGCGGCCTTCAGCAGCTCGAGCCCGGACATGCCGGGCAGGCGCAGGTCGGTGACCAGGATGCCGTACGGGGCCGAGGCCAGGGCCTCCAGCGCCGCGGCCGGGTCGCCCACGGCGGTGACTTCCCAGGCCGGATCATCGCTCTGGCCCGAAAGCGGGCCCAGGGCCTGGACCAGAAGGCGACGGAAACTGTCCTTGTCCTCCACCAGGAGCAGGCGCATGACGCATTATCCTCCGCATTCCCGCACGAAGACCGCCGACTGGGCCGCGGCCTGGGCCTCGAACAGGTCCCGCCCGGGAACCAGCCGCAACCCAGCGCCCCTGGCCCAGGCGGCGAACGCCGTGTCCTCCTTGTAGATCCACTCCACCGCCCAGCGCGCGCCGGCGGAGGCGACCTCCAGCAGGTCCGGGAACGGCGCCGGATCGCCCGGGTCCATGCCCAGGCGAGTGGCCTGCACCACCCCCACCGGGCCGAACGCCCGCACCGCGGAGGGTTCCAGGGGCGCGCCGCGGGAGGCCTGCAGCCAGGGCAGGCCCCGGCGCTCCAGCACCGTCCGGGTGGTGGCGGCCACGCCCCCGTCGCCCAGGACCAGCACCGGGCCCCGCGCCAGCCGGTCCAGGGCGGCCTCCAGCGCCACCGCGTCGGTGTTCGTCCCCTGCCAGCGGTCCCCGGGCCTCCGGCGCCACAGGGTGTTGAGGGGCCCCTCCAGGCCCAGCGCGGCCGGGACCGATTCCTTGAGCGGGGCGGTGAGGCTCGCCCCCAGGAGGTCCAGGGCCTCCAGGGCCGCCGCCGCCTCCCCGGCCTCCCCGCACTCCAGCGGGAGATAGAGCAGGTCCTTGAAGGCCCGCTGGAAGCGGGCGTTGTGGTACGCGGGGCCCAGGGAGTGCAGCACCGGCTCGCCCAGTACCCCGCACAGCCCGCAGTCCGGGTTCAGCCGGTGGCAGCGCCAGGCGACCATCTGCGCCAGGGTGAGCTGGCCGGGGGCGGCCGGATCGGCATCGTCGGGCCGGGCGTAGGTGAAGGCGCCGCCCCAGACGCCCTGCAGGCACCGGCCGGCGATGCCCTTTGCGCCCATGAGGAAGGCCGAGAGGTGCATCCCCCGGTTCCGGGCCCAGGCCAGCGGCCCCCGCAGCCGGGCGTTGTCCGCCAGGGTCCGGGCATGGCCCACCCACTTGTAGGCGTCGCCCGGGGGAAGGTCCTCCAGCCGGCGCTCCAGGTCGAACACTCCCGGCGCCACGTGCACCGAGCGCAGCAGCCGCACACGGCCCAGGCTCTGGGCCAGCTCCGCCGGCACCTCCAGGTCCCACTCCAGGTCCACCCAGGCCGGCCGGCCCCGGGCCGCCAGCACCAGCCGCTCCACTCTCCCGGCCTCGTCCCCGGCCCAGGCCCCCCCTTCTCCGGCCCGGCGGCAGCTCACCAGGCAGCGCCGGCCCAGGGCCCGGACCAGGGTCTCGGGGTCCAGGTCCGGGAACAGGTCCAGGCGCAGCTCGGGCAGGGCCTCCACCGGCAGGTCCCGGGCGCAGGCCAGGGCCTCCTCCCACGACGGGTGGGTGAGGGTCACGAAATAGAAGGGCGCGGCGTCCATCTAGGAGGGTGCCCGTGAGTCGCTGGACTCGGCCTTCTTGGCGGCTTGCCAGGCGGCCTCCATCCCCTCCAGGTCCTGGCGCTCCCAGCCGCCGTGGGCGGCGGCGTAGTCCTCCACATGCCGGAACCGGCCCCGGAACCGGCGCATCTGGCGGCGCAGGGCGCGGTCCGGGTCGATCCCCTTGTAGCGGGCCCACTGGACCAGGCTGAATAGCACGTCGCCGAACTCCGACTCCACCCGCTCGAGGTCCGTTTCGGCCTGGAGCTCTGCCATCTCCTCCTGCACCTTGTCCAGGACCCCGTCCATGTCCGGCCACTCGAACCCGACCTTGGCGCAGCGCCGGCCGATCTCCAGGGCGCCGTCCACCGGGGACAGGCTGTGGGGGATCCCGTCCAGCAGCCTCGGCTCGGCCTCCTCCCCCCGCTCGGCCTTCTCGTCCTTCTTGATGGCGGCCCAGTTGACCAGCACCGCCTCGGCGCCGTCCACCTCGGTCTGCCCGAACACGTGCGGGTGGCGGCGGACCAGCTTCTCCACCACCATGGCCTCCACGTCGTCCAGGTCCCACGCGCCCCGGTCCCGGGCCATCTGGGCGTGGAACACCACCTGCAGCCACAGGTCGCCCAGTTCCTCGCACAGGTGGCGCTCCTTCTCCGGGTCCCCGGGCACGTGCGCCGCCAGCGCGTCCAGCACCTCCCCGGCCTCCTCCCGCAGGTAGCGGGCCAGGGTCTGGTGGGTCTGCTTGAGGTCCCAGGGGCAGCCGCTCCCGGGGGTCAGGAGGGCGGACATGACGGCGCGGAGGGTGGTCGGAGTCATCTATCCAGTGTAGCTCCGGGCCGGGTCTTGGCATTTGCAATCAACCTTCACTTGACCTCCCGCCGAACCGGTCCACCATCAGGGCATCCCTTCCAGCACGGAGAGGAGGCGGCCATGGACGTCCTGCTTCTCGGCGTAGGCATGCAAGGCAAGGCGGCCCTCCACGATCTCGCCCGCACCGGGACGTTCGCCCGGATCATCGCCGCGGACCTGGATGTCCGCGGGCTCAAGGCCCACTGCGCGCGCCATCCCTGGGCCGGCCTGGTCCAGTGCGAGCCGGTGGACGCGGACGACCCGGCCAGCGTGGAGCGGCTGCTGGCCATGGGGCCCGCCGTGGTCATCGACCTGCTTCCCGCCCGCTTCGCCGGGGTGATGGCGGCCCTGGCGGTCAAGCACGGGGTCTCCATCGTCAACACCTTCTACCCGGACGACGGCATCCGCGCCCTGGCCCGGGAGGCGGCGGCCCGGGGCGTGGCCATCCTCCCGGAGTTCGGCATGGACCCGGGCATCGACCTGGTCTTCCTGGGCCATTCGGTGCGCGCCCTGGACCGGGTGGAGGAGGTGTGGAGCTACGGCGCCGGCTTCCCCGAGCCCGCCGCCGCCGGCAACCCCCTGCGCTACAAGGTCACCTGGACCTTCGAAGGGGTGCTCAAGTCCTATTTCCGGGCCGGGCGATTCATCCGGGACGGCAAGGTGGTGGAGGTGGGCGAGCGGGAGATGTTCCGCCCCGACCTGCTGCACCACCTGGACCTGGAGGGCATCGGCCGGCTGGAGGCGTTCCCCAACGGCGACGCCGTCAAGTACGCCCAGCTCCTGGAGCTGGACCGCAAGACCCTGCGCAACCTGGGCCGGTTCGTGCTGCGCTGGCCCGGCCACAGCGCCTTCTGGAAGGCCCTGGTGGACCTGGGCATGCTGGACGAGGGCACGGTCAAGGTGGAGGGACGCCCGGTGGACCGCCGCAAGTTCCTGGCCGCCAGCCTGGAGCCCCTGCTCCAGTACGGTCCCGGAGAGCGGGACATCGCCGTGCTGCGGGTGGAGGCGCGCGGGGTCAAGAACGGCAAGCGGGTGAAGGTGCTCACCCAGTGCATCGACTACCGGGACCTGGAGACCGGCATCACCGCCATGTCGAGGACCGTGGGCTTCACCGCCAGCATCGGCGCGCAGCTGATCACCAAGGGCGCGATCAGCAAGCGGGGGCTGCTGTCGCCGGCCAAGGACATCCCGTTCGAGCTGCTGGCGGGGGAGATGAGGAAGCGGAAGATGCAGGTGAGCTGCGAGGTGACGGCCTGGGAATAGGGGATAGCCCCTCCCTCCTTGGCCGCGATCAGGCTTTCCTGGCCCTGGCGTGGAAGCGGGACTGTCCGCTGTCGCCGGCGGCCCGGGCCTTCCTGGACCTGGTCCGGGCCGAGGTGGCGCCGGCGGCCGCCCTGCCTTGATCAGCGGGTCCCGGCCATGGCGTCGTTGAACCCCTGGAAGATCGCCGGGCAGTTGCCGGTCTCCGCGCAGATCTCCGCTCAGGGTACCATCAAGGCATCCCCCCAGGAGGCACCCCATGAAGACGCTCACCGGCGAAGCGATCGGCCTGGAGACCCAGCCCGTGGCCCTGCTCTGGGCCGACGAGGCCCCGAAGGACGCGCTCCGCTTCAAGCCCGGGCGCTGGGCCTGCGTCATCAGCGTGATCGCGGCGGCCGCCGCCCAGGGGCGGACCGGGGCCTTCGACGCCCAGACATACGGCTGCTGGGGCGGCGGGGTCGGGCTGGGGTTCGGCAACTGCTACCACACGTTCCCGGGGGGCCTCGACTGTTTCTGCCGGTTCCTGTCCGGCGGCAACGCGGAGGACGAGAAGGGCTCCGCCGTCGGCCGGCAGATGGCGGCCGCCGGCTGGGGCGCGTTCGCCGACGACTTCCTGCACGGGGAGAAGTACCAGCAGAGCCCGGAGGTCACCGCCCGGTTCGTGGAGGCCCTGCCCATCCGGGAGGTCCCGGCCAAGTACGTGGTTGTGAAGCCCCTGTCCCTGGTGGACCCGCACAGGGAGACCCCGCAGAGCGTCACCTTCTTCGTGGACCCCGACCAGCTCTCGGCCCTGGTGGTGCTGGCCAACTACGGCGACCCCAAGGGCGAGAGCGTGGCCATCCCCTGGGCCGCCGCCTGCCAGGTGATGGGCATCCTGGCCTACCGGGAGGCGGAGCGGGAGCGCCCCCGGGGCCTGGTGGGCATGACCGACCTCTCCGCCCGCAAGAACGTGCGCGCCGCCCTGGGCCCCCACGTGATGTCCTTCACCGTCCCCTGGAGCCTGTTCCGGCGCATGGAGTCCGACGCCGGCGACAGCTTCCTCCAGCGGGAGACCTGGAAGACCTTAAGGTCTTGACGCCGCGCGCAGGTTCTCGAAGCTGCCGACCTTCCCCCGGAAGGCGCTGGCCACCACCGTGGCGGGGCTGGCCAGCCAGACCGAGCCGGGGCCGCTGCGGCCGGGGAAATTGCGGTTGAAGGCGCCGATGGTCACCTGGTCGGGCCGGGTGGAGACGCCGGGGCCCGCGTGGATGCAGGCGCCGCACCCGGGGCTGATGACCCTGGCGCCGGCCTCCTCGAAGGCGTCCAGCCAGCCCTGCTCCTGGGCGTGGCGGCGCACGTCCTCGCTGCCCACCTGGATGAACAGCTGCACCCGCAGGGGCAGCATCACCCCGTGGTCCAGGGCCCAGCGCACCACTTCGTAGGCCCGCTCGATGTCGTCGCGCTTGCCGCCGTTGCACGAGCCCACGTAGGCGATGTCCACCGGCACGTCCCGGTCCAGGCGGTCCACGGCCAGGGCGTTGCCCGGGTCGCCGGGGGCCGCCACCATGGGGCGCACGTCCGCGCAGTCCAGCTCCACCACGCCGGCGTAGGCGGCGTCGGGATCGCTGTGCATCCAAGGTTCCAGCTCCATCCGGATCCCGCGCCGCTCCTGGATGAACCGCACCGTCTCCTGGTCCGGGGCGACGATCCCGGAACTGGCCCCGAACACCGGCGCCATGTTGGTGAGGGTGGCCCGCTCGTCGGTGCGCAGGGAGGCCAGGGTCTCGCCCTGGTACTCGATGATGTGCCCGGCCAGGCTGCCCTTCCGCATGGCGGGGAGGGTGAGCAGGTGCAGCACCAGGTCCTTGGCGGCCACCCCGGGACGGAGCCCGCCGCGCAGCCGCACCAGCCAGGTGGGCGGGACGGTGATGCGCACGTCCCCGTTCACCCAGGCGTTGGCCAGGTCGGCGGCGTCCGCCCCGAAGGCCAGCGCGCCCAGGGCGCCGCTGTGGCAAGTGTGGGCGTCGGTGCCCACCACCACCTGGCCCGGCTGCACGTAGCGCTCGGCCATGATCACGTGGCTGATGCCCTCGGCGGGGGCACCGTTGCCGCCGCCCTTGTGCACCCGGATGCCGTGGGAGGTGCAGAAGGCGTCCTGGAAGGCCTGCAGGCGCCGGGCCGTGTCCAGGAAGCTGGGCTTGCCCCCGTCCGGGCTGGGGAAGCGCTCGGCCAAGGTGAGATGGTCCCGGAACGCCAGGATGCGCTCCGGGGCGTGGAAGGTGACCGGATCGGGCAGGAACATGTCCAGCATGGCCGCGGCCAGGTTGGTGACGGTCTCGTGGGAGAAGCGCCAGTCGGTCCGCACCAGCAGGCTGTCTCCGGGCGCCACGGAGGCCAGGCCGCGGGCCTGGGCCGGCAGCCCTCCCAGCCCCGGATCCGTGACCGCCGCCCGGGCCAGGATCTTCTCCGCCAGGGTCATCGCGATAGGGCGTCCCTTGGGGGCGCTTCCGTCACGGTCCTCCCTCCCGGGGGGCAGCGGCAGGGCCGCGGTGCCCGCCGTCCGGGCCAGGGTGTAGCCGAACAGGCCCCCGTTGCGGATGATCTCGGCGGTGAGCGGGTCCTCGCCCCGGGTGAAACATTCCATGGGCAGCGGCTCGCCCCGCTGCAGGGGCTCCAGGATGCCCAGGTCGGTGCTGGTGAGCAGGCCCAGGGCGTGGCAATGCTGGCGATAGACCGGATCGAAGCTCCGGGCCACCACCAGGCGGATGCCCGCGGCGAATTCCGCGAACAGCGCGGCCTCCCGGAACCCGTGGCTGCCGTGGCGCTCCCCGGAGACCACCACCTGGAACCCGCCCCGGACCACGGCCCCTTCGGCGAAGGGGAAGCTGCCGCCGCACACCAGCCCCAGGTACGGGAAATCCTCCAGCCGCTCGCCGAAGTAGTAGCACACCCAGGTGGGGGCGATCTCGTCCACCGACACGCCGTTGCGCAGCGGCAGCGCCGCCTGGAGGGAGATGTTTTCGCCATGGATCTGGCGTTGGACCATCGCAGGGTCTTCGGACAGGAAGAGCACTCGGCCGGGCAACTTCACATAGTCCATCGCCATCCCTCAAGGATGCCACACCTGGAGCCTTCAATGACAGCATCATGATTAGCCCATAAACTCCCCAACGCGACCATGCCGCGGAGGCAGCCTCCGCGGCATGGGGTCTGGGGGGTAGTTCTACTGGGGCGGGAGGCGCTACTTGCCCTCCTCCTCCTCGAGCTTCGCGGAGAGTTCGTCCAGGTGGGCCAGGAGCCGCTCGGCGAAGGCCTCGTCCTCGAGAATGGTGAAATCGTCGCCCTTCACCTCGAAGATCTCGATGTTGAGGTTATCCTCCTTCTCGCTGTCCTCGCCGCCGCTGTCGGAATAGGCCTGGACGTCGGACAGGGGGGCCATGATGGCGAAGTGGCGGTCCTCGAAGTCCACCTCCTCAAGGATGGCGAACTCCTCCTTCTCGCCGTTCTCGTCTTCCAGTTCGACCACTTCGATCTCGTCGGCATGGTCTTCACAGCATGGATCCTCCGGTCCGCAGCCGCACTGCTGGTCGGGATGCTGGGGGTCGTGTTCGTGGGCCATGGGGGGCTCCTGTGCGATCCACCAGAGTACGCGCTCCAGCGCTTTTCCACCAGCGCTAATTACTGTCCGCCCACTGGACCCGCGCCTCGCCCGGGCCGCTCACCACCGCCTGGAGATTCTTGTGGGAGCTGGGCATTTCCAGCCTAATCTTGTCCCCCACCGCGCCGTTGCTGCGGGCTAGGGCCTCCACGGCGATCACCAGCGGCCCGCTCACCACTTCCAGCCGCACCTGCTCGCCGGCCACCACCACCGGGATGGCCTCCAGGTCCTGCATCACCAGGATGTGCCCGGGCGGCACCGGGGCGCGCAGGCGGTAGCCGCCGGGGAATTCGCTCAGGGCTCCGGCGGGAGGGGTGCCCTCGAAGGCCACCGTCTCCACCTGGCCGGCCACCGGCACAGCCTTGCGCGGGAGGGCCGTCTGGGTCCGCAGGAGCTGGCCGGTCCAGCGCCCCTCCAGGTCCACCCGGACCTGCCCCAGGGGCCGCCCGTCCACGAACATCCTGAACACCACGAAGAACATGCCTCCCAGCTCGCGCCGGCTCAGGTGGGACGGCTCGAAGCTGAGCCTGCCGCCCTGGACCCGGGGCAGGACCGGAGGCTTGACCACCCGGAAGGTGTACGTGCCCTTCAGGGCCGCCGCCTGGGCCTCGGCGTACTTGACCGCGTCGGACTGGAGCTGTTCGACCGGAGGGAGGATGGGCGGGGCTTCCTCACCCACGGCGTGGAGGGCCGGAGGCTCCTCTCCGGGCGGCAGGCCCGCTCCGGCGGACGCCGCGGCCAGGGCGAGGCCGGCCAGCAGGAGGCGCAGGACTCGCATGGCTCACCGCTTGAGGTTGTTGACCAGCTGCAGCATCTGGTCCACAGTCTGGATGGTCTTGGAGTTGGCCTCGTAGGCCCGCTGGCCGATGATCATGTTGACCATCTCGCTGGCCATGTCCACGTTGGACATCTCTAGGGAGGACTGCTGGATGGTCCCCAGCCCGTTCTGCCCCGGCACGCTGTCGATGGGGTCGCCACTGGCCAGGGTCGGCTGCAGGATGTTGTGCCCGATGGAGGTGAGGCCGTTGGGGTTGATGAAATTGGAGATGGTGATCTGGCCCACCTGGGTGGGGGTGGTCTGGCCCGGCTCGGTCACCGACACCGTCCCGTCGTTGGCGATCGTTACGGTGGTGGCGTCCTGGGGGATGGTGATCTGGGGATCCACGGTGTTGCCCTGGGAGTTCACCAGGTTGCCGTTCTGGTCCACGGTGAAAGAGCCGTCCCGGGTGTAGCCGAAGGTGCCGTCAGTGAGCAGCACCCGGAAGAACCCGTCACCCTGGATGGCCAGGTCGTACGGCGAGTTGGTCTGCTGCAGGCTGCCGGTGCTGAAATCCTTGACCATGGCCGTGAGCATGGCCCCATGCCCCAGCTGGATGCTGACCGGCTGGGTGGTGGTGCTGGACGAGCTGGATCCGGCGGTGTTGATGGTCTGGTACAGCAGGTCCTGGAACTCCGGGCGTCCGCCCTTGAACCCGGTGGTGTTGATGTTGGCCAGGTTGTTGGAAATGGCGTCCATGTTCATGGTCTGCATGTTCATGCCGGCGGCGGCGGACCACATGGCTCTCATCATGGCTGACTCCTGCTACGGGGCTCAGTGGCCCGAAGAAATGTCGGTGATGCTCCGTTCGTCCATGTCGTTGGTGACCGTGGAGGCCACCTTCATGCTCATCTCGAACAGCCGGTTGAGCTTGATCATGTCGATCATGCAGGTGGGCAGGTCCACCCCGCTCTCCTCCACGGAGCCCTGGACGACCGCGCTGTTCCCCACCGAGGTTTCCTTGGAGCCGGAGGAGTCGTAGCGGCTGGCGCCCTCCCGCCGCAGGGCGGAGGGGGTGGCGTAGGCCTTGAGGTCGATCTGGCCGGCGGTGGTGTCCCCCTGCTGCACGGTGCCGTCGGCCAGCACCGTGATCGGCCCGGCGGAGGGATCCACCACGATGGGGCGGCCGTTTTTGCCCAGCAGGGGAGCCCCGTCCAGGGCCTGGAGCTGGCCGTCCTTGCCCATCTGGAACCGGCCGTCCCGGGTGGCCCGGGGGCCCTGGGGGGTCTGCACCATGAAGAACGCGTTGCCCTGGATGGCCAGGTCCAGGCTGCGCCCGGTGGCCTTCAGGGGGCCCTGGGAGAAGTCGATGGTGCTCTGGGCCAGGACGGTGCCGTCGTCCACGTAGGGCGAGAGGGCCAAGCCTCGGCCCTCGCCCTTGGCCTTGTTGAACACCGAGAAGAAGCTGCGCTCGGGCTTGTAGCCGACGGTGGCGGAATTGGCCAGGTTGTTGGAAACCAGATCCAGTTCGAAGGACCGGGCCTTCAGACTGCCGGCTGCAACGTAGTAGGCGGGATCCACCTGGGCACCTCCGGCCGGGACGATGCCAGGGGCGTGCCAAAGGTTGATAATATTAAGACTCACTCTCGGCCTTGACGAGAGGGTGATATTAAATAATTTATTATGGATCTGCCTTCCCGGCACTCCGGAGCCCCTTTGATCCAGGAGCCTGTCCATGTATTATTCGGCCCCGCGACGCCGTCCAGACCCGTGCATATCGGGCGCAAGGCCCGCAGGACGATGCGGGACATCGTTCAAGGGACTTGCACACGAGAGGCGCGGGTCTGGACAACGTCCCATCGGGCTGGTGGCAGCGGGGCCAGCCATCCGGCGTCAGGCTCCTAGGAGGTATAACCTATACCTCCGTCGTCGCCTTCCTTGTCTGGCTAGCCCCGGTGCCACCAGCGCGGGGCCGAATAATACATGGACAGGCTCCTAGGTGTCGCTGCCAAACAGGTTGTTCACCCGAGCCAACCTGGGATGCTTTTGTTTGCGGACAACAGCATAAGGAGGGCTCGGGTGAACCTTCATAGGAAAGCAAGGACC
>JBELAL010000001.1:0-231313 GCA_049508835.1 Holophaga sp. | reverse complement strand
GGGGCGGCGGCGGGGGCCTTCTTGGCGGCCTTCTTGGCGGGCTTCTTGGCGGCCGGGGCGGCAGCCTGATCAGCGGCGGGGGCGGCCTTCTTGGCGGCCTTCTTCTTCATGGGCTTGGCCGGAGCAGCTGGGGCGGCGGGAGCCTGGGCGACCAGGGCCGGGGCGGCGGCGGGGGCCTTCTTGGCGGCCTTCTTGGCGGGCTTGGCAGCGGCCTTCTTGACGGCCTTCTTGGCGGGCTTCTTGGCGGGTTCCGTCTGGGCCGCGGGGGCGGCGGCGGGAGCCTGGGCAAAGATCGGGCTGACCAGGGCCGCAGCAATGAGCAACATGGCGAGCTTCTTCATTCGGTTCTCCATTTCGGTTCCAGCACGGCTGGACGGTCCCTTGACGCAATCGCAATGCCTAAATGCAACTTGTAATATTTACTGAATTAGGGTTGGGCCAAAGGTTAATGTGTGTTCCATTTCGCAACACTGATGCAAATAACAACGGGCGTTGGTTGGGAAAATAGTGTGAATTTATCAATATTTGTTTTATCATCTTGGCAATCGTCCTGGCTTTGGCGAAGCTTACCGGCGCCGTGCTTGTGACCGGCAATCTGGCTGATTTCCCCGTTGCCATCCGTGGCGGTGTCCAGGTCGTGGGCCCCAGGGAATACCTGGATGGTTTGAACGAGGAGCCGTTCCAAGCATTTGCTCCGGGTCCCCAAGATCGTCCGTAGCTACTGCACCTTGCCGATGGGGAAGTTCGTCCCGGTCTGGATGGTGGGTGATTGCAGGCGCTTGAAGACGGCTTCGGAGAGCCTGGGCACTTCCTCCTCCACGTAGTCGGCGAGGCCCAGCACCGTGATGAACCCGTCCTTCTTGAGGTCCGCCCGACCCTGGAGGCCCTGCACCAGGACCCAGGTGAACAGGCCGTGGCCCTGGTACCCTTCCAGCGCCTGCTGGGTGTCCGAGGAGGCGGCGAACACGGCGGAACCGATGGCCCGCTGCAGCACCTTGACCGCGGTGGCGTCGGTGAGGCCGCGGGTCTGCTCCAGCAGCGCCGCCTGGATCCCCCTGCCCCCCTTGCCGGCGTTGCAGGTGTCCAGGAAGACCACCTTCTTCTGGGCGGGGATGCTCCCGATCAGCCGGGCCAGTTCCTTCTGGCTCAAGGCGTCGGCGTCCAGGTGGCGGGAGGACAGCAGCAGCACGTTGCTGGTGAGCAGGTAGTACTGCTCGGTCTCCTCCACCACGTCCACGACTCCGTGGGACGCGTCGTAGAACACGAAGACGTCGCTGGGCTTGACCTTTTCGCGCAGGAGGTCGAAGGCCTGGGTGATGGCCTCCTTGGTGGTGTCCTCGGGGCGGGTGAGCAGCCGCACTTCGGTTCCGGCGAACAGGGGCCGGGCGGCCCTGGCGATGGCGTCGGCGAAGGTGGACGCGTCGGCCACCGCGTTGCGCAGGGCGATGGAAGGGTTCCGGTACTGGTCGATGCCCACCACCAGTCCGTAGAAACGGGGCTTCGCCGGCGCGGCCTGGGAGCGGACGGTGACGGTTTGCGGGGCCGATTCCATGGAACCGTCCCAGTTGGCGACGACGGCGCGGATCTCGTTCACCCCCGGCACCAGGGTGAGGGGAATCGAGAGGGTCTTCCCGCCGGGGGCCGCGCCGGCCTTGACTGCCAGGCCCCGGGTGTCGTTGGCCGCCTGGGCCCCGTTCAGGTAGATGCTGGCGTCGCCGATGCCGCCGCCGTTGTCGGTGATGCTCAGGACCAGGTCGACCGTATCCCCCGCTGCGATGAGGCCCGGTTCCGGGGACAGGATCCGGACCGTCGGCGCCTTCCGGGTCGCGAGGATGTCGGCGAGGGTCTCGCCCCCGGGCCGTTCACCGCCCGCCAAGGCGGTCCGCACCCGTTCCGGACGGTAGAACCGGGCGTAGAACTGGTCCATGCCGAAGACCTGGGTGCCCAGGCGGACGTTCAGGTTGACCGCGCCGCCCGGGGACGCGTCGAAGAACCCTTCCGGGGTGGTGACCACCCATTCCCCATCCGGGAACGAGAACATCTTCGCCACCTCCCGGCCGGAATCCACCCGGTGCAGGAGCACCGCGCCGTCCCCGCTGCCCGAAAGCACCAGCTGCCCGTCGGGGCTGAACACCGCCGACCAGATCCCGCTGCTGGTCCCGGGGAAGGACCGCACCTCCTTGCCGCTGGCCACTTCCCACAGCTTGACGGTGTGGTCCAGGCTCCCGGACAGGGCGAAACGCCCATCGGGGCTGAAGGCCACCGAATGGACCGCGCCGCTGAAGCCCTGGAAGCACCTGAGCTGCGCTCCGGTCTCCAGGTCCCACAGGCGCATGGTGTTGTCCCAGGCGCCGGAAAGGGCCAGCTTCCCGTCCGGGCTGAACGCCGCGGCGCACACTTCCTTCGTGTGGCCGGGGAAGCTCCGGATCGCCGTGCCGGCGGCCAGGTCCCACATCGTCAAGGATCCGTCGCCGCCGCCGGAAAGGGCCCGGCCGCCGTCGGGGCTGAAGGCCACCGAGCAGGTCCCGTACGGGTGGCCCGGGAAGGTCCGGAGTTCCTTGCCGCTGTCCAGGTCCCACAGGATCGTGGGGTACATGCCGCCCGAAAGGGCGTGGCGGCCGTCGGGACTGATGGCCACCGAGAGGGTGAAGTTGGGCGCCTGGAACGTCCGTGCCAGCTTGCCCGCGGCCGGGTCCCAGAGCTTCAGCGCGCCGTCCGGCCCGCCGGACAATGCGACCTTCCCGTCCCGGCTGAGCGCCACCCGGTACACGACCCCCGCAGGGTCCGGAAACCGCACCACGCCCCCGCGGCCGGAGAGGTCCCACCGTTTCAGCCAGGGGTCGTGGCCGGCGCAGAGGGCGTAGCGGCCATCCGCGGTGAAGGCCGTCGCGAACACCAGCATGGCCTGGCCCTTCAAGGTCCGCACCTGGCGGCCGGTCTGCGCCTCCCACAGGGTCACGTCACCCTCATCGTTCCCGGTGAGCGCGTACTTCCCATCCGGACTGAGGGCCGCGGCCTCGACCTCATACGGGACGGGGATGCTGCGCAGCTTCCGCCCACTGGCCACGTCCCAGAGGTCCAGCTTCCGGGTCCAGTCGAACGAAAACGCCACCCGGCCGTCCGGGCTGAAGGCGACGTGGTGGATCTCCCTGCCGTCGTCCTGGAAGGTCCTCACCGTTGTGCCCTTGGCCACGTCCAGGAGGGTCAGGTCGGGGCCCGCCCCCACCAGCGCCAGCCGACCGTCCGGGCTGAAGGCCAGGCTGGTCACCATTCCGATGTCCTCGGGGAGGATCCTGGGCTCGCCGCCGCCCGCCAGGTCCCATAGCCTCAAGGTCGCGTCCTGCTCGTAGCCGGCGGAGAGCGCCCAGCGCCCATCGGGACTGATGGCCGCGGCCATGATCTTGTCCGTGTGGCCCCGGAGGGTCTTCAACTCGCGTCCGCTCGCCACGTCCCAGAGCTTCAAGGTCTGGTCCTTGCTTCCGGAAAGGGCGAGCCGACCGTTCGCGCTGAAGGCGACGGTCGTGACCCCGGCGGTGTGCCCCCGGAAGGTCCTCAGTTCCTGGCCGGTGGCCAGGTCCCACAGCTTCAGGGTGCCGTCGTCGCTTCCGGACAGGGCTGACCGGCCGTCCGGGCTGAAGGCGACCGCCTCCACCGGGCCGGAATGCCCCAGGAAGGTGCGGATCTGCCGGCCGCTGGCCACATCCCACAATATGCAGGTCTGGTCATCGCCCCCGGAAAGGCCCAACCGGCCGTCCGGGCTGAAGGCCACGGCCTCGACCCCGAACGTGTGCCCGGTCTGGACGAACACCTCCGGCGCCTGGACCGCCGCGGCGAAGCCGGCAACCGCCGGAGCGAGCAGCACCCCCAGGCCCGCCAGGGTTGCCCGGGCCAGACGGATCCCTCCCCGCGACCGGTTCAAATTCCACTCCTCCAAGCTTGATCCTGTGGGCTGGTACAAGAATGATGAACTATAAAATGTGCTTTAGAGCCAGGAAACAGCCTTGGGGATAGAGGATAGATATCCTCCTAGAAGAACCCCCCGTGCAGCGCCCGCACCGGTTCCATCACGAACGGGCGCCGCCGGGCCCTGGGGTGGGGCAGTTCCAGGCTGAGTTCCTCCCCCAGGGCCCGCAGGTCCGGGGGCGCGGGCCAGCGCCAGGAGCCCTGGACGCCCTCCACCGCCACCAGGTCCAGGTCCAGGGTGCGGGGGGCGTTGCGCCCCTGGGCGCGGTTCCGGCCCAGGCGCAGCTCGGCCCGGAGCAGGGCCTCCAGCAGGACCCTGGGGTCATCCAAGGCGGTGTCAAGGAGGGCCACGGTGTTCAGGTAGTCGGGGCCGACCCCGGACTCGTCGGGGGTCTCGGGCCACAGGGGGGAGACGGTGACGGTCCCCAGCCCGGCCAGGGCCCCGAGGCCGGCCTCCAGGCTGGCCCGGCGGTCGCCCAGGTTGGAGCCCAGCGCCACCAGCGCGCGCACGGCCTCAGGCCCCCGCCGGGGCGGTCATCGGCCGCCCCCGAGGTCGCCCCTGGAACCGTGCTCGGCCGCCACCAGGGTCCGGATGCCGCCCCGTACCAGGAAATCCCCTTCCACCCGGATCCACTGGGGCGCCAGGGCGGCCACCAGGTCGTCCAGGATCTGGTTGGTGACCGCTTCGTGGAAGGCGCCCCGGTCCCGGTAGCTCCACAGGTAGAGCTTCAGGGACTTGGACTCCACGCAGAGCTGGTCGGGGATGTAGGTGATCCTCAGCCGGGCGAAGTCCGGCTGGCCGGTCATGGGGCACAGGCAGGTGAACTCGTCGGTCTCGAACCGGACCTCGAAGGCGCGGCCGGGACGGGGGCTGGCGAAGGTCTCCAGGGTGGTGGAAGGCTGGGTGACGGTGCGCCTGGGCAGGGTCTTGAGGGTCGGTTCCGGGTGCTTCAGGGTGGCCACGGGGCTGCTCCGGTTCAGAGGGGTCGGGGAATGGCTGCGTAGGAGACGGGATCGGCCAGGCCCGCCCGGGCGAAGCCCCTCAGGCGCAGCAGGCAAGAGTCGCAGTGCCCGCAGGCGGCCTCCTCCGCCTGGTAGCAGCTCCAGGTGAGGTGCAGGGGCGCGCCCAGGCGCGTGCCCAGGCGCACGATCTCCGCCTTGTCCAGGTGGACCAGGGGAGCCTTCAGGCTGAGCCGGGTCCCGGGCCGGGTGCCCAGGGCCGCCGCCAGCTCGAAGGCCTTGAGGAACACTTCCCGGCAGTCGGGGTAGCCGCTGGAATCCTCCTCCACGAAGCCCACGTGGATGGCCGACGCGCCCAGCACCTCGGCCCAGCTCACCGCGGTGGCCAGCAGGTGGGCGTTGCGGAACGGCACGTAGCTGACCGGGACCCCCTTCCGCTCCAGGTCCCCCTCGGGGAGCGGGATGGAGGGATCGGTGAGGGCCGAGCCGCCGATGGCCCGGAGCCCCGCGAACGGGACCACCAGGCGCCGGCGCGGGCCGACCCCGTAGAAATCCGCGATGGCCTCGAAGGCCCGCCGTTCCCGGGCCTCGGTGAGTTGGCCGTAGTCGGCGTGGAGCAGGGCGAGGTCATAGCCTTCGGACCGGGCCACGGCGGCGGCCACGCAGGAATCCAGGCCCCCGGACAAGGAGACCACGGTGAGGGGGGAAGACGGCATGCTAGATCCTTGTTTCCGGCGGCGGCCGGAAACCACCAGCCTAGCACTCCCCCAGAGGAAGCGTCCGCACCGGGCCATGACCGCAAACGATTGCCGGGTTTGGTGGGAAGATACCTTCTTTCTTCGGTTGGGGTCACGCCATGAAAGCCTTCCTCCTTGCCGCCCTGCTTCCCGTCCTGGCCCTGGCCCAGGCTCCGCCCGCCGCGCTTGCGGAGCCGGTCTACGGCCCGGAGCTGGAAGGCTTCGACTACCCCTTCCCGGTCAAGCAGCTCCTGTTCACTTCCCAGCGCGAGAAGCTGCACATGGCCTACCTGGACGTGGCCCCCGCGGCCCCCAACGGGCGCACGGTGGTGCTGCTCCACGGCAAGAACTTCACCGCCGCCACCTGGGAGGGCACCATCCGGGTCCTGGCCGGGGCCGGGTACCGGGTGCTGGCCCCGGACCAGGTGGGCTTCGGCAAGTCCTCCAAGCCCGCCCACTACCAGTACAGCTTCCAGCAGCTGGCGCGCAACACCCGGGACCTGCTGGAGGCCGCCGGGGTGCAGCGCGCGGTGCTGGTGGGGCACTCAACCGGGGGCATGCTGGCGGTGCGCTACGCGCTGATGTACCCCGCCCAGGTGGAGCAGCTGGTGCTGGTGAACCCCATCGGGCTGGAGGACTGGCAGGCCGAAGGGGTGCCCCCGCTCACCGTGGACCAGTGGTACCAGCGGGAGCTCCAGGTCACCGCCCAGCGGATCTGCCAGTACGAGCAGGCCACCTACTATGCCGGCCAGTGGCGGCCGGAGTTCGACCGTCCGGTGAGGATGCTGGCCGGCTTGTTCCGCGGCCCGGGCCGGGAGCTGGTGGCGTGGAACTCGGCCCTGGTCTACGACATGATCTGCACCCAGCCGGTAGTGTACGAGTTCGACCGGATCCGGGTGCCGACCCTGCTGCTGATCGGCCAGCGCGACACCACCGCCATCGGCAAGGACCTGGCGCCGCCGGAGGTGGCAGCCCGGATCGGCCGCTACCCGGAGCTGGGCCGGAAGGCCGCCCAGCGCATCCCCCATGCCCGGCTGGTGGAATTCCCGGACCTGGGCCACGCGCCTCAGATCCAGGACCCGGACGCCTTCCACGCGGCCCTGCTGAAAGGGCTTCAGTAGCCGCCTTGGAGACGGGCTTCCGGTCTGGCGGAAGACGGGCATGGGGTTTCCCGGAACCTATAGGCCCTGCGCGAGTGGATGGATTCCGCTCCCCAGCCGCTCCGCCTCCGCCTGCAGGGCCAGCAGCCGCGGCCGGTCCGCCGAGGGCAGGGGACCGCCTTGCCGGGCCCGGAACGCGCTCAGCCACGGGCCGGGATCCCGGTGGCGCCGCGCCAGCCAGCGGGCCTCCAGGAGCAGCGCCTCCAGGGTCCAGATGCCGCCGTCCCGCTCCTCCAGCGCCCATCCGAGCCCCGGGCCCGGATCCGTCCCGCGCCCCATCCCGACCTCGGCCCGGAGGCACTGGATCCAGCGCCGGCGCAGGTTGACCTGCCCGCCCAGGCCGGGCGATTCCCCCCAGGGAGCCAGGTAGCGTTCCGCCCGGCACAGGTCCGGCTCCGGGTCCCGCCCGGCCCGGGCCAGGACGGTGGCCCGGCGCAGCACCGCGTAGACCTTGGCGCGCAGGGCCGGGGGACTGTCCGGGTCGATGGCCAGGGCCTGGTCCGCCAGCCGTTCCGCGGCCCCCCAGCCGGCGAGGACGGCGCCCAGGGGCTGGGTCTGGTGTTCCAGGGCGAGGACCTGGGCATCCAGGTCCGCCAGATAGCAGGCCGGGTCGCTCCGGCCCACGGCCTGGCCCATGCGGGCGGCCAGCTGGGCTTCCCGGAACCGGCTGAGGGCGGCCCGGGTCTCGCCCTGGGCCGCCCGTGCCTGTCCGATCCCCGCCAGGGCGCGCGCCTCCTCCACTTTGGCCTCGTACAGCCACGGCGCCTCCTGGAACACCTGCCGGGCCTTGGCCAGCCCCGCGGCGAGGGCGCCTTCCTGCACCAGCAGCCCGGCCTCCCCCAGTTCCAGGGGCTCCCAGGAGGAACCCCCGGCCCGGTCGAAGTAGGACCGGGCGGCCTTCAGGTGGGCGGACCGCCGCTCCTCGAGGGGCGCCGCGGCGGCGCCCGGCCGGGTGTCGTCGTCCAGCAGGCGAGCGTACTCGCAGTGGACCCGGCACAGGGCGTAGGCCACCTCCGGGGTGGCGTAGCCGCCGCGCCAGGCCATTTCCAGGGCGGTCCGGGCCCGGTCCAGTTCGCCCAGGGCCATGTAGCCCCGCCCCAGGGCCAGGTTGCCCGGCCCCTGCGCCACCGGGCCTAGGGCGGCCATGTCCCTCCGGACCCGCTCCAGGCGCGCGAACATCCGGGCCCGTACCGGGCGCAGATCGTGGACCGGGATGAGCCGCTCGATGCGCAGGCGGCTTTCCAGGTCCCGGGTGTCCAGGGCGAAGCGCTGGGCCAGGGCCGCCTGGCGCTGGGTCCGGGAGGACAGCCGCGCGGACCAGGCCGTGAACCCGGCGCCCAGCACCACGAACACCGCCACGGAGGCCACCAGGGCCGGGTGGGCGCGCAACGACCGCCTCAGTTCCCGGAGCCGGTGGCCCCTCTGGGCCAGCAGGGGCTCCCCGTCCAGGTACCGGCGCAGGTCCTCGGCCAGTTCCCCGGCGCTGTGGTAGCGGTCCGCGGGGCGCTCCTCCTGGCAGCGGGCGATGATGATCCTCAGCTTCTTCGGCAGGGCGCGCGGACCTGGAGCGACGGCCGAGTCCCGGAGCCCGGGCAGGGGCCCGCCCCGGTCCCCGCGGCCGTTGCTCCGGGCCAGTTCCAGCACGGCCGCAAGGGTGGTTCCCAGGGCGTACACGTCCACCGCCGGGCCCATGGCCCCCGCATCGCCCTGCCGTTGCTCGGGCGCCATGAACTCCGGGGTGCCCATGGGCACCCGGGTCTGGGTGGCCGCATCCTGGGCCAGGTCCTTGGCCAGGCCGAAATCGGCCACGAAGGTGTTCCACCCGCCCATGCCGTCTGGCTCCAGCAGGATGTTGGAGGGCTTGATGTCCCGGTGGACGAGGTTGAGCCGGTGGGCCGCGTTGATGGCCAGGGCCGCCGCGTGCAGGATCTCCACCAGCTCCTTCATGGACAGGTCCGGGGCCGCCTGGAGCAGGTTGGGGCCCTGGACCAGCTGCATGGCGATGAAGGGCAGTTCCCCGGAGGCGTCCACGTCGTAGATGCGGCAGACGTTGGGATGGGTCACCCGGGCCTGGAGCTGGGCCTCCCGCATGAACCGCAGGATGGCCGCCGCGTAGGGCACCGTGAGGGACTTCAGGGCCACCCGCCGGTCCAGCAGGGTGTCCCAGGCTTCGTGCACTTCCCCCATGCCGCCCTGGCCCAGCAGGGGACCCAGGCGGTACCGCCCCAGCTTGGGGGCTCCGGGCCCGGCCCAGGGCGGGTGGACCGGGCTCGGTCCGGTCGTCAGCTCCGCCGACGGGGGGGAGGACGGGTCCGGAGGTTCGGAGGGGGCTGACGAACGCTCCATATAATAATTATTATTCCGATCGACCCGTTTTATTTAGGCCTTTGTCTGGGTTACTGCGGATTGTAAAGGACAATCCTGGTCGAGGTGAGTTGTTGCGCGTCCTCGTCGGTGGTGGCCCAGAGCCGGCCTTCTTCCAGGATCACGTTGTACCGGGTCGGATGGCCGTACATGGGGTTGCCGCCCTCGGGAAACATCATCACCCTCGGCGCCTGTCCATTGGGGCCCGGGTTCGGGATGCTCAGATTGATCAAGCGGTAGAACTTGGTCAAAGCCTGGGTCGAGTACTCCACCGAGTACGTGGCGGTCATGAGCACCGGTCCGCCGTTCCTGGCCATGAACACCAGGTCGCAGCTGAGCCTGGGTTTGGACGCGCTCTCCCGGTCCTTGAACATGATCAGCAGCTTGGATTTGGGCTTGAGCTCGAACGCGGGCGTGTCGGCGTTGGCCCAGACCACCGGCGACTTCTTGTCCGCCGCTTGGCGCCCGACCTTGGTGGACCCGGCGAGGTTGGCGAACTTGACCCAGAAGGAGCGGTCGGTTTCATCATCAAGTCCGATCTGGCTCGGAATCGACGCCTGGCATGCGGATGCGATGAATAAAGCTGCGATTGTCAATAATTTCCTTGAAACTACTTTGACATTCTCCATTTCATGATCCTTTCAAGGTGTACCCAGGTTCTCACCGGGCAGCGTTCATTGTAATAACATTTCATAATTTTGGGAAAAAAATTCTCTCCTATGGAAAAGCCAAGCCCGCCCTTCCCGGCCGAAGGCCCGCAAGGGCGGATCACCGGTCGGCAACCGTCCATCCCTTCCTTGCACGTATCCTGGTGCCATGACCTCCGCCGACCTGTGGCCCCTGTTCAAGGACCTGCGCTTCGCCGGGCCCCGGCCCCATCCCCGGCACGGCCCCTGCTTCGTGGCCGAGGGCCGGATCCTGGTGGAGGACCTCCTGGCCTGGGGGCGCGCCGGGAAGGTGCGGGTGGTGGCGGTGCTGGCGGAAGCCGGACTGGCGGACGGGGTGGCGCCGCTGCTGCCTGAGGGGACCGAACTGCTCGCCGCCTCCCGGGACGAGGTGGAGGCCCTGGCGGGCTTTCCCTTCCACCGGGGGCTGCTGGCGGCGGCGGTGGTGCCGGCCCGGCCCGGGCTGGACCGGCTGCGGGCCTGCCGCCGCCTGCTGGCGCTGCCGGCGGTGGCGGACGCCCAGAACCTGGGCCAGCTCCTGCGCACCGCCGCGGCCCTGGGCCTGGACGGCGCCCTGCTGGGGCCGGGGCCCGACCCGTTCAGCCGCCGGTCGGTGCGGGTGTCCATGGGGGCCGCCTGGAAGCTTCCCCTCTGGCGGGTGGAGGACGTGTGGGCCCCCCTGGCGGCCTGGCGGGAGGAAGGGGGCGAGGTGGCGGCGGGCGCCCTGGGCGAGCGGGCAGTTCCCCTGGACCACTGGAGTCCCGGACCCCGCACCGCCCTGGTGCTGGGACCCGAAGGCCCCGGGCTGTCCGGGGCCGCTCTGGCCCGCTGTGACCAGCTGGTGCGCATCCCCATGGCGGAGGGGGTCGACAGCCTCAACGTGGCCGCGGCCGGGGCCATCCTGATGCACTGGCTGACGGCGGGCGGAGGGCGCCGATGAGCCTGAACAGAGGCTACACCTACCGGGAACGCATCCCGGCCGGGCCGGCGGGGGTCCTGGACCACCTGGCCCGGCGCCACCCCCACTCCAGCGCCGCCCAGTGGCTGGAGCGGATCGGGCGGGGCGAGCTGGAACTGGACGGAGTCCCGGTCACCGCCGCCACCCTCCTGGCGCCCGGGCAGGAACTGGTCTGGCACCGCCCCCCCTGGGACGAGCCTGAGGCCGACCTGTGCTTCCAGGTGCTGCACGAGGACGACCTGCTGGTGGCGGTGGCCAAGCCCAGGGGCCTGCCCACCCTGCCCGGCGCGGGGTTCCTGGAGCACACCTTGATCGCCCAGGTGCGGGTCCGGTACCCCGGGGCCAACCCTATGCACCGGCTCGGGCGCGAGACCTCCGGCATCGTCCTGTTCGCCCGCACCCACGCCGCCGGCGCCGCGCTCCAGGCCGCCTGGCGCGGGCACCGGGTGGACAAGCGCTACCGGGCCCTGGGCCAGGGCCGGCCTGAATGGGACGAACGGGAGGCGGCCGCCCCCGTCGGCCCGGTCCCCCATCCCCGCCTGGGCACGGTGCAGGCCGCCAGCGCCGCCGGGAAGCCCGCCCTGAGCCGGATCCGGGTCCTGGAGCGGCGGGAGCGGGACACCCTGTTCGAAGTGGGGATCGACACCGGGCGTCCCCACCAGATCCGCATCCACCTGGCCTGGGCGGGACACCCGCTGGTGGGGGATCCGCTCTACGGGCCGGGGGGCGTGCCCCTGACCGGACTGCCCGGGCTGCCCGGCGATGGCGGATACTTCCTGCACGCGGAACACCTGGCCTTCCAGCACCCGGGCACGGGCCGGATCCTGGACCTGTGGGCGCCGCCCCCGCCGGAGCTGCTCATGACCCGGGAAATCAGCGGAAAGTGTCCCGCTCCCGGTCCTCCAGCCGGTCCAGCTCCTCCTCCAGGCGCAGCCTGAAGGCCTCCTCGTCGCCGTCCTCCGGCACCTTGAACGGCTCGCCGTACTTCACCACCACCCGGGAGAACGGCTTGGGCAGCAGCATCTCGTCCCAGGTGCGGAGGGTCCAGGCCCGCTCGAAGGCCACGCAGACCGGGACGATCCAGGCGCCGGTGCGGCGGGACACGGCCACGATACCGGGCTTCACCCGCTGCCGCGGTCCCCTGGGGCCGTCCACCGCGATGCCCAGGTCCCAGCCGTCCTTGACCGCCCGGATCAGCTTCACCAGGGCCTGGGCTCCACCATGGCTGGCGGTGCCCCGCACGGCGTGGATCCCGAACCAGCCCCAGGTGGCGGCGGCCCGCTCCCCGTCCCGGCTGAGGCTGGTGAGGGTCGCCACCCCGCGCGGCTCCCCCTGGGGCGTGGACCGGTGGAACGGGTAGGCGGTGGGCATGACCATCAGGCGGCGGTGGTAGAAGGCCAGGATGAAGCGTTCGTCCCCGAGGGTGAAGTCCCGCACCCGCCCCTCGCCCTCGCAGCGGACCCTCAGGGTGTAGGTGAGGACCTTCAGGAACACGGCGCCCAGGAAGGTGGCCAGCCGGAAGTCCAGCCAGACCTTCAGGGGGTTCCCCAGCGGCCGCCCCCGGGACACGATGGTGACGTCCGCCAGCTTCACTTGGCGCCCCCGGCATCCAGCAGATCCTCGGGGGCGATGGTGTAGGCCTTGCCGCAGTAGTCGCAGCGGACCTCCAGGCCCTCGCCGTCCTGGAACAAGTCCCGCACCTTGTCCGGGCCGAACCCGTTCAAGGTCGCCACCAGGGTCTCCCGGCTGCAGCGGCAGCGGTAGTGCACCTCGGTGGCGGCGAGGAGGTCGGAGCCGTCGCCCTGGTTGATCCACCGGGCCAGGAACTCGGGGGTGCGCTCCCACAGGGGGACCACCTCCAGGCACTCCAGGGCCGCCACCAGTACCTTCATGCGCTCGGCCGGGCAATCGGGCATGGGCTCCACCAGGAGGCCGCCGCTCTCACCGGTGGATGGCTCGCACCAGAGCGTCAGGCTCGCCTGGATCTGTTCGGACTGCTGTAGGTACGCTTCGATCTGGGCCTGCAGGGGCCCCGCCGCCATGGCCAGCTTGCCGATGTACGGCTTGCCCGCGGGGTTGGACCGCATCACCTGCAGGATTCCCGGCGGCCGCAGCCAGGGGACGGTGTCGGGAACGTCCCCGGCGAGGTCCAGCATGCCGCGGATCCCTCCGTCCGGCCAGGCATCCGCCACCAGCGCCTTGGCCCGTCCCGAGGTCTTCATCAGCAGCTGCAGCCGCTCCGAGAAGAAGGTCCGGGACTGCAGCAGCAGGGAAGCCGCCAGGATCTCCACCAGGGGGGCGCAGGCGGCGGCCTCAAGGTGCGGGTGGCCCCGGCGCACCCCGTCCCAGAGGGGCGTGGCGTCCAGGGCCGCAAAGCGGATATTGCGGTCCTTGGTGAGCGCCCGGATGATCCTGGCTGCGGAAGGTGGCTCGGACATTCTCCCAGTGTAACGAAACCGCGGCCGGCCCCACCCCAGTGTGAGAATCTTCAATTCGAGGAGGTGGCCATGGCCACGCCCAGCCGAGTCGCCGTGGCCCACGCCCTGCACCGGGTGTTCGGACAGGGTGCGCGGGTGCCGGAAACCTGGGACGCCGCGCTCCCGCCAGGAGACGCGGGCCTGGCCAACGCGCTGCTCGGCAAATGTCTGCGCCGGTGGGGCTGCCTGCAGGCCTTCGTCCGGCCCCAGCTCCGGGAGCCCGGGCGCGGGGTGCCCCTGGGCACCCAGGTGGCCTTGGCCATGGGCGTGGCCCAGCTGGCCTGGCTGCCGGGCATCTCCGACCATGCCGCGGTGAACGAGGCGGTGGACCTGGCCACCGACCGCCAGCTGGGGTTCCCTCCCCACAAAGGGCTGGTGAACGCCCTGCTGCGGCGGGCCGCCAAGGATCGCGCGGCCCTGCGGGCGACCCTGGACGGCATGGATCCGGCCCTGGACCGGACGCCCTTCACCGCGCGGGTGCTCCAGGCGGCCCTGGCGCCCCGGGGCGGGGGCCCGGTGGAAGCCCTGTGGCAGCGCCTGCAGACGCCGCCCCGGGCGCACTTCCTCGCCCTGCGGGAGGGCGCCCTCCCCCCCGGCCTGGAGCCCGCCGGCACCCTGCCGGGGGACCTGGTGCTGGAGCCCGAGGCCCCCTTCCCATCGGACTGGCTGGCCCAGGGCGCCGGCATGGTCCAGGACCTCAGCTCCCAGGCGCTCCTGCAGTTCGCCTGGGAGCGTCGGGTCCTCCGGGTGCTGGACGCCTGCTCGGCGCCCGGGGGCAAGGTCACCAGTCTGGCCCGGCGCTTCCCCGGCGCCCGGATCATCGCGCTGGAACGCCATCCCGGCCGGGCCTCGCGCCTGCGGGACAACCTCCGGCTGCGCAGGGTCCGGGCCGAGGTGGTGGTGGAGGATGCCGGCCCCTGGCTGCGCCGCTCCGGCGCCCCATTCGACCTCATCCTGCTGGACGCCCCCTGCAGCGGCTCGGGAACCCTGCAGAAGCACCCGGAACTGAACTGGCTGGGGGACGCCCTGCAACTGCGCCGGCTGGTCCTGGCCCAGCGGGACCTCCTGGAGGCGGCCCTGCCCCGGCTGGCGCCCGGCGGCCTGCTGATCTACGCGGTGTGCTCCTGGTTGCCCGAGGAGGGCCGGGGACACCGGGACTGGCTGGCCGCCATCCACCCCGAGTGGCGGCCGGCTCCCGTCTGGCCGGCCGGCCTGGGCACCGAAGACGGGCCCACCAGCTTCTTCCGGCCGGATCCCCTGACCTGGGCGGGGGAGGGATTCCAGGCGTTCGCGTTGACACGGTAAGGTCGGTGGTTCGATCCCACTCGCCTGCGCGGAGGCGGGCTTGCTGGACGCTGTGCTGGAGTCTGTATGGTTGCCCCCGTGGTACCTCTCCTTGGTGACTTCCGACAGCCGGCGGACCGACGGTTCGACGCTCACGTAACGGATAAACCCCGACTCAGGGTCGGAGCACGGAAGCCTGAGAACCCTCCCCGCCGTTCCAAACTGGAAATCAAAAGAGCCGGGCCCCCGTGCGCAGCGGCTGGCCTTTTTCGAAGCGATAGCCGCCCTGCCGTTGCTGGACCTGGATCAACCAGACCCTCTGAAGGTCTTCCCCCAAAGCCAGAACGGGCAAGTATCACGCCCGGGCCTTCGCCCTCCCGGCCCCGGCCGCGCCCTGGACAGTGCGCACCGAACGGATCGCTGAAACCTCCCCCGACGGTCTGGCCCACCTGGAGGTGGACCTGCCGGTCCTGGCGGGCGATCTTCGTCCCGCGGTGCGGGACCGTATCAACCAGGCTCTGCGTGAAGCCGCTGATGACCGGCCGGTGACTGGAACCGTCACACCTGGCCAAAGCCCCTGGACCTTGAAATCCGCAAAGGTTCCCAGGAACGGTCCAGGCCGGCGGATGGAGGACGGGGGGAACTCCGCAAATAAATAACGCATAATTCTGGGACGACGCGTCCGCTTGAGCGGAATTCGCTCGGTTGCAGAAAGCAAAGCCCATGATCCTCTTTCGTCCCCTCCGATCATCCGTTCTTTCGCTCGGTCACAGCCTCCGCCCGGCCCTGGCGCCGTTCGCCATGGCCTTGGCCGCGCTGCTCTTCACCGCCTGCCCCGGCGGGGGCGGGGGCGGCGCGGCCCCGGGGGCCAGCGAGCCGGTGCCGGTCATCCAGAACCTCCGGGTGGAGCCGGAGTCCGCCTTCCAGGGCTCCAAGGCCAAGCTTTCCTTTATTTTCACTGGATCCGGGCAGGTCGACGGGGGGGTGGGGGCGGTCACCAGCGGGGTCCCGATGGAGGTCGCCGCCGACGCCGACAAGGTCTTCACCCTGACGGTGACGGGTGGCGGGGGCCGGACGGAACAGCGCTCGGTGACCCTCAAAGTGGTCCGGGCCCTGAAGTCGGCGTCCCCGGTGCCCATCTCCGCCCCGGAGGCGGTGCAGGCCGGCCGGGCCGGGTATGTGGCCTCGGTGCCGGAACTTGAAGGGTTCACCTACCGCTGGTCCGGGGAGAACGTGGAGGTCACCTCGGATCCGGCCCGGGCCTCGGTGCAATTCCGGCCCGGGGTCACCGGCGCGGCGCGCCTGGACTGCGTCCTCACCCACGCGGACGGCCGCACGGTGATCCCGGCCGCCGCCGCCCTGGACGTGGCGTCCACCCCGCCTCCGCCCGCCGTCACCACGCCCAGGCAGGTGACCGCCGGCCAGGGCGGGTACGTGGCCTCGATCCCGGTCCCGGACGGCGGCTCCGTGGTCTGGAGCGTCCCGGACGGAACCCTCACCAGCGATCCCAAGTCCCCCACCGTGACCTTCACCGCCGCCACCTCGGGGACCGTGGAAGTGCACTGCCAGATCACCGACGCCGCCGGGGTCAAGGCCCCCCCCATCAAGGTCGCCGTGCCGGTGGTGGCCGCGCCCCACGCCGCGGTGATCGCCGCCCCGGCCCAGGCTCAGGCCGGCCAGCCCGCCACCGCCACGGTCCCCGCCCAGGCGGGCTGCGTCCACCAATGGAACATCACCCGGGGCCGGTTCGACGGGCCGGCCACAGGTGAATCGGTCACCTTCATCCCCGAAGCGGCGGGCGACACCGTCCTGACCTGCGTGGCGGTCAACAAGGCAGGGACCCCGGGCGCTCCGGGCAGCTTCACCGTCCGGGCCAGGGCCGAGGCCCTCCCGGTCAGCATCACCGCCCCCGCCCGGGTCACGGCCGGCCACCCCGGCTACAAGGCCTCCGTCACGCCCCGGGACGGCCATGCCTACGCCTGGACCGTCCAGAACGCCACGGCCACCTCCGCCTTGACCGGCCCAGAGCTGCTGTTCACCCCCGGACCGGGCGGCACCGTCGCCCTCCAATGCGTGGTCACCGACGCCGCCGGCACCGCCGCCGCCCCAGCCACGGCCTCCTGCGAGATCATCCCGGAGCCGGCCGTCCCAGTCATCGCCGCCCCGGCCCACGTCACCGCCGGGGCCGCCGGGCTCACCGCCTCGGTGCCGGCCCACCCGGGCAGCGCGTACGCCTGGACCCTCACCGGCGGCATCCTCACCGCCGGCGCCGGCACCCCCAGGATCACCTTCACCGCCGGCCCTTCCGGCACGGTCCACCTGGCCTGCACAATCACCAACGCCGCCGGCATCTCCGCCGCCCCGGGCACCGCCACCTGCGCGGTGGTGGCGCCGGCTTCGGCGCCGACCCTCACCGGCCTCCCGGCGCACCTCACCGCAGGCACCCCCGGCGTCACCGCCACGGTCGCCGCCCAGCCCAACTGCACCTACGCCTGGACCGTCACCGGGGCCACCGTCACCGCCGGCGGGACCGCCGCGGACACCACGGTGACGTTCACCGCCGGCGCCCCCGGCACCCTCACGGTGCGCTGCGCGGTGATCAACGCCGCCGGGACCTCCGGCCACGCCGGCACCGCCGTCAGCACCGTGGTGCCGCCGCCCGCGACGCCGGCCCTCACCGGCCTCCCGGGCCGGATCACTTCCGGGACCGGCGCCACCGCCGCGGTGGCCGCCCAGCCCGGATCCAACTATGCCTGGACCGTGGCCGGCGGCGCCGTCACCGCCGGCGGCCCCGGGACCCTCACCGTGAGTTGCGCGGTCACCAATGCCGCCGGCCAGGCCGGCACGGCCGGAACCGCCGCCTGCACCATCGTGCCGATGCCCACGGCCCCGGCCGTCACCGGCGTCCCGGCCCACCTCACCACCGGCACCCCCGGCGTCACCGCCACGGTCGCCGCCCAGGTCAACTGCACCTACGCCTGGGCCGTCACCGGGGCCGCCGTCACCGCCGGCGGGAGCCCCAACGACCTCACGGTGACCTTCACCGCCGGCGCCCCCGGCGCCCTCACGGTGCGCTGCGCGGTGGTCAACGCCGCCGGCACCCCAGGCACCGCCGGCACCGCCGTCGGCACCGTGGTGCCGGCGCCCGCCACGCCGGCCATCACCGGCCTCCCGGCCCACCTCACCGCCGGGACCGGCGCCACCGCCGCGGTGGCCGCCCAGCCCGGGTCGACCTACGCCTGGACCGTCGCCGGCGGCGCCGTCACCGCCGGCGGAGGCCCCAACGACACCACCGTCACCGTCACCGCCGGCGGCCCCGGCGCACTCACCGTGACCTGCGCGGTCACCAACGCCGCCGGCCAGGCCGGCACGGCCGGAACCGCCGCCAGCACCATCGTGGCCGCCACCGCCGCCCCGGTGGTCGCCGGGCTTCCGGCCCAGGCCACCACCGGCACCGCGGGCCTCACCGCCACCGTCCTGGCCCAGTCCAACTGCACCTACGCCTGGAACATCACCGGCGGCACCGTCGCCGCCGGCGGGGGCCCCAACGACACCACCGTCACCCTCACCGCCGGGCCCGCCGGCACCCTCACCGTGACCTGCGCGGCCGTCAACCAGGCCGGCACGCCCGGCCCCGCCGGCAGCGCCACCTGCACCGTCCTGGCGCTGCCCACGATCGCGACCATCACCGGGCTGCCCAGCCACCTCGCCGTCGGCGCCAACGCCACCGCCACCATCGCCCCCCAGAACGGCTGCACCTACACCTGGAACGTCACGGGCGGCGCCGTCGCCGCCGGCGGGGGCCCCAACGACACCACCGTCACCGTCACCGCCGGCCCCGCCGGGACTCTCACCCTCACCTGCGCCGCGGCCAACGCGCTCGGGGTCGCCGGGCCCACCCACACCGCCACCAGCACCATCGTGGTGGTCCCGGGCGCGCCGGCCCTCAACCCGATCGCCGCCCCCCACGGCGGCCAGAGCGTGACCGCCACCGTCAACGCCCCCGACGCGAACCTGACCTACCACTGGACCATCACCAACGGCCAGTTGACCTCCGCCGCCCAGGGAACCTCGGCCACCTTCACCGCCGGGGATTACGGGACCCTGCACGTGGACTGCGTAGCGGTGAACGCCGCCCTGGCTCCGTCCCCGCAGACCCGGGCCACCCTGCCGATCACCCCGGTGAAGATCTCCGTCACCACGGAGTTCCTGGCCAACGGCATGCCCTACCTCCAGCCGGGAACCCAGCCCTCCGACACCAGTCTGTCCCTGCTCTGGATGCGCCCGGGGAACGTGGACCAGAACTGGCGGGTGGACGTGGCGGGTCCCGACGGCGTCTGGCACACCCAGTCCACCCCACTGGCCCACCGCACCGTGGACATGTCCACCACCCCCGCGGCAGGCTCGGAGCCCGTGCACCGGGTCTACGTTCAGCCCCTCAGGAACCTGCCCTCGGGCGGCAAGTTCCTCTACCGGGTCAGCGTCAGCAACGCGGTGGTGTTCCAGGACGAGGGCAAGGCCCTCAAGGGCCCGGGCCAAAGGCAGGTGGTGGCGGTGGCCGGGGACCTGGTCTCCAACAACATCCCGGCCACCCGGGCCATCGCCAGCCGGATCATGCAGTACGATCCGGACCTGATGCTGGTCCCCGGCGACATCGTCAACCTGGAGGGCCACGCGCGCCAGTACCGGAACTCCTTCTTCAGCACCTACAACGCCGAGACGACCTCGCCCGGCTCCGGTGCGACCTTGCTGCGGAACCTCCCCCTGGCCGGCTGCCTTGGGAACAACGATACCGACCGGGCCAAAGAACCCCGGGGATTCCCCCCCCCGAAGAGAGTGGCCAGGGAAAACATCGAGCCCAACGGCATGGCCTACTACTACTATTTCGATTTCCCCTTGAACGGCCCCGATCTTACCGAAGGCCTGCAGTCTCCGGTCATGGTCATGGCAGGCCAGCCGCACGCCTACCAGCCGTTCCGGGCCGCGGCGGGCAACCGGTTCCTGAAGATGAACAACTTCTCCTTCGATTCCGGCGACGTGCACTGGGTGTTCCTGGACTCCATGTACTACATGGACTGGAATGATGCGAACCTTCAGGCCTGGCTGACCGCCGACCTGCAGGCAGCATCCTTCGGACCCAATGCCAGGACCTGGAAGATCGTGGTGTTCCACTACCCCGTCTATACCGTCCAGGGATTCCACGGCACCTACTCCGACGACGAAGGCTCCCGCATGCGCCCGATCTATCCGATCCTCCAGCATTTCGGGGTGGCCCTGGTCCTTTCCGGCCACCTGCACAACTACCAGAGGTGCCGGCCGTTCGGCTTCAACCCCGGCGCCCCCGTCAAGACGGTGAACGTTTCCGTCTTCACCCCGATCCCCCCGCCCGCCCCGCCGCCCACCGTCCCGTTCCATACCTTCGACAATGCCGCCATCATCGAGGACGCCACCTTCACCGGCGCCGCGGCGGCCAACAACCAGACCAACGGGATCATCTCCATCGTCACCGGGGCGGGGGGCGCCCACTTCCACGGGGCCCCCGGACACATGCGCGGCCCCGGCATCCTACCGACTCCGGTCCGGTTCGTCACCAACCCCGTGCACTCGTTCTCCCTGCTGGAGTTCAACGGGAACCGCCTGCTGTTCCGCCAGATCGACTCGAACGGCAACGAGGTGGACCGGTTCGTGCTCGTGAAATGATCAGTCCTTCCCCATCACGTTGGCGAGGTTGAAGATCGGCATGTACATGGCCACCACGATGAAGCCGATGACGCCGCCCAGCACGGCGATGATCATGGGTTCCATCAGGGCGGTCAGGCCGGCCACGGCGTTGTCCACTTCCTCCTCGTAGAAGTCGGCTACCTTGCCCAGCATGGCGTCCAGGGCGCCGGTGGCCTCGCCCACCCCCACCATCTGCACCACCATGGGCGGGAACACCTTGGTCTCGGCCAGGGGTCCGGCGATGTTGCGGCCCTGCTCCACCGCCTCCCGGGACTTGAGGATGGCGTTCTGCACCACCACGTTGCCGGCGGTGCGGGCGGTGATCTCCATGCCCTCCAGGATGGGCACGCCGGAGCTGGTCAGGGTCCCCAGGGTGCGGCAGAACCGGGCCACCGCCACCTTGCGCAGGATGTCGCCGATGATCGGGATCTTCAGGAACAGGGTGTCGAACAGCAGCCTGCCGGCGACGGTCTTGTAGTACTGGCGCAGCCCCACCACCGCCACGATGATGAGGATCAGCAGGATGGGGAAGTAGTGGATGACGACGTTGGAGATCCCGATGCAGACCTGGGTGGGCACCGGCAGGGCGCTGCCCATCCCTTCGTACATCTGGGAGAACACCGGGATCACCTTGACCATGATGATGCCCACCACGGTGACGGCGATGCAGATGATGGTGATGGGGTAGGTCATGGCCCCCTTCACCTTGCCGGTGAGCTTGACCGCCTTTTCGATGTAGCCCGAGAGCCGCTGCAGGATCAGGTCCAGGATGCCGCCCGCCTCGCCGGCGCCCACCATGTTCACGTACAGGTCGTTGAAGGCCTTGGGGTGCTTGGCCAGGGCCGTCTGCAGGGTGGCCCCCTGCTCCACGTCGGTGCGCACGGCGGCGATGATCTTCTGGAAGCCCTTGTCCGGCTGCTGGGCCCCCAGGATCTCCAGGCATTGGACCAGGGGCAGCCCGGCATCGATCATCACGCTGAACTGCCGGGTGAAGATGGCCAGGTCCCTGGATTTGACCTTGCCCAGGCTCTTGCTCGACACCGCCGACTGGGGCCGGACCGACAGGACCTGGATGCCGTTCCGTTTCAGGACCCCGACCGCGCTGTCCCGGCTGTCCGAGACGATCACGCCTTCCTGCAGGTCCCCGAGCCGGTTTTTGCCTTTCCATGCGTATGCGGGCATCAGAACCTCAAAGGGGTGTAGGGAAGGGGAATAACTTCAGGATAGGACGGGACATTCATAAAATAAAGCATCAAGGTCCTAAGTGTATTTGATGTTCGGGTTCCGTCCGCCGAGCAGGGCCGCTCCCGCCCCCTTGGCCGGCGCCTGGGCCGGCGGGGTCATGTTGAGGGTCCCCAGGCCGCGGTTGATCAGGTCCCGCAGTTCGTCCTGGTTGGATGAATATGAAAGAGCCATATCCTGGGCGATGTCCCCCTTCAGGACCAGCTCGGACAGGCTCTGGTTGAAGGTCTGCATGCCGTACTTCAGCTGGCCGGCCTGCATGACCCCGTAGATCTGGTGGATCTTGTCTTCCCGGACGAGGTTGCGGATGGCCGGGTTGGGCAGCATGATCTCCAGGGCCAGGGACCGCCCCTTGCCGGACGCCTTGGGGATCAGGGCCTGGCAGATCACCCCCTCCAGCACCAGGGACAGCTGGGCCCGGATCTGGGGCTGCTGGTGGGAGGGGAACACGTCGATGATGCGGTTGATGGTCTGCACGCAGGAATTGGTGTGCAGGGTGCCGAAGGTCAGGTGGCCGGTCTCGGCGATGGTGAGGGCGGACTCGATGGTCTCCAGGTCGCGCAGCTCGCCCACCAGCACCACGTCCGGGTCCTGGCGCAGGGCCGAGCGCAGCGCCTTGCGGAAGCTCTGGGTGTCGGCGTGGATCTCCCGCTGGTTGATCAGGGACCGCTTGTGCCGGTGCACGTATTCCACCGGGTCCTCCACGGTGAGGATGTGCAGGGGCTCGGTCTCGTTGATCCGGTCGATCATGGCGGCCAGGGTGGTGCTCTTGCCCGAGCCGGTGACGCCGGTCACCAGCACCAGGCCCCGGGGCTTGTCGCACAGGGTCTGGACGATGGGGGGCAGCCCCAGCTGGTCGAACGAGCGGATCACCTCGGGGATGGTGCGGAAGGCCCCGGCGGTGGCCCCGCGCTGGTTGAACACGTTGGCGCGGAACCGGGACACCCCCTGCAGGCCGAAGGAGAAGTCCACCTCCAGGTCCTCCTCCAGCCGGTGCTTCTGCTGGTCGGTCATGACGCTGTAGCACAGCCACCGGGTCTGGGCCGCGTCCAGGGGCGGCAGCTTGAGCGGGACCATCCGCCCGTCGATGCGCACCTGGGGCGCCGAGTCCACGGTGATGTGCAGGTCGGTGGCGCCGTACTCCACCATCGTCTTCAGCAATTGCTGCAAAGGAACGACATATTGATTGGCTTGGTCTGACATGGCTAGGCTCCGCTCAGAGCACCGTCTCCCGGACGATCTCCTCGATGGTGGTGACGCCGTCGAGCACCTTCCGGCACCCGGAACGCCGCAGGGTGATCATGCCCTCCTTCTGGGCCTGCTCCCGCAGCTCGATGGCGCTCGCTCCGGTGAGGATCATGTCCTTGAGGGTCTCTGACATCTCCAGGACCTCGTAGAGCCCGACCCGGCCCTTGTAGCCCCGGCCGCCGCAGGTATCGCAGCCGTGTCCCTTCATCACGGTGAAGCCCTTCTTCACCTCCTCCTCGGTGAAGCCGACCTTCGCCAGGGCCTCCACCGGGGGCTGGTGGGGATCGGGCGCCTTGCACTTGGCGCAGATCCGGCGGACCAGGCGCTGGGCACAGATGATGTTGACGCTGGTGGCCACCAGGAACGGCTCCACGCCCATGTTCATGAGCCGGCTGATGGTGGAGGGGGCGTCGTTGGTGTGCAGGGTGGACAGCACCAGATGCCCGGTGAGGGAGGCCTTGATGGCGATCTCGGCGGTCTCGAAGTCCCGGATCTCCCCCACCAGGATGATGTTGGGGTCCTGGCGCAGGAACGAGCGCAGGGCCACGGCGAAGTTGAGCCCGATCTGCTCCTTCATCTGCACCTGGTTGATGCCGGCGAAGTTGAACTCCACCGGGTCCTCGGCGGTCATGATGTTCACGTCCACCGTATTCAGCTTGGCGATGGAGGAATACAGGGTGTTGGTCTTGCCGGAGCCGGTGGGCCCGGTCACCAGCACCATCCCGTACGGCTTGCAGATCTGCCGGTCCCACTGGACCAGGCTCTCCGGCTCGAACCCGAGCCTGGTCAGGTCCAGCATCAGCTTGTCCGAGTCCAGCAGCCGGAGCACGATCTTCTCGCCGAACAGGGTGGGCAGGATGCTCACCCGGTAGTCGATCACCTTCTGCTTGCCGCCCAGGTTGACCCGGAGCTTGATGCGGCCGTCCTGGGGCAGGCGCTTCTCGGCGATGTTGAGCTTGGCCAGGATCTTGACCCGGGAGGTGACCGGGTCCTTCAGCTTGATGCTGGGACGCATCACCTCCTGCAGCAGGCCGTCGATGCGGAACCGGATCCGGTAGGTTTTTTCATAGGGCTCGATATGAATATCCGAGGCTCCTTTGCGGATGGCGTCGATGAGCACCATGTTGACGAGACGCACCACCGGCGCTTCCTCGCTGGCCTTGCCCAGAGCCATGGCATTTATGTGCTCTTCATCATCCAGTTCCTGGTATTCCGTCTCGGCCTCGCTCAGCTCCTCCTCGAGCCCCTTGAGGTCCAGGGCCCCCCCCTCGTCGCCGCCGTCGTCGAAGGGCGAGGGCGGGGCCTGGCCCACGGCCTCCTCGGCCTCCTGGAAGGCGGACTTCTCCCCGGGCCGCGTCTGCTGGTCCCGCAGGCGCAGGGCGGAGGACCCGCCGTAGTAGTGCTGGATGGCCCGGACCAGGCCCATCTCCGAGGACACCACCGGGTCGATGTTGTAGCCCGTGTGGAAGCGCACGTCGTCCATGGCGAAGATGTCGGTGGGGTCCGACATGGCCATGGTCAGCACGTTGCCGGACCGCTGCAGGGGGAGCACCTTGTGCTTGTTGGCCAGCTCGGCCGGGACCAGGGCGATGACGGTCGATTCGATGGGCGGCCACTGGTCCAGGTCGGCCGCCGGCACCCCGTACTGCATGCCCAGGAAGCTGACGATGTCCTGGTCGGCGCAGAAACCCAGCCGGACGACGATGCTCCCCAGCTTCCCGCCCTCCCGGCGCTGCAGGTTGATGGCCTCCTCCAGCTGGGCCTCTGTGATCAGCTGGGCCTTCACAAGCATCTCGCCTAGCTTGCTTGCCAATGGGGGCCTCCGAAGGATGGGTGAAGTGTACACCCATGGGTTGTTTAAGATCCAAGGTTGAACTGGCGCTGGCAGGAATCCCCCAACCAGCTATCCTTGGGTGCATGCCCACCGCCCAGACAACCGATCCCCGCCTCGACCGGGCCCGGGAGCTGATCCGGGAGAAGGGACTCTCGCGCCTGGACATCCTGCTGCTGGACGAGATCCTGCGCGAGGGCGGCGCCGACCTGGTCCAGCTGGCTGAGCCGGGCCAGGCCCACCGCCGCGCCGAACCGGTCCAGCTGGTCCGGCTGCGGCGCTCCTTCGGCCTCTTCCTGGTGTTCCTGAACCAGGTCCTGGACCGGCGCCTGGGCGAACTCCGCGCGGCCACCGGGCTGGTGCTCCAGCACGGCCTGGCCGCCCTGGGGGACGCGGCGGCCGCGGCCCACCGGGAAATGCTGGACCAGAACCGGGAGCCCGAGTGGGTGGTCCAGCTGCTGGACCTGCTGGCGGCCCTGCGCACCATGGCCACCGCCCTGGACCCGGAGACGACCGGGGGACCCGGGCTGAAGGACTACTGGGCGGCCTTCCTGCAGGAGGAGAAGGCCCGGTTCCGGAGCCTGTTCGGCGTCCTGGGGACCGGTCCCCAGGGGCCGGTGCTGGTGGAGCAGCTCAACGCCCAGATGAAGGTCCTCAACCGCGCCCTCCAGGCCGGGGCCGGCAGCCCCCGGGTGGCCATGCGCAAGCTGGAGATCCTCCTGGAGGGCGCCCTGCCCGAGGACGCCCGGTTGCGGGCCGAGCCGCTGCTGCTGGTCCAGCACGTCATCGCCAGCCTGCGCATCACCCTGTCCCGCCCCCTGGACCAGGGGATCCACTGGCCGGCGGTGGAGCAGATCCGCGGCAGCCTCCAGTGGCTGTGGGACCACCTGGGCTGGAGCCTGCCCCGAGTGGAGGACCAGCTGCTGGAGACCAGCCTGCCCCAGGACGTGCGCGGCCTGCTCAAGCTCCTGCGGGAGAACCACCCGCCCTCCTTCCGCATCGTCGCCCGGGCCCTGGCCAGCCACCTGGCCCTGCTGAACCTGGTGGAGGCCATGGAGCCGGCGGTGAACGCCTCGGTGGCCCAGCGCTACGCCATGGTGCCCACCTTCTGGGTCATCGAGGTGGAGCTGGGACGGCTCGCCGAGCGGGTGTTCCATCCCCGGGTGGCGGAAAGCCTGGCCAAGGGCAGCGAGGAGGCCCTCCTGCTCGGGGCCTTCCTGCGCCAGGCCGTGCTCGCCCTGCTCCAGGACCAGGCCACCATCCACAGCCTCCTCCAGCAGGCCCTGGCCCAGGAGGACGTCGACCACCTGGCCGCCACCCTTGACAATCTCAAGGCCCTGCTGCTCAGCCACCAGCGCCAGCTCATGGGCGACCTGGTCGGCCTGTTCTCGCCGGAGCTGCGCCAGAAGCTGTTCCCGGATTCCCCCTCCCTCACCGAGGAGGGGGACCGGCTGCGCCAGCGGCTGTACCGCCTCTGGCAGTACCTGGATCCGGTCCTGGCCCGGGTGCAGGTCCAGCTCGAGCTGCGCAACTGGCCCCGCCTGGCCCTGGCCCTGGCCCAGGCCCAGAACCAGGTGCTGGCCTTCCGGCGCAGCCCCGAGTTCCTCCTGATCCGCAGCGTGGACCGCCAGGAGTTCGAGCGCCTGACCCAGCAGCTGGTCCGGACCCTGGACGACCCCGAGGACCTGGAGGCCGCCCTGGCCGAGAGCGTGGAGACCGGCGGGGAGATGCTCCGGTTCCTGGACGTGTTCCTGCTCCGGATCAATGCCCGGGTGCCCTTGATCCGGCTGGACCTGAACACCTCCCGGGAGGCCCTCCGGCTGGCCTCGGAACTGGCGCGGTCCAAGCCGGACGCCCCGGAGCGGGTCCGCCTGGCCCACAAGCTCATCCAGGCCACCAAGACCTTGGGGGTGCGGGATCCCCAGTCCCTCAACCTCCTGAAGCGGTGGATCCGGGCCGAGCGGGGGGGGCGGGAGGTCAGCCCGCCCCTGGAGACCCTGGCCAACCACCTGGAGCACCTCTCTTCCCGCCTCGACGCGGCGCTCAACTAGAATACGGTCATGACCACCATCCACTGGATCGAAATCCACCCCGCGGAGCGGTCCCAGGTCCTGCGCAAGACCCTGGCCGGCTGGGGCTTCGACTGCGTCGAGGGCCCCGGGGACGGCACCCTGCTGATCGTGGCGGACCACCCGGATCCCCGCTGGATCCCCCAGGAAGGCACCGAGATCCTGTGGTGGGTCAAGGCGGCGGCCCCCGAGGAGGTGAGCGAGGTGCTGTCGCACCGGCCGGGGTGGGTGGCGCGCCAGGAGCTCCCCCTGGAAACCCTGCGCACGGCCCTGGGCCAGCTCCAGCACCGTGACCTGGGCAGCGAGGGCTGGCTGCGGCAGATGCTCCACCTGGCCTCCCTGGACGAGCTGCTCCGGCCGGTCCTGCTGCGGGCGGTGCGGCTTTCCGGCGCCAAGAGCGGGGCCATCTGGATCCGCAAGGACGAGGTCTTCTTCCAGCGCTTCGGCGACGGCTTCCCGGAGGCGCCGCTCTCCTTCCAGGAGGTGGATTCCCTGGTGCGGGCCGGCCAGGCGTGGCTGCTGTGCCCCGGCGAGCAGGTGGGGGCCCTGCGCCTGCTGGAGCCCAGGACCGGTCCCGAACACTGCCTGGCCTTCCTCAAGGAGGTGGAGGACCTGATCATCAACGCCTGGCACCTGGAGCACAGCCGGGCCCTGTCCTTCGCCGACGACCTGACCGTCGCCAACAACCGCCGGTGCCTGGAGGCCGAACTGCCCCAGATCATCCGCGACGCCTCGGTCCGGAACGCCGCCGTGGCCCTCCTGTTCATGGACGTGGACAACCTGAAGGCCCTGAACAGCCAGTACGGCCACCCCACCGGCAGCAAGGTGATCGCCCGGGTGGCCCTGGAGGCCAAGCGGATGATCCGCCTCCAGGACCACCTCTACCGGTACGGCGGGGACGAGTTCTGCATCGTCATCCCCGGAGGCAACGCCTATGGCGCGCGCAAGCTGGGCGAACGGCTGATCCAGGCCCTGGACCAGGCCAGCCTCACCGTGGGCGCCACCCGGGTCCCCATCTCCCTCAGCATCGGCATCGCCACCTACCCCACCGATGCGGACGGTGCCGAGCATCTCCTGGAGAAGGCGGACCGGGCGCTGTTCAAGGCCAAGGCCCGGGGCAAGGGACGGGTGGTGGTGGCGGGGTGAACCCCTACCCCAGCGTCATGGCGATCTCCCTGAGAAGGGAGTCCGGGCTCGGGTTGCGCAGGAGATTGCGCAGGGCGTCGTAGACCCGCGCCTGGGGCCGATCCAGGGGCATGGGCGAGGCGGCCAGGCGCTGGACGCGCGGGGCCCAGGGGACGAGGCGCGGGGCCCGGCCCTCCCTGCACCGGGAGACGTCCGCCAGGAGCAGCAGGAGGATCTCCAGGCACCTTCCCACCTGCTCGTTCTGGCTGGCGTCGGCGTCCTTGGCCGGAACCAGCGGGGCGCTGACGTCGCTGAAAGCGGCCCCTTCGCCCAGGGCGATCCAGGCTTCCATCTGGCCCAAGGCCCGCTGGAAGGCTTCGGGCTCCAGGTAACGGAAGGTCCCGGCGGACAGGGCGGTCCAGGCCTCCCGCCTGTCCTCCTCCCAGCCTTCGCGCCGGGCCACCGCCCAGGCCTCCTCGGGGGCCAGGGGGCCGAACCCGATGCGCTCGCAGCGGGAGCGGATGGTGGGCAGGACGGCCTCGGGGCGGTGGGTGACCAGCAGGAAGTGGGTCCAGCGGGGCGGCTCCTCCAGGGTCTTGAGCAGCATGTTGGCGCTGGCCTCGTTCAGGCGGTGGGCGTCCTCCACCAGCACCCACCGCCGGCAGCCGGGGGGCGGCGTGCGGTGGGCCCACTGGATGACCCCGCCCTCCACCAGGTCGTCGCCGCGGATGGCGGTGATGCGGATCAGCCCCGCCTTGCCCTCCGGAGCCACCCGCAGGAAGTTCGGCAGTTCCGCCGGGACCTCGCCCTGGAACATCCGGCAGCCTTCGCACTGCCCGCAGGCGGTGCGGCGGAAGCACAGCTCCCGCTGGGGCAGTTCCATGGCCACCCGGCGCTTGCCCACGCCGTCCGGCCCGGTGAACAGCAGGGACCCGGCCAGCGTCCCGGTCTCCAGCCGCTCCAGGAGCCGTTCCCGCACGGCCCGGTGCCCGGCCAGGGACGGATCGAACATGGGCCTAGGGCTCCTGGACCTGGAAACCCGCTGCGCGCAGCACCGGCTCGACCCTGGCCCAGACCGCCCGTTCCACCGCGTCGGCATCCTGCGCCGCGGGGACCACCGCCACCCGCCCGGGTTCCCGGGCGGCCATGGCCAGGAAGCGGCTGCGCACCCGGCGGTGGAACTCCAGGGTCTCCTCGTCGAACCGGGTCTCCCGGAAGGCCTGGTCGGCGGCGTTCCGGGTCCCGGCCCGGGCCAGCGAATCGGCCGGGTCGAGGTCCAGGACCAGGGTCAGGTCGGGCCTCAGCCCGTCCAGCACCCAGCCGCCGATCCGGTCCAGGTCGCCGTCGGCGATGCCCTGGGCGCCCTGGTAGGCCCGGGTGGAATCGTCGAACCGGTCCAGCAGGACCACCTTGCCCTGCTGCAGCATCGGCGCGATCCAGCGGGCGATGTGCTGGGCCCGGTCGGCGTAGAACAGCAGCAGCTCGGCCGCGGGGGCCCAGGACTCGCCCGAAGGGTGGCGCTCCAGCAGCAGGGCCCTGAGTTCCTGGCACAGGGGCGTCCCGCCCGGCTCCTTGGAGACTTCCACCGGCACTCCCGCCCGGTCCAGCCGCGCGGCGAGCCGCTGGATCTGGGTCGACTTGCCCGATCCGTCGATCCCCTCCATCGTGATGAACGGTCCCGCCAATGGCCCTCCCCGGTTGCGTGCGCTCCGCCCAGCATAGCCGCTCCGCAAGGACGCCGGGCCCCCGGACCGGTTGTTGCTGCCGTTTCCGGCAAATGCGCCTATCCTTTTGGGGAACCTCCTGGAGATGACCGTGGTCGAAATCCTTCGATGTCCTGGCTGCTCCACTCCGTTCGTCCTCGCCCCCGCGCGGGTCCGTCCCGGGATCCGGCGGGCCAAGTGCTTCCGCTGCTCCTCCGTGTTCGGAATCGAGGAGACCGTGGCCCGGCTGCTGGCGCCGGCCCCTGCACCTGCCGTCGATGTGCCGTCCTTCTCCTTCGATGACCTGCAGGAGCCGGCCAGCGAAACCCTCCACCTCCCCGTCCCGGCCCTGGAAGCCGTCCCTTCCGCCGAGGAGGCGGCCCTGGCCGGAGGCGCCGGCTACCTTTCCGCCAAGGACGCCATCGAGAAGCTGCTGGGACAGGCCCCCGCCGCCCAGGTCCCGGCGCGGATGGCCAGCCGCGGCGCCATGGACGTGGAGGCCACCCTCAACGCCCTGGAATCGACCCTGGGCGGCCACCCGGGCGCCGAAGCCCCCCTTCTCCAGCCCGCCCCGGCCCCGCCCCAGGCGGAGCCCCCGCAGCCGGCGCCCGCGCCCGACCTGGCCTCCACCGTGAAGCTGACCTCCGAGGAGCTCAGGCTCGCCATGACCACCATGGCCCCGCCCTCCAAGGCGCCGGAACCGCCGCGCCCCGCGCCCAGGCCGGTGGAACCGTCCATCCCGCCGGCAGGCCCCGACTCGGCCCCGGCCCAGGAACTGCTCAAGATCCAGCTGGAGCAGGAGACCTGCAACAACGTCACCCTCGAACAGATGACCGCCTGGATCGAGCAGGGGCGTGTTCATGAATATCACATGGTCGCCCGCCAGTACAGTGACCACTGGATCGAAGCGAGCAAGGTCCCGGCCCTGCGCCCGGTCTTCGACCGCCTGCGCAAGGCCCGGACGCCGCAGGCCGAGGAACCCGCCCGGCCCGCCCCCGAGCCCGCGCCGGTCAAGCGGGGCCTGTTCGGCGGACTGTTCGGCCGCAACTGAGGAGGCCCATGCTCGGCATCATCCTTCCCGCCCTCTTCCTCCTGGCCCAGGAGGGGCCCGGTACGCCGGCCCCCGCCCAGGCCGCGCCCGCGGCCCAGACACCGGCTCCGGCGCCCCCGGCCCAGACACCGGCTCCGGCGCCCGCCGCCGCCGGCCAGGATCTCAAGCCCCTCAGTTTCCTGAGCAAGCGGTTCGCTTTCCGCTGGAACCAGAAGATGGCCCTGGGCGACAGCGTCGACGGCCTCAAGATCAACTCCATCTTCTTCGACAAGCGCACCGTGGCCCTATTCAAAGGGGCCGATTTCGGCACCCGGGCGGAGGTGGAGGTCACCAACACCTCCAACGCCACCCGCACCCCCGGGTTCGCCGTGGCCGTGTTCGACTCGGACAACCGCCTGCTGGGCGTGGCCACCGGCGGCCCCAAGATCGGCGGCATCCGGGCCGGCGACACCGAGACCTTCGACCTGAGCTTCCACCAGGTGGTGGAGCGGATTCCCCGGGGGGACCACTTCTTCCTGTCGGTGGAGCTGACCGACTAGCAGCCGTCGCAGGCTTCGCCTGCGACGGCTGCTAGGAGCGAGTCAGAGCGCCTCCTGGTCCTGGTACCGGCGCAGGATCTCTTCCGGGCTGGCGGTGGCCGTGCCCATCTTGCCCACCACCACTCCCGCCGCCGCGTTGGCGAGCATGGCCGACTCCTTCCAGTCGGCCCCGGCCGAGACGGCGGCGCTGAACACCGCGATCACGGTGTCGCCGGCACCGCTCACGTCGTAGACTTCCCGGGCCTCGGTGGGGATGAACCAGGGGGCCCGGTGCTGGTCGTCCGGGGCGAACAGGGCCATGCCCTTCTCGCTGCGGGTGACCAGCAGGCCCTGGAGCCCGAGCTTCTCCATCAGGGCCTGGCCGGCCGCGGCCAGGTCCGCGTCGCCCCTGGCGGGCATCCCGGTGAGCTCGCCCAGTTCCTTGGTGTTGGGCGTCATCAGCGGCGCTCCGCGGTAGAGCGCGGCGTGGCTGGGCTTGGGATCGACGATCCAGGGCACACCCCGCGCCCGGCACAGGTCCCGGACCCGCTCCATCACCGGCTCGCTGACGGCGCCCTTGGCGTAGTCGGAGACGATCAGCGCCGTGGCCCTCTCCAGGGCCTTGCCCAGGCTGGCGCGGAGCCGGTCCACCGCCGGCTCGTCCAGCCCCCCCAGTTCCTCCCGGTCGATGCGGATCATCTGCTGCTGCTGGCCGATGACCCGGGTCTTGATGATGGTGGGGCGGGACGGGTCCAGCACCAGGCGATCCCCCCCGATCTCCAGGGCCGTCAGCAGGGCCTGCAGCCGGCCGCCGGCGATGTCCTGCTTCAGGGTGCCCACCAGGATGGGCTCCGCCCCGATGGACTTGAGGTTCGCCGCCACGTTGGCGGCGCCGCCCAGCACCGCCCGCTCCCGGACCACCCGGACGATGGGCACCGGGGCCTCGGGAGAGATCCGGTCCACATTGCCGAAGAGGTACTCGTCCAGCATCAGGTCGCCCAGGACGGCCACCCGGGTGCCCTCGATCCTGCCCAGCAGGCGTTCCGCCTGCGACCGGTCCAGTCTCATGGCTGCTCCTGCCGGGCGCGGTCCTGCAGCATCACCGGGATGCCGTCCTCCACCGGATAGATCCGCCCGCAGGTGCGGCAGCGCAGGCCGTCCGGCCGTTCTTCAAGGTCGCCCCGGCAGGGGGCGCCGCCGTGGTCGGCGGGACAGCAGAGGATTTCGAGCAGGCGTGGATCGAGCATGGATCGGGTTCCCCAGGAGTGTGACTATGTATTATTCGGCCCCGCGCTGGTGGCACCGGGCCCGTCAAGACAAGGAACGCGAGGAGAGCCGATGCGGGACATCGGCCGACGAGTGTGACGCAGGATTGATGGGCCCGCTGCCACCAGCCCGAAGGGACGGCGCCCAGACCCCCGTCTCTCGTGTGCAAGGCCCTTGGACGATGTCCCGCATCGCCCTGCGGGCCTTGCGCTCGATATCCGGGGGTCTGGACGTCGTCGCGGGGCCGAATAATACATAGTCACACTCCCAGGGTTGTGTCAGCACAGGGTGTACTTGGGCCCGCCCCCGCCTTCGGGGGGAGTCCAGATCACGTTCTCCTCCGGGCACTTGATGTCGCAAGTCTTGCAATGCACGCAGTTGGCGTAGGCGATGGCCACCTTCTGCACCCGCCCTTCCGGGTCCGGGTGCATCTCGTACACCTGGGCCGGGCAGAACACCGTGCAGGGGCTGCCCTTGGTGTTCCAGCAGGAGACGCAGACGTCGTCCCCCTTGACGATCTTCAGGTGCCCGGGCTGGTGCTCGTCGTGCATGGTGCCGGAGGCGAACACGTCGTCCAGCTTGGAGATGAGGTACCGGCCATCGAACTTGACGCCCCAGTCCAGGTCGTCGCGCTTGAGCGCCGCCTTGCCGTAGTGCGCCTCGGTGGTGGCGGTGCGGGCCGCGTCCGCCTCGCCCCGCAGGGGGTCCCCGGGGGTCCAGCCGCCGGCCACCAGGCTGATGCCCAGCCTCACCGCCGCCGGCAGGGTCAGGCCGTGGGCGATGATCTGGTGGAAGTTCCGGGTCTGGCGCAGCTCCCGCCCGGCCCAGGAGGCCAGGTAGTCCCGGGAGTAGCGCATCAGCGAAGCCTCGCCGAAGTCCTCCTCCAGCAGCGCGACCAGGATGGTCCCGGCGGCGCACATCCCGCCCTTCATGCCCAGGTGGATGCCCTTGAGGCGGGCCGCGTTGACCATCTGGGCGGCGTCGCCCACCAGCATCCCGCCGGCGAAGGCCAGGCGGGGCATGGAGTACCACCCGCCGATGGCCAGGGCCTTGCCGCCGTACTGGACCATCTTCCCGCCCTCCAGCATGGGCCGGATGCGGGGATGGGTCTTGAACTTCTGCAGGGCCAGGTGGGCGTCGGCGAAGGGGTCGCGGGTGTCCAGGCTGACCACGTAGCCCACCGCCAGCCGGTTGCCGGACATCTTGTAGACGAAGGAGCCGCCCGACTCGCCGTCGGCCTGGGGCCAGCCGGTGCTGTGCAGCACGAAGCCGTCGGGAACCCGGCCTTCGGGGATCTCCCAGATCTCCTTGGCCCCGGTCTCGTACACCTGGGGATTGACCGCTCCGGCCTGGAGGTGGAGCACCTGCTCCAGTTCCCGCGCCAGATGGCCGCGGGGCCCCTCCCCGAACACGGTCACCTTGGCCTTGAGGTGGTTCCCGGGCTCGAAATTGGACTTGGGCGTGCCGTCGGCGTTGACCCCCCGGTCCGCGGTCTGGACCCCGGCCACCCGGCCGTCCTCCCAGAGCACGCGGATGCCGGCGAACCCGGGCAGGAGCATCACGTCCACCCCGGGCACCGCACGCTGCTCGATCTCGGCCGCCATCCACCGGACCATGCGGGACAGGGACACCACCGGGAACCCGTGGTTGCGCAGGAACGGCGGGGGCAGGGGGGCCTCGAGGCCGCCCCGCTCGGTGAACAGCCAGATCTCCTCCTCCCGCACTTCGCCCTCGGACGGGAACCCCCGCTCCCGGTAGTCCGGGCAGAGCTCCCGCAGCGCCGCCGGGTCCAGCACCGCCCCGGAGAAGGCGTGGTCGCCGATCTCGTCGCCCTTCTCGATCAGCCCGATGGTGAGCCCTTCCAGCCTGCGCGTCCCGGGCTTGGCGTTGTGGGCCTCGATCAGGTCCAGAAGACGCCAGAGACCGGCCAGGTTGCTGGGGCCGGCCCCCACGAACAGGACGTCGAATTCCAGTTCCTCCCGTTCCACGCCGGGACGGGCGGACTGGGTCGAGTAGTCGGGCATGACGGCTCCCAAAGCGGTAACAGCCAGTTTACCTCGGGCGGTGGCAGAATCGGGTCATGGATGCCCCCACCCCCTCCCCCCAGCTCCGCTTCGAGGCCGCCGTGCAGAGGCCCCTGTCGGTGGTGTACCGGTCCGCCACCGGCGGGTGGGAGGGGCACGACTTCACTGTGGAGGTCATCGCCGCCCGGCTTGGCCTCGGCCCTTTCGACGTGGTGGTGGATTTCCGCGACCTGGAGGCGGCCCTGGACGCCATCCTGCAGCCGCTCCAGGGCCGGCTCCTGCCCGACCTGGGCCTCAAGGACCCCCTGGACTTGGCCCGCAAGCTGGCGGACGAGCTGGCCCCGGCGGTGCCCGCCCCCGCCCGGCTCGCCGAGGTGGCCCTCACCGACGGCCGCGGACGCCGCCTGAGCCTGCGCCTGTGAGCGAGGGCGCCGGGCTCCGCCTCCTGGGGGGCGCCCTTGCCCTGGCCTTGGCGCCCCTGGTCTTCCTGCACCCGGTGCGGATCCACGGCCGGAGCATGGAGCCGGGCCTGCACTCCGGCGCCGTGCGCCTGGCCCTGCGCTCCTGGTGCGCCGGGCCGCCCGCCTTCGGCCAGGTCTGGCTGGTGCGGACTCCGGCCGGAGTCGTGGTGAAGCGCCTGGCGGGACTGCCGGGCGACCGGGTGGAGTTCCGGGGCGGCCGGCTCTTCATCAACGGCCGGAGGCTGGCGGACGGCGATCCGGCCTCGGGCCGCCCCCGGCCCGCCGAAACCCGGCCTGCCGAAACCCAGCCCGCCGAAACGGGCTATTTCCTGCTGGGAGACAACCTGGACGATAGCCTCGACAGCCGCGCCTGGGGCGCGGTTCCGCGCGGGGGCCTGCTGGCCCGGATCCTGCCCTGAAGGTAAGCTTGAACCTTGGCTCCGGAGCGACGATGGATAGATTAGTCATACAAGGTGGGGTCCCCTTGCAGGGCCGGGTGGCCGTGTCCGGCGCGAAGAACGCCGCCCTCCCTTGCATCGCCGCGGCCCTGCTGACTCCGCAGCCGGTCCGCCTGCGCCGCCTCCCGGGCGTGTCCGACATCCGCACCATGGTGCGGGTTCTCCAGGCCCTGGGCTGTGCCGCCGAGACCCAGCGGGAGGAGAACGGGTTCGAGCTGATGGCCGTCCTCACCGCGGCCGGGCTCGAGGACGGCGAGCTGAAGGCCCCCTACGACCTGGTCAAGACCATGCGGGCGTCCATCCTGGTGCTGGGTCCGCTCCTGGCCCGGTTCGGCCGCGCCTCGGTGTCCCTGCCGGGAGGCTGCGCCATCGGCGCGCGGCCGGTGAACCTCCACCTGGAGGCGCTGGAGCGCATGGGCGCGGCCATGACCATCGACAAGGGCTACGTGGAGGCGCGGGTCTCGTCCGGGCGGCTCAAGGCCATCGACCACGCCTTCGAGAAGGTGAGCGTCGGGGCCACCGAGAACGTGCTCATGGCCGCGGCCCTGGCCGACGGCACCACCACCCTGCGCAACGCGGCCATGGAGCCGGAGGTGGGCGACCTGGCCGCGATGCTCGTCGCCATGGGGGCCCGGATCGACGGGATCGGCACGGCCACCCTCACCATCCGCGGGGTAGAGCGGCTCTCGGGATGCGACCACGCGGTCATCCCCGACCGGATCGAGGCCGGCACCTTCCTCTGCGCGGTGGCCGCGGCCTGCGGCGACGTGGTGCTGGAGCGGGTGCTGCCGGACCACTTCCGGGCCGCCATCGACCTGCTGGAACGCTGCGGCTGCGTCTTCACCGAGCGCCAGGGGGCGGAGGGGATCCACCTCAGGATCCAGCGGGAGTGCGGCCAGAAGCTCAGGGCCAAGGACCTCCTCACCGCCCCCTACCCGGGCTTCCCCACCGATCTCCAGGCCCAGGTCATGGCGGTCATGACCCAGGCCACGGGCATCTCGGTGATCCGCGAGACCATCTTCGAGAACCGCTTCCAGCACGCCATGGAACTGGAGCGCCTGGGGGCGAACCTGCGCATCGACGGCGGCACCGCCATCGTGGCCGGCCCCTCCCCGCTCACCGGATGCACGGTCATGGCCACCGACCTGCGGGCCTCGGCCACCCTGGTCATCGCCGGGCTGGTGGCCCAGGGCGAGACCACCGTGGACCGGATCTACCACCTGGACCGGGGCTACGCCGGCCTGGAGCTGAAGCTCCGGGATCTGGGCGCCCGCATCGAGCGCGTGGGTGGCGGACGGGTGTAGCAAATCTTATAAATATTGAGTTTGAGTCCAAATTGTCCGCCTTCGTTATGTCCAGCCCGCGCCGGGTTAGGTAGACTTGGGGTGATGGGGGTGCAATGTTCGGTGAGATGAAGGTCTTCTCGGGTTCAAGCCATCCAGGCCTGGCGGCCGGAATCGTCGCGCACATGGGGATGCAGCTCGGAAAGGCCCGGATCACGCGCTTCTCCAACGAGAACATCAAGGTGAAGATCGACGAGAACGTGCGGGAATCCGACGTGTTCGTGATCCAGACCAGCGCCCCGCCGGTGAGCGACAACCTGCTGGAGATGCTCATCATGATCGACGCGCTGAAGTTCGCCAGCGCGGCGCGCATCACCGCGGTGCTCCCCTACTATCCCTACGCCCGCAGCGACAAGAAGGACGAGGCGCGGATCTCCATCACCGCGCGCCTGGTGGCCGACCTGCTGCACACCGCCGGCGCCGAGCGGGTGCTCACCATGACCCTGCATGCGCCCCAGATCCTGGGCTTCTTCCGGATCCCGGCCGACCAGCTCCTGGCCACGCCGATCCTGGTGAGCCATTTCCGCAATTCCGACCTGTCCAACGCCACGGTGGTGGCCACCGACGCCGGCGCCGGCAAGATCGCCGGGTACTTCGCCAAGCGGCTGGGCCTGCCCATGGCCATCATCGACAAGCGGCGCTACGACGACAGCGAGGAGGCCCACAGCACCGCCCTGATCGGCGAAGTGGAGGGCAAGGACGTGATCATCTTCGACGACGAGATCGCCACCGGCGGCTCCATCCGCGAGGCCGCCCGCATCCTGCGCAGCTTCGGCGTGCGCCGGGTCCGGGTCGGCGCCACCCACGCGGTGTTCTCCGGCGGCGCCCTGCAGAAGCTGCGGGAGGCGGAGCTGGACGAGCTGGTGGTGACCGACACCATCCCCATCCGCCCGGAATTCCAGGCCAGCATCCCCAGCCTCAAGATCCTCTCCACCGCGCCGATGTTCGGCGACGCCATCCTGCGCATCCACGGCGGCCGCAGCATCAGCGAGATGATGGAGTAGGCCGGCCGTGACCCTGCAGGCCCTCCTGTTCCAGCGTGCCGCCCGGCTGCAGGAGTGGCCCGCCCTCACCGCGCCGGGCTGGGGCACCCTCCGCTACCCGGCCCTGCGCAACCGGGTGGAGGGGGTGGCCCTGGGCCTCATGGCCCTCGAGCCGCCGGTGGGCACGCGGATCTTCAGCGCCCGCGGGGATGCCTGGGACTGGGCCGCCGAAATGGCCTGCGCCTGCTGCGGCTTGGTCTGGGCCCCGGACGGGTCCCCGGCGCCGGGCGAGGTGCTGGGGGGGAGCCGGTTCAACGACGACGCCGGGCGCCAGGCCTACCACGACCGGGAGCACGACCTGCTGGAGAGCACCCCGTTCATCGGCGGCCTGGACCACGGGGAGCTGCTGGCCCGGCTGGCCCAGCTCAACCGCCGGCTGGGCTGGGACCACGACACCGCGGTGCAGCTGCCTCTAGCCGGGCTGGGAGGGGCAGAGGTGCGGGGGGCCTTGTGGTGCGCACTGTACGCGGGCAGCCACGCGGTCCTGGAACCCGGCCAGGTGCCGGGTTGGGATCCTGCGGTCTTTCGGGGGCTGCTGGGTTAAGGCCGGAAGGGCGGGGACGCAGCATCGGGTCGCTATCGGGCGCGTGGTTCCTGAAGGAGCCTCAAAGTTTCCGATCCGGGAAAAGCAGTAACCGTCAGTCCCATTCTTCTCAGAGACTTGCCCATCCCCGCAGCACTTGCCCTCCGGCCCGTTCCGCCGCCGTCCGCAGCCGGTCCTTGAGGCGGGTCCGAATCGCCTCCGGCAATAACCTCCCCGCCTCCAGCCCTTGGATTCTCAGGGGCAGGGAAAGCTCCGCCCAGGCCTTGACCAGGGCCCTGCCCCAGGCTTCATCCCCCAGCCGCGCCCGGGCCCCCCACCGCCAGGGGGGCCCCAGCCCAGGCTCCTGGAAGGCGGCGAGTACCCGGTCGCGGGTGCCGGTCCGCACGGCGATGAGGCTGGCGGCCTCGGCCGCCTCCCGCTGGGCGAACGGGTCGGGCAGAAGGGCCAGCAGGGCCGGCAGGGCGGCCTCGGTGCCCACCGCGCCCAGGGCGGTGGCCAGGGCGAAGCGCATGCCCTCGGGGGCCTGTTCCAGGGCCTGCAGCAGGTAGGGCTCGTCGCCGGCAAGCACGGCGGTCTGCAGGCCGTCGGCCGCGGCCCGCCGGGAGCCCACTCCCCCGGTGCGCAGCCCGTCCAGGTAAGGACTCAGGCGCCGGTCCGCGGGCTCGGGTTCGTCCCGGCGGGGGGACCGGGGCCGGTCCACGGTCTCCTGCTCGACATCCATGGGGCTGAACCCGGGCAGGGGCTCCTCGCCCCACCCGGCGGCCTCGGCGCTCTCCAGCCACCCGGCCCACTCCTCCGCCAGGGCGGCCATGAAGGGGATGCGCTTGCCGGGATCGGGGGCCAGGGACTGCATGAGGATCCGGGACAGGCGCGGGGGGAACCCGGGCCGGACGGCCGCAGGGGGGAGCTGCACCTGGCTGTAGGGGCGCCCGGTGGTGAATTCAAAGACGATCGCGCCCAGGGCGTAGATGTCGCACCGGCCGTCCACGCTGCGCGGATCGCCGTGCTGTTCGGGGGCCATGTACCCGAGGGTGCCCACCACCATCTGGGACCGGGTGACCCGGGTGCCTTCGCCGCCCTCCCACAGGCACACCCCGAAATCGGTGACCTTCAGCTGGCCGTCGGAAGCGAACAGCAGGTTGGAGGGCTTCAGGTCCCGGTGGATGACCCCGGCCTCGTGGGCCACCTGCAGGGCCTCGGCGATGGGCTGCAGCCGGCGCAGGATGCGGGCCGGCGCCTCGCCGTAGCACTGCTTGATGGTGCCCCCGGGCAGCAGCTCCATCAGGATGTAGGGGGTGCTCCCGACCCGTCCGAAATCCATCACCTCCACCAGGTTGGGATGGCGCAGGCGGCGCAGCACCTCCCCCTCGCGCAGGAACCGCCGCACCAGCTCCGAGTCCGCGCCGGCTTCCGCGCGCAGGAACTTCACCGCCAGCGGGCGGTCTGGACGGAAGGGATCCTCGGCGCGGTGGACGAAGGCCATGCCGCCTTCCCCCAGGCGCTCCAGCACCCGGACCGCGCCGATCCGCTTGGGCAGGAGCACGGTCATAGCGGGCCGTCGAACTCCACCCGGTTCCTGCCCAGCGCCTTGGCCCGGTACAGCGCCATGTCGGCCCGGGCCAGCAGGGAGCCCCCGTCCACGTCGTTGGCCCCGTACTCCACCACCCCGAAACAGCAGGTGATGCGCAGGTCCTCCGCGTTGGGGACCGGCATCGGCTCCGCGGCCAGGGTGGAGCGCAAACCCTCGGCCACGGTCATGGCTTCGCCCCCGCCGGTCTCAGGCAGGACCACCAGGAACTCCTCCCCGCCGATGCGGCCCACGTGGTCGCTGGAGCGCAGGCGGCCGCACACCACCGCGCCGAAGCTGCGCAGCACCAGGTCCCCGGCGGCGTGGCCGTGGCGGTCGTTGACCTCCTTGAAGTGGTCGATGTCGCAGAGAATGATCGATAGGGGCCGCCTGTAGCGCCGGGCCAGGTCGGTGTGCTTCTCCAGGAAGCGCAGCACCGAGCCACGGTTGCTCAGCATGGTGAGCGGGTCCACGGTGGCCTGGGCCAGCACCGCCTCGTGGTAGTTCTTCTCCAGTTCGTCCATGTGCTTGAGCTTGAACGCATGGGTCCCCATCCGGATGACGTCCCCGGGCCGGAGCGCCACCGGGCCGTCCTTGGGGTGGACCAGCCGGCCGTTCACGAAGGTGCCGTTGGTCGAGCCCAGGTCCGACAGCAGCACGAGGGGAACAACCCCTTTCTGGTTCATCAGTTCCAGCCGGGCGTGGTAGCGGCTGATCTCCGGCTCGGGCAGGCGGACCTGGTTCTCCGAAGCCCGGCCCAGGGACAGGCCCTGGGGGCCCAGGGGCAGCACCTCGCCGATGGGGTTGCCCACGTAGCGGATCAGGGCCCACAGCCCAGGAGGGTCCACACCGGCTTCGCCAAACTCGGGACCGTTGAGGGTCGGGGGTTCGGATTCGACGAAATCCTCGAAGAGGGGGCGTTGGGTCGACATGCGCTGAGGAAGTCGGAGGGGACGCCCCATTCAACGCTTTATCCCTTGACCTGTCAATACGCGGAGGGATCCGAGACCACCTGGTTGCGCCCGGCCCGCTTGGCCGAGTAGAGCGCCCCGTCGGCCCGGGCCAGGAGCGTGCCCGCATCCCGGTCCTCGGAGTTGCGCTGGGCCACGCCCAGGCTGCAGGTGACCTGGAGGGGCCCCAGCGCCATCTGGAACGGCTCGCCTCCGGCCGCGGTCCGCATGCGCTCGGCCAGCAGCAGGGCGCCTTCCAGGTCGGTTTCCGGCAGGATCAGCAGGAACTCCTCCCCGCCGATGCGACCTGCCAGGTCGGTGGTCCGCAGGGTGTCCTTCACCCGCTGCCCGAACTCCTCCAGCACCCGGTCCCCGGCCCCGTGCCCGAGGGTGTCGTTGACCTCCTTGAAGTGGTCCAGGTCGCACATGATCACCGACAGGGGCCGCTGGTGGCGCCGGCTCAGGTCGAACCAGCCCTGGAGCTCCTCCAGGGCCGACCGGCGGTTGCTCAGGCCGGTGAGGGGATCCCGGGTGCTCTGGTCCAGGAGCACCGCGTAGAACGCCCGCTCCAGGGGATCCATGGACACCAGCTTGAGCACGTGGGTGCCCACCGAGATGCGGTCTCCGGGCGCCAGCCGGGCGGGGCCGGTGACGGCCTGGTCGTTGAGGAAGGTCCCGTTGGTGGACCCCTTGTCCTCGAGGACCACCTCGTTGTCCGGGGCCCCGCGCAAGGTCACCCAGGCGTGGATCCGGCTCACTTCGTCGTCGGGGAGGGTAAGGTCGGCGCTGGAGGACCGGCCGATGACGTTCACCCCCGGGGACAGGGGAAACACCCGGCCCAGGTGGGTGCCGGCGTACACCACCAGCACGTGCTCTGGAGGCGGGGGCGCCTGCTCCTCCGGGAGGCGCCTGCGCAGGGCGGTCTCCAGGTCGGGCCAGTCCGGCACCACCACTGTGGGGTCCGGGGCCTCGGGATCCGGCGGCCATGGCCTGGCCGGGTCTTCCGGGTCGCTGGGCATCATGCGTCCTCCACGTAGCAGCACACCACTGCGGCGTCGGTCCGGCGGCGGGCGAGGATGAAGAGGGACCGCCTGGCACCCAGGGCCTCGGGCCCCAGGGAGACCCGCAGGCGGCCGGTGGCGGGGTCATGGTTGACCTGGCGGACCCCCTTGGCGGGAATCCGGTAGAGGCCCACCACCTCCAGGTTGCGGATGTTCTCACCGGTGGACCGGACCAGCTGCAGGGTATAGCGCATCCAGAGCGCCTTGGACAGCTTGCCCAGGTCCTCCCCGGCCACCGCGACCGGCAAGGCCAGGGCGGTGCGGAGCCCCGGGAAGGACCCCGGCGGGGCCAGCGGCTGGTGTCCGCTCCGCACCGTGGGCGCCGTCCAGCCGCTCCACCCGCTCCGGGCCACGGCGGCGCAGGCGTCGACCTTCTCCCGCCGCACCTCCGCCCTGCGAGGCAGAGGGGGGATCTCCAGGCGCGCGCACCGCTCGGCCCGCAGCAGGGGCAGCTCACAGGCCCGGGCGCCGGCCTGCCAGGAGGCCAGACCGGGTTCGCCGCCCAGGTTGGGGGCCCAGGCCAGGGGCACCGCCGTGGGGGGGCCGGCCTGGAGCAGGGGTTCCCGGACGACCTCGGCCGTGCACGGGGCGAACGGCTGGAGCACGGTGGCGCCCAGGGGTAACATGCGGTTGGCGGACGGCACCCTCCAGCCCAGCGGAACCGGGTGCGAGGCCGGCGGCTGGAACACCCGGCGGATGGTCTCCGCCAGGTCCGTCATCGCCTCCTTCAGGCGCCCACCGGCCATGGCTATTCCGGCCGGACCAGGGTCTGGAGCGCGGCGTACACCCGCTCCAGGGGCTCCACCGGGTCCATGTGGTAGGCCGCCTCCTGGAGCTTCTGCAGGGCCTGCTCCTGGGCCGCCGAGTCCACGGCCGAGGCGAAGATCACCCGCAGCGGCGACCCGCCCTCCCCGGCCTGGAGCAGCACCTCCCTGGGCGAGGCCCGGAAGGTCTCGCCCAGGCGGGCCATGGGGGTTTCCTGGGTCTTCTGCAGGGCCAGGGCCGGGCACCGGGAATCCCCGTTCCACCCCCCCGCCATGTCGGCCGGAGGCAGGATGAACAGGTCCGGCGCCGACTTGAGCTCCTTGAGCAGGGTCTTCTGGATCACCTCCTCCTTGAGGTGGGGTTCCAGGGCCTTGCCGTAGAGCACCGCCTGGAGCTTGGTGGGGGTGATGGGCTCGGTGTACCGGAAGTCGATGGGAATCCCGGATATGTCCGTGAGGAGGAGCCCCCCCAGGTAACTCGCGCCCTCCTTCATTGCCACGAAATAGGCCAATTTAAGGGTTTCAGCCATGGGGTCCCGTCCGTCGTTATTAAGACCAAGAATACCTGTTCCCCACCCCTCCCGGCGGCCAAATCATCGCCATGAATAAGCTTGTTTACGGCCCGGAAACGCGATACCCTGGCTTGCCACTTGGGGAGTGGTCTAATGGTAGGACAACAGATTCTGATTCTGTCAGGTGAGGGTTCGAATCCTTCCTCCCCAACCAAATGAACGAGGCCCCGCAAGGGGCCTCGTTCATTTATCCGGCGGTTACGGTCCTCCGGCCGGCTGGGCGAGAATGGGATCATGCCCGCCCCAGCCGCCTCGGCCATCTCGTTGATCTGGCAGTGCCTCCAGGGAGGAGGCGGCGGCTTGTCCGCACTGCCGCCGCCCTTGCGCCCGCGAACCCGCTCCGAGGGCTACGCGATCCAGGCCTGCCTGCCGGGAATCGCGGGGCAGGCCGTGGTGGGCTGGAAGATCGCCGCCACCAGCCGGGCCGGGCAGGAGCACATCGGGGTCCCGGGGCCGCTGGCGGGGCGGATCCTGGCCTCCTTCGCGCACCCGGACGGCGCCGCCATTTCGCTGGCGGGCAACCGGATGCGGGTGGCCGAGGCGGAGTTCGGCTTCCTGTTGGACCGGGACCTGCCGCCGCGCGCCGCAACCTACGGGGTGGACGAGGTCCTGGCGGCGGTGGCGCGGCTGGTGCCGGTGATCGAGGTGCCCGATTCGCGGTTCGAGGACTTCGCCCATGCCGGGGAGGCCCAGCTGCTGGCGGACAATGCCTGCGCGGGCCGGTTCATCGTGGGCGCGGACACGGGCGCCGACTGGCGGGGGATCGACCTGTGCTCGCACCCGGTCCAGGGACGGGTGCTGCGGGACGGCAGGACGGTGCTGGAACGGACGGGATCGGGGGCGGCGGTGCTGGGGGATCCGCGGGTGGCCCTGGCCTGGCTGGTCAACGAACTGTCGGGGCTGGGCCTGGCGGCGGAAGCGGGCCAGTTGGTGTCCACCGGCACCTGCTTCGTCCCGCTGCCGGTCCAGCCCGGGGACCTGGTATCGGTGGAGTTCGGCCCCCTGGGCCAGGTGGCGGTCCGGTTCGAACCGTGAAGGCGACCGTCACGGTTCAGCGGGGCTCGTCGACGTCGCCTCCGCGCCACTGGTACCTGCGCAGGTCCAGGTTGCCCACCGCGTCCACCTCCACCCCCTCCTGGCGCAGGCGCTGGATCTGCAGCATGGCCCCCCACCACCGGCCCCGGCTGGGCACGTAGCCATTGGCGTTGACGATGCGGTGCCAGGGCAGGTCGTTGCCCTCGGGCAGGCCCTTGAGCACCATGCCCACCTGCCGGGGCCGGCGCGGATAGCCCGCCATCCACGCGATCTGGCCGTAGGTGGCCACGGTCCCCCGGGGGACCTGCGCCACCGCGCGGCACACCGCCTCCCGGAAGGCCGCGGGCCCGGCCGGGATCACCGGTGCCCGGCCCCGGGCTTGTGGGCGACCGGGATCCGGCTGGCGAAGCCGCCTTCGTAGTCGTGCCAGTGGTCCAGGTCCTCCTCGGGGAAGGCCCAGCACCAGTACCCGTCCCCTGAATCGAAGTCCACCAGCCAGGGGCCCTTGACGTCCGGCCCCAGGTCCCGCACCGCCTCGGCCCAGGATTCCATCAGCGATTCCAGCCGGTTCTGCAGTGACTCCACCCGGGCTTCGTCCTCGCGGTCCTCCGCCGCCTGCAGTTCCTCCGCCATGCTGGACGCCAGCTCGAACACCGGGCGGGTCACCGCCTGCACTTTCGGCAGCACCGCGCGGGCCTCTTCCAGGGTGAAAACTCGGGCCATGGATGCCTCCGGTTTTCCATGATAATCACTTGATGCGAATTGTGCCCCTTCTCCCTTCCTCCGCCGCGCCGGGCCCCTGGTCGTCCTTCCCGGCCGTGGAACTGGCCTGGACCGGCGCGTTCCATCCCGGCTGGACCCGGCCGGGCCCCGGCCTGCCCCAGGTCCACGCCCTCCATCTCCCGGACCTGCCCTGGGATCCGGCCTTGGGCGAAACCGCGCTGGCCGCGCTCCGTCCGCTCCCGGAGGCGGATTTCCTGGTACTCCGCGCCGCGGCCCCAGCTGGTCGGCACCAGTCTGCGGCCCTCCTGGGGATCCTGGAAGGCCTGCTCGAGGCGGCCCAGGACGCGCGCTTCAAGCTCGTCCTGCGCCCCGCTCCCGGTGCGGCTCCAGGCCTGGCCGCATGCCTGCGGGAGGTCCGGGGGGAGGCGGTGGGTTTCTGCTGGGACGCGGGCGTGGGCGGGGACCTGGACAGCATCTCCGACCGCCTTTTCTGCGCGGTGGGCGGACCCGGGGACGACTTCCGGCCGATCCAGGGCCTGGGCTACCGCTGGAACCTCGCCGTCCCCGCCGGAGAGCCCGAGGCCTTCCGGGAGGCGATGGCCCGCATCGCCGCGGCCTTCCCGCCTGTGCTGTTCCCGGAGTGGCCGGGAGAAGCTCCCCCGGAGGAGACTCCGGGCAATCCGGAGGGACGGAAATGAAGCCGATCCTGGTCATCGCCGGCGAGGCCTCCGGCGACTTGCACGGGGCGGAGATCCTGCGCGAACTGCGGTCCCGCCGCCCCGGCCTGCGCCTGGTGGGCGTGGGCGGCAGCCGCATGACCCCGTTCCTGGACCGCAAGCTGGCGGATGTGCGCGACCTGGCCGTGGTGGGCTTCGTGGAGGTGGTCCGTCACCTGCCGGCCCTGCGCCGGCTGTTCCGGGCGATCCTGGCCGCGGCCGCGGAGGAGGACATCGCCGGAGCGCTGCTCATCGACTATCCGGGCTTCAACCTCAGGCTCGCCAAGGCCCTGCGGCGAGCCCTGCCCCGGGTCCGGCTGCACCAGTTCGTCTGTCCCCAGGTCTGGGCCTGGAAGGCCGGGCGGATCCCCGACCTGGGCACCACCCTCGACACCCTCTACTGCCTGTTCGACTTCGAGCCCGGCCTGTTCCAGGGCTATCCGGTGGAGGCCCTCTGGGTCGGCAACCCGCTGGTGGAGACGGTGGCGCCCGAAACGGACCGGGACGCCTTCTTCCGTGCCGCCGGGCTGGACCCCGGGCGGCCCCTGGTGGCCCTCCTCCCCGGGAGCCGCGCCGGCGAACTGGAGCGGCTCATGCCGCCCCTGTGCCGGCTGGTGGAGGACTGGCAGGCGCTTCCGGAACGCCGGGCAGTGCAGTGGGTGATCCCCGTGGCGCCCACCCTGCCCGAGGCCAGGCTCCGCGCCCACCTCGGCCCCCACAGCCCAGTGCGTCTGGTCCACGGCCTGGGCTACGCCGCCCGGGCCTACGCGGACGCCGCCCTGGTCTGCTCGGGGACCGCCACCCTGGAGACCGCCCTCCTGGGCACGCCCTTCGCCGTCATCTACAAGCTGAACCCCTTGACCTGCTTTGCCGCCCGGCGCTGGGTCAAGATCCCCCACTTCGGCCTGGCCAACGTGGTGGCCGGGCGCCAGGTGGTGCCCGAGCTGCTCCAGGGCGAGGTCAACCCCGCGCGCCTGAGCCGGGAGCTGGCCGCCCTGCTGGATCCCGCGGCCGCCGCCCGGATGCGCGGGGAACTGGCGCTGATCCGGGCCCACCTGGGCGCGCCCGGCGCCGCGGGCCGGGTGGCCGGGCACTGCCTGGACCACATGGATCTTTCCGAACCCACCCATCCCAAAGGAGCCCCATGAACGTGCGCCCCGTCCTCCCCGTCCTCTTCCTGGCCCTGCCCCTGGCCGCCCAAGAATGGCCGGGCCCGGACACCATCGGTGTCCAGGTCCGGGTGAGCCAGCCCGGCGGCGACCTGTCCGACGCCACCAGCACCAGTACGCCGGGGGTCGGGGCCAGCCTCCTGGCCGAGCTGCATTTCGACTCCACCGTCTGCGCCCGCTTCGAGATGGGGGCGGACGACTGGAGCCGGCCCGGAGTCTCCGGAGACCGGTCGGTGCGGAGTTTCCACCTGGGGGGCGAGGCCCTCTGGTTCCTGGTGGAAGACCGGGACGACTGGCTCAAGGGCCCGTTCCTGGTGGGCGGGATCCAGATGGTCGACTGGTCCCTCGGCGCCAGCGCCAGCGGCACCGGCTCCACCCTGCGGGTGACCCACGCCGCCTACACCGCGGGCATCGGCTACCGCCTCAACCACCACCTGGACGCGGAAGTGAAGGTCCTGGCCGGCGTGGCGGCCCCCACCGTCAACGCCACCGCGCTGCAGGTCTGCATCTCCTACCGGCTCTGAACGATCCCGTACGCCGCCACCACCCCGGACCACCGGCCCTGGGCCTTGAGGATGCGTTCGGCCACCGCGCGCAGGACGCCCATGCCGCCATCCACCGGCACCACCCAGTGGGCCGCCGCCCGCACTTCCTCCACCGCGTCCCGGGGGCAGCAGGCCAGGCCGACGCTGGCCAGCAGGGGCAGGTCGGCCAGGTCGTCGCCCAGGTGGGCCACCTGGGCCGGGCGCAGCCCGTACTTGGCGCACAGCCGGTCCAGCACGGGACCCTTGTCCAGCCTGCCGACGATGCAGTCCTCCACCTGCAGGTCGGCGGCCCGGTGCAGGGTGGCGGGAGAATGCAGGCCGGAGATGAAGGCGACCGGGATGCCGGAACGCTGGAGCCACTTGATGGCCGCGCCGTCCCGCACGTTGAAGGTCTTGCCGTGGGTGGGGGCGTCGCCGTAGTGGAGCGCGCCGGTGGTGAGCACGCCGTCCACGTCGGTGCACACCAGGCGGATGCCCCTGATGCGCTCTTCCAATGGGTCCATGCCTGCCTCCCGCTGGATAAAGCATACGGGATCGGGATCTCTTTCCACCCACGCGGAGCCTGCCATCATGGATGCTTGACAGGGCCGGCGATGTTTATTACCATTTCATAGATCAAGTCAGGCCACCCTTTCCCCAGTCTCCGGTGAACATGTCCGTGCCCCTCGGTAATCTGATCCTTGCCATCTGTCTATGCGCCGGCGCCTTCATCCTGCTCCGGCGGATCCTTCACTTCCCCCGCGGAGGTCCCAGCGTGGATGACCTGACGGCTCTGAAGGCCAACGGAGCCCAGATCATCGATGTGCGCACCCCGGACGAGTACGCCCAGGGCCACGCGCCCCGGAGCGTCAACATCCCCCTGGACCAGGTCCAGGCGAGGATGCCGGAAATCGATCCGGCGGTCCCGGTCCTCCTCTGCTGCGCCAGCGGCTCCCGCAGCGGCGTCGCCAAATCGATCCTGGAACGGGCCGGCTACCGGCAGGTGCACGACGCCGGCCCCTGGACCCGTCTGAACTAGGAGTGTGGCTATGGAATCGACCGTGCAATGGACCTCCGGTCTGGCCTTCACCGCCCGCCAGGGAGGCCACGAAATCCCCCTGGACGCATCCCGGGAATCCGGCGGCCACGACAGCGGGTCCAGCCCCAAGGGCCTGCTCCTGTCCGGCCTGGGCGGCTGCACCGGGATCGACGTGGTGTCCATCCTGGAGAAGATGCGGGTCCCGCTGGAAGGGTTCGAGATCCACGCCAGCGCGGATCTCACCGAGGACCACCCCAAGGTCTTCAAGAGCATCCACCTGCGCTACCGGTTCCGGGGCAGGGACCTGCCCATGGACAAGCTGGAGCGGGCGGTGATCCTGTCCATGGACCGGTACTGCGGCGTTTCCGCCATGCTGGCCAAGGCGGCGCCGATCAGCTGGGAGATCGAGGTCGAACCTTAGGGGGCGTCCGGGTCCCGACCCAGCCGTGTCCGCCGACGGCTCCTGCTGCTGTCGTGCGTTCCCGGTATTTTCGCGCCGACCCACCGCGGGTCCCCCCGAATGGCGCCGACCCACTCGTACCGTGTTGAGTCAATCCCTCCTCGCTTCGCTGCGGGGGGTTGACTCAACACGGTTCGCCTTCCTCAAGCGGCTGAACCATCGGCCAGGGTTACTTCAAGATCCCCTTCCCATTGCCCCGGCTTCATCCACCGGGGCGCGTTGACGGCCAACGAAACCATGGATTGGGAGACTTCCCTGGTCGGCAAACCGGTTTTGCTTGTTGCGCCCTCAGCTTGCGAGGACGCAACAAGCAAAACCGGTACTTATGGGTCGGCGCATAAACCCCGGAGCCGTGGTGGGTCGGCGCGAAAACACAACGGACGTACCCCGACAAAGGAGCCGTCGGCAGACATGGCCGGACCGGGACACGGACGACCCGGTACGGAATAGGCAACAACAGAGACGGAGTCTCACTTGGCCTTTCGGGGGGACCGGGGAGAACGGGTTGTGTTCCGGCGGGAGGGTTTGAGCCCCTCGCCCGGGTCCAGGATCCGGCGGACCTTGGCCACCCCGGCGTCCTTCTCCTCCCGCCGGTCCCGCTTGCGGAAGGCGAGGCGGATGGGGGCGCCGGTGAAGCCGAACTCATCCCGCAGGCGGTTTTCCAGGAAGCGCTGGTAGCTGAAATGGAGCTCCCGGTCGGTGTTGGTCACGATCACGAAGCTGGGCGGGCGGACCCCCACCTGGGTCATGAAGTAGAGCTTGGGCAGCTTGCCGTCCACCGCCGGGGGCGACATGCGCGCCACCGCATCCCGCAGGAACTGGTTCAGGCGCCCGGTGGGGACCCGCAGGGCATGGGCGTCGGCCACCTGGCGGATGAGCGGGAACAGCCTGGTGACCCGCTGCCCGGTGAGGCAGGAGATGAACATCATGGGAGCGTGCTGCAGGAACCCCAGGTCGTGCCGCAGCTTCTCCTCCACCTGCAGGGCGGTGTAGGTGTCCTTGTCCACCAGGTCCCACTTGTTGATCCCCAGGATCACCGCCGCGCCGGCCTCCTGGGCGTAGCCGGCGATGACCGCGTCCTGGTGGGTCACCCCCTCCACCGCGTCCAGCAGCAGCACGGACACGTCCGCCCTGGCCATGGCCTGCCTGGCCTTGAGGATGGACAGCTTCTCCGCGCCCTCGTGGGTCTTGCCCTTGCGCCGGATGCCGGCGGTGTCGATGAGCCGGTAGACCCGGCCGTCCACCTGGAACACCGTGTCCACCGTGTCCCGGGTGGTGCCGGCCACGTCGCTCACCAGACTGCGCTCGTAGCCCAGCAGCCGGTTCGCCAGAGAGGACTTGCCCACGTTGGGGCGGCCGATGATGGCGAACCGCAGTTCGTCCTCCGGTTCGTGGGTCCCGGCTTCCTCGGGGGTCCGGTGGAACGGCAGCCGGGCGCGGACGGCCGCGAGCAGTTCCGGCACGCCGTCCCCGTGGCTGGCGGAGACCACCTGCACCACCTCGAACCCCAGCTCATAGAAGGCCCCGTCCGGGCTCCCGCCCCGGACCCCGTCGATCTTGTTCACCGCCAGGATGGCCGGCTTGCCCAGCTGCCGGACCCGGGCCGTGATCTCGGCGTCCGCGGGGTTCCACCCGTCCTGGGCGTCCACCAGCAGGACCACGACGTGGGCCTCCCGCAGGGCGGCTTCGGCCATCCGGGCGATGCCCCGGGTGATCACGTCCTCCCCCAGGTAATCCAGGCCGCCGGTGTCCACCAGTTCGAACACCTCCTCCGGGTCCCCCGCCGGCGAAAGGCAGACCACCCGCCCGTAGCCGCGGTCCCGGGTCATGCCGGGGAGGTCGTGCACCAGCGCCGCCCGGGAGCGGGTGAGCCGGTTGAACAGGGTGGACTTCCCGACGTTGGGGCGTCCGCAAAGGGCTACAAGCGGGAGTTTCATGACGCCACCGGGAAGCCTGGGGAAGAAAAAAGCGCCCGATGGGCGCTTTCTGTGGGTTGGCGGGGCTGACGGGGCTCGAACCCGCGACCTACGGCGTGACAGGCCGTCACTCTAACCAACTGAGCTACAACCCCTTGTTATAAAAAACCGAGCTTTCAAGGCACCATTGCTGGTGGGCGATGACGGACTCGAACCGCCGACGCGCTGCGTGTAAGGCAGCTGCTCTACCGACTGAGCTAATCGCCCGTATCGCCGAAGAAAGAGGTTCCCATGGTTCTCTCCCGTGGTCAAGGTTAAAACGCCCGCTTGAGATGCGTTCAGGAACTTGCAAGAATCGTATCTCACCTGCAAGCGGTCATTTCTCAGCCGTAATCCATAGGTCTCGAAGTTCAGCGCGTAACGATCAGGTTTTGGGAGGAAGTGGTGCTACCCGTTGTGACAGCATCCATCTGGCGGTTCGCCATCCTGGCGACGGGCGGGGCCGAAGCCTCCAAGGGCTTCATGGACACCTTGCCGGACCCCATGAAGCTGGACCTGAGCACGCTGCTGTTCGTCATGGCCCTGGTCACCTGCCTGTTCCTATTCATGAAGGCGGCCTTCTTCCGGCCCCTGGTCCGGCTCATGGACGACCGGGAGGCGGCCATCCAGTCCGGAGCCGCCCGGCGGGCCGAGGCGGCCGCCCTGGTGGAGGCGCGCCAGGCCGACTACGCGGCCAGGCTGCGCGACCTGAGGGCCCGGGCCTTCGAGCACCGCAAGGCCCTGGCCGCCGCCGCCGGCCGGGAGAGGCAGGCCCTGCTGGAGCAGGCCCGCCGGGAATCCTCCGAACGCCTGGCCAGCGCGCTGGCCGAACTCCAGGCCGCCCAGGAGGCGGCCAAGGGCGAACTGCTGGCCCAGGTGGAATCCCTGTCCGAGTCCATGGTCCAGCATCTCCTCAGGCAGGCATGACGTGTTGAAACGGTTCCGAACAACCCTTCTCGCCTTCCCCCTGGTCCTGGCCCTGGCCGGCCCCCCGGCGACCGCCCAGGCGCCGGCCGCCCCTCCCGCGCAGGCGGAGACCGTCCAGGCCCCCGAGGGCGCCGGGGCCGAGGCGCACGGGCACCATCCGAAGATCACGCTGTTCGGCCACCCCCTGGGCCCGGGCGCCCAGTTCGGGGTGCAGGCGTTCAATTTCCTCCTGTTCGCCGGGCTCCTGGTGCTGCTCCTGAAAGGGGCCCTGTCCTCGGCCTTCAAGGCCCGCACCAAGGACCTCGAGGACAAGCTGTCCCAGGCGGAGCGGGACAAGGCCGAGGCCGACCGCCAGATCGCCGAACTCGAGGCCCGGATGGCGGGCCTCCAGAAGGAGCTGGAGGGCATCATGGCCAAGGCCGAGGAGGACGCCGAGGCCGAGAAGGGACGGATCCTCGAGTCCGCCCGGGCCGAGGCGGCCCAGATCCTGGCCCAGACCCGGGCCGGGATCGAAGCCAGGCAGCGCCAGGCGGAAACGGAGCTGCGCGCCCTGGTGGCGGACCTGGCGGTGGCGGGCGCCGCCCGGCGCCTGGAAGGCCAGGTCCAGGGCGAGGTGGCCGCCAAGGTCCTGGACCGGGCCATCGAAGAAGTCGGAGGTGCCAAGTGAGCAATCGCCTCGTGGCCCGGCGCTACGCCAAGGCCCTGGCCGGGATCGCCGAGGACCAGGGCACCCTGGTCCAGGTCCAGCGCGAGCTGGCCGCCGTGGCCGAGCTGGTGCGCGGCAACGCCGACCTGGAGCGGCTGGCGTTCTACCCCCTGCTGGCGCCCGCACAGAAGGCCGCGGCCCTGGACGCCGTGCTGGCGGCCGCGGGCTTCGGCGAGACGCTCCGGAAGTTCTTCGGGGTGGTGGCCCGGGCCGCCCGCCTGAGCCTCGTCTACGAACTTTCCAGCGCGTTCGACGAGCTGGTGGATGAACGGATGGGGGTGGTCAGGGCCAGCGTCCAGACCGCCCAGCCCATGTCCGAGGCCCAGAGCCGGGCGCTGGCCGCCGCCCTGGCCCGCCGCACCGACAAGACCGTCAAGCTGGCCTGGCTGCTGGACCCCTCCATGCTCGGCGGGGTCAAGGCCCAGGTGGGCTCCACGGTCTACGACGCGTCCCTCAAGGGCCAGCTGGGCCAGCTCAAGGCCCGTCTCCTTTCGGCATAACCCTTTCCCGGCATTTCGGAGGAATTCATGGACATCCGCGCGGAAGAGATCTCCCGCATCATCCGCAGCCAGATCGAAGGCTTCGACGTCCAGGCCGACGTGTCCGAGATCGGTACCGTGATCAGCGTCGGCGACGGCATCGCCCGGGCCCACGGTCTGGAGAAGGCCATGGCCGGCGAACTGCTGGAGCTTCCCCACGGAGTGATGGGCCTGGCTTTCAACCTGGAGGAGGACAACGTCGGCATCATCCTCCTGGGCGACTGCGCGGCCATCAAGGAAGGGGACACGGTCAAGCGCACCGCGCGGATCATGTCGGTGCCGGTGGGGCCCGCCTTCGTGGGCCGGGTGGTGGACGCCCTGGGCAACCCCATCGACGGCAAGGGACCCGTCCAGACGACCCTGCGCAACCCCGTCGAACGCATCGCCCCGGGCATCGTCGACCGGGAGGGCGTGAAGCAGCCCATGCAGACGGGCCTCAAGGCCATCGACGCCCTGATCCCCATCGGCCGGGGCCAGCGCGAGCTGATCATCGGCGACCGCCAGACCGGCAAGACCGCCGTGGCCCTGGACACCATCATCAACCAGCGGGACACGGGGGTCATCTGCATCTACGTGGCCATCGGCCAGAAGCGCTCCACCATCGCCCAGGTGGTGAAGACCCTGGAGAGCTACGACGCCATGAAGCACACCATCGTGGTGGCCGCCTCGGCGTCCGAGCCGGCCCCGCTGCTGTTCCTGGCCCCCATGACCGGCGCGGCCATGGGCGAGTACTTCATGTGGCACGGGGTGAACGGCGAGCCCGCCGGCCCGGGCAACCCAGGCCAGCACGTGCTCTGCATCTACGACGACCTCTCCAAGCAGGCCGTGGCCTACCGCGAGATCTCCCTGCTGGTGCGCCGCCCCCCCGGACGCGAGGCCTACCCGGGCGACGTGTTCTACCTGCACAGCCGCCTGCTGGAGCGGGCCGCCAAGCTCAGCGAGGCCCGGGGCGGCGGGTCCCTCACCGCCCTGCCGGTGATCGAGACCCAGGCCGGCGACGTCTCCGCCTACATCCCCACCAACGTCATCTCCATCACCGACGGCCAGATCTTCCTGGAGTCGGACCTGTTCAACGCCGGGGTCCGCCCGGCCCTGAACGTGGGCATCTCCGTGAGCCGGGTGGGCGGCGCGGCCCAGGTGAAGGCCATGAAGTCGGTGGCCGGGACCATCAAGCTGGAACTGGCCCAGTACCGCGAGCTGGCGGCCTTCTCCCAGTTCGGCTCGGACCTGGACAAGGCCACCCTGGCCCAGCTCAACCGCGGCCAGCGGCTGGTGGAGATCCTCAAGCAGCCCCAGTACGTCCCCATGGCGGTGGAGAAGCAGGTGGTCATCATCTGGACCGCCACCTCCGGGTTCCTGGACGACCTGCCGGTGGCCGAGTGCCGCCGGTTCGAGAACGAGCTGCTTGCCTACCTGGACATCAACGCTCCGGACCTGCTGCGCACCATCAAGGACAAGAAGGTGCTCTCCGACGAGACCAAGGCGGCCCTCAAGACCCAGATCGCCAGTTTCAAGGAGACTTTCGCGGCGGCCCTGAACCAGCCTGCGGGAGCTTAGACCATGGCCGGCCTCCAGGACATTCGCCGCCGGATCCGGTCGGTGAAGAACACCCAGCAGATCACCAAGGCCATGAAGATGATTTCCGCGGTGAAGCTGCGGAAGTCCCAGGAGCGTCTGCTGGCCCTGCGCCCCTACGCCGGCAAGCTGGGGGAGGTGGTCCGCAACGTCGTGTCCCGGTTCCAGCAGGACGGCCAGGCCGTCCACACGCCCATCGCCCAGGCCTTCCTGGCGCCCCGGGAGGAGCGGCGGATCCGGCTGGTGGTGGTGGCCAGCGACAAGGGCCTCTGCGGCGGCTTCAACGCCAACCTGCTCAAGCAGGCCGTCGCCTTCCTGCAGGCCGGCAAGGCCAAGCTGGCGCACCTGGACGTGGTGGGCAAGCGGGCCCTGGACTGGGCCCGGAAGAACCGCGTCCCGGTCCAGCAGGAGTACGTGGCCGTCGCCCTGCCCAACCTGGCCCGGGTGGCCGAAGAGATCGCCTTCCAGGCCGCCCAGCAGTACGAGCGGGGGGAGATCGACGCCCTGTACGTGGTCTACACCTTTTTCACCTCGGCGCTGTCCCAGGTGCCCACGATCCAGCGGGTCTTCCCCATCCAGATGGAGGAGCGCGAGGGGCCCCCGACCGAAGTCCCGCACCTGCTGGAGCCGACCCCGGGGCAGGTGCTGTCCGCCCTGTTCCCGCGTTTCATCGAGACCACCCTGCTGCATGTCCTGCTGGAGAGCTCCGCCAGCGAGCATGGCGCCCGCATGGCCGCCATGGACAAGGCCAGCAGCAACGCCGAGGACATGATCGCCCGCCTGACGCTGAACATGAACAAGATCCGCCAGGCCTCCATCACCAACCAGATCATCGAGATCGTCTCCGGCGCCAACGCCTGACCCCCGCCCCCTTGCCACGAGGTACCTCATGATTGAAACCAAACAAGGCCGCGTCATCGCCATCATCGGTCCGGCCGTGGACGTGGAATTCGGCAGCCACCTCCCGGAGATCCTCAATGCCCTCCATACGGACATCACCGACAGCCAGGGCCGCACCACCAAGGTGACCCTGGAGGTCCAGCAGCACCTGGGCGAGAACCGGGTCCGGTGCGTGGCCATGCAGCCCACCGAAGGCATGGTGCGGGGCCAGCTGGTCGAGGACACCGGCGCCGCCATCCAGGTCCCGGTGGGGCCCGAGACCCTGGGGCGGATCATCAACGTGGTGGGCGATCCCGTGGACGAACGGGGACCCGTGGGGAACAAGCGCACCCTGCCCATGCACCGGAACGCCCCCACCTTCGACGAGCTGAGCACCACCGCCGAGATGTTCGAGACCGGCATCAAGGTCATCGACCTGCTGGAGCCGTACGCCAAGGGCGGCAAGACCGGCCTGTTCGGCGGCGCCGGGGTGGGCAAGACCGTGCTGATCATGGAGCTCATCAACAACATCGCCAAGGGCCACGGAGGCCTGTCGGTGTTCGCCGGGGTGGGCGAGCGCACCCGCGAGGGCAACGACCTGTGGGTGGAGATGATGGAGTCCGGGGTCATCAACAAGGAGAACCTCGCCGAATCCAAGGTGGCGCTCATCTACGGCCAGATGACCGAGCCCCCCGGGGCCCGGGCCCGGGTGGCCCTCACGGGGCTGACGGTGGCCGAGTACTTCCGCGACACCGAAGGCAAGGACGTGCTGCTGTTCATCGACAACATCTTCCGCTTCACCCAGGCCGGCTCGGAGGTTTCCGCCCTGCTGGGCCGCATGCCCTCGGCCGTGGGCTACCAGCCCACCCTGGCCACCGAGATGGGCGAGCTGCAGGAGCGCATCACCTCCACCAAGAAGGCCTCCATCACTTCGGTGCAGGCGGTGTACGTGCCCGCCGACGACTACACCGACCCGGCGCCCGCCACCACCTTCGCCCACCTGGACGCCACCACCAACCTGTCCCGCGAGCTGTCCGCCCTGGGCATCTACCCGGCGGTGGACCCCCTGGCCTCCACCTCCCGCCTCATGGATCCCCGGGTCCTGGGCGAGCGCCACTACACCACCGCCATGCGGGTCAAGGCCATCCTGCAGAAGTACAAGGAACTCCAGGACATCATCGCCATCCTGGGCATGGACGAGCTGTCCGACGAGGACAAGCTGGTGGTGGCCCGGGCCCGCAAGATCCAGCGCTTCCTCAGCCAGCCGTTCTTCGTGGCCGAGGCCTTCACCGGGATGAGCGGGAAGTACGTGAAACTGGAAGACAGCATCCGCGGCTTCAGCGAGATCTGCGACGGCAAGTGGGACCACCTGCCCGAACAGGCCTTCTACCTGGTGGGCACCATCGAGGAAGCCGTGGCCAAGGCGGAAAAACTGGCCCAGGCCTGAGGCTGCGCCATGACCACCATGCCCGACACGATCCTCCTGGAAGTCCTGACCCCCGAACGCCGGATCTTCTCGGCGGAGGTGGACGACCTGCAGTTCCCCACCGCCGACAACGGCTACTACGGCATCCTGCCGGGCCACACCCCGCTCATCACCCCGGTGGGCGACGGCCTGGTCACCTTCACCCGGGACCTGGAGAAGCACTGGCTCACCGTGTTCGGCGGGTTCGCGGAAGTGGGCCCCGGGCATGTCACCATCCTGGCCCGGGTCAGCGAGACCGTGGACATGATCGACGTGGGGCGGGCCGAAGCCGCCCGCCAGCGCTCCCTGAAGCTCCTGCAGGAAGCCCAGACCGAATCCGACCTGGACCACGCCCAGGCCCGCCTGCGCGCCAGCCTCATCCGCCTCACCGCGGCGGGGCATCCGGGAGGGCACGGGGCCTGACCCGGCCTCACGCCTGCTCTTCCGGCGGCTTGACGCCGTCGACCAGGATCCCGCGCCGGGACCGGATGGAAGCCTTCTGGGTCCCATGCGCGGAACGGGTCGTCCTGGACCACCGGTAGACCGGCCACGCCAGGACCAGGAAGGCCGCCGGAGCCAGCACGTCCCACTTCACCGAGGCGAACCCGCCGAGGAGCAGCACCAGGCTTCCCACCAGAGAGATCAGCGTGGGGAGCGGGAACAGGGGCACCCGGAAGATCCCCCCGGGATCCGGGTCCCTGCGGCGCAGCACCAGCAGGCTCAGGAAGCAGAGGGCATAGTTCATGAGCACGAACGGGCTCATGAAGACGATGGCGGACTCGAAGTCGGGCAGGGCCAGCCCGATGATGGCCAGGCTCAGGGTGGCCAGGAGCCCGGCGACCGGGGTCCCGCCCGCGTTCACCAGGGCGGCGTGGCGCTTGGCGTGGCCTTCGGTGCCCAGGGCGAACAGGATGCGGCTGGCCACCAGGAGGGATGCGTTCATGGCGCTCAGCAGGGCCAGGGCCATCAGGGGGCGCACCGCGCCGTTCCCAGCGGTCCCGGCCACCCGTCCCGCCAGTTCCGCCCCGGGCAGGCCGGATTCCGCCAGCACCCGGAACGGCAGGGCGCGCACCATCCCCCAGGCCAGGAGCACGTACAGGAACGTCACCAGAATCACGCCGACGATCAGGACCCAGGGCAGGTGCCGGCGCGGATGCCTGAACTCCTCGCCGAAATAGACGGCGGAATAGTAGTTGTCGTAGGCGAACACCACCAGCTGCATGGCCCCCAGGAAGGCCAGGGCGCCGTGGGTTCCGCCCGGGACGGGAAGCCAGGGCTCCGCCCGGGTCCCGGTCCAGGCCAGGGCTCCCAGGCCGAGGGCCAGGAGGAAGACGCCCTTGACGGCGCTGGTCCAGTCCTGCAGGAGCGCGCCCCAGCGCAGTCCGGGCCACTGGGACAGCCCCACCGCCGCCACCGCGGCGGCCCCCAGGGCCCGGGGCGGGCCCGGCAGTCCGGAGGCCGCGAGCACATCGCCCAGGGCCAGGGCCAGGGCGGAGATGGTGAAGGCGCAGGCCAGGAAGTCGCTCCAGCCCACCAGGAACCCGGCGAAGGGGCCCAGGGCCGCGCCGGCGAAGATGGTCATGCCGCCGGAGCGCGGCAGGCGCGTGCCCAGCTCGGCGAAGCTGAGGGCGGAGACCAGGGCGAAGCCGCCGCCCAGAACCCATGCGCCCAGGAAGGCCGGGACCGACGGCAGCGCCCGGGCCACGGCGCCCGGCAGACGCAGGATCTCCCCGCCCACGGTGGCGCCGAGGATCACCGCCAGCCCGAAGCCGGCGCCCAGGATGCGGAGCAGGTGGCCTTTCACCGGACCGGAGTACCATGGACCGGAAATCATTGCCAGCCCATGGCTTATAAATCAGGTCAGGCGATGGGCGGCCCCCTGCGCCTCACCAGTTGAACAGCGCGTCCTGGGCCAGCAGGTGGATGCGCGCATCGCCCAGGGCCGCGATCTGGGGCAGCATGACCGGGCGGTCGGCCGGGGTGAGGTGGTAGATGCCCACCTCCACCTTGGGCTTGAGCTTCTTCAGTTCCCGGCCCAGCATCTCCGGGGTCAAGTGCTTGGCGGCCTTGGCCAGCCAGGCCTGCTCGTTGGGGAAGCTGGCCTCGGTGATGAACAGGCGCAAATTCCGGGTCTTGTTGGCCACCTTGTAGACCTCGTCGGTCTCGGCGGTGTCGGACGTGAACAGGAAGGCGGAGTGGTCGTCCTCCACCAGGTAGCCCACGCACGGCACCAGGTGGTTCACCGGGATGGGGGTGATGCGCAGGCCCTCCACCTCGTAGGTCTGGCCGGCCCGGATCTCCGAGAACCGGATGATGGGGTTGTCGGGATTGGGGATCACCGAGAAGTCGGGCCAGATCTCGTTGTTGAACAGATGCCGGCGCACGGAGTCCAGGGTCTCGGGCTGGGCGCGGACCTGCACCGGGACGTCGGTGTGGCCGAAGATGTTCTTGGTGAAGAACGGCAGGCTGCAGATGTGGTCCAGGTGTGAATGGGAGATGAAGATCTGCCGGATCCCCACCTGTTCCCGGACGCTGAGCGCCTGGGTGAGGGAGCCGGCATCGATGGCCACCACGCCGTCCACCAGCAGCCCCGTGAGCCTGCTGCCCTCGGCCTCGCCTCCTGAACAACCTAGAACCCGCAGTTCCATGCGACCCCTGGGATCGTCAAGCGATCAGAAGCGGATGCCGCCGTAAAGGGCCACCTGGAGGGAAGGGGCCATGGCCTTGCGGAAATCGTCGGTGGAGGCGGACGAGTCGTAGCTGGTGAGCGGCACCGCCACTTCCACGCGCACGAAGGGGCTGACCACGGGGGTGGGCACGATGTAGCCCACGCCCGCCTTGATCCATGGCCGGACGAAGGTGGTGCTGTCGGAAGTGCCGTTGACCGCGGAGGTGGTGACCTTCTCCGAGCGCATGTCGAGCCCGGCGTGGAGGTCCATCAGGAGCTTCCAGTCCGCCTGGACCCCGAGGGCCCAGTACTGGTCGCCCAGCTTGCCCCTGTTGATGCCGCCCTGGATGAGGTCGTCCTGGGCCTTGGGGTGGTAGGTCACGGCGGCGCCGAACTCCGCCACGTGCAGGTTAAGGAAGGTGTACGCGGCGCGGATCCCATAGCCGGTGGGATTGGCCCGGTCGTAGCCGCCGGCGGGCAATCCCGAACCGCCGGGCGCCGCGAGCGTCTCCGAACGGCCGATCTCCTGGTCGACGAGAAGTCCCAGCTCCGTCGCCTTTGCGGGCACGGAGGCAATTCCCAGCAGCATCGCTCCGATGGCAAAGGTTTTTTTCATGGTCGGCTCCAGCGAATGTCTGTAAATGCAATATTCCTAGGGAAAGGTGTCAAGGTCAACCACCTTTGCTAATCTCGTCCTATGCGCGGGCAGCTGCAGTACCTCCTCCTGGACGGCTTCGACCCGGATACGGGGGAGCTGGCCCTGAGGGTCCGGGTGGACGGGGAGCCGCCGGCGGAACCCCGCTTCCTCCGCCTGAGGCTCCACCTGGGCCGGTCCGGGGATCCCCTCCAGCCCCTGCGCCGGGAACTCCAGACCCATGTCCAGATGCCCATCCCCCCCCTGTGGGACCGGGGCCTCAAGATCGTCATCCGGGCCATCGAGGACGAGCTGGCCGCCCCGGAAGGGCGCAACCCCAACCGGTACACCTGGGTCCGGACCCAGCTGCTCCACCCCACCGACGAGCGCCGGGGCACCCTGAACCATCCGGTGGCCCGCCAGGCGGAGGTACTCTGGGACTGGGCCCAGCGGACCGAGCGGGAAGGGAGCCTGGTCCAGGCCATCGAGCTGCTGGAGCGCATGCTCCTGCTGGCGCCCCAGCACGCCCCCGCCCTGGCCTGGCTCGCCTCCCTGCTGCGCCGGCAGGCCATGGTCGAGGAACTGGCGGACGTGACCGAACGGCTGCTGCTGGTGACCCCGGCCAGCCCCGAGGCCCTGCTCATGCGGGGCGAGGCCCTCCTGCACCTGCAGCGGCACCAGGAAGCCGGCGAGGTCTTCGCCCGGCTGCTCAAGACCAGCCCGGTCCATCCCCTGGCCCACCTGGGCGCCGCCCAGGCCCGGAGCCTGTCCGGAGGGGACCCCTGTCCGCACCTGGACGCCGCCCTGGAACTGGACCGGGAGGCCACCCTGTCGGTGCTGCGGGAAACCTTCGACTACCGGATCCTGAACCGGTCGGGCCAGGAGAACACCTACCCGGTGGAGGTCCTGCCGTCCCTGCTGGGCGTCTCGCCCGGGGAGGTGGAGGCCTTCCGGCACGAACGGGGCCTCCCGGTCACCGGCCCCGGCGGCACGGTCCGGGAAACCGAGCTGTCCCGCTGGGTCACCATCCAGAACCGCTACCAGCTCCTGCCCATCGGCCTGCACTGGCTGGCGCCCACCCCCAGGCACATCCCCGAACTGCCTTAACATGGACGAGAGGGGACCACGCATAATTGAGGCACGCTCTCATCGCACGCATGCGTGCGATCCCGTCGTGCTCCCCCACGTGGTGCCCAGGCGGAGCCCGAACACCACGTCTGACCCCCCTTTCTCCCGAGGAACCTATGCCCGCCCTGCTCACCACCAGCCTGCCCTTCCCAGCCTTCCGGCGCGGCAAGGTCCGCGACGTCTACGACCTGGGCAGCCACCTCCTGATGGTGGCCACCGACCGGATCTCCGCCTTCGACTGCATCATGTTGGAGGGGATCCCCGACAAGGGCCGGATCCTCACCCAGGTGGCCAATTTCTGGTTCGGCGCCACCCGGGACATCCTGCCCAACCACCTGGAGGCCACCGAGGTGGAGGCCTTCCCCGCCGAGCTGCGCCCCCATGCCGAGATCCTGCGGGGCCGCTCCATCCTGGCGCGCAAGACCCGGCCCCTGCCGGTGGAGTGCGTGGTGCGCGGCTACCTGGCCGGCTCCGGCCTGAAGGAATACACCAAGTCCGGCACCGTGTGCGGCATTCCCCTCCCCCCCGGCCTGCGCAACGCCGACGAACTGCCGGAGCCGATCTTCACCCCCTCCACCAAGGCGGAAGTGGGCCACGACGAGAACATCGACTACGCCGCCATGGCCCGGCTGGTGGGCCGGGACCTGGCCGAGCGGATCCGCCGGGTGTGCCTGGAACTCTACCGCCGGGGCCGGGACCTGGCCCGCCCGCGGGGCATCCTCCTGGCCGACACCAAGTTCGAGTTCGGCCTGGCGGAAGGCGGCGAGCTGATCCTCATCGACGAAGTCCTGACCCCCGATTCCAGCCGCTACTGGCTGGCCGAATCCTGGCGCCCCGGAGCCAACCCGCCCAGCCTGGACAAGCAGTACCTCCGGGACTGGCTGGAGGCCCTGCCGGGGTGGAACAAGCAGCCCCCGGCGCCGCACCTGCCGGAGGAGGTGATCCAGGGGGTGAGGGAGCGGTATCTGGATTTGGCGCGGAGGTTCGGGATCAAGCTCTAGGAATAGCAGCAACACGGAAGCCGAAGTTAAAGTGCTTGTGCCTTGGGGCCACAAAGATCAGTTTGGCGGCATTGAAATGTTGGCAAGCAGCTGGCAACGTGTGACCTTTTTGCGGCCTACAGATTCCAGAGCCGGCGAGAAGGTTACGGGACAGCCAGCCGGAGCCCCTGAACCGTTCCGTCAGGATCCGGATGGATGGCTAGAACAGCCTCGACCCGGGATAAGAGGCGAAATCCGGCACCATCAAAGCGGTGCCCCGGCCCTCGGTGGGGACGCCCAATGTCAGCACCTCGGACACGTGCTTCCCCACCTGCCTCGGCGCGAGGTTCACCACCCCCAGCACCTGCTTCCCCACCAGCTCGGCCTCTGAGTAGTTCGTCGCCTGGGCGACGCTCTTGCGGACACCGATCTCCGGCCCGAAATCGATCACCAGCTTGTAGGACGGGGACCGGCAACCCTCCGCCGGCGCCACCGACCGGATCACCCCGACCCGGATATCGACCGCCTGGAAGGTGGAGAAATCGATGGTCGCGGCCTGGTCCATGTGCACCCTCTCAAGGATGGATGGAGGAGCGGTAGACGAAATTCCCGTTCTTCACTTCCAGGATGACAGCGTCCTTGATGGGATCGCGCCGGGAATCGAAGCGGATGCGCCCGGAGACCACTTCCACGTCACTGGCCTGGAGGGCGTCCCGGATGGCGCGGCGGTCCGCGGAGCCGGCGCGCCGGGCCGCGTCCAGCACCAGCCAGGCCGCGTCGTAGGCCAGGCAGGCGTGGCTGTCCGGGTCCTCGCCGTACTTGTACCGGAACCGCTTCACGAACCCCTGGGCGATGGGGCGGGGATCGTCCTTGGCGAAATGGGCCGTGAAGCAGCATCCTTCCACGGCCGGGCCGCAGAGCAGGGGAAGCCGGGGCGAGTCCCAGCCGTCGCCGCCCGCCAGCGGACCCCGGAAGCCCAGCTCCCGGGCCTGCTTGACGGCCAAGGCCACGTCCCGGTAGTAGTCCGGCAGGTAGATGAGGTCCGGCCGGGTGGCGATGATCCTGGCCAGCTGGACCTTGAAATCCGTGGCACCGGACCCGTGGCCCTCGAAGGCGGTGACCTGGCCGCCCATGGCCAGGAACCTGCGCCGGAAGACTTCCGCCAGACCGCTCGGGTACTCGTTGTCCAGGTCGAACAGGCACGCGGCCTTCCGTGCCTTCAGGTGCTCCACAGCGAAGCGCGCGGCGGCGGTGGCCTGGAAGGCATCCAGGAAGCAGGCCCGGAAGATGTGGTCCCCGGCCTCGGTCACCTTGGGGTGGGTGGAGGTGGGCGTGATCATGGGCACCCGGGCTTCCTGGCAGATGGGCGCGCCGGCCAGGGAGACCCTGGACGTGCCGCTGCCGACGACGGCGGCCACCTTGTCCCGGTGGATCAGCCGGGCGAAGGCGGCGGCGCCCTCCACCGGATCGTCCTGGTCGTCTTCGAAATACAGGATGATCTTGCGGCCCAGGACGCCGCCCCGGAGGTTCCATTCCTCCACCGCCATGGCCATGCCCTTGCGGTACGAGAGGCCGAAGCTGGCGGCCTCGCCGGTGGCCGGCCCCACGCCACCCAGGCGGAAGGTCCTGCCGCTCCGGTTGCAGGACAGGGACGCGAGGACGGTCATCAGGGCCAGGGGCAGGACGGACGCGCGCAAGGTCATGGGGCTCCTCCCCAGGCTCAATGTGGGGAAGGAACGGTTGGTTCCTTTCAGGCCTCGATGGGGATCACCTGGATGGCGCTGGCCTTGATGAGGGCATGCACCGCCCGGCCGGGTTCCAGGCCCAGGTCCGCGCAGGCCCAAGTGGTGATGACCGCCTCCAGGGGGAAGCCCGCATCCAGGTGCACCCGCAGCAGGGCCCCATGGGGCTCGATCCGGACCACTTTGGCGGCCAGGCGGTTGCGCTGGGACAGGAGCCCGTGGGGACCCACCTCCAGCGACACCCCTTCCCCGCGGATGCAGGCGTAGGCCTCCCGGAACACCCCCCCGGGGTCCGGAGCGAACAGCTGGACCGGGCCCACCTCCAGGCGGAGCAGCCCTTCCGTCCGGCCCGCGACCCTGGCCCGGAGCACTTCGCCGATCTGGGCGCGGGTGCCGTTGCCGGTGGCGGACAGCACCTCGGCCGGGGCCCCGTCCAGGACGATCCGCCCTTCCTTCATGAACAGCATGCGGTCGCCCAGGGCCAGGGCCTCCTGGGGATCATGGGTCACCAGGATGGTGGGCACCGCCAGGGTCTGCAGGATCTGCCTGAGGTTGTGCCGGAGCTGGTCGGCGCCGGCCTGGTCCAGGGCGGCGAAGGGCTCGTCCAGCAGCACCAGCCGCGGCCAGGGCGCCAGGGCCCGGGCCAGGGCCACCCGCTGCTTCTGGCCGCCAGACACTTCGGCCGGCCTGCGCCCGGCCAGTTCCGACAGCCCCATGAGCCGGACCAGCTCCGCCACCCGCGCCCTGCGCTCGGCGCGCCTCCGCCCGTGCAGGCCGTAGCCGATGTTGCCGGCCACGCTCAGGTGGGGGAACAGGGCCGGCTCCTGGAACATGAAGCCGATGCCGCGGCCGGCGGCGGGGAGGTGCCGCCCGGTCCGGCCGTCGTACCAGGTCTCCTCCCCGGCCTGGATGTGTCCGCCGTCCGGGCGTTCCAGCCCGCCCAGGCACCGGAGCACCGTGGTCTTGCCGCAGCCGGAAGGTCCGAACAGCACCGTGAGCCCGAAGCTGCCCAGGGCCAGCTCGAAGCCGGCCTCGATGGCGGGGCCTCCGTTGAAGGTCTTGGTGAACCGTGCGCTCAGGCCCATGCGCGCTCCTTGGCCCGCAGCCACGCGGTGCAGGCCAGCACCACCAGGGCGAAGCCCAGCAGCAGCAGCGCGGTCCGGTTGGCCCCGGCCAGGTCGAACGACTGCACCTGGTCGAAGATGGCGATGGAAGCGGTGCGGGTCCGCCCCGGCAGGTTGCCCCCGACCATCAGCACCACCCCGAACTCGCCGATGCCGTGGGCGAAGCTGAGGATCAGCCCAGACAGCAGACCCCTCCAGGCCAGCGGCAGGGCCACCCGGAAGTACACCCCGGCGCTCCTGGAGCCCAGGGTGCTGGCCATCTCCAGGAGCTTGCGGTCCACCCCGCCCAGGGAGGCCACCAGGGGCTGCAGGAAGAACGGCAGGTTGGTGATCACCTGGGCCAGCAGCAGGCCCTGGAAGGTGAACACCAGCCGGGTCCCGGTCAGCTGTTCCCAGGCTTGGCCCAGCGGGCTGTGGGGGCCCAGGGCCACGATCAGGTAGAACCCCAGCACTGTGGGCGGCAGCACCAGGGGGATGGAGGTGAAGGCCTCCAGCAGGATCCGGCTCCGGAACCGGCCGAAGGCCAGGGGCCAGGCCAGGAGGATCCCCAGGGGAGCCAGGAGCAGGGCCGAGCTGGTGGCCAGGCGCAGGCTCAGACCGATGGCTTGCCAATCCATGTCAGGGCTTCCCGTAGCCGTGCCGGGCCAGCGCGGCCTGGCCCGCGGGGCCGGTGAGGTAGGCCTGGAAGGCCCGGGCCTGGTCCGGGCAGGCGCTGCGCTTGAGCACCACCCCGGCCTGGCGCAGGGGCGGGTAGGTGCCGGGAGGCACCTTCCAGGCCGTCCCCGGCTGGCGCAGGGCGGGGTTGTCCGCCTGGGTGAAGGAGAGCAGCCCGGCCTCCGCCGCCCCGGTCTGGCAGAACTGGGCTGCCTGGGCGATGTTGTCGGCGAACACCAGGCGGGGCTTGACCTGCTCGTAGATCCCGGCGCTGCGCAGGGCCGCTTCGGCCGCCCGGCCGTATGGGGCCACCTGGGGGTTGGCGATGGCGACCTTCCCGATCCCTGGGCTGGCCAGCACCTTCCAGCCGTCCCGGACCGGGTCCAGGCCCAGGTCCTTGCGCACCCACAGGACCAGGCTGCCCACGGCATAGGGGAAGGGACCCTGGCGATCCGCCAGTCCCGCCCGCCGCACCTGCTCCGGGAACCCCTCGTCCGCCGCCAGGAACAGGTCGAACGGGGCCCCCTGCAGGATCTGGGCGGTGAGGCTGCCGGAGGCGCCGTAGGAAAGCTGGAGCTGGACCCCCGGATGGCCGGCCTCGAACCCCGCCTTGAGCTCTTCCAGGACCCCGCGCAGGTCGCCGGCGGCGGCCACCGACACCTGGACCGGGGCGGACCGAGCCCGGACCGGGAGGCCCAGGGCCAAGGCATACCCCAACAGCAGCAACCCTAAAGCGCGCAATCTCATCGCTTCTCCAGGCCATCCGGTGACGATGTATGATAGCTCATACATCGAACGCTCGGGTCACTCAGATCCTGCGTTTCGCCGTCAGTCCGGTTCCCGGGTTTCTCCGCCGCCTCCGGCCCCCGCCAACAAGTCCTGGAATGCTTGGACCTGGGCGGCGATGGCGGCGGCCGCCAAAGCCTCCATGGCCCGGAACCGCTCCAGGGCCGCCAGGCCGGTCTCGGTCACCCGGGCGCCGCCGCCCTTGTCCCCGCCCTTGGTGCCCACCACCACCGGCGCGCGGAAGCACTGGTTCATCTCCTCCAGGAGGTGCCGGGTCTTCCAGTAGCTCAGCCCCAGCTTGCGCCCGGCCGCCGCGATGGACCGGGTGTCCCGGATGGCCTCCAGCAGGTCGGCCTTGCCCGGCCCCATGGCGAAGATGTCGCCGTGGCGCAGGCGGATCTTGAGGGTGGCCAGGGGAAGTTCGGTCATTCATCGAACAGGATGACCGCAGTCGAATCGTGGCACCAGAGGCCGGAGAGAAGACGCCAGCCGTCCACGTCATCGCCCGGGAGGCCGACAAGACTATTTATTGTAGCGATAACTCAACCTGATGAACCAGGTCCCAGGCGGGGTCACCACCGCCAGCGCTGAATTGTATGGGATTCCCTTGTTTCCCATCAGCTTCACTTTGCCCTGCGGTTCGACCTGCTCGACGGTCAGGGTGGCATCCTTCATATCACTGTAGATTTCGATGACGCCACGCTTGGCCTGGCCTTTTTGCGGATCCAGTTCATTCAGCGCCAACTTGTAGAAGTCCGACTTCGATTTCAGCCATGGCGTACAGATGAATAAATAAGCACGATTGTTTCCCCTGTAGGCAGTGGGATCTTTGAGCCGGTAGAAATTTTCATTCCCCTCATTGACGAGCCCCGGCGGATGGGGAATGTCCTGGCCGAACATCCAAACAGGTTTTTCATTATCATTATAAACATCAATGTAATTGGTTATCCGCTCACGACGGGGCGGCTTGGCTATGGGTTTCGGTGGAATGGGACTCGGCACGATGCCCCATAGGAGGGCTCCAGGCAAGGCCCCCAAGGCGATGCCAAGCCCCAAGCCGAGAGCCATGATTCTGATTTTCATGCCAGCTCCTTGGGAGATGCGAAGCGGGAGCGCCCGGCCCCGCTCCGCGAATATTGATCCATAGTAAATTATTTATAGTTTATTGCCAGGGTGCGATCTTTGCGATGGAGTGGACCGGGCGTCCGCACTCCCGGAGAGGACCGACCCCTCCGGGGCACTCTGCCGACCCTGCGCCAAAGGGCTCTGGCGACTGCGCCTCGCGCCCCCGGCTGGAGGCAGGTGGGAAAGGGCCACCGTCCGGCCTATCTGGCCGGAAGGACTTGCGAGGAAATTAAAAAAAGTTAATTTGATGAATGATTAAACTCCACGTTCCGCCATGGCTTCGACGTGGACCTTTTTTCGGTGCCGATCCGTACGTTTGTCCGTCAAGGAAAAGCAGGAGGCGCTATCCATGAAGTTCATGAAAATCCTCCCGGTCTTGGCCATGCTCTGGCTGACCGGCATAAGCCTTCCGGCGAAGACCTATACCCTGGTTTCCTTGAACTGTTATGGATTTCCAGAGAAAACAAGAGATCTTGTCAAGTTTTTCGCGAAAAGGGACCTGGCTTCCGGCATCAATCATTCCATCGGTGCCCGAATTCCCATGATTGCCAAGTTCATCGCTACGCTCAAGCCAGATATCGTTTGCTTCCAGGAGTTATGGGGAGAGCAAAACAAGAGGGCCATGATGCAGCAGCTGGGCAACGTCTATCAATATACTTACAACAAGCTCCTTTATCATCAGATGCATATAACTAAACTTGACGACGGCCTCATGGTTTGCACCCTCCGGCATGCGTTCAAGGATGAATGGCTCACTTTCAAGATCAGCAGGGACGAGGACGCTCTTGCCATGAAGGGGTTCCTCATCATCGCCCTCCACAACTTCCAGTTCGATGCGGTCGGCAATGCCAAGGACCACCCCCTCCTGGTGGTGGACACCCACATGCAGTCCGGCACCAACCTCGCGGATGTCGAGGTCAAGCGGGACCAGGTCAAGCAGATCGCCGAGGAACTGGTGAACCTCAGGAAATCCGACTCCAGGCTGAACGCCGCCAACCTGGTCCTGTGCGGCGACTGGAACGAACCGATCACCTATTTGAAGAACGAGAGCCGGATCTATGACCGGACCCGGTGGATCCTCGACCTGTTCAACTCGTTCGGCTTCAACCTGAGCAACGACCAGAGGCTCCAGGAACTGCGGCGGGAGTACAAGCTGGACACCATCGCCGAGATCCACGAGCTGGACAAGGTCGGCCGGTTGCAGGTTGCCGGCGGCCAGCGCAAGCCGCTGACGGAGCACCTCGACGCCATCGGCCAGTTCCGGAGCAGCTGGGGCTGGGACTATTGGCCGGCCAGCACCGATCCGGACGGCAAGCAGATCCTCGACCATGTGTTCGTGGAGGACAACCATCTGCGCCTGAAGAACTACCGGGTGTTCCGGAAGGAGATCCTTGGCGGCACGGGCCTCGACAAGCTCTACGACCCGGCCAAGGCCATGAGCGACCATGCCGCCATCGCCGTGGAGCTCGAACCGCTTCCCTGGTAGCTAACACCGTTGGATCCGACCGGCATCGATCGCCCGTGCCGGGCACAAGCAGCCGTAGCAGGCAAAGCCTGCTAGAACCCCCGCCCCAGCCGCTCCAGGATCTCCTCCTCCAGTTGGTCCAGCAGGGACGGGTCCAGGGGGGCGGCGAAGATGGTGTCGTCCCCGGCGATGGTACCGGCCAGGGAGGACAGCCCGCCCCCGTCCAGGGCCAGGGCCATGGCGTTGGCGAAGCCCGGTTCGGTCTTTAGGATCACCAGGCAGGGCTGGACCTTGCGCACGGTGAAGGGGTGGGCGGGGGAGCGCTGGGGCGGGGGCAGCTGGTAGCGGCCCGCCTCCTTGCGCACCTGGAGCTTCTTCAGGTGCCGGGAGAGGGTCGACACGGTCAGGTCGAACCCTTCGCCCCGGAGCCGTTCCAGCAGCTCTCCCTGTTCGGCGATGTCCCGCTCGGCGAGGTTCCGGAGGATGGCGGTATCCAGGTTCATGAACTTAATTTGCATTCATTTGCAAAATTTTGCAAGTGCTCGCACCGAACGAATAACCGGCAGTCTCACACAACCGTTGCGATATTTGCCATTGACCCTTTGCAAGAATGCCTGCATACTTTGCAATACGCGCCTGGTAGTCCCGGGTCTTGCAAAATATGCCGACCGATTTGCAGTCCACCTCCATCCCGGCCCTCCTGCCCACCTACACCCCCTACCCGTTCCCGATCCTGCGGGGCGAGGGGGACCGGGTGTTCGACGACCAGGGCAACGCCTACTTCGATTTCTACGGCGGTCACTGCGTGTGCTCCACCGGCCACGCGCACCCCAAGGTGGCCGAGGCCATCGCCCGCCAGGCCAGGGAACTGATCTTCTACAGCACCGCCGCCGACCTGCCGGTCCGGGCCCGGGCCGCCGAGGGGCTCCTGCAGTTCGCCAACTCGGGCCAGCCCTCGGGGCTGAAGTCGGTGTTCTTCTGCAACAGCGGCGCCGAGGCCAATGAGAACGCCCTGAAGGTCGCCGCCAAGCTCACCCGGCGCACCCGGTTCGCGGCCTTCCGGGGCGGCTGGCACGGGCGCACCATCCTGGCCCTGTCGGTCACCGAGGACCCCAAGATCACCGTGGGGCTGGAATCCTTCCTGGCCCCCTGCGACCGGCTGCCCCTGAACGACCTGGCGGCCCTGGACGGCTACGACTTCGGCGGTGTGGCAGGGGTGATCCTGGAGCCCATCCAGAGCATGTCCGGCATCCGCCCGGCCACACCGGAGTTCCTGGCCCGCCTGCGGGAACGCACCCGGGCCGCCGGCTGCCTGCTCATCTACGACGAGGTCCAGACCGGGGTGGGCCGCCTGGGCCACCCGTACGTGGCCGGGCTGCACGGGGTCCAGCCGGACCTGGTCACCTCGGCCAAGGGCATCGCCTCCGGCGTGCCCATGGGCGCCCTGCTCATGAGCGGCCCGGTGGCGGGGGCCCTCAAGCCCGGCGACCTGGGCAGCACCTTCGGCGGCGGCCCCCTGGCCTGCGCCGCCCTGCTGGCCACCCTCCAGGTGATCCTGGAGGAGGGCCTCATGCCCAAGGCCCTGGCGCTGGAGGATCTCATCCGCCAGGGCCTGAAGGGCACCTGCGTGAGCGAGGTGCTGGGCCGGGGCCTGCTGCTGGGCCTGAAGGTGCCCGGAGGCGCGGCGAAGCTCAAGAGCCACCTCCAGCAACAGCGCATCCTGGTCGGCGGCAGCGGCAACCCCGAAGTGCTGCGCCTGATGCCCCCCCTCAACTTGAGCCTGGTGGCGGTGTCCGCCCTGCTCGACGCCGTCCGCGGCTTTCAACGAGGAAACTGACATGCGACACGCAACCGGCATTCACGACCTGGGCGTCGCGGGGGTGGAGGAGGTCCTGGCCCAAGCCCTGGCCTGGAAGCAGGGCCCCCACCCCAGGCACCTGGTGGACAAGATCCTGGGCATGGTGTTCTTCAACCCGTCCCTGCGCACCCGCGCCTCGTTCGAGGCGGTGATGGCCCGGGGCGGCGGCTCCTCCATCGTGCTGGAGGTGGGCAACGGGGTCTGGAAGCTGGAGGACCGGGAAGGCGCGGTCATGGACGGCGACCGGGCCGAGCACATCAAGGAGGCCGCGCCGGTCCTGTCCCGCTACGTGGACCTGCTGGCGGTGCGGACTTTCGCCGGCGGCGCCGACGACGACCTGGACCACAAGGACCCGGTCATGAACGGCTTCCGCAACCTGGGCACGGTGCCCACCATCAGCATGGAAAGCGCCCGGGAGCATCCCTGCCAGGGCCTGGCCGACCTGATGACCGCCCGGGAGACCTTCGGCGCCACCAAGGGCCTGCCGGTCACCCTGGCCTGGGCCCCGCACATCAAGCCCCTGCCCAAGGCCGTGCCCAACAGCTTCCTGCTCACCGCCGCCGCCTGCGGCTGCGAGGTGCGGGTGGCCCATCCCAAGGGCTTCGAACTGCACCCCGGGGTGCTGGGCCAGGCCCAGGCCTTCGCCCAGGCCGCCGGCGGCAGCGTGCGGGTGACCAACGACCTGGAGGCCGCCCTGGAAGGCACCCGGGTGCTGTACGCCAAGGCCTGGGGCCCCGCCACCGCCGCCGGGCTGGGTCCGGAAGCGGTCAAGACCCATCCCGAATGGCTCTGCTCCCCGCACCACTTCGACCACGCGGCCAAGGACGCCATCTTCATGCACTGCCTGCCGGTGCGGCGCAACGTCGAGGTGGCCGACGGGGTGCTGGACGGGCCCTGGTGCCGGGTGGTGGACGAGGCGGAGAACCGCTTCCACGTCCAGCGCTCGCTCATCCAGTGGCTGCTTTCGAACTGAGAGGAAACCATGGTCCAGAATCTCCGCCCCTTCGAGTCCCTGCGCAACGCGGCCCTGTACGTGCGCCGCTTCCGCGACCACCCGTTCGTGGTGAAGCTGGGGGGCGAGATCCTGGACGACCCGGCCCTGCGCCGCCCGGTGTGCGAACAGCTGGCCCTGCTCTGGAGCCTGTCCATCCCCCTGGTGATCGTCCACGGCGGCGGGACCGGGCTGGACCAGCTGTGCGCCCGGATGGAGCTGCCCACGGTCAAGGTGGCGGGACGCCGGGTCACCTCCCCGGAGGTGCTGGACGCCGCCAAGATGGCCTTCAAGGGCAGGATCCAGATGGACTTCCTGGCCGACCTGGAGGCCGCCGGGATGCCCGCGGTGGGCCTCTCGGGCCAGGACGCCGGGCTGGTCAAGGGCCGCCGGCGGCCGCCGGTGGAGGTGGACGGCCAGGTGGTGGACTACGGCATGGTGGGCGACGTGGAATCGGTGGACCCGGCGCTGCTGCGGCACCTGCTCAAGGGCGGGTTCGTGCCGGTGGTGGCCCCGTTCAGCGCCGCCCCGGACGGCCAGGTGCTCAACACCAACGCCGACACCGTGGCGGCCGAGATCGCCGCGGCCATGAAGGTGGAGAAGCTGTTCTTCGTGCTCAAGGTCCCCGGCCTGCTGGCGGATCCCTCCAACCCCAGCAGCCTGGTGCCCCTGGCCGACCTGGCCCGGCTGGACCAGCTGGCCCAGGCCGGGGCGGTCAAGGACGGCATGCGGCCCAAGCTCGCCGCCGCCCGCAGGGCCCTGGACGCCGGGGTGGCCAGCGTGCACCTGGTTTCGGGGGTGCGCCCCGACGCCATCCTGGCCGAGGTGTTCACCAACGAGGGCAGCGGCACCATGCTGGTGACCCGGCTGCCCGAGGAGGGCTCGTGATCGATCCCGCCAATCTCCTGGAGACCCTGGTCTCCATCCCCAGCGTGTCCGGCAGCGAGCAGGCCATCACCGACCGCCTGTGGGAGCTGCTGGCGGCGGAGGGGATCCAGGCGCGCCGGACCCGGGGGAACCTCCATTTCGAACTGGGCGGCCGGGGACCGCGCCTGCTCCTGGTGAGCCACCTGGACACCGTCCCGCCCGGCGAAGGCTGGAGCGCCGACCCCCTGAAGCCCTGGTGGGCCGGCCAGCGGCTGTTCGGCCTGGGCGCCAACGACGCCAAGGGCTGCGTGGCGGCCATGGTGCTGGCCGCCCTGGCGCTGAAGGGCCGGGGGGCGGACCCGGGCGCCCGCTTCGTGTTCGCCTTCACCACCGGCGAGGAAGTGGGCGGCAAGGGGATCCAGGAACTGCTTCCGGAGCTGGGGGCCCTGGACGCGGCGGTGGTGGGCGAGCCCACCGGCCTGACCGTGTGCACCGCCCAGCGGGGCATGCTGATCCTGCGCTGCACGGCCCGGGGCACTTCGGCCCACGTGGCCCACGCCCACCTGGGCGAGAACGCCGTGCACAAGGCGGCCCGGGACATCGCGCGCCTGGACGCCATGCGGTTCGAACCGCACCTGCTCCTGGGCGAGGCCCGGGCCCAGGTGACCCAGGTGGGCGGAGGCCGGGCCAAGAACCAGGTGCCCGACCTGTGCGAGTTCATGGTGGACGTGCGCAGCACCCCCAACCTGGACCACGCGTCCCTCACCCAGCGCATCGCCGCCGAACTGGAAAGCGAGGTGGAGGTGTTCTCCGACCGCTACCGCCCGGTGGCCACCGGGCCGGAAGAGCCGGTGGTGCGCGCGGCGCTGGCCGCGGCCGGCACCCAGGGCGGCACCGGCTCCTCCACCGCCTCCGACTGGGCCCACCTGGGCGGCCTGCCCGCGGTGAAGGCCGGGCCTGGGGACACCTACCGCAGCCACCGCCCCGACGAATGGCTCTCCCTGGGCGAACTCCGGGCCGGGGCGGCCTTCTATGAGAAACTGTCGCTGACCTACGCCCGGATGGCGTGTCAGCCGAATAATACATGGACACACTCCTTGGAGGCTCACCATGGCTGAAGCTCTGTGGGCGAAGGATCTGCCCCTTGACCTGCAACTGCATCGTTTCACCGTGGGCGAGGACCCCGTCATCGACCTCCAGTTGATGCCCTACGACGTGGTCGGCTCCGCCGCCCACGCCCGCATGCTGGGCGAGACCGGCCTGCTGCCCGAGGGCGAGGCCAGGGCCCTGGTGGCGGCCCTGGCCGGCCTGCGCCAGGAGGCCCTGGAGGGCCGGCTGAAGATCCTCCCGGAGGAGGAGGACTGCCACACCGCCCTGGAGCATGCCCTCACCGACCGCCTGGGCGACACCGGCAAGCGCATCCACCTGGCCCGCTCCCGCAACGACCAGGTGGCCACCGCCCTGCGCCTGCTCATGCGCGCCCGGATCCTGGACCTGGGCCGGGCCGTCCACGCCTGCGCCGCGGCCCTGCTGGACCTGGCCCGGCGGGAGGAGAACACCTCCCTGCCCGGCTACACCCACATGCGCCGGGCCATGCCCTGCACCTGGGGCATGTGGGCAGCCGGTTTCGCCGAAGGGCTGCAGGAGGAGCTGGAGGCCCTCCCGGCCCTGTGGGACCGCCTGGACCGGTGCCCCCTGGGCGCCGCCGCCGGGTTCGGCCCGCCGGTGCCCCTGGACCGGGAGCGCACCGCGGGCCTGCTGGGGTTCTCCCGGGTCCAGCGCAGCCCCGTGGACGTGATGAACAGCCGGGGCCGGCACGAACAGGCGGTGGCCGCCTGGGTGACGTCGGCCGCCGGCACCCTGGAGAAGGCCCTGTGGGACCTGGCCCTGTTCAGCACCGAGGAGTACGGCTTCGTCCGCATTCCCGAGGCCTTCACCACCGGCTCCAGCATCATGCCCCAGAAGCGCAACCCGGACGTGGTGGAACTGTCCCGGGCCCGGTGCCGGGAGCTGCGCGGCCTGGCCGCCCAGCTGGCCCACCTGTCGGGGGGCCTGCCCTCCAGCTACCACCGGGACCATCAGCTGCTCAAGGCACCGTTCCTGGAACTGGTGGCCAAGGGCGAGGAGCTGTTCCGGGTGTTCGCCCACCTGCTGCCGGGACTCCAGATCCGCAAGGAGGCCTGCGCCGCCGCCTGCACCAGGGAGCTGTACGCCGCCGACGAGGCCAGCCGTCTGGCCATCCAGGGGATGCCCTTCCGGGACGCCTACAAGGTGGTGGCCGCACAGCTCAAGGACGGCAGCTTCGCCCCCGACACCACCACGGTCCTGGCCCCCCTGGGCCTGGACGCCACCGCCGCCGCGGTCGCCGCCAGCCAGGCCTGGCTGGGCGGGCGGCAGGACCATCTCGACCGCACCACCGACCAGCTCTTCCAATGGGGTAATCCATGAACCACCGCGTCCTCCTGGCCTTTTCCGGGGGCCTCGACACTTCCTACTGCGTCCTCTGGCTCAAGTCCCAGGGCCACGAAGTCCACACGGTCACCGTGGACACCGGCGGCTTCTCCCCGGCCGAACTGGAGCGCATCAAGACCCTGGCCCCGAAGCTGGGCGCCGCCTCCCACACCACCCTGGACGCCCGGGCCGAGCTGTTCGACGGCTACCTGCGCCACCTGGTCGCCGGCAACGTGCTCCGGGGCGGGCTCTACCCCCTGTCGGTGAGCGCCGAGCGGGTGTGCCAGGCCAGGCGGGCGGTGGCCCAGGCCAAGGCCATGGGCGCCACCGCCCTGGCCCACGGCTCCACCGGCGCCGGCAACGACCAGGTGCGCTTCGATGTGGCCTTCCGGGCCTTGGCGCCGGAGCTGGCCCTGCTGGCGCCCATCCGCGACCTGGCCCCGAGCCGGGCCGAGGAGCGGGCCTACCTGAAAGAGCGCGGCTTCGACTTCCCCGAGAAGATGGAGGCCTACAGTGTCAACGAAGGCATGTGGGGCACCAGCGTGGGCGGCCGGGAGACCCTGGACCCCTGGCAGCACCTGCCCGCCGCGGCCTACCCGGGCGGCGCGGTGGATCCCGCCCTCCCGCCCCGGACCCTGGTGGTGGGCTTCCAGCGCGGCATTCCCCGCGCCCTGGACGGCCGGGCCATGGACCCCGTGGCCCTGGTGCAGGAGCTGAACGAGATCGGCAAGCCCTTCGGCATCGGCCGGGGCATCCACCTGGGCGACACCATCATGGGCATCAAGGGCCGGGTCGGGTTCGAGGCCCCGGCCGCGCACCTGCTGATCTCCGCCCACCGGGAGCTGGAGAAGCTGGTGCTCACCGGCAAGCAGATGTTCTGGAAGGAGTCCCTGGGCAACCTCTACGGCAGCATGCTGCATGAAGGACATTTCTTCGATCCCCTGTGCCGCGACCTGGAGGCGTTCCTGGATTCGAGCCAGGCCACGGTCACCGGAGATGTGCGCCTTGCCTTGCATCCCCTGGGCTTCGCCGTGGAAGGTGTGCGCTCGACGTACGCCCTGGTGCGCCCCGAGATGGCCAACTACGGCGAGAACACCCGTCTCTGGTCGGGCGCCGAGGCGGCCGGGTTCTCGAAGGTTTTCGGGGTGCCGCAGATGGTGGCACTCAAGGCCCGCTCCGAGCTGGCCTGATGCGCATCCACCTCGACAAGATCGCCTCCATCACCCGCAACCTGAACCTCGGCCGCTGGGTCACCCTCAACCCGGAGATCGAGGCCCAGGGGGGGGCCGTGGTCGCCGGGGTCATCCACGGCGAGAAAGAGGTCTACAACACCCTGGAGGACGTCCACGGCCGGATGAGCGTGCTGCACAGCGGCGACATCGTGGTGGGGGCCCTGGGGCACCGCAACGCCCTCCAGGGCTACGAGGGCGTCCTGCCGGAGCGGGTCGCGGCCGGGGACCGGCTGCACCTGCTCAACCTGGGCGGAGTCATCGGCCACTGCGTGTCCAGCAATCCCGGCGTGGGCGCCCCGTTCGAAGTGGAAGTGCTGGGCCAGGTGCTGGTCTTCCCCCAGTTCGGCAACCGCACGGGGCAGCCGGCCTTCATCCAGTCCGCGGCCCTGCAGGGCCGGCCGGGAACCACCCCGGTGCCGGTGGTCTACGTGGCCGGCACCTGCATGAACTCGGGCAAGACCCAGGCCGCCTGCGCCCTGGTGCGCGCCTTCAGCCAGGCCGGATACCAGGTGGGCGGCGCCAAGCTCACCGGGGTCAGCCTCATGCGCGACATCCTGGCCATGCAGGACTACGGCGCCGAGGCGGTCCTGGATTTCACCGACGCCGGGGTGGCCTGCACCGGCCCCGCCACCGCGCCCCCGGCGGCGCGGGTGATCTTCTCCGAACTGGCCGCCCGGGGCGTGGACCTGATCGTGGCCGAGACCGGCGACGGCATCCTGGGGGAGTACGGGGTCCAGGCGGTGCTCGCGGACCCGGAACTGCGGTCCTGGGGCACGGCCTACGTGCTGTGCGCCAACGACCCGGTGGGGGTGGAAGGCGGAGTCCGGCACATGAAGGACGCCTTCGGCATCGACGTGGACGTGGTCGCGGGGCCCGCCACCGACAACCGGGTGGGGGTGCGCTTCGTGCAGTCCCTGGGCCTGCCGGCCTGCAACGCCCGCAACCATCCCAAGGAACTGGGCGAGCTGGTGCTGGCCAAGGTCCACGCATCCAAGACCCCCCCAGCCTGACCGGCGGGGCCGTTCGGAGTACTTGATGAATCCGCTTTCCATCGCGATCCTCGGCGCCTCCGGCTACGGCGGCGGGGAATTGCTGCGCTGGCTGTCCACCCATCCCCGGGCGGGTTCCATCCGGGGCACCGCCCGGACCCTGGCCGGCCAGCCCTTCTGGACCGCCCACCCCAACCTGAACGGGATCGTCGAAGGGCGTTTCGAGGAGGACATCCCCTGGAACGAGTTCGCCCGCGCCGAGCAGCCCGTGGTGTTCGCCGCCCTGCCCCACGGCGGGCTGGCCCAGCGCCTGCCGGAGCTGGAGGCGGCCTGGGCCCGGGCCGGGATGGCCGACCGGATGGTGCTGGTGGACCTGAGCGGGGATTTCCGCCTGAAGGACCCGGAGGCTTTCAAGGCTGCCTACGGCGGCGAACACCCCTGTCCCGGGCACCTGTCCCGGTTCGTCTACGGCCTGCCGGAATGGAACCGGGCCGCCCTGGCGGGCGCGCGGCGCATCGCCAGCCCCGGCTGCTTCGCAACCGCCCTCCAGCTGGCCCTCCTGCCCCTGAGGGGGCTCGACCTGGGCTGGATCGCCGCCAGCGCGGCCACCGGGTCCAGCGGCAGTGGGGCCAGCCCCGCCATCGGCACCCACCATCCCCTCCGGACCGGCGACTTCAAGGCCTACAAGGTCCTGTCCCACCAGCACCTGGCCGAGGTGCGGGCGGGCATGGCGGCCATGGGCATCGGGGGCGCGCTGGCCTTCGTGCCCCAGAGCGCGCCCATGGTGCGGGGCATCTTCGCCGCGGTGCAGTTCGCCCTGCCGGGCGGACTGGACCAGGACGGGCTGGCCGCCCGGGCCCGGGAGGCGTTCCGGGACGCCCCCCTGGTGCGCCTGGTGGCCGATTCCCCCCGGGTGGGGGCGGTGGCGGGCAGCGCCTTCGCCGACCTGAGCGTGGCCGCCCGGGACGGCAGCGGGGTGGTCCTGGCGGCCATCGACAACCTGGGCAAGGGCATGGCCGCCCAGGCGGTCCAGGCCATGAACCTGGCCCTGGGCCTGCCGGAGACCCTGGGGTTGTTGATCCCCGGACGCTACCCGGGCTGACCCGGGTCAGGTAAGCTGGATCGTTCCAGCCCCGTTTTTTTCCCGTCCACCCCCAGCCACCACGATCCCCAGGAGCCACCATGTCGCCGTACGGCCAGGGCGGAACGCGCCCCGACCCCCCATCCCCGTCATCCACGGGGAGGGACGCCTTCGCTTCCACCCTCGGGGCCTTCGCCGCCACCCTGGGCTCCGCCATCGGCCTGGGCAACATCTGGAAATTCCCGTACATGACCGGCTCCAACGGGGGCGCCGCGTTCGTCCTGATCTACCTGCTGTCCATCGCCTTCGTGGGCATCCCGGTGCTGGTGGTGGAGCACACCATCGGCCGGCGGATGCGCCTGAACGCGGTCCACGCCTACGGTTCGGCGGTCCCCGGGCAGAAGTTCTGGGCCTGGATCGGCCTGGCCGGGGTGGCGGCGGCCTTCCTGATCATGGCCTTCTACACCGACGTGGCCGGCTGGGTGTTCGCCTACGTCTACAAGTCCTTCGCCGCCTTCTTTTCCGGGCGGACCCTGAGCAGCGCGGACTTCGGCGCCCTGGCCGGGGGCACCTGGGAGCCCCTGGGCTGGCAGCTGGGGGTCCTGGCGGTCACCACCGCCATCATCGCCGCGGGCGTCTCCAAAGGCATCGAGAAGGTCACCAAGACCCTCATGCCCCTGTTGTTCTTCCTGCTGCTGGTGTGCGACCTGCGGTCCCTGACCCTGCCCGGGGCCTCGGCGGGCGTCACCTACCTGTTCCGTCCCGACCTGGCCAAGCTCACCCCCGCCATCCTGCTCGCGGCCCTGGGCCTGGCCTTCTTCAAGCTGTCCCTGGGCATGGGCACCATGACCACCTACGGGTCCTACCTGCCCGACTCCACCCGGATCGTCCCCAACGCCACCCGGGTGGCCCTGGCCGACACCCTGGTCTCCCTGCTGGCGGGCCTGGCCATCTTCCCGGCGGTGTTCGCCTTCGGCGGCACCCCGGCCAGTGGGCCCGGGCTGCTGTTCAACACCATCCCCCTGATCTTCAGCCGGATGCCCATGGGCGGCCTGTTCACCATGGTGTTCTTCGTGCTGACCGCCATCGCCACCATCGGCGCCATGGTCAGCCTGCTGGAGGTGCCCGTGGCCTGGCTCATCGAGAAGGGCCACACCACCCGGCGCAACGCCGCCGTCCTCACCGGCGGGCTCATGTTCCTCCTGGGCATCCTGGCCACCCTGTCCCAGAACCCGGGCCTGGCCGAGGTCAAGCTGTTCGGCAAGAACTTCTTCGAACTGTTCGACTTCGCCTCCAGCAACGTGCTCCTGCCGGTGGGCGGCCTGGCCATCGCCCTGGTGGGGGGCTGGTTCATGTCCCGGACCGCGTTCCTGGGCGAGCTGAACCGGGGCTACGCCGGCGAACCCTGGCATGGGCGGCTGGTCTACGGGGTCATCCGCTTCGTGGCGCCGGTGCTGATCCTGCTCATCCTGCTGACCAGCCTGGGCGTGATCAAAATCTAGGATCGAGCATGGGGTCTCCTGGACCGGGGCTTGCTATCCCCTGGAGTCGAGTTGACAGGTAAATGGGGGAAAGGGATGATCAACCTACTTTCATAATCACAATGACCGCCAAGGAGTTGCTGCCGTGGAAATCAAAAGCATCTTCAACCATGTACTTGGACCGGTCATGCGCGGGCCTTCCAGCGGCCATACCGCCGGCACCTACCACATCGCCAAGGTGGTCAGGTCCCTGCTGGGCGGCACGCCCAAGCGGGTGGTGTGCGCGTTCGATCCGAGTGGATCCTACGCCACCACTTACGCCCAGCACGGTTCGGACCGCGCCTTCGCCCAGGGCCTTCTGGGCCGGCCGCTCACCGATGAGACCTTCTACCGAGCCCTGGACCTGGCCCCCACGCTGGGCCTGGACCTTCAGTTCCAAGTGCGGCCCGTACCCGGCGCCGACCACCCCAATTTCATGCTCGTCCAGGCCACGGCTGCGGATGGCCTCAGGCTGGATTTCCAAGCCCGCACCATCGGCGGCGGCGATTTCGAGATCACCCGCCTGGACGGTTGGCCTGTGCTGTTCAACGGTTGCGGCTATGACCTGGCCGTGAACGTGGACTCGGAGGGCCTGGCGGAAGTCCTTGCCGAGATCCAGCGCCATGGTTCCCTGCTCGCCCCCCCCGCCATCCAGAAGCGGGATCGAGCGGCCCTGGTGGTGGCCCGGAGATCCAAAGACGCTGGGGATCTGCTCGCCCTGCTCCGTGGCCTGCCCGGGGTCCGCTGGGCCCTGCAGGCCGAGCCGGTCTATTTTCTCCAGACCGGGGCGCCGCTGTTCCAAAGTGCCGGGGACATGGTGGCCCTGGCCGAGGCCAGGGGCCTCTCTCTGGGCCGGCTCGCCGTCCAGTTCGAGTCCCAGCTCCTCTGCGTGGAGCCGGAATGGGCCATGGCCGAGATGCTGCGCCGGTACCAGGTGATGACTCAGGCCGTTCACTGCGGGCTCGACCCTGACTTCCAGGGCCTGCGGCTCCTCGCGCCCAGCGCCGGGGCGGTGTTCCAGGCCGAGGCCGAGGGCCGGCTGTCCCTGGGCGGTCCCCACCTCCGGGCCGCGGCCAGGGCCCTGGCGGCCATGCACGTGAATGCCGTCATGGGCGTGGTGTGCGCCGCTCCCACCGGCGGCTCCGCCGGCGCCCTGCCCGGGACGATCGTGACCCTCGCCGAGGAACTCCACCTCGATCATGACGCCATCGGCCGCGCCCTGTTCGCCGCCGGGGCGGTGGGAGTGATCGTGGCGATGCGGGCCACCTTTTCCGGCTCAGTGGCGGGCTGTCAGGTGGAGATCGGCGCCGCGGGCGCCATGGGCGCTGCGGCCGTGGTGGACGCCGTGGGCGGTTCAGCGGCCCAGGCCTGCTCGGCGGCCGCCATCGCCTTCCAGAACACCATGGGCTCGGTTTGCGACCTGGTCCAGGGCCTGGTGGAGATCCCCTGCCACACCCGCAACGCCGTCGCCGCCGCCAACGCCTTCCTGTGCGCGGATCTGGTGCTGGGCGGCTACCACAATCCCGTGCCGCTGGATGAGACCATTGACGCGATGTACGCCGTGGGCAAGATGCTCCCCTCCGAACTGCGCTGCACCGTCAAGGGCGGCCTTGCCCTGGCGCCCTCCGCCCTCGCCCTGAAGCCGAAGGCTTGCCAGGTGTGCCTTCCAGGATCCAGGTGATCCCGCGGTTACTTGACCACGCTCACCTGTACGTCCCCGAAGGCTCGGTCCAGCCCAACCAGCCGATCCAGTACAAGCACGGCGATGCACGAGATGGCCACGACTACCGTGGAAACCGAAGCCACCAGCGGATCGGTGATGTAGGTTATCTCATTGTAGATGCGGATGGGAAGCGTGGCGATTTTGGGCCCGCTGACGAACAGGGTGACGGTCAGCTCGTCCATGGACATGATGAAGGCGAAGATGGCGCCGGCCGTGATGCCGGGGGCGATCAGCGGCAGCCGGATCTTCAGGAAGGTCTGCACCGGATTGGCCCCGAGATTCATGGCCGCCCGCTCGAGATTGGGGTCGAATCCGGCCAAGCTCGCGCTCACCATGCGCACCACATAGGGAATGGTCACGATGACGTGGCCCAGGATGATGGCCGTGACCGTCGAGGCCAAACCGAGCATGGAAAGGAAATAGAGCAGCCCGATGCCGGTCATCACCGTGGGCACCATGAGGGGTGAGAGCAGGAGCGAGTTCAGCAACTCCCGGCCGGGAAAGCGGTACTGGGCCACGGCCATCGCTGCCAGCATGCCCAGCAGGGTCGCCAGGGCGGCGGTGACCACGGCGATCAGCAGGCTGATCTTGTAGGCCGAGATGAACTCCGGGTGCTTGAGAATTTCCCGGAACCAGCGCAGGGAGAAGGCATGGGTGGGGATTTGCAGCCAGCCTTCCGGGGTGAAGGCCACCATGACCACCACCAGGATCGGCGCCAACAGAAATGCCAGGAACAGGAGATTGAACAAGACCAGGGGACGCTTCGGGACGAGGCTCAACGGAATACCTCCTTCCACCGGCCGCGCTCCAGCAACCGGTGATAGACCACGACGATGGTCATCGTCACGGCAACCAGGACCAGTGCCACGGCGGCCCCGAACGGCCAGTTGAGCATGTACAGGAATTCGTCATAGACCACGTAAGCCACCACCCGGACCCGGGAACCGCCCAACACGGCGGGAGTGACGAAGGCGCTCATAGCCATGGTGAACACCAGTACCGATCCAGCGAGGATTCCGGGCAGGCTTAAGGGGAGCGTCACCTTCAGGAAAGCGGTCAAGGGACTGGCGCCCAGGGATTCGGCTGCCCGCACCAAGGCCGGGTCGCGCCTCTGGAGGGAGGCGTAGACGGAAAGCACCATGATCGGGACCAGGACGTGGGTGAGGCCGATGACGATTCCCGTCTCGCTGAAGAGGAGTTTGATGGGAGCCTTGGCCAGGCCGAGGCAGACGATCGCCTTGTTGACCACCCCGTTGTTGCCCAGCAGGATGAGCCAACCGAAGGTCCGGGTCACGGCGCTGATCAGGAGCGGGGAGAGGACCATCATCATGACCAGGGCTTTGACCCGCCCCCTCAACTGCGTCAGGTAATAGGCTTCCGGATAGCCGATGAGCAGGCAGATGACGGTCACGATGACGCTGATCCGCAGGGTGCGAACATAGATGCCCAGATAGTAGGTGTCGGTGAAGATCTTTACGTAATTGCTCCATTGGAAGCCCGGCTGGATGCCGTCCGTGGGGGAATACCCATAGAAGCTCAAACGGAGAATGAGCACGAGGGGGATGAGGAAGAAGATGCCCAGCCAGGCGCAAGCGGGCAGGGCGAGCAAGGTTCCCAGCGGCCATCGTTTGATTTTCATGGCTGCACCGGGGCCGGGAGCAGGAGGGTGCTGGCGAACTCCCAGGAGAGAGAGATCTCGGTTCCGGGTGGATGAACGGGGCTGCCCATGTTCTGGCCGATGATGGTAAATCGCCCGGCCTCAGTGTTGGCGATGTAGTGGATCTGCATGCCGAGGAAAGCGCTGTGTTCGATGCGCCCCCGGAGGCAGTTCCGGGACGGGTCGGCATCGGCGCTCAAATGAATCTTTTCCGGCCGGATCAGGGCTTTCCCGGGTCCGGCCGGCGTGGCGCCGGAGCGGAGGATGCCGCGGAAGCTCACGCCGCCCGCCAAGATCAGGGTGGAGTAAGGCCCCGGGGCATCCTGCAGGACACCCTCCACCAGGTTGATCTTGCCGATGAAGTCGGCGACGAATTCATTGGCCGGCTGATCGTAGATGGCGGCGGGCGTCCCCTCCTGCATGATGACGCCGTCGTGCATGACCGCCATGCGATCGGACATGGCCAAGGCTTCCGCCTGATCGTGGGTCACAAAGACGGTGGTGATACCCACCCGCTGCTGGATCTCCCGCAGTTCGATCCGCATCTCTTCCCGGAGCTTGGCGTCCAGGTTGGAGAGCGGTTCGTCCAGGAGAAGAATTTTGGGTTCGATGACCAGCGCCCGGGCGATGGCGATGCGCTGCTGTTGCCCGCCGGAAAGCTGGCGCAGATAACGATCCGCCGTGTGGGGAAGCTTCACCAGATCGAGAGCTTTCTTGACCCGGTTGGCGATCTCGGCCGGGGCGGTTTTGCGCATCTTGAGGCCAAAAGCGATGTTTTCCGCCACCGTCATGTGCGGGAAGAGTGCGTAGCTCTGGAAAACCATGCCGGTATTTCGTCGGTAGGGAGGCAAATTCGTGATGTCGTGGCCGTCGATGCGAATTTCTCCGCCATCCAGTTTTAAAAAACCGGCGATTAAATTCAGAGTGGTTGTTTTGCCACACCCAGAAGGACCCAAAAGAGAAACGAACTCTCCGTCGTTGATCGTGAGGGTTAGTTGGTTCACCACCGGGGTATTGTCAAATTTTTTTACAATTCTATCCAATTCAAGTTTTGCCATAGCTTTGCCATCTCCTTTTGTTGGATTTTAACCCCCAATGCCCAGTGGGGGGAGCGTCCCCCATGAAGATCGGCCTAGTCTTCAATATCCTTGTTCCAGCGCTCAGTCCACTGGGGACGAACGCTACCCACCAAGCCCCAATCCGGGTTGTACAATTTTTTAATTTGTTCTTCCCCATAGGGAACATTTTTGGCGATTTCCGGCTTCAGCTTCACGGTCTTATTGAACGGCCCCTCAAAGAAGTACTCCGCCAAGACCGTTTGGGCTTCCTTATCCAGGATGTAGTTGACAAACTCGTTGGCCAACTTCCTCTGTTTGGTGCCCTTGATCACGACGATGCCCATATTGTCCGCGGGGCAGCCCTCTTTGGGATATACGAACTTGACCGGAAATCCCGTGGCGGCCAAGGTATTGACCCGGGCCGAGCCCCAAATGCCGACCCATGCCTGATTGGATTGGAACAGTTCGGAAAATTTGCCAGGCTGGGGTTCGAAGACCAGGAAGTTTTTCCTGATCTTTTTGATGGTATCGAAACCTGGATTGATATTGCTTTCCGAGCCGCCATTGATTCGCGCCAGCATCAGCAGCGAGAGGATGCCAAAATCATTCTGGATGGGCGGCATGATCAAATGGCCAGCAAATTCCTTCCTGCCGATGTCGCCCCAGGAGGTCGGGGGAGCCCAGCCATTCTGCTTGAATATCTCCGTGTTGTACATGAGTCCGGTCGCCTGAGCGCCCGTGCTTACCCCTAAATTCCCTTTATGTATGGCGATATCGTACATGTCTTTTAAATTTGTTACGATCGTGGTGTCGATGGGCTCCCAGAGACCCAAGGCCGCACCCTGAATGGATGGCCCATCGTCAACGAAGGCGACGTCCATCTGTGGGTTGTTCCGCTGGGCCTGGGCCCGGGCCAGGGATTCAGAGGAATTGCCGGAAACGAATAAAATCTTGGCATTATATTTTTTCTCGAAGGCCGGGGCCAGATGGCTCTTGAATACTTCCTCAAAAGCTCCACCATATCCCGCAACCACGAATTCCGTTGGATCTGCCTTAGCCCTTGGGCCAGTGGACACCAAAGCCGCGAAAATGAGTCCGGTAAGAATCTGTTTCCTCATTGCCATACCTCCCTCGGCTGAGCGAAAGGAATACACATCGTTGCGGTGTCATGAATATGTTGTAGTGTGGCGCCATTTTATCTGGCCCACCAGGCTTGTCCATTCCTTTCCGGCTCCGCGGCCGATTGGGACCCGGCTGAATCCACCAACCGGCACGCATCCGGGCGGAACCCCATGCAAGCTGCCGATTATGGGTATTCCCGGAAGGCCGGGCCAATACATGATGTCTAGAATTCGCCTTCCAGCATCAAGGACGGCCCCAGCCCGGCCTGCTCCGCCGCCTTGAGCGTGGGCGCGTCCGCCCCCAGGAGCAGGAACCGGAGCCGGTCCGGCTGCAGCCAGGCCTTGAGGGCGTTGTTGACCTGCTTCAGGGTCACCTGGTCCACGGCCCGGGCCAGCTCCGGATCCAGCCGCCCCCCGACCAGGTCCCGCAGCAGGGCCTCCGGGTGGAGGGGCCGCGCGGCGTTCTCCGCCTTCCACTGGAGGAAGGCGCAGGCCAGGTCGTCGGAGGAGAAACCCGAGGCGCGCAGGCCCTCCAGGGCCCCCTTGAAGCCGGCCACCAGGCTGTCCCGCTCCGCCTGGGGCACCTTGGCCTTGATCACCAGGGGCCCCCGGGTCTCCGCCTGGAGCTGGAAGGTCGTCGACATGTCCCCGAAGAAGGTCGGGGCGGCGCGGGCCAGGAGGATGGGCAGCAGCGCCTCCACGGCCGGGCCCCCGGTCTCGGCCGGACGGGGCGCTCCGGCCCACAGTTCCGCGCTGGGGCCCGAGTCCAGAAGCGCCAGCAGGCGTGGCTCGTTCCCGGTGCCCGCGGACGGCTTGGGGGGAATGCCTCCTTTCAGGGGCGGCTGGGGAGCCGGGCCCCAGATGCCCAGGTGCATGAGCGCCAGCTGCTTGGCCTGGGCGAGGTTCAGGTCCCCATAAAAGGCGAGGGTGGAGGCTTCCGGGCGGATCACCCGCTGCCGGAAATCGATCAGGTCCTGCAATTCGATGCGCTCGAAGGGCGTCGGCCCCGGAGGGGTCAGGATGCCCGGGTCGCGGATGGACCACAGGAACCGGGCCGCCGCCCGCTCCCGGGAGGCGCCGGACACGGCGCGCCTGGAGGCCGCCAGCCGGACTCCCTCCGCCATGGGGCCGTCGAAGGCGGGCCGCACCACCGCGTCCGCCAGCAGTTCCATGGCGGTTTCCTGGGAACGGCTGTCGGCCGCCAGGCTCCAGCCGTACCGGCCCACCTGGGCCTGGAAGTCGTAGACCACGCCCAGCCGGTCCAGGGCGCGCAGGAACTCCTGGCGGCTGTTGGACCCGGCGCCGCCCGCCGCCATCACGGTCGGGAGGAAGCCGCCGATCCCTTCCTTGCCCACGGGCAGTTCGGTCCGGTCCCACCGGCAGACCAGCTCCATCCGGATCAAGGGCTGTTCATGGTTCTCCACCAGGATGCACTGCAGTCCGTTGTCCAGCTTGAAGCTCTGGGGCGCCCCGGCGGAGGGGGCCGGCGCCGGCAGGATGGCCGAGGCCGCGCTCCCCGGCCGGACGGGCGGAGCCGGGGCCGCCGCCAGCAGGACGGCCGGGGCCGCCCCGGCCAGGAGGAGCCGCGTCGTCCTCATGGACGCACCTGCGATTCCAGCAGCTTGAGGGTCTGCTCCCGCTCCTTCGGGCTGAGCATGCGCATCTGGCGCAAGGCCTCCCGCAGCACCGCCTGGGCCTGGGCCGAGTTCCCCAGCTTGCTTTCCAGCAGCGCGGTGAGGACCTGGAGCAGGCGGGTCTCGGTGCGGTCCCTGGGCAGGAGCAGGGGATCGGGGCCCAGCTGGGCGATGGTGGCCCGGGCCGGCACCAGGTAGGTCCTGGCCACCCTCTGGATATCCACGGCCTTGAGCCTGCCGCCGGCTTCCAGGGCCCGGAACGCCAGGCGCCAGTCGCCGCCCTGGCACTGGGCCATGCCCAGTGCCAGGGCCAGGGTGCGCGCGTCCTCCTGGAGGATGACCTCGCCGGCCTCCAGCTGCGTCTGGGCCTGCTGCACCTCCTGGTCGGTGAGGGGCTCCCGCTGCAGGCGCAATATCTCGTCCTGGATGGCCTGTTCCAGCTCGTCCAGGCTGTGCCCTTCGGCCGGCTCGGCCTCGATCACCAGCAGGTTCACGTCCCTCCGGCCGGGAATGCCCGTGGCCACCGTGACCCGCCGGGCGATGCCCGCGCCCCCCAGGAGCTTCTGCTCGAGCCGGGAGCTGGGCGCGCCTCCCAGGATCTGGGCCAGGGCCCGCAGGGCCGAACCGTCCGGATGGTTGGCGGGCGGCACCCGCCAGCCGAAGAAGATCCGCGTATCCCCGGTGGTGCTCACCAGCAGGCGCCGGCCGCCGGGCGACTCCAGCGCGCTCACCGGGTCGCTGGCCTCGAACACCGGGGCGCCTTCCCAGTGGGCCTGGCTTCCAGGAGCCTTGGCCAGGGTCCCGAAACTGTGTTCCAGCAGCGGGAGGATGGCCGGCGCCCGCACGTCGCCCACCAGCACCAGGGTCAGGTTTTCCGGGGAGGCGGCCCACCGGGCGTAGGTCTGCAGGTCCTTCCAGTTCAAGGATTCCACCTGGGAGGGAGGAAATTCGGCGGCCAGGGCGTAGGGGCGGCCGGAAAGGGCGCTGGCCAGGAGCACCGACAGCGAGGGCGGACTGGGCGGATTGCCTTCGGCGATCTCCTGCAGCAGGCGGTTGCGTTCGATGGGGAACCGGCCCACGGGCATGGCCCGGAGCAGGCCGGCCTCGATCCGGCACCAGGTGGGCAGTGCGGTCACCGGAAGGTCCATGCCGCAGGTGAAATAGTCGGCCGCCACCGTCAGGTCGCGCCCCGTCGCCCCCAGGGCGTCCAGGCCGTCCCAGGCCTCCAGCCGGCCCAGGTTGCGCTCCAGCCCGGCCATGGCCGTCTGCTCCAGGTCCCGGAGCGAGCCCGGGTCCGGGGATCCCAGCGCCTCCTCCCCCTCGGGCGACCGGGCCTGGGCCAGCCGGTTCAGCCGCAGGGCCTCGAAGGCGCCCCCCTCCTGCTCCAGCAAAGGTTCCAGCTTCGCTTCCAGCCCCTCCGGGAGAACCCGGCGGAACAGGGTCCGGGCCAGAAGGTCGGCCGCCGCCGGCGGCAGTCCGCCGGTGTTGGCCCGGCCGCCCTTGATGAACATCCGCGCGTGGACCGCCCCGGTGCCGGGCCGGTCCACCACCAGGACTTTGGTCCCGCCGCCCAGGGTCTGCTCGTACACCTGGGGCAGGCGCGGACTCTGGGCCAGCCCCATCATTCCGGACAGGGCGGCCAGGACCAGGTTGAGACAGGCGCGGTGCATCCTTCCAGAGTAATTCACCCCGGCGGTTCAGTGCACCTGGATGCTGCCGTTGATGGAGACCAGGGTGATCCGCTGGTTCCGTCCGGGCACCCGCACGTGCACCCGGTGCTTGCCCGTCTCCATGACCTGGCAGCCGGGCACCCTGATCCGGATGCTGCCGTCGTCGGTCTCCGCCAGGAGGTCGCCGGTGGCCCGCCCCAGCTCCAGGTCGATGGGGCCGTTGGTGCTCGCCAGGCTGATGCCCTCGCCCCAGCCGTCCAGGTTGCGCGCCCGGATGGAGCCGTTCCCGGTCTCGACGTTCACCTGGCCGTCCACGTCCTCCAGGACGATGCGGCCGTTGGCGGTGCCGCCGCGCAGCCGGGCATGGAGCCCCCGGGCCTCCAGGCTGCCGTTGCAGGTGTCGGCCAGGACCTCCCCGGCGATCCCACCGAGGGTGATGTCCCCGTTGATGGTTTCGCAGCGGACGTAGCCGGCCACCCCCGCCACGGCGATGGGCCCGTTGGTGGTCCGGAAGTGGCCCTGGAGGCGGCGGGGGACGTTCAGGGTCATCCGGCACCAGGGGCTGGGCGCGGCGCCAAGGGCCAGGCTCAGCCTGGGCTGCTGGAACACGGCCTCGATGTCCAGGTCGGGCCCGGTCCGCTGCACCACCAGCTCGATCCGGCGCTGCTCCGAGTCGCGGATCTCGGCGGACAGGCCGACCTCATCCTTGTCCCAGCCGTTGACCTGGATCCCCCCGTTGCGGTTCCGCACCAGGAGTGTGGCGCCCGCGGCCAGGGGCTCGACAAGGGACTCAGTGCGGGCGGGGACGCGCCCTTCCTCCTGGGCCGCCAGCACCAGGCCGTCCGCCGCCAGGACCAGGCAAAGCCCCCAGGAAGCGGGCTTTGAAACGGCGGTCATGAAGGGCATGGAAGAACTCCCGGGAGGGGGCGGCGGAAGGCGCCGATGGTATGGTTTAGTTTGCCAGGATGGGGCGAGGTCCGCCCGCATATGGAGTCATCATGATCGCCGTCACCGTCTGCCGCCTTGCCCACGGCCTGGACCTGCCCCTCCCGGAGCGGGCCACCCCCCACGCCGCGGGGATGGACCTGCGGGCCGCCCTCCCGGAAGGGGAAACCTGGGTCCTGGCCCCGGGCGAACGCCGCCTGGTGCCCACCGGCCTGGTGGTGGCGATCCCTCCCGGCCACGAGGGGCAGGTCCGCCCCCGCTCCGGGCTGGCCTTCAGGCATGGGGTCACGGTGCTCAATGCGCCGGGGACCATCGATGCCGACTACCGGGGCGAGGTGCAGGTGCTGCTCATCAACCATGGCACCGAACCCTTCTCCCTCCAGCGGGGGGACCGGGTCGCCCAGCTCCTCCTGGGCCCGGTGCCGGACTGGTCCTGGCGGGAGGCAGGCTCCACCGAGGCCCTGGGCGACACCTCGCGCGGCGCCGGAGGCTATGGCTCCACCGGCAGCCATTGAACGAGTGACCCGGAAGGCTGGCCGGAAACAGGAAGAGCCGCCCGGACGGGCGGCTCTTCCCGGCCGTGGCCTGCCGGTCAGCCCGCCGGAGCCGGCTTGGGCGCGGGCTTGGCCCCGGGCTTGGGGGCGGCCGGAGCGGGAGCCGGCGCCGGCGCCGGCGCGGGAGCCGGACCGCTGGCCGGATACTTGGCGTCATAGCGCTTGGCCACTTCGTCCGTGAACCCCAGGATCCAGGCCTGGTCCGCGAAGGCCACCAGGCCCGGCTGGTAGGTGAGGACCAGCTGCAGCTTCTGCTCCTTGGCCAGCTGTTCGACCAGCGGGGACAGTTCCTGCTGGAACTGGGTGACCACCCGCTGCTGGGTCTTCTGGAATTCGGCCTGGCTGTCGTCCTCGAGCTTCTTCTCATCGAAGTCCAGGTCGCGCAGCTGCTTCTGCAGGGTTTCCTTGCCGGCGTCGCTGATGCTGGGGGACTGCAGCTGGCTGCTCACCCTCTGGAGTTCCGCCCGCTTGGCCTGGATCCGGTCGTTCAGGGTCTTCTTGAGCGCATCCAGCTCCGAAAACAGCTTGCGCCCGCGGGCGGTGGTCTCGATGATCCGTTCCGGCACCAGCATGCCCACCCTGGGGGCGACGTCCTGGGCGGCGAGGGAGCAGGCCGCAGCCAGGCAGAGCAAGGTATGAAGGGGTCGCATTGGAACTCCAGTCAACAGGGCCGATCCCGGCCCGGAGGGGTTTCAGAAGGTGGTGCCGATGCTGAACTGGAAGGCCGTCTTGTTGCTGGTGTCGAAATCGTACGGGTTCAGCTTCCTGGCCCAGATGAGCCGGAGCGGCGCGGGACTGATGGGGAGGAAGAACCGAAGTTCGACGCCCGCGCTCCGGCGCAGGGCATTGGAGAAGATCTGAGTCCCTTCACCCCATGCCTGGCCCATATCGTAGAAGAGCACTGTCCGGAATGCATCCGCAAACTTGAACTGGTATTCGAAGTTGGCAATAAATTGTTTGTTGCCGCCCACCACCACCTGCTGCAGATTGTTGTCGATCTTCACCGATCCCACCTGGCCGAACAGGTAGCCCCGGATGGAGTTCTCGCCGCCGGGCCGGAACAGGTCCCAAATCGGGAGGTCCCCATTGCTCAGGTTCTTCAGGTAGCCGTAGGTGGTGTAGAAGGCGAAGATGTGGCGGTCGGTGAGGCTTGCCACCCGTTCGTATTCCAGGTTGGTCCGGTAGAACGGAGAGTCGGTGCCGAACTGCCAGCCGCCATATTCGAAGTTGATCCCGATCTTTTGCCCGGTGGTCGGCTTGAACGGATGGTTGACGGTGTTGTAGGTGAGGGACTGGTTGAAGGTGGAGGTGAGCTGGCTGCCGGTGTTGCGGTAGTTGTAGTTCTGGCCCCCTTCGATCCGGATGATGCGCAAACTGTAGCCCACCCCGTAAGACGTGAAGAAGGCCCAGGTCCGATCCGGCAGGAAGGTGGACAGCCGGGTGCCCAGGGAAGTGCCGATGCTGCGGGTGTACTGCTTGTAGGAATAGGTGGCCCCCACCCGCGAGGCGCTGTAGTCCACCGACCCGTTGGCGATGCTGGTGGTCAGGGAGTAGGGCATGTCCAGCAGGTACGGCTCGGTGTAGCTGATCGAGGCGTTGCGCTGGTACTGGCCGATGGTGTAGCTGAGGCTGAGGGTCTGCCCGCCGCCGCCCAGGTTCTTGGTGGAGAAGCTGGCGCCCAGGGAGAACCCGAACACCGAGCCGTAGCCCCCCTGGAACATCAGCTCGTTCACCCCGGCTTCCTCTCCCTTGATGGTGATGTCCACCTGGGGCTTGTCCGGGACGAAGTCCACCTTGGGTTCCGAGCTCTTCACGTCGAAATAGCCCAGCTGGGAGATGCCGGTGAAGGAATCCCGGAACTGCTCGGTCCGGAACACATCCCCTTCCTTGAGGAGCATGGAGCGCCGGAGCACCTTGTCCTTGGTCTTGGTGTTGCCCTCGAAATCGATCCGGCGGACGGTGTACTGGTCGCCCTCGATGGCCTTGACCGTCACGTCCACCTTCTGGACCCCGTCCTCCTCCCGCACCGCCATCTTCTGCTCGGTGTGGAAGGTGATGTAGCCCTGGTTGGCGTAGGCCTCCCGCACCTTGTCCAGGCCTTCGTTGAGCGCGTCCAGGTCGAAGGGCCTCGGCTTGGCGGAAGGGGAGCCCTCGAGGGAGGGCTTCAGGTTGAACCACCGGGCCAGCCAGGAGCGGTTGTCCCGCTGCACCTCGGCGATCTTCAGCCGGTAGAACTCCTCCCCTTTGGGCCCCCGGTAGAGCTTCTCGTTGCCCTCCAGCTTGAACCCCCCGGCCATGAACTGCTCACCTTCCAGGATGGGAATGGTGAGGGTCGCCCGGAGATCGTAGTGGGGCGACTTGCCCTGGATCGCCCGCTGCCGGTTCTTCTTCTTCTGCCGCTCCGTGGTCAGGTCCTGCACCTCCACGATCGGCTTGCCCACGAAGACGTCCTTGTAACCCTTCTTCCAGTATTGCTTTTTTATGTTCTCCAGGTCCTCGTCCAGGTTCTTCTGCACCAGAAGGTCCTTGGTCATGATCCAGCTGAACAGCCCGTGGACCCGGTCCTTCTTCAGGGCCGAGCGGAGCTGGGCATCACTGATGACCTTGTTGCCCTTGAACTTGATCCGGTAGATCCGGACCTTGCCGCCTTCCTTGATGTCGAACACCAGCCGGGCCATGGTCGGTCCCATGGGTTCCAGGCTCACGTCGATCACCGGGTTGGTGAAGCCCTTCTCCGCCGCCAAGTCCACCAGCAGGTCCTTGACCTTCCGGGTGGCTTCCGGATCGTAGACCGTGTCGGGGTTGATGGTGAGCTTCTTCTCCTTGATCCGGTCCTTGATGGTGGAGGCGCCCATCTCCGTGCCGCCCCGGTAGTCCACCTCCTTGATCAGGGGCCGCTCCTTCACCCGGATGGTGAGCTTCTTGCCCTCCTTCTCATCGGACACCTCGAACTTGATGTCGTCGAAGGAGCCTGTGGCCCAGAGCTTCTCCAGCACGGCCGTCAGGTCGATGTCGCGCAAGTCGTCTCCCACCTTGAGCCCGGCCTTGAACAGCACCGTTTCGGGCGTCTGCTTCTGGGTGCCCACCACCTCGATCTTGGTCACCACTTCCGATTCCTGGGCCGCCGCCGGCAGGGCCAGCAGCCCGGCCGCCAGCGCCAGGGGGATCCATCCAGTTCGAAATCGGAATCCAAGGTTTCCGTTCCGGCCTTTGCCCTCCAATTTCATCCGCATCCAGTGTCCATAACAGGTGGTTGTACATTCAATACCCAGGGGCACGGGTGCCCGGGCGTCCCATGATACTCGAATTGTTAAGATGATTGGCCTTGGGATCGACCCGACGGTTCCCTAGCCTTGGACCCCGGTGAGCTGGGGTTCAGGAACCACTTCCGGAACCGGCGAATAGATCGGAACCAGTTTCTCATCAACCAGTTCGAAATGGACGATTCCCGCCGGAACTGTTTCCTGGGCCACCATCAGTTCCGCCAGGGGGTCCTCCACCTGCTTCTGGATGGCCCGGCGCAGGGGCCGGGCCCCGTAAGCCCGGTCCTTGAGGGTGGTCTTGACCAGCCAATCGCACGCCTGGTCGGTGAGGGTGACCACCAGGTTGTGCTGCTGGAGCGTCACGTTCAGGTCGGCGATGAGCAGACGGACGATCTTGCGCAGTTCCTCGTCGCCCAGGCGGTTGAACACCACGATCTCGTCGATGCGGTTCAGGAACTCGGGGGGGAAGGTGCGCTTGAGCACCTTGATGGCGTCCCCGGCCTTGGCGTCGGGACGGTCGTTCTTCTCCATGAAGCCCAGGTTCTTGTCCGGCAGCAGCTCCCGGCTGCCCACGTTGGAAGTCATGATGATGATGGTGTTCTTGAAGTCCACTTGGTTCCCGAAGGCGTCGGTGGCGATCCCGTCGTCGAAGATCTGCAGCAGGACGTTCATCAGGTCCGGGTGGGCCTTCTCCATCTCGTCGAACAGGATGACGCAGTAAGGGTTGCGCCGGATCCGGTCGGTGAGCAGGCCGCCCTCCTCGTAGCCCACGTATCCCGGTGGCGCCCCAAGCAGCTTGGACACTTCGTGCTTCTCCATGAACTCGGACATGTCGAAGCGGGTCATCTTCTTGGGGTCGCCGAACAGGAATCCGGCCAGGGTCTTGGCCAGCTCGGTCTTGCCCACGCCGGTGGGGCCCAGGAACAGGAAGGAGCCCATGGGCCGGTTGGGGTTCTTGAGCCCGGTGCGGGCCCGCCGCACGGCCCGGCTGACGGCGCTCACCGCCTCCAGCTGGCCGATCACCCGCTCGTTGAGATGGTCCTCCATGTGGGCCAGGTTGGCCTTCTCCTCGTTCTTCAGGGCCTTGACCGGAATGCCGGTCCAGGACGCCACCACGTCCTCGATGTCCGATTCCAGCACGGGGGTGAACTTCTCGTAGTCCTCTTCGGACAGCTCCGCGGTGGCCTCCTGCAGCTGTTCCCGCAGCTGAACTTCCTTCTGGCGCAGGAGCACGGCGCGCTCGAAGTCGCGGTTCAGCACCGCCTCGTTCATCTCGTTGATGACCCGGTGCAGTTCCTCCTCCACCTTGTGGCTCTCCCCCACCGCCGTGCCGCCCCTCAGCTTGACCCGGGCGCCCGCCTCGTCCAGCAGGTCGATGGCCTTGTCCGGCAGGAAACGGTCGGTGATGTAGCGGTTGGACAGGTAGACCGCGGCCTGCAGGGTGGCCGGGGCGTACTTCACCCGGTGGAACAGTTCGTAGCGGTTCTGGATGCCGCCCAGGATCTTCAGGGTCTCCGCCTCGTCGGGCGGGTTCACGTTCACCGGCTGGAACCGCCGCACCAGGCTTCGATCCTTGTCGATGTACTTGGCGAACTCCTTGTGGGTGGTGGCCCCGATGCACTGGACCTCGCCCCGGGACAGGGCCGGCTTGAGGATGTTGGCGGCGTCCAGGCTGCCCTCGGCGGCGCCGGTGCCGATGATGCTGTGGATCTCGTCGATGAACAGGACCACGCTGGGATCCTTGGACGCCTCGGCGATGATCGACTTCAGGCGCTCCTCGAACTGCCCCCGGTACTTGGTCCCGGCCACCACGAGGCTCAGGTCCAGGGCGTAGATCCGCTTGTCCTGCAGGCTGGGCGGCACGTTGCCCTCGAAGATCTTCTGGGCCAGCCCCTCGACGATGGCGGTCTTGCCCACGCCCGCCTCGCCCAGCAGGATCGGGTTGTTCTTGCGGCGCCGGCTCAGGATCTGGATGATGCGCTCCACCTCCTGGTCGCGGCCGATCAGGTTGTCGAAGATGCCCCGCTCGGCCAGTTCCGACAGGTTGCGGGCGAACTCCGCCAGCAGCGGGTGTTCCTTCTTCTTCTTGGCGATCTTCTCCTCCTTGGTGGCTTCCAGGAGGATCTCCTTGGCGGCGATGAGGTCTGCCCCGGCTTCCTTCAGGAGCCGCCCGGCCAGGCTCTGCTCCTCCTTGAGCATCCCCAGCAGCAGGTGCTCCGCGCCCACGTGCTTGTGGTTGAGCTTGGCGCTCTCCTGGGTGGCGTGCTGGAGGATGCGCTTGACCTCCTCTTCCATGGGGATGTCGATGCTGGTGCTGCTGGGCGCGGTCTTCTTGTCCCTGGGGCTCAGGGCGGAGATCAGCCGTTCGCGCAGGAGGTTGGTCTGGACGCCCATGCGGTCCAGCAGTTGGATGGATGTCTTCTCGGCCTCCCGCAGCAGTCCCAGGAGCAGGTGCCCGCTCTGGATGCTTTCGGAACCGAACTGGCTCGCCTCGTAGCGGGCGAAAAACATCACGCGGCGCGCTTTCTCAGTGAACTTTTCGAACACGGCTCCCCCCGGGGGAAAGGTCCGGCCCCGGCTCCCTATGGGGGGCGGGGTAGGATAATCCAGGGTATCCTCATCCGGCTCTGATGTCCCGACTTGGTTCTGCCCCACCCTCCAGGGTTCGCGCTGGGAGCCGGGCCCGGGGCGAGGTAATCTGGAAGATCGGGAGGCATCCATGACGTCGGCAGCATCGAATCTCGCCATCCTGGGCCTTCAGTGGGGGGACGAGGGCAAAGGCAAACTGGTGGACCTCCTGAGCGCCCGCTTCCGGCAGGTGGTGCGGTTCCAGGGCGGCAACAACGCCGGCCATACCGTGGTGGTCGATGGTCAGACCATCGCCCTGCACCAGGTGCCCAGCGGCGCCCTGCACCCCGGATGCTTCCTGGTGGTGGGCTCGGGCGTGGTCCTCAACCTCGAGGTCTTCCTCAAGGAGTTGGAAAACCTTCGCACCCGCGGTTTTGACCTGTCCGGCCGACTGCTCATTTCCAGCAAGGCCCATGTCATCCTCCCCCACCACATCGCCCTGGACCAGTGGCGGGAGGGCGGCGCCAACAAGATCGGCACCACCGGGAGGGGCATCGGCCCCGCCTACGAGATGAAGGCCGCCCGGATGGGCCTCAGGATGGGCGATCTGCTGCACCCCGAAACCATGGCCGACCGGATCCGGCTCGGGTACGAAGAAGTCAAGATCCTCTTGGGCGGAACGGCCACCCTGCCGCCGCTGGAGGCCATCACTGAGAATCTCATCAAGCTGGCCCAGCCGCTCCTGCCCCTCATCGGCGACACCCAGGACCACCTGTGGAAGGCCTGGAGAAAGGGCGACTCCATCCTGTTCGAGGGGGCCCAGGCCACCCTCCTGGACATCGACCACGGCACCTACCCCTACGTCACCAGTTCCAACTGCAGCATCGGCGGGCTGTTCGCCGGCACCGGGCTGCCCCCCAAGGCCCTGCACCACGTGCTGGGAGTGGCCAAGGCCTACACCACCCGGGTGGGCGCCGGCCCCTTCCCCTCCGAACTGCTGGACGCCACCGGCGAGAAGCTGCGCCAGGTGGGCCGGGAGTTCGGCACCACTACCGGGCGGCCCCGCCGCTGCGGCTGGTTCGACGCGGTGATCACCCGGCACGCCTGCCGCACCAACGGGGTGGACGGCCTGGGGATCATGAAGCTGGACGTCATGGACGGTTTCCCGGAGGTGGGCATGGTGGTCGGCTACCGGGACGGCGAGGGCGGAACCCTGGAGAGCCTTCCGGCCTGCGCCGCCGACTGGGCCCAGGTCCAGCCGGTGGTCAAGACCTTCAAGGGCTGGGACGCGCCCACCCGGGGCATCACCGACCCCAAGGACCTGCCCGCCGAGGCCCGGTCCTACCTTGCCGCCTTGTGCGACGAAGCGGAGACCCCCCTGGCCTACCTGAGCACCGGGCCGGACCGGAACGAGGGCTTCGTGCCGGCGGGGAGCATCCTGGAGCCGCTGCTGCGGTAGGCTTTCCCGTTTTCAAATAAATGATCATGCTTCCGCCAACCGGACGCCCAGTTCGAAGGCTTTCCGGCAGTCCAGGGGGAACTGCTGCTCCCGCCGGGCCTGCTTGGCCTCCACGTCGAACCGGGTCTGGTCGATCGTGGCGTAGTCCTCGAACTGGTAGGTGTCGCAGCACACCATGGACTCCACCGGCCCGAAGGCCCGCTGCAGGAACATCCCGTTGAGGGCGATGGCCTGGTCGTAGCCGAACTGGTGCATCCGCTCCTCGGGCGCGCCCATGGTGTAGATGAAGCCGGCGCGGACCCGCCTGGGGAAGAGGGTCTGGACCGGGTCGTCCTCCCGGGCGTAGCGGTAGAACGGGAACAGCAGCCGTTCCAGGAAGGACTTCATCCCCCCGGTGAGGGCCCAGAAGTAGATGGGCGACCCCAGCAGCAGGGCGTCGGCCGCCAGGACCTGGTCCAGGATGGGGGTCAGGTCGTCCCGCAGCGCGCACGTCCCGTACGACGGCCCGCCCTTGGTCTTGCAGCCGAAGCAGCTCCTGCACCCGGTGTAGACGAGGTCGTACAGGTGGACCAGCCGGGTGTCGGCGCCCCGGGAGGCCGCGCCCTCCAGGGCCTTCCCCAGGAGGGTGGCCGTGTTCCATGTCTTGCGCGGACTGCCGTTGAAGCCAAGGACCAGCATGACGCCCTCCCCACCGCGGCCGGCGATCGGACCGATGGTTGATTATAAGTCTTTTGGGTTTAAAGAATGGGGACGACGTACGGCAGGGTGAGCCCCAGGATCCAGAGCATGAACAGCACCACCGGCACGTGGAAGATCAGCTGCAAGGTGGAGTAGCCCGCCAGGTCACGGGCCTTGAACCCGGTCAGGCCCATCAGCGGCAGCATCCAGAATGGATTGATGAAGTTGGGCAGGGCTTCGGCGGCGTTGTAGACCTGGACCATCCAGGCGAGGTTCACGTGCAGCTGCTTGGCCGCGTCCAGGATGTAGGGCGCCTCCACCACCCACTTGCCGCCGCCCGAGGGCAGGAACAGACCGAGGATGGCCGAGTACACCCCGCCCACGAGGGGCAGGGTGCCGTGGCTGGAGATGGACACGAAGAACCTGGCCAGCACCTCGTTCAGGTGGGAGCCCATGAGCATGCCGAAGATCCCGGCGTAGAGCGGGAACTGGATCAGGATGCCGCCGGTCATGGGCACCGCCTTGGCCGCCGCGCGCAGGAAGGCCCGGGGCCGCCAGTGCAGCAGCATCCCCAGGATGATGAAGATGAAGTTGTAGGTGTTGAGGTCCAGGGCGGCCAGCCCGCCCTGGGTCCGGAACACGTCGAACAGGTAGGCCAGGCCCAGCGCCGCCAGGATCACGGTGAGGACGGGGCTGAACTCCAGCTTCTCCCCCGGGGTCTTGGGCGCGCCGAGGGGCTCCTGGGGGTCACGGTAGTTGATGCCCGCCATCTCGGCCGTCTTGGCCCGGTCCGCGGACGGGGTCGAGGCGTAGCAGATCCAGGCGGACAGCACCACCAGCACCACGATCATCACCAGGTTCTGCCAGGTGAACAGGGTCATCCGCATGGGCAGGACCCCACTGATGGCCAGCAGTCCGGGCGGGATCGATCCCTTGGTGGCCATGAGCAGGGCCGCCGAAGAAGAGAACCCCAGGGCCCAGACGCTGCCCAGGCCCAGGTACCCGGCCGCGCCCATGGCCCGGTAGTCGATGCCCTTCACCCGCTGGCTGATCTCCCGCATGAGGATGCCCGCGAAGATCAGGCTGAAGCCCCAGCTGAGCAGGGACGCGACCATGGCCATGATCGCCACGAAGGCCACCGCTCCCTTGGGGGTCTTGGGGAACTGCGCGAGCCAGTCGATGATCCGCCGCACCGGCGGGGAGACCGCGACGATGTAGCCGCCGATCACCACGAAGGCCATCTGCATGGTGAACGGGATGAGGTTCCAGAAGGCCTTGCCGAAGTCCACCGAGATCTGCACCGGCGTGCGTCCCATGCCCAGGGCCGCCACCGCGACGATGAACACGGCCGCGGCGGCGAACACGTAGGCGTCCGGGAACCACTTCTCGCTCCAGTCGGCCAGGGTGGCCCCCAGGCGTGTCATGAAGCCTTTCTCGTGCACCGTCGAAGCCGGAACGCCCAGATCGCTCATGGCCGCACTCCTTCCTGAGATGGAATCCGACCAGAATTTAATGGATCAACGTTGTAAATTACAGCCTTATTTTTGGCAATTAGCGGTTGGATCGCGCCGGACTTGAAAGGATCAACGGCTATCCGATCGCCTGGGCTTTCCCCTCCCGCCGGTAGTCGCTCACCGCCAGGCAGGTCCCGCTCGACTTCCAGATCCCCTGCGCGTCGGCGATGAGCTCGTGCTTGTCCTTGACCGGGTAGCCCATCCTCGCCAGGGCCTCCAGGAGGTCCGGGCGGTCGAACCCCGGTTCGTGGGCCAGGGTGTCGGGCCAGCCCTGGTGGTGCAGGCGGCCGGCGGCGACCACCGCCCCGGGGTCCCGGCCGTGGACCAGGGTGGCCAGGAGCAGGTGCGCCAGGGTGGTGGGGATGGTCGGCCCCCCGGGGGTGCCCAGCACCAGCTCGACCCCCTCGGGCCCGGTCACCAGCACCGGCGCCATGCTGCTCGCCGGGCGCTTGCCGGGGGCGAACAGGTTGGGTTCGCTGCCGATGACGCCGAAGTAGTTCTCCTTGCCCTCGAGGAAGGAGAACGAGTCGATGCTGCCGTTCAGCAGGAACCCCGCGCCCGCCACGGCCCACTTGGAGCCGTAGCGCAGGTTCATGGTGTACGAGTTGGACACCGCGTTGCCTTCGGCGTCGATGACGGCGAAGTGGGTGGTGTTCTTCCCGTGGTCGCGGCCCGGACTCCGGCGGCCGGCGCGGATGGCAGCCGCCAGGGCGTCGGTGGGCGTGTCCCGGCCCGGGTCGATCAGCCCGAACAGGCGCTCGGCGTAGACCCGGGTGAGCAGGGCCCGGTAGGTGGGGTTCTCCTCCAGGGGGATGTCGCCCAGGTAGTCCATCCGGTCGATGAAAGCCATCTTGCAGGCCTGGGCCAAGTGATGGCAGTAGTCCGGACCGCCGAAGGCCAGCCGGGAGAACTCCGGCCGGTCCAGGATGGCCAGGGTCTCCAGGAGCATGGCTCCCCCCGCTTCGGGCGGCACGGTCCACACCCGCCGCCCGGCCAGGTCCAGGACGATGGGCTCCACCTCCCGGACCTGGTACCCGGCCAGGTCGTCGGCGGTGACGAACCCGCCGTTGGCGGCCAGGTCCGAGACCAGCTGCTCGGCGATCCGCCCCCGGTAGAAGGCCCTCTCCCCTTCCCGCGCCAGTTCTTCCAGGGTCCCCGCCAGAGGCGCGTTGGGCAGGATGTCCCCGGCCTGGAACGGCTCCGGACGCACGTAGATGCGCCTGGCTTCGGGCGAGGCCGCCAGCCGGGGCCCCAGGCGGTTCAGGCAGTCCGCCTCGTACTGGGTGACCACCGCCCCTGCCTCCGCCCTCCTGGCGATGGCCCGGAGCAGGTCTCCGGCCTTCATTCAGCCGTCCGTACCGGGCCTGTAGTTCGAAGAACGCCTTCACCGTGCCGGGCACGCACACCGAAGCCGGGCCAGAGGCGGTGCGGTCCGGATCCGGGGTCCCGTCCGGAAGCAGGTACGCTTCCCGCCGGGCGCCGGCCGGGGCCTGCTCCCGGTAGGCGAAGACCCTGGGCTGGGCCCCCTTCTCCTGGAACAGCAGGTACCCGCCCCCACCGATGTTCCCCGCCTGGGGATGGTAGACGCACAGGGAGAAGGCCAGCGAGAACGCCGCGTCGAAGGCGTTGTCGCCATCCTGCAGCACCTGGACCGCCAGGTCGGAAGCCTGCCCCGAGGCTGAAACCACCGCTCCTTTGCCCCTGGCCGTGGAGACCTGCCCGGCGGGGCGGGCGGACATGGTGACCCTGAAACTTCCGTATGAATTTTCCAAGCAACGACCCTTTCCCACCGGCCCGGACCCAGGCCGGACCCTACCCCATGTTACCGGGCCTCATTGGGCCGTGCGCTCCTTCCAAGCCTTGGCTTCGGGAAGGATGCCCCGGCAGCCCGGGCCACAAAAAAGGCGCCCCTGCGACGGGGCGCCTCGGCTTCGGCCTGGACCGCGCTACTTCTCGGCGGGTTCGGTTTCCTTGGGCTCGGGGAGGACGTAGTCCACGAACTCCACGATGGCCAGGTCGGCCCCGTCCCCAAGGCGGTGGTCGATCTTCAGGATGCGGGTGTAGCCGCCGGGGCGCCCGGCGAACCGGGCCCGGAAGGCCTGGTCGAACAGCTTGGAAACGGTTGCCTTGCTGCCCAACCGCGCCATGGCCAGGCGGCGGTTGGCGACCGTGTCGTTCTTGCCGAGGGTGATGAAGGGCTCCACGAACTGGCGGAGCTCCTTGGCCTTCACCAGGGTCGTCTCCACCCGCTCATGGGTGATGAGCGAGGTGGCCAGGTTCTTCATGAGAGCTTTGCGCTGGTTGGTGGTGCGGCCCAGGCGCTTGCCCGTGACGTTGTGACGCATGGGGTGGCTCCTTAAACTTCCTGTTCGATGCGCATGCCGAGGGAGAGACCGATGCGGGCGAGCTCGTCCTTGATCTCCTGCAGCGACTTCTTGCCAAAGTTCTTCGTCTTCATGAGCTCCGCCTCGGTGCGCTGGACCAGCTCGCCGATGGTGGTGATGTTGGCGTTCCGCAGGCAGTTGTTGGCCCGGACGGAGAGCTCCAGCTCCTCCACGGACTTGTTCAACATGCCGTTGACCCCCTCGGTGGTGAGGACGGCCACGCCCTGCTCGGCTTCCACCGCATCCTCGTCCTGGCGGGCGAAGATGAGGAAGTGCTCCCGCAGGATCAGGGCCGAATCGCTCACCGCGTCCTTGGGGTCCACGGTGCCGTTGGTCCACACCTGCAGGGTCAGCTTCTCGTAGTCCGTGCTGTGCCCGACCCGGGCCGGCTCGACGATGTAGTTCACCCGGGTGATGGGGCTGTGGTTGGAGTCCAGGGGGATGAACCCCAGACCCAGCCGCTCGTCCAGGTTGTGGTCGGCGGTGACGAACCCCCGGCCCATGCTCACCTGGATCTCCATCTCCAGCTCCCCGTCCTCGCCCAGGGTGGCGATGTGGACGTTGGGGTCGGTCACTTCCACGTTCTGGTTGGTCCGGATGGACCCGGAGTTGACCACGCCTTCGCCCTTGTGGCTGATGGTGACGATCTGCGGCTGGCTGGTGTGGAGCTTGAACGGCACCTCCTTGAGGTTCAGGAGGATGTGGGTGACATCCTCCCAGACCCCGGGCATGGCGGTGAATTCATGCTGGACACCTTTTATCCGGACATTGGTGATGGCCGCGCCTTCGATGCTGCTGAGCAGCACCCGGCGAAGCGCATGACCGCAGGTCGTGGCGAAGCCGCGCTCGAATGGATAGGCGACGAATTCGCCGTAGGAGCCCGTTTTCGAGCCCGCCGTGACTTCCGCGAATCGCGGACGCTGGAAATCGCTGATGTTCAGCATTCCTGTCCCCTTACTTGCTGTAGAGTTCGACGATCAGCTGCTCGTTGATGTCCAGAGGCACATCCTCCCGGCTTGGAACCGAGACGACGGTTCCCTTGAAGGCGCCGGCATCCAGGCTGAGCCACTGGGGAATGCCGCGGCCGGCCGCGGTCTCCAGGGAAGACTTGACGAAATCGTTCTCGCGGGCCCGGGGGGCGATCTCGATCACCTGGCCGGCCCTGGTCTGGTAGCTGGGGATGTCGACCCGCTTCCCGTTCACCAGGATGTGGCCGTGCATCACCATCTGCCGGGCCGAGGCGCGGCTGGGGCTGAACCCGAGCCGGAACACCACGTTGTCCAGGCGGCATTCCAGGAAGGTGAGCAGGTGGTGCCCGGTCACTCCCTTCTTGGTGGCGGCCTTCTGGAAATACAGGCTGAACTGCTTCTCCAGCACGCCGTAGATGCGCTTGACCTTCTGCTTCTCGCGCAGCTGCAGGGCATATCCGGTGGGCTTCTTGGCCTTGGCCGCGCCGTGCTGGCCGGGGATCTTGCCCTTGCGGGTCTCGAACGAGCACTTCTCCTTGAAGCAGCGCTCGCCCTTCAGATAGAGTTTCATCCCCTCCCGGCGGCAGAGGCGGCAGACGGCATCACTGTATCGAGCCATGGTTCTCCTCCTCTCCTAGACCCGCCGCCGCTTCGGGGGGCGGCAGCCATTGTGGGGGATCGGGGTGACGTCGCGGATGCTGGTCACGGATATGCCGGCGGCGTTGAGGGCGCGGATGGCGCTCTCGCGGCCCGCCCCGGGCCCCTTCACGCGGACGTCCACGGAACGGACGCCCTGCTCCTTGGCGGCCTCGGCGGCGACGCCCGCCGCGATCTGGGCGGCGAACGGCGTGCCCTTCCGGGTGCCCCGGAAGTTCTGGTTGCCCGAGGATGCCCAGGAGAGCATGTTCCCCAGTGGGTCGGAGATGGAAATGATGGTGTTGTTGAACGAGGCCTGGATGTGCGCCACGCCGTGGGGTACGTTACGTTTTTCCTTCTTCTTGACCACCTTCTTGCCGGCGGTCTTGGATTGAGTCTTGGCCATGTGGGATCCTCGAACCTTACTTCTTCTTGCCGGCGACGGTCTTGCGCTTGCCCTTGCGGGTCCGCGCGTTGGTGTGGGTGCGCTGTCCGCGGACGGGCAGCCCCTTGCGGTGGCGGAGGCCGCGGTAGCAGCCGATGTCCATGAGGCGCTTGATGTCCAGCCCGATGTTCTTGCGGAGGTCGCCCTCGACGGTCTCTTCCGCGGTGATGACCCGGCGGATGCGGCCCACTTCCTCCTCGGTGAGATCCCGCACCTTGGTGCCGAAATCCACCTTGGCCCGGGTCAGGATGCTCTGCGCCTTGGGCCGGCCGATGCCGTAGATGTACGTGAGCGCGATTTCGACGCGCTTGGCGATCGGCAGATCGATACCTGCGATGCGTGCCATGCTGACTCCTTAGCCTTGCCGCTGTTTGTGCTTGGGATTCTTCTTGCAGATGATCCGGTTGATGCCTTCCCGGCGGACCACCTTGCAGTGCTCGCACAACTTCTTGATTGAGGGCTTGACCTTCATGAATTCCCCCGGGGGAAAAATGGGCGTTACTTGAATCGGTAGATGATGCGGCCGCGGCTGAGGTCGTAGGGCGTGACCTCCACCAGGACCCGGTCACCAGGAAGGATGCGGATGAAATTCTTTCTCATCTTGCCGCTGATGTGGGCAAGCACCTGGTGCTTGTTCTCCAGCTCAACCCGGAACACGGCATTGGGCAATGACTCCACCACTGTGGCTTCGAGCTCAATGGCTTCTTCTTTGCTCAAGCTGGCTCCTGGAAAAGTTTAATGAGCTGCTCGTAGACTTCCTCCGGAGACCGGGCTCCATCCACGAATCGGTAGTTGGGCGTGTTCTTGTAGAAGGCCTGGACGGGGTGGAAGTTCTTGTTGAATTCAACCATCCGGATCCGGAAGGCCTCGATGGTGTCGTCCGCGCGGTGCTTCAGGGGACTTCCGCACCGGTCGCAGACCCCTTCCACCCGGGGGGGCTTGCTGGTCAGGTTGTAAATGGCTCCGCAAACGTTATTGCTGCAGGCTCTGCGATTCACCACCCTCGCTTCCAGCTCCTGCTCCTGGATCTCGATGTCCACCACGTGCCCCAAGGGGATTCCTTGCGAGGAGAGGAACGTCTGCAAGGCTTCGGCCTGGAAGAGGGTTCGGGGATAGCCATCGAACAGCACGTCGTCGGTCTCGTCCTGCAGCCGCGCGAAGACGACTCCGTTCACCGTGTTGTCATCCACAAGCTTGCCACTGGCCATAAGGGCTTTGACCCGCAGGCCCACCTCCGTTTCTTTCGAAACGGCATCTCTCAGAATATCACCCGTAGACAGGTGAACCAAAGGTCTTTTTTCCACCAGCCGTTTGGCCTGGGTTCCCTTTCCACTGCCCGGAGGGCCAAGCAGGATATGGACTTTCATCGGGACCGACCTCCCACCCGGGCGAGGCGGCCGCCGCGAATCCGCCCCTGCTCCAGGAATCCGTCATAACGGCGCATGACCTGGTAGCTCTCCACCTGGGCCACCGTGTCCAGGGCCACCCCCACGACGATCAGGAGCGACGTGCCCCCGTAGTAGAAGTTCAGGCCCGGCATGGTGTTGAGGATCACCTGGGGGACGATGGAGACCAGGGCCAGGTAGATGGCGCCGGCGAAGGTCAGCTTGGACAGGATGCTGTCCATGTAGACGCTGGTCTCCCGGCCGGGCCGGATGCCGGGGATGTAGCCGCCGGACTTCTTCATGTTGTCGGCGGTCTCATCGGGGTTGAAGACGATGCTGGTGTAGAAGAAGGCGAAGAAGATGACCACCGCCACGAACACCGGCATGTAGATCCAGAAGTGGGTCTGGGGGCTGACGTAGCTGGCGGACCGGCCCAGCCACTCCCATTTGGTGAACTGGGCGATGGTGGCCGGGAAGAAGATGACCGAACTGGCGAAGATCACCGGCATCACGCCGGCGGTGTTCACCTTGAGGGGCAGGTACGAACTGCGCTGGCTGGCCATGCTGGAGGAGTCCACCCGGCGGGCGTAGTGGATGGGGATACGCCGGTAGGCGTTCTCCACCATCACCACGGCCAGCAGCACGGCGACCATGGCCACCACCAGGAGCAGGAAGACCCCCGGAGGCGCCACGTTGCCCTTGTTGGCCAGGGAGTCCTTCAGCATGCTGCTGATGGTGATGACCCCCCGGGGCAGCCCGGCGACGATGCCGGCGAAGATCAGCAGGGAGATGCCGTTGCCGACTCCCCGGTCGGTGATCTGCTCGCCGATCCACATCACGAAGACGGAGCCGGTGGAAAGGGTGAAAGCGGTCAGGAGCTTGAACCCGATCCCGGGGATGATGACCACGTCCGGGCCCAGGCCCTGGGCCAGGGAGGCCACGCCGAAGCCCTGGACGAAGGCCAGGCCCACGGTCAGGTAGCGGGTCCACTGGTTGATCTTCTGCCGGCCCGCCTCGCCTTCCTTCTTCTGGAGGTTCTCCAGGGTCGGGACCACGGCCCCCATCAACTGCAGCACGATGCTGGCGGTGATGTAGGGCGTGATCCCCAGGGCGAAGATGGAAAATTTCTTGAAGGCGCCGCCGGAGAACAAGTCCACCACATTGAGCAGATCCCCGGCCTTGCCCAGGTTCCGGGCGAGGGCTTCCGCGTTCACGCCCGGCACCGAGACGTGCACCCCCAGCCGGTAGATCACCAGCATGACCAGGGTGAAGATCAGGCGCTTGCGGAGTTCGGGGTTGGAGACGAGCTGGCGGAGTTTTTCCATCCTGGTCGGACCTTATTTGGCCGGCTGCTTGGCGCAGGGCTCTTCAACGGTGCCCCCGGCGGCGAGGATCGCCTCCCGGGCGCCCTTGGTGACGCGGTCGGCCACGACGGTGACCTTGTGGGCCAGTTCGCCGCTCTTCAGCACCACGATGCCGCTGACGGTGGGCTTGAGGAGCTTCTTGTCCCGCAGGGCTTCCAGGCACACGGTCTCGCCCTCGGCGAAATGGTTGGAGATGAAGGTCAGGTTCAGCTCCTGGAGGACCGCGGCGTGGACATTGGTGAAGCCGCGCTTGGGCAGGCGGCGGTGCAGTGGCATCTGGCCGCCCTCGAAGCCCCGCTGGCGGGAGTAGCCCCGGCGGGATTTCTGGCCCTTCTCGCCCCGGCCGGCGGTCTTGCCGGTGCCGGAGCCCGGGCCGCGGCCCACGCGCTTGCGTTCCTTGACGGCGCCCAGGGCGGGCTGGAGTTCATTGAGTTTCATGACTTACCCCTTCACCGTGATGTCGATGGCGTAGGGCATGAGCTTGACCATGCCGTGCACATTGGGCGTGTATTCGCATTCCCGGGTGTCGCCGCGCTTCTTGAGGGCCAGGGTCTGGAGGAAGGCCTTGTGCTTGGGCACCATGCAGATCCGGGAGCACTTGAGGGTCAGGACGACCTGCTTTCCGATCAACTCATGCATGCTAGGCCTCCGCCTGGTCCAGGCCGCGGTTGACCAGGGTCGTGTAGGGATCCATCAGGCTCTTGAACCCTTCGAAGGTGGCGCGGACGACGTTGTGGGGGTTGGAGGAACCCAGGCTCTTGGTGAGCACGTTCTTGACCCCGGCGGCCTCCATGATGGCGCGGACCGCCGCGCCGGCGATGACGCCGGTGCCCTCGGGACCCGGCTTGAGCATCACCGTGCCGGCCCCGAACCGCCCGGTGACCGGGTGGGGCAGGCTGCCGGTGGGGGTGAGGGGCACCTTGATCATGTTCCGCTTGGCGCTCTCGATCCCCTTCTTGATGGCGGAAGGCACTTCCAGGGCCTTGCCCAGGCCGAAGCCGACCTTGCCGTTGCCGTCGCCGACCACCACCAGGGCGGAGAAGGAGAAGTTCTTGCCGCCCTTCACCACCTTGGTGACCCGGCCCACGTAGATGACCTGGTCCTTCATCTCGCCCGGCTGGGGCGCTTCCTGCTGCTGATGCTTGGGTTCTGGTGCGTTGTATGCCATTGGCCCCTCCCTAGAACTGGAGCCCGGATTCGCGGGCGCTGTCAGCCAGCGCCTTGACGCGGCCGTGGTAGACGTAACCGTTGCGGTCGAACACCACCGCGGTGATGCCCTTTTCCTTGAGGCGGGCCGCGATGCTGGCCCCGACGGCCTTGGCGGCGGCGATGTTGCACCCGTTCTTCAGGCTCTCCCGCAGGTCCTTCTCCAGGCTGCTGGCGGCGGCCAGGGTGACCCCCCGGGTGTCGTCCACGACCTGCACGTAGATCCGCTTGAGGCTCTTGAAGACGGTGAGGCGGGGACGCTCGGGGGTCCCGGAAAGGCGGCCCCGGATGCGGGCCTTGGTCTTCTGACGGCGAAGCACGAGATCGTTAGCCATGGTTGCTCCCTACTTCCCGGTCTTGCCGGCCTTGCGGCGGATGACTTCGCCCGTGTACTGGACCCCCTTGCCCTTGTAAGGCTCGGGCTTGCGGAACTTGCGGAGGTCGGCGGCCACCTGGCCGACCAGCTGCCGGTCGATGCCGGTCACGGTGAGATGGGTGTTCTTCTCCACCCCGATGGTGATGCCGGCAGGGGCGACGTAGTTGATGGGGTGGCTGTAGCCCAGGTCGAGCCTCACGCCTCCGCTTTCAAGAGCCGCCTTGTAGCCGACGCCGACGATGTCCAGTTCCTTCTTCCACCCGGTGGTGACGCCCTGGACGGCATTGTTGATGAGGGCGCGGGCCAGGCCGTGGAAGGCCCGGGACTGGGCTTCGTCGTTGGCGCGGGTCAGGGAGATGGAATCGGCCTTGACGTCGACGGTGATCCCCTTCGGGATCGGGCAGCGCAGGCTGCCCTTGCTGCCCTCGACGACGGCCTCAGCCCCGTGGACGGTCACCTTGACGCCTTTCGGCAGTGCCACTGGCTTTTTTCCGATGCGTGACATGATGGGTTCCTTGGAATGTTGGGATGGGCGGAGGGTCTACCAGACGTGGGCCAGGACTTCGCCGCCCAGGTTCTGCTTCCTGGCGTCCTTGCCGGTGAGCAGCCCCTTGGGGGTGGTGAGGATGGCGATGCCCAGGCCGCCGTGGACCTCGGGGATCTCCTTGACGCCGGCGTAGACGCGCAGGCCGGGGCTGGAGATGCGCTTGAGGCCGTGGATGACCGGTTCGCCGGGCTTCACGTACTTCACGCTGACGATGAGGTACTTGCGGCCCTCGTGCTCCACCGCCTTGTAGCCGTGGATGTAGCCTTCCTGCTTCAGGATGGCGGAGAGGCGCTCCTTCATCTTGCTGGAGGGGATGACCACGGCGTCGTGGCCGGCCATGATGCCGTTGCGGATGCGGGTCAGGTAATCGGCGATGGGATCGGTGTTCATGGTTGTCCCCCCTTACCAGCTCGACTTCTGGACGCCGGGCAGCTCACCCGCCAGGGCGTGCTTGCGGAAGCACAGGCGGCACAGCTCGAACTTGCCCATGTAGCCCCGGGGCCGGCCGCAGACCCTGCAGCGGTTCCGGTGGCGGGTCGAGAACTTGGGCTTGATGGTGTCTTTGTAACGTTTGCAGGTGCTGGCCATATGGGCTCCTTGCTACTTGCGGAAAGGCATGCCCATATGGGCGAGGAGCGCCCGGGCTTCGGAGTCCGTGGGCGCCGACGTGACGAAGGTGATGTTCATGCCCTTGACCTTCTCGACCTTGGAATAATCGATCTCCTGGAAGATCAGCTGGTCCTTGAGGCCCAGGGTGTAGTTGCCCCGGCCGTCGAACGACTTGGTGGGCACGCCGCGGAAGTCCCGGACCCGGGGCAGGGACAGGGTCACCAGGCGGTCGAAGAACTCCCACATGCGGGGGCCGCGCAGGGTGACCATGCAGGCGATGGGCATCCCGGCGCGCAGCTTGAACTGGGCGACGCTCTTCTTGGCCTTGCGCACCACGGCCTTCTGGCCGGCGATGGCGGTGAGCTCGTCCACGGCGCCGTCCAGGACCTTGATGTTCTGGATGGCGTCGCCGACGCCCATGTTGATGACGATCTTCTGAAGGCGGGGCACCTGCATGGATGAGGTGTAGCCGAATTCATCCTTGAGCTTGCCCGCCACTTCAGCGGTGTAGCGGGCCCTGATGCGGGGCTCCGGGGGCTTGGTCTTGACGCGGGGCTCCTCGGGCTCGGGCTTGGCCTTGACGCGGGGCTCCTCGGGCTTGGCCTTGACGCGGGGCTCCTCGGGCTTGGCCTTGACCCGGGGCTCCGCTGGCTTTTCTGCCATTGCTTCCTCCATTTCCGGGGGGCGACAACGTCCCCAGGGTTCGGGAGATCGGAAGGGCTTGGGTCCGGCGGTCCGGCCCGTCTCCTTCCAGACTCGATTTTCAAGAAAATCCGGCGTTCAGGCTTGCCTCCCGCCGGCTTTCCGCCGGCGGCGCTCCGCCGGCGGAACGGTCATTCTCTCACAAAAAGCAGGGAATGGAACGAACAATACGACATCAGGCCTGGACCCGCTTCCGGGTGGGCTTTTGGGTCTTGGGGTCCACCAGCATGACGTTGGAGGCGTGGATGGGGGCTTCCTTGGCGATGATGCCCCCGCCTTCCCCGGTCTGCTGGTTGGGCTTGGTGGCCTTCTTGACCATGTTGAGCCCGGTGACGACCACCTTGTTGGTGGCCGGGCTGACCTTGGCGATCTGGCCCTGCTTGCCCTTCTCCTTGCCGGCGATGACGACGATGGTGTCGCCCTTCTTGAGCTTCATCTTGACCGGTTTATCCATTACAGCACCTCAGGGGCGAGGGAAACGATCTTCATGTACTTCCGCTCGCGCAGTTCGCGCGCCACCGGGCCGAACACCCGGGTGCCCACCGGCTCACCGTCCTTCTTGATGATGACGGCGGCGTTCTCGTCGAAGCGGATGTAGGAGCCGTCCTTGCGGCGGAAGGCCTTGCGCTGGCGGACGATCACCGCCTGGACCACGGCCTTCTTCTTGACCGTGCCGCCGGGGATGGCTTCCTTGACGGAAGCGGTGATGACGTCGCCCAGCTGGGCGATCCGGCCGACCCCGCCGCCCAGGGGCAGGATGCAGCAGATCTTCTTGGCGCCGGAGTTGTCGGCGACCGTTAGCATGGATCCCATCTGAATCATAGCGGCTCCTTACTCCCCAGCCTTCTGGGTGACCTCGAGGACGACCCAGCGCTTGTGCTTGGACAGGGGACGCGATTCGACGATCCGGACCAGGTCGCCGATCTGGCAGCTGTTGGTCTCGTCGTGGGCCATGAATTTGGCGGTTTGCTTGACGGTGCGGCTGTAGAGGGGGTGCTGGAACTTGCGCTCCACCTTGACCACCACGGTCTTGTCGGCCTTGTTGGAGACCACGACGCCGCTGCGAATCATCTTGTGTTCTAGGCTCATCGTCTACCTCACTGGGCCAGCTTCATCTTGAGGGCGGTCTTGACGCGGGCCAATTCCCGGCGCGTCTTGCGGATCTCGGCGGTGTTCTCCACCTGTCCCACGGCATGCTGGATGCGGAGGGTGAAGCGCTTTGCGGCCAAGTCGGCTTCCTGCTGCGCCAACTCCTCGGTGCTCTTCCCGGCCAGTTCGCTGAAGGGGTGTTTTTTGTTCATCTCGATCCTCTCATTCTTCCGGCGGGGTGCGGGAGATGAACTCGCTGGCCACGGACAGCTTCATCTGGGCCAGGCGGAGCGCCTCCTTGGCGGTGGTTTCGTCCACGCCCTCCATCTCGAACAGGATGCGCCCGGGGCGGATCACGCAGACCCAGCCGTCGGGGGCGCCCTTGCCGGAGCCCATGCGGGTCTCGGCCGGCTTGCTGGTGGTGGGGCGGTCGGGGAAGACCCGGATCCAGATGCGCCCGCCGCGCTTGATGTGGCGGGTCATGGCGATACGGGCGGCCTCGATCTCGCGGTTGGTGAGCCAGCAGTGTTCCAGGGCCTTGAGCCCGTAGTCCCCGAAGGACAGCTCGTTGCCGCGGGTCGCCTGGCCGTGCACGCGGCCCTTCTGGACTTTGCGGTGTTTGACTTTATTCGGCATCAGCATGTTGATTCACCTCACCGCTTCACGGTTTCGACGGCTGCCTCGGCAAGGTTGACCCACACCTTGACCCCGATGATGCCGTAGGTGGTCTTGGCTTCGGCGAAGCCGTAGTCGACGTTGGCGCGGATGGTCTGGAGCGGCATCTGGCCGGAGAGGTAGTCTTCGGTGCGGGCGATCTCGGCGCCGTTCAGGCGGCCGGAGACCTTGATCTTGAAGCCCTTGGCCCCGAACCGCATGGCGGCCTCCTCGGCCTTGCGCATGGCGCGCCGGAAGGCGATGCGCCGCTCCAGCTGCTGGGCCACGCCTTCGGCCACCAGCTGGGCGTCGATCTCGGGCTTCTTGATCTCCTGGATGTCGACGCTCACCGGGCGCTTGAGCTTGGCCTGGAGCTCCTCGCGCAGCTTGTCGATCTCGGCGCCCTTGCGGCCGATGACGATGCCGGGGCGGGCGGTGAAGATGCGCACGGTCACCTTGTCGGCGGCGCGCTCGATGTCGATCTTGGAGACCATGGCGTTGAGGCCGTGGAGCTGGCCCTTGAGCTGGCTGCGCAGCTTCAGGTCCTCGTGCAGCAGGGTGGCGTATTCGCGCTTGGAGAACCACTTGCTGTGCCAGTTCTTGGTGTGGACGATGCGGAACCCGTACGGATGGACTTTCTGACCCATGACTTATTCCTCCCGACCCAGTTGGAGCGTGATGTGGCAGGTGCGCTTCTGGACACGGTAGGCGCGGCCCATGGGCGCCGGGCGGACGCGCTTCATGCGGAAGCCCTCGTCCACGAAGGCGGTCTGCACATAGAGTTCATCGGGATTCACCGCGGGGTCCTTGTCGATGGCGTTGGCCACGGCGGAATCGAGCAGTTTCCGGATATGGGCCGAGGCGTACTTCTTGGTGGAGGAGAGCACCCACTGGGCCTCGCCCACCTTCTTGCCGCGGATGAGGTCGACCACCAGGCGGGCCTTCTGGGCCGAGCCGCGCAGGTGGCGGATGGTGGCGCAGGATACGATGTCGGTCATCTCACTTCCCCTTCGCCTTGGTTTCCGACTTGGTGCCGGCGTGGGCCCGGAAGGTCCGGGTCAGGGAGAACTCGCCCAGCTTGTGCCCAACCATGTTGTCGGTGACGTAGACCGGAATGAACTTGTTGCCGTTGTGCACGGCGATGGTCAGGCCGATCATCTGCGGGACCACGGTGGACCGCCGCGACCAGGTCTTGATGACCCGCTTGTCGTTGACGGCCTGGGCGGCCTCCACCTTCTTCTGGAGGTGGGCATCGATGAACGGGCCTTTTTTAAGCGAACGTGCCATGGATTCCCCTCCTAGTTGATCCGCTTGACGATGTACTTGGCGGTGCGCTTGTTGTGGCGCGTCTTGTAGCCGCGGGTGGGCTGGCCCCACGGGGTCACCGGGTGGCGCCCGCCGGAGGTCTTGCCTTCGCCGCCGCCGTGGGGGTGGTCCACCGGGTTCATGACCACACCGCGGACGGTAGGACGGATCCCCAGCCAGATCTTGCGCCCGGCCTTGCCCAGGGTGACGTTCTCATGCTGGAGGTTGCCCACCTTGCCGATGGTGGCGTTGCATTCGAGGAAGACTTTGCGGATTTCGCCGGAGGGCATGCGCAGCTGGGCGTAGTCCCCGTCCTTGGCCACCAGCTGGGCGAAGGTGCCAGCGGCACGGGCGATCTGGCCGCCCTTGCCGGGCTTGAGTTCGATGTTGTGGACTTCGGTGCCGAGGGGGATGCCCTTGAGCGGCAGGGTGTTGCCCACCAGGATGTCGGCGTTCTTGCCGGAGACCACCGTCCGCCCCACCTCCAGGCCATCCGGGGCCAGGATGTAGCGCTTCTCGCCGTCTGCGTAGACCAGCAGGGCGATGCGGGCGGTCCGGTTGGGGTCGTACTCGATGGTGGCCACCCGGGCCGGGACGTCGGTCTTGTTGCGCTTGAAGTCGATGATCCGGTAGCGGCGCTTGTGCCCGCCGCCGATGTGGCGGGTGGTGATCCGCCCGGTGTTGCCGCGTCCGCCGGTGCGGTTGCGCTTGGTCAGCAGGGACCGCTCGGGGGTGGTGGAGGTGATCTCCTCGAACCCCTGCTTGGACATGCCCCGCTGCCCGGGGGACGTGGGCTTGAGCAGTTTGATGCTCATGGGTTACCTCTTGCCTTTGAAAGGTCGGGCGATAGTGGCAATGCTTGTCCGCCCGAACGCGTGAATGAGGGGACCGGCTATTCGGCCTTGGGGGTCAGGCCTTCCACCAGTTCGATGTAGGCCTTCTTGCTCTCGCCGGTCGAGCCCAGCCAGCGGCCCAGGCGCTTGGCCTTGGACGGGATGCGCACGGTGTGGATGGACTTCACCTTGGCCTGGAGCAGGAGTTCCGCGGCCTCCTTGATCTGGTGCTTGGAGGCCCAGGTGGCCACTTCGAACACCTGGATGTTCTTCTCCCGCAGGATCTGGCCCTTCTCGGTAAGGAGCGGCTTGCGGATCACTTCGAAGATCTTGGTCATGGTTTCACCACTTCCTGGAGGGCCAGGATCGCTTCCTTGGAGAAGACCACCTGGTCGTACTTCAGCAGGTCATAGACGTTGACGCCCAGGCTCTCGATGGTGGCCAGCTTCGGGTTGTTCCCGGCGGCCAGGACCGCCTTCTCGGAGGCCTCGGTGCCCACCAGCAGGGCGGAGCCGTTGACCCCGAGCTGGCCGAGGGTGGCGGCCAGGGCCTTGGTCTTGTGGGTCTCCACCGCCCAGTTCTCCACCACCAGCAGCTGGCCGGCGGCGTACTTGGCGGATAGGACGTTGCGCAGGGCGGAGCGGCGGGCCTGCTTGGGGAAGGCGTAGTCGTAGCTGCGGGGCTTGGGCCCGTGGACGGTCGAGCCGCCCTTCCACAGGGCGGACCGGATGGAGCCCACCCGGGCGCGGCCGGTGCCCTTCTGCTTCCAGAGCTTGCGCCCGGAGCCGGACACTTCCCACTTGGACTTGGTGCAGGCGGTGCCGGACCGGCGCTTGGCCAGGTGGTGGCGCACCGCTTCCCAGATCAGGTGCTTGTTGATCTCCTCAAGCTTGAACACTTCGGCTAGGAGGTCGACGGTACCGACCTGGGCCGCGGCCAGGCTCATGACGGGTACTTGGAACACGGCCATCTTACGCCTCCTGCTTGATCACGACGTAGCCGCCCTTGGGGCCGGGGACGGCGCCCTTGACGAGCAGCAGGTTGTTCTCGGCGTCCACCTTGGCGATCTCGAGATTGCGCACGGTGACCTGCTCGCTGCCCATGTGTCCGCCCATGCGCATGCCGGGCCAGACGCGGCTGGGGTAGGAGCTGCCGCCGATGGACCCGGGGGCCCGGTGGAACATGGAGCCGTGGGTGGCCCGGCCGCCGCTGAAGTGGTGCCGCTTCATGACGCCGGCGAAGCCCTTGCCCTTGCTGATGCCGGTGACGTGCACCTTGGCCTTCTCCTCGAACTGCCCGGCCAGGATGCTGTCGCCTTCCTTGAGGGTGTCCGCCGCGTCCACCTTGAGTTCGCGCAGCACCCGCACCGGGGCCACGCCGTGCTTCTCGCAGTGGCCCTTCTCGGGCTTGGAGGCGCGCTTGCCGCCCTGGGGATCCACGAACCCGACCTGGATGGCCTCATAACCGTCCCGGGCCTGGGTCTTGCGCATCACCACCACGCAGGGGCCCGCCTGGATGACCGTCACCGGGACGATCTGGCCCTTCTCGTTGAAGATCTGGGTCATGCCCAGCTTCTTGCCGATGATTCCCTTGGTCATTTCTCGTCCCCTCCCCTACCGGTTGCCCTGACGGCTGAACACCTTGATCTCGACGTCCACGCCCGCCGGGAGGTCCAGCCTCATGAGCGTGTCCACGGTGTTCTGGGTCGGGTTGAGGATGTCCAGGAGCCGCTTGTGGGTGCGGATCTCGAACTGGTCGCGGCTCTTCTTGTCCACGTGGGGAGAGCGGTTGACGGTGTACTTCGACGTGCGGGTCGGAAGGGGGATCGGCCCCGCGACCTGGGCGCCCGTGCGCTTGGCGGTGTCCACGATCTCGCGGGTGGACTGGTCCAGCAGACGGTGGTCGAAAGCTCGCAGACGGATGCGAATGTTATCCTTCATCTTCACTCCATTGGGACGGACCGGCCGTCCATAGACGTGGGGCGTTGTTCGCCCAGGTTGAAATGCATCCCAGTTGACAGGGACAAGGCCTCCAAGCATAACAAAAGCCAAAGCAAATGCAATGGCTTTTTTGGGTTTTCAAGGCCCTTCCCCGGAAACGCCCGGAAACGGCTTGGTATCTGGAGGCCCTGACCCGAGGGTCCAACCCGGCCTCACCCCTGGGGAGGGGCTGTGACGGCAAGGTGCGCCCGGCCCCGAAGGGCCGGGCGCACCCCAACGACCTTACTTGGTCCCGCGGACCTTGGCAACGATTTCCTCGGCGACGTTCTTGGGCGCCTCGTCGTAGTGGGAGAACTGCATGGAGTAGTTGGCGCGCCCCTGGGTCATGCCCCGCAGGCTGGTGGAGTAGGCGAACATCTCGGCCAGGGGGACCCTGGCGGTGACCACCTTGACCCCGGCCCGGTCCTCCATGTTCTCGATCCGGCCCCGCCGGCTGTTGAGGTTGCCGATGACGTCGCCCATGTAGTCCTCGGGGACCACCACCTCCACGGCCATGATGGGCTCGAGCAGGACCGGGTTGGCCTTCTCGCAGCCGGCCTTGAAGGCCATGGAGCCGGCCACCTTGAAGGCCATCTCGCTGGAGTCCACCTCGTGGTAGCTGCCGTCGTAGAGGGAGATCTTCACGTCCACCACCGGATAGCCCGCCAGGACGCCGGAGTTCATGGCCTCGCGGATGCCCTGGTCCACCGGCTTGATGTACTCCTTGGGCACCGCGCCGCCCTTGATTTCATTGATGAATTCATAACCTTTGCCGGCCGGGTTGGGCTCCAGGACGATCTTCACGTGGCCGTACTGGCCGTGGCCGCCGGTCTGGCGCACGAACCTGCCTTCCGCCTCGACCCGCTTGCGGATGGTCTCCCGGTAGGCCACCATCGGCTTGCCCACGTTGGCGTCGACCTTGAACTCACGCATCATGCGGTCGACGATGATCTCCAGGTGCAGCTCGCCCATGCCGGCGATGATGGTCTGCCCGGTCTCGGGATCGGTCCTGACCTTGAAGGTGGGGTCCTCCTGGGCCAGGCGGCTCAGGGCGATGCCCATCTTCTCCTGGTCGGCCTTGGTCTTGGGCTCGATGGACACCTGGATCACCGGGTCCGGGAAGTCCATGGATTCCAGGACCACCGGGTGGTCCTCGTCGCAGATGGTCTGCCCGGTGAGGACGTCCTTGATGCCCACCACCGCGCCGATGTCGCCGGTGCGCACTTCCTCGATGTCCTCCCGCTTGTTGGCGTGCATCTGCAGCAGGCGGCCGATGCGCTCCCGCCGGCCCTTGTTGGCGTTGTAGACGCCGCTGCCGGCGGCCAGCACCCCGGAATAGACCCGGATGAAGGCCAGGGAGCCCACGAACGGATCGGCCATGATCTTGAAGATCAGGGCGCTGAACGGCTCGGTGTCGGACGCCTTGCGCTCGATGGGGGCGCCGTCCAGGTCGTGGCCCTGGATGGCGGGCACGTCCAGGGGGCTGGGCAGGTAGCTGACCACCGCGTCCAGGAGGGGCTGGACGCCCTTGTTCTTGAACGCCGAGCCGCAGCACATGGGGGTGAAGTGCAGCTCGATGCAGCCCTTGCGGATCCCGGCCCGGATCTCCTCCTCGGTTGGGGCCTCGCCGTTGAGGTACTTCTCCATCAGCGTCTCGTCGGTCTCCGCCACCATCTCGATCATCTTCTCCCGCCACTCCTTGGCGGTGCCCACCAGTTCGGCCGGGATCTCCCCGTAGATCACCTCGGAGCCCTTGTCCTCCTCGCTGAAGGTGAGGGCCTTCATGATCACCAGGTCCACCACCCCCCGGAAGTGCTCCTCCGCCCCGATGGGGACCTGGATGGGCATGGGCCGTGCCTTGATGCGGGTGCGCATCATCTCGCAGACCCGGAGGAAGTCCGCCCCGGGCCGGTCCATCTTGTTGACGAAGCCCAGCCTGGGCACCGCGTACTTGTCCGCCTGGCGCCAGACGGTCTCGCTCTGGGGCTCGACCCCGCCCACGGCGCAGAACACCGCCACCGATCCGTCCAGGACCCGCAGGCTGCGCTCCACCTCGGCGGTGAAGTCCACGTGCCCGGGGGTGTCGATGATGTTGATCCGGTGCTCGATGTCCTTGAGCAGGCCGGTCTGGGGGGTCCAGCCGGCGGTGATGGCGGCGGAGGTGATGGTGATGCCCCGCTCCTGCTCCTGGACCATCCAGTCGGTGGTGGCCGCGCCCTCGTGCACCTCGCCGATCTTGTGGATCTTGCCGGTGTAATAGAGGATGCGCTCCGTGGTGGTGGTCTTGCCGGCATCGATGTGGGCCATGATGCCGATGTTGCGGTAGCGCTCGAGGGGGGTCGTGCGGGCCACGGGGGCCTCCTTCATGGTTCGGGATTCAAGGAACAGAAAGCGTGGGGCAAAAAGGGGGGCCGATCTGTTCCACGATCGGCCCCGGGAATAAAGCGGTTGCGGCTACCAGCGGAAATGGGCGAAAGCCTTGTTGGCCTCGGCCATCTTGTGGACGTCATCCTTCTTCTTCACGGAGGAGCCCCGGAAGTTCATGGCGTCCAGGATCTCCCCGGCCAGCTTGTCGCGCATGGTGCGCTCGCCGCGGCCGGCGGAATAGGTCTTGAGCCAGCGCATGGCCAGGGACTGGCGGCGGTTCTGGGGAACCTCCACCGGCACCTGGTAGGTGGCGCCGCCCACCCGGCGGGACTTGACCTCCACCGAGGGCTTGATGTTGTTGATGGCCTTCTGGAACGCCTCCAGGGCCTCCTCGCCGGACTTCTTGGCGACAATCTCCAGGGCCCCGTAGAGGATGCGCTCGGCGGTGGACTTCTTGCCGCGCTCCATCAGGACGTTGATGAACTTGGTGATGGTGACGCTTTGGTAGACGGGATCCGGCAGGATCTCGCGCTTGGTCGGGCTCGAACGTCGGCTCATGGCACCCTCACTTCTTCTTCGCGGCGACGGCGGCGGCCTTGGGCCGCTTGGCGCCGTACTTGGAGCGGGACTGGTTGCGGCCGGCGACGCCGGTGGCATCCAGGGTGCCGCGCACCACGTGGTAGCGCACGCCCGGGAGGTCCTTCACCCGGCCGCCCCGGATGAGCACGATGCTGTGCTCCTGCAGGTTGTGGCCGACCCCGGGGATGTAGGTCGTGCACTCGATCCCGTTGGTGAGCCGGACCCGGGCCACCTTGCGCAGCGCCGAATTGGGCTTCTTGGGGGTGGTGGTGAACACGCGGGTGCAGACTCCGCGCTTCTGGGGGCAGGCGTCGAGCGCGGGGCTCTTGGTCTTGTTGATGAACGTGCTCCGCCCTTGGCGGATGAGCTGATTGATGGTTGGCACACCATCCTCCTGGTTTGGGCCCGCCACGGAGCGGACCGGCGCCCGAGAGGTCAGGCATCCCTGGGGAGATGACATCGAGCGAAACGGTTCCCCGGGCCCATGGGACCCGGGAATCTTAAATGTTAGCAAAAGGCGGGAAAAAGTCCAGGCTGATTTGCATTTTTCATTTGGCCGGCTTGGCCGGATGGCAGGCGCAACCGCCGGAGCAGCTGCCGCTGGAGCCGGTCCCGGTGGGACTGGTCTCCGATTCCCCCTTCTTCTTCCGGGCGGAGCCGTTGGCATAGCCCTGGCCGTACCAGCCGCCGCCGGTCAAGGTGAACGAGGTCAACGAGATCTCCCGGCGCATGGCCTGGACGGTCCCGCACTTGGGGCAATCATGCTCGGTCGGGGCATCCAATCCTTCCAGTCTCTCTTCTCTTTCCCCGCAGGACTGGCAACGGTACTCGTATAAAGGCATGGCATCCTCTTGTATCCGCTGCGGCTTGGCCGCAACTTAATAGTTTACCCCAGGATTCCCATGTCTCCACTCGACCGCTATTTCACCGATGCCTCGACCTTCCTCCGGGCCCATCCCCGGCGCCCGGCCATCCTGTGCTTCACCAACGGCTGCTTCGACCTGCTCCACCCCGGCCACGTCAAGTACCTGGAGGACGTCCGGGCCCTGGGCGACTTCCTGGTGGTGGGCCTGAACAGCGACGCCAGCGTGGCGCGGCTGAAAGAGTCCGGCCGGCCTCTCCAGGACGAGCGCGCCCGGGCCATGGTCCTGTGCGGCCTGCGCAGCGTGGACGCGGTGGTCCGGTTCGACGAGGACACCCCGCTCCAGCTGATCGCCGCCCTGGAGCCCGACATCCTGGCCAAGGGCGGCGACTACGCCCCGGAGACGGTGGTGGGCCGGGAACTGGTGGAAGCCCGGGGCGGCAGGGTGGTGCTGATCCCGTTCCTGCCCGGGCACAGCACCACCGCCATCGTGCAGAGGATATTGGCTAGTTGCCGTTAGGCGCTTTGCGCCTTACGGCAACTTGTGCTCCGGAGTGCTATCTCCGGACCGCGTTGATCATGACCGCCAGCGGGGTGAGGGCGGCCAGGTTCTCCTGCCAGCTCACGTCGCGCTTGATCTTTTGCGGCACCAGCACCGCGTCGCCGGGCTCCACCGTCTTGCTGCTCACCCAGCTGTCCACGATCCGTCCGTCGGCCTTCAGCAGGCGGATGTGGGAGGTGTCGGCGTTGCGGGTGGGGCCGCCGGCCAGGTTGAGGATCTGGCGCACGGTCAGCCCGCCCGAGGAGACCTTGAACGAGGCGAAGGGGCTGGCGGTCTCGCCCACCACGTAGGCCACCTCGGTCTTGCGCGGGATGATGATCTCGTCGCCGTCCTGCAGTTCCACGTCCGCGGCCGGGTCACCGGCCAGGATCCCCGGCAGGTTGACCACCATGCGGTTGAGGGAGCCCTCCTTGAGACCGTGGAGGAGCGGCGACACCATGAGCTCCCCGGTCATGGGCAGCCGCTTGGTCTCGTTCAGGCGGCCCAGGATGTCGTTGATGCCGTTGGAGGTGGGGTCGGCGTTCTGGACCCCGGCCAGGATGTTGACGCGCTTCTTCTCGGGGTCGATGCCGCCGAAGGGGCGCAGGAAGATCCCGCCGCTGGGCATGGCTTCCGGGGTGAGCCCGCCGGCCCGCTGGATGATCTCCCGCAGGCTGGTCTTGACGCTCTCCAGTTCGTAGACCCCGGGGCGCACCACCTGGCCGCTGAGGGTGATGGTCCGGTGCAGGCGGAAGTCGGGCTTGGAATAGATGGAAAGCTGGTCGAACGGCTCCAGCCTGGGGTTGACCAGGTCGTCCTTGAGGTCCACCGGGCTCGAGTCCACGCTGGAGATCAGCCGGCCGAGGTCCAGGCGGCGCACCTCCCCCAGCTTGCCTTCCCGGGTATGGGACAGTTCCGCCACGTAGCGGTCCGCGCTGCTGAGCGGCACCCCGGCCCGGAACAGCAAGTCGGAAGCCCGCATCCCTTCGATGAACTCGAACTTGCCGGGGCGGGTCACCGGCCCCACCACGGTCAGGGTGAGGGGCAGGCGCAGGTCCCCGATGCGGTACAGCTCGATCTCGTCCCCGTTACTGAGCGGCAGGTCGTGCTCGGGGTCTCCGGCCAGGGCCTTGGTCACGTCGAAGGAGAGGAACTGCTTGGACCCGTCCACCAGGGTCCGGACCAGTTCGCCCCGCTCCATGTACGTGTCGGGCAGCACCAGGGCGTTGGCCTTCAGCAGCCCGCCCAGCCGATCGCCCTCCCTGCGGGCCAACAGGCCCTGGATCCGGGCCCACCCGCCCACGGTCACCGCGCCGCTGTCGAAGTTGCGCAACGGCAGGGCCGTGAGGGTGTCGCCCCGTTCCACCTTCACGCCGGCCATGGCGTCCCCGGTCTTGACGTTCGTGGTGGTGTAGATGCCGTCTTCCCCCGCCCGCCGCAGGGTGATGGAGCCCGTGTAGGCCTGCAGGGCGAATCCCCCGGCGAAGCCGACGGCGTCCTTCACGGTCTCTCCGGGGCGCAGCTCGAACTGCATGACCGGCGCCTTGCCTTCCAGCAGCCACTGGCTCAGCCACGTGGGCTGCCCGGCCATCTCGTTGGGGCGGAGATCCGCCTTCTCGTCGATCCGCAGGTCGCCCCGGTTCTTGGACTTGATTTCCAGCAGGTGCTGCTGGAGGAGGTCCAGGCGGTCCTCCAGGTCGGCCCGCTCCGCGGGCGTCTTCGGCTTGGTGGTGGGGATGATGGGCATCCCCTGGACCTGCGTGCTTCCCCCGGCCAGGGCTTCCATCAAGTCCTGCTTGGAACCCAGGTTCCGGAACCGGGTGAGGTCCGGCCCCTGGCCTTCGGTGGAATCCTGGGTCCCCTTCTCATCCTTGGTCTCCTTTTCCTCCTTGCCTTCCTTTTGCCCGGCCTCCTCAGTTTCCCTGCCGATGCCCAGCTGGTCCTGGATCAGGCGGATCATGCGCTTGGTGCGCCGCTCCTCTTCGGTCTCGTTGGCCTTCGCCTCTTCGGTGCCCTTTTCCGGAACCGTGGCCACCACCCGGGTGAACGCGCCTTCCATGATGATGACGTTCTGCGCCAGGGGCACGAACACCGTGTCCCCGTTCTGGAAGCCGAAGTTGAGGTTGCCCACGCCGTCGGCCCGGAGGGGGTAGAGGTCCACCTGGTGCACCTCCCGGCCGCCCCGCATCACCCGGACGTCCCGGTACGACCCCAGGGCCGTGGGCCCGCCGGTAAGGCTGAGCACATTGATGAGGCTGCTCAGGTTCGGCACCAGGAAGGCGCCGGGCCGGTACACTTCGCCGATGACGAACACCCGGACTTCGCGCAGCTTGGTCACCGAAAGGTCCACGCTGGACCGGGCGAAGAGATGCCCGAGCTTGGTCTGGACCGCGTCCCGGGCCCGGGCCAGGCTCATCCCGGCCACGGGCACGGTCCCGACCTTCGGCACGGCGACCATGCCCCGCCCGTCCACCTGCAGCGGGAACTCGAACGTGGTGCTGCCGTATACGCTCATGGCCAGCCGGTCGCCCACGCCGAGGACGTAGTCCTCGGAGATCCCGCCCTCAGTGGGGGCGGCCCCGTACTGCCGGACGTCGAACAGGTCGGCGGCGAACCTCCGGGGACCCTTCTCCTTGGCCTTGGCCTGCCGGATTTCACGCTCGATCCGCTCGTTCTGGATCGTTTCCTGAAGGTTGGTGGAACCCGCTTCCGTCCTCTCCATGAGGCGCATGGCGGTGTCCCGCGAAGACGAATCCAGCCCGAGGGCGCTCAGGGGGGACGTGGGGGACGTGGTCCCCTGGCCCGAAGATGATTCCTGTCGGAGCTGCTGGCTGAGCCCCAGAAGGGCAGTCGGGTCCTGGGCCATGAGCTGTGCCGCCGCCATGATCCCGATGCCGATTCTGGTGATACAAGGCATTTTATTTCTCCGGTTAGGGATGGCCCGACGATGGCCGCACCTGGGGAATCCCTCAAAGATAGCATCATGGGGTCCGGCACCGCATTCCCCACGTGGAGGGGGCGCGCCTTTCTCAGGTCGGCTTCGCGCCGACCTCCGCCGGTGCGGGGATGCCCGGCGCCGGCCGGCTTAAAAAAACCAGGGAATGGGTGTCACATCCTTTCGCGATGGCGCACATAAGACGAGTAGCATGGGACTGTTCCCCTGGAATTGAAATATTGTAATTTTAAAATAAGACACATTGGAAGCCGCGTCATGAACCCTGCGACGAAATCAGTCCGGTCCGTCCTGAGCCACCCTTTGACCCGGTTCAGCGCCAAGGTCCTGATAGACGCCGCCTTGGCGGCCATGGCCTGGCCAGCCGCGACCTTGTTCCTGGACCAGGGTCCGGCCGTCGTCCTGTTCCGACAGGTCGCGCCCTGGGTGCTGACCGGAGTCTTCGTGTCGGTCCTGTTCCAGCTGCCCCGCCAGCATTACCGGCTTTTCGGCCGACGGGACCTGGGCCGCCTGTCCTTCGCCGCCCTGGGCGTGATCCTCCTGGGGCTGGGCCTGGCCCGGCTGGGCCTCTGGGCAGGGATCGCCCAGCAGGCGGGAACCCTGGTGCTGGCCGGGCTCATCACCGGCATGCTGTGGATGGTGTTCCGCCTGGCTCTCGCGGAGGCCTTCGAACTGCGGGGCGCCTTCCAGAGAGTCCACGCCGACCTGGCGGGGACCAGGGAACGGGTCATCATCGTCGGTGCCGGGCACGCGGGCCTGATGATCCTGCAGGAACTTTCCCGCCATCCCGAACTGGGGCAGAAGGTGATCGGGTTCGTGGACGACGCGCCCGAGAAGCGCTCCATCCGGATCAACGGGACCTCGGTCCTGGGCACCGGCGAGGACCTTCCGGACCTGCTCGAGAAGCACAAGATCACGCTGGTCGTCCTGGCCATTCCCAGTGCTCCCGGCCAGGTCATCCGCCGCTTCACCAAGATGGTCGGCGAGGCCGGAGTCCGGATCAAGACGGTGCCGGGATTGTTCGACCTCCTGGGCAACCAGACCTGGGTGCCGGATATTAAGGACGTGGCCATCGATGACCTGCTGCGCCGGGAGCCGGTGCAGCTGGACCAGTCGGCCCTCAGCCAGGTGATCGAGGGCTCGGTGGTGCTGATCACCGGCGGCGGAGGGTCGATCGGATCCGAACTGGCGCGCCAGGTCTGCGCCTTCCACCCGGCCAGGATCGTCCTGCTCGGCCGCGGGGAGAACAGCCTGTGGGAGGCGGAGCGCCAGCTGCGGCGCCAGTTCCCCGGCCAGGGGCTGTCCATCGAACTGTGCGACATCCGGAACGGGATGCGGCTGGCCCAGGCCTTCGAGAAATGGAGGCCGGCCATCGTGCTCCACGCGGCCGCCCACAAGCACGTTCCCTACCTGGAGCTGCACCCGGCCGAGGGCTTCCAGAACAACGTGCTGGGGACCCTGAACGTGGTGCAGGAAGCCCAGCGGGTCGGTGCCCACACTTTCGTGAACATCAGCACGGACAAGGCGGTCAATCCGGCCAACGTCCTCGGTGCCACCAAGTTCATCGCCGAGTGCATCGTCCTGAATGCTGCCACCACCGCCCTTCCCAATCAGAGGTTCGTCAGCGTGCGGTTCGGCAACGTGCTGGGAAGCCGGGGCAGCGTCATCTCCATCTTCAAGGACCAGATCAAGCACGGCGGCCCCCTGACCGTCACCCATCCGGACATGACCCGGTACTTCATGACCATCCCGGAGGCCAGCCAGCTGGCCCTGCAGGCCGGAGTCCTGGGCGGCAACGGCAAGATCTTCGTGCTGGACATGGGGGAACCGGTCCGGATCAGCGACCTGGCCTCGGACATGGCCCGGCTCTCGGGCCTTTCCGTCGGCCGGGACATCCCGATCCAGTTCACCGGTGTCCGGCCGGGGGAGAAGCTGTTCGAAGAGATCTTCCTGGAAGGGGAGGAACTGCAGTCGTCCGTGCACCCCAAGGTGTTCGAAGGCCGGCGCATCCCCCTGGACCCCTTCCTCCTGCGGGAAGGGATCGAGGCCCTGTCCGAGGCGATCACCCTGCCGGAGGGCGAGCGCCAGCGGGAGATCCTGGGCTGGCTGAAGTGCCTGGTGCCCACCTACCGTCCTTCTCCCCTCGGCCTGGGTCGTTACGATGCCGATTCCCACGACCGGAAGGCTCCGGTCGAAGTGTTCCGGGTCGGGTCGAAACGTTAGGGCGTGTCGGCAGTAGACTGGGCGCTCGGGAGGTGCCTGGGATGACGAGCGCCGTTGTGTGTGCCTATTCGCCGGTGGGAAGGGAGGCCCTGGCCGGACTTCTGGAGGCCGGAGTCCGAGTGCTCGCCCTCTACACCTACCCCCAGGGCCCCGAGGAGGCCTGGTTCTCGCCCCCGGCCGCGCTGGCGGCGGAGCGCGGCATCCCGGTCCGCATGGAACCCAGGTTCAATGAAGACCACGTCCACCAGGCCATCAAGGATCTCCGGCCCGATTTCCTCTTCAGCTTCTATTTCCGGGAGATGATCCAGGCCCGCTTCCTGGATCTGCCTCCCCGGGGCGCCTTCAACCTGCATGGCTCCCTCCTTCCCCGCTACCGCGGGCGGGTCCCCATCAACTGGGTGCTGGTCCGGGGCGAGACCCGGACCGGTGTCACCCTGCACGCCATGACGCCCAGGCCGGACGACGGTGACATCGTCGGCCAGACCGCCATCCCCATCGCCTGGGACGAGACCGCCCTGAGCCTGACCCTGCGGGCGGCCGCCGCCGGCCGTGAACTGGTCCGCTCCGTGGTCCCCGCCCTCGCCCAGGGCGCCATCGCCCGGATCTCCCAGAAGAGCCTGGGAGCTTCCTCCTACTTCGGCGGCCGGACCCCCGAGGACGGGAAACTGGACCTGGGCGGGACCGCGGCGGTCGCCTTCAATCTCATCCGCGCGGTGGCGGATCCCTGGCCCAACGCCTTCATCAGGACCGGGACCGGGACCGTGCAGGTGGGCTGGGCGCTGCCCTCAGCCGCGGCCTGCCCTCCCGGGCATTTCCGGGCCACCCCGGAAGGGGTCCTGCTGGGGTTCGCGGACGGCAGCCTGCGCATCCACGCCCTGCGCAAGGACGGGGTCCGGAGCGAGCGCCCCACGGACCATGCCCACTGGCTCGAGGCGCTGGGCCTGCCCCCGGGATGAACGCGGCGCCCGGCCGGACTTGACGATCGCAACCTAGTTCCTGGAAAACTTCGGAAACTCACGTACACTCATGCCGTCGGCAGACGCCGCGAGGAGGCCTCCATGGGGCTGATGGGCTGGGGCAAGGCTCAATTCATAGAGATCATCGAGTGGCTGGACGATTCCAATGACACCCTGGCCTGGCGCTTCCCGGTCCGGAACCAGGAAATCAAGAACGGGGCCCAGCTGGTGGTGCGGGAGAGCCAGGAGGCCACGCTGGTCCACGAAGGCCAGTTCGCCGACACCTTCGGCGCCGGGACCCACGCCCTTTCCACCCGCAACATGCCCATCATGGCCGACCTGCGCGGCTGGAAGTACGGATTCGAAAGCCCCTTCAAGTCCGAAGTCTACTTCACCAACACCAGGCTTTTCAATGACCTGGGGTGGGGCACGGCCAACCCCATCATGATGCGGGACGCGGATTTCGGCATGCTCCGCATCCGGGCCTTCGGCATCTTTTCCATCCGGGTCAAGGATTCCAAGAAGTTCCTGAAGGAGCTGGTGGGGACCAACGGGGTCTACACCCAGGAGGACATCTCCGACCAGCTGCGCAAGAGCCTGCTGAGCCGGTTCACCGACACCCTGGGCGAGGCCAGGATCCCCGCCCTGGACCTGGCCGCCCACTACGACCAGCTCTCGGCCCTGCTGCTGCAGAAGATGGACCCGGAGTTCCAGACCATGGGCCTGGAGTGCTCCAAGCTCTTCATCGAGAACATCAGCCTGCCCGAGGAAGTGGAAGCCATGATGGACAAGCGCGCCTCGGTGGGCATGCTGGCCCCGGTGATGGGCGCCTACACCCAGATGCAGGTGGCCGAATCCGTGCCCCTGGCGGCCCAGAATCCCGGCGGTCTGGCCGGGATGGGCATGGGCCTGGGGGTCGGCCTGGGCGTGGGGAACATGGTCGGCCAGCAGATGGGCGGGGCCATGGGGCAGATGGCCCAGGCCCCCTTCCCCCAGGGCACGGCCGCGCCCCAGGCGCCCGCGCCCGCGCCCGCCAAGAGCCTGAAGGACGAGCTCACGGAGCTCAAGGACCTGTTCGACAGCCAGCTCATCACCCAGGCGGAGTTCGACAAGCAGCGCGCCGCCATTCTGGCCAAGCACGGCATGGCGTGAGACATGCCCCCAAAGGGGGTTATGATCGTACGCGGACCCAGCCAGGTAGCCGGCCCCGCAGCCTGGAAGCCTGATCCAGGACCGGGTCCATGCTCGCTGGTCATGATTTCATTGTGGAGACGCCATGAGTTTGCTTGTTGTCGGAAGCGTCGCGTTTGATGACCTGGAAACCCCTTCAGGCAACAGGGCGGACATCCTGGGCGGATCGGCCAGCTATTTCTCGCTGGCGGCCAGCCGTCTGCATCCGGTGCAGGTGGTGGCCGTGGTCGGCGACGATTTCGGACCGGAACAGTACCGGGTCTTCCAGGACCGCCCCATCGACCTGGCGGGCCTCATCCGCAAGCCGGGCCGGTCCTTCCACTGGAAGGGGCGCTACAGCCAGGATCTCAACGAGGCCATCACCCTGGACACCCAGCTCAACGTGTTCGCGGATTTCCATCCCGTGCTGCCCGAGCCGTACCGGCACGCGTCGTGCCTCTTCCTGGGCAACATCGACCCGGCGCTGCAGCTGGATGTGGTCCGCCAGATGGCCGTCAGGCCCCGGTGGATCGCCCTGGACACCATGAACTTCTGGATCGACGGCGCCTGGGAGGGCCTGCAGCGGGTGCTCAAGGAGGTGGACATCCTCCTGATCAACGAGTCCGAGGCCCGGAGCCTGTCCGGGGCGCGCCAGCTGCTCGACATCTACGACCAGGTCCGGCGGCTGGGCCCGCAGATCCTGGTGGTCAAGCGCGGGGAATACGGCGTGGCCCTGTTCACGCCCGAGGGGCATTTCCTGGCTCCAGCCTTCCTGCTGAAGGAGGTGGTGGATCCCACCGGCGCCGGGGACACCTTCGCCGGAGGATTCATGGGCTTCCTGGCCAACACGGAGAATGCCGACCTGGAAACCCTGAAGCGGGCCACCCTGATGGGGACCGTCCTGGCCAGCTTCACCGTCGGGCAGTTCGGCACCGGCGGGCTGGAAACCCTCACGGACAACGCCCTGCATGGCCGGCTGGCGGCCATGCGCGAACTCATCCACGTGGCGACCCGGTAAGGGCCTCTAGTTCTGGGGCCTCCGTGTCCCGATCCGGCCGTGTCTGCCGACGGCTCCCGCTGCTTGGTTCGTCCACTGGGTTTATGCGCTGACCCACTGCGGGTCCCGCGGTCATGCGCCGACCCACTTTTCCGGTCGGGGATCGGGTGGTCCTCGCCTGCTGCGCAGGCTGCGGGATCTTGTCATCACTCAGGTCCACGTTGGTGGACCTGAGTGATGACAAGATCGACCCCGACCGGTGCCGTATAAAAACTCAGATGATTGGCTTCGTGTACTGCATGGCGGCCCAGTGGAAGGGTGGATCCATGAGAATGGGTCCACGAAGAAAACGTTCCCAACAACACGGAACGGCTTGAGCACGGCAAACCGGATTGACTTGTTCGCGCGCAGCTTGCGAGCACGGACAAGTCAATCCGGTACCTTATGGGTCGGCGCCACTCCGGGGGACCCGCGGTGGGTCGGCGCGAACAAGACGGGGACGCACGACGCCACCGGGGCCGCCGGCAGGCACGGCCGGGTCGGGACACGGACGCTCCAGCGGGGCTAGGAGCCCCAGACCCGTCTGCCCTCCACCCAGGTGCCCGCCACCCGGCCGGGGAGGGTCCACCCCTTGAACGGCGTGTTGAAGGACTTGCTGTGGACGAAGGCCCGGTCGACGGTGACCCGCGCTTCCGGATCCACCAGGATGAAGTCCGCCGGGGCTCCTTCCTGCAGGGCGCCCAGGCCGAGCCGATCCAGGTGGAAGACCTTGGCCGGGCCGGCGGTGAACAGGTGGAGGGCCCGGACGAGACTGATGACCTTGCGGTTCACCAGCAGCTCCAGAGCCAGGGGCAGGGCCGTCTCCAGACCGATCACCCCGAAGGCGGCGCTGGCGAGGTCCACTTCCTTGTCGTCCCAGGTGTGGGGAGCGTGGTCGGTGGCGATGGCGTCCACCGTGCCGTCGGCCAGCGCCTCCAGCACTGCCTCCAGGTCCGCCTGGCTGCGCAGCGGGGGATTCATCTTGAAATCCGAATCGAACCGAGTCATTTCCCGATCCGTAAGCGCGAAATGATGGGGGGTGACCTCGCAGGTCACCCGCAGGCCCCTGGCCTTGGCATCGCGCACCATGCGGAACGAGCCCCGGGTGCTCAGGTGGGCCAGGTGCAGATGGCCGCCCGTATGCTCGGCCAGCACAATGTCCCGGGCCACCATGGCCTCCTCCGCGGCGGCGGGGATGCCCAGGCAGCCCAGGGCGGCGCTGACGCTGCCCTCGTGCATGTACCCCTTCGCCGACAGGTTGGCGTCCTCCTCGTGGGCCACGACCGGCATCTCCAGCCAGGCCGTGTACTCCAGCGCCCGGCGCATGATGGCGGCATTCATTACCGGGAGGCCGTCGTCGCTGAAGGCCACGCACCCGGCGGCCTTGAGGGTCCCGAAGTCGGTCAGTTCCTCGCCCGCCGCGCCCTTGGTGACGGTGCCCAGGGGGAAGTAGCGGCAGAGTCCCGCCTGGCGGGCGCGGGCCAGCATCATTTCCGTGATGGCCACCGAATCGTTGACCGGGCGGGTGTTGGCCATGGCGCACACCGAGGTGAAGCCGCCGGCCACCGCCGCCCGGGATCCAGTATCGATGGTCTCCTTCCCGGTCTGCCCGGGCTCCCGGAAGTGCACGTGCAGGTCGATCAGGCCCGGGCACAGCAGCTTCCCCGCCGCGTCCAGCACCTCGGCCCCCGCCGCGCGGGGATCCGATCCGGCCCGGGCGCCCAGGGCGGCCACCCGGCCATCCACCACCAGCATGGACCCGGGGCTGGCGCCGTCCCGGGCTGGATCCAGCAGTTGGGCGTTCGTCACCAGCAGAGCCATGCACACCTCGGAGCGTCACCCCATGTTACCAAGAGCCATCCCCTGCAGGGCATCTGTCATCCGTGGCTGTGCCCATGATGCTCGTCCGCGTCGTGCTCGTGCACGAACCGGTGGCTGTGGCCACCGGCCATGCCCCGGGTCTCGAAGTGGACCGTCACGTGCCGGACCCGGAACCGGTCGGCCAGCAGCTTCTGGATGGCCGCCAGGAGGGGCTCGGTGTCCTCCAGGCGCTCCACCTCCACCTGGACATGGGCGGTGCAGACCACCAGGTGGCTGCACAGCCGCCAGCTGCGGATGTCCTCCACCCCCGAGACGCCGGGCAGGAGCATGAGCTGGCGCCGGGCCTCGGCGTGGTCGAAGGCCGCCCGGTGCATGAGGATCGCGGTGGCGTCGGCGCCCAGCTGGTAGGCCCCCCGCACGATGAAGGCGACGATGACCAGGGCCACCAGCGGGTCCATCCAGCGCCAGCCGGTGAACCGGATGGTGAGGGTGCTGGCCAGCAGGGCGATGCTGGCCAGGGAGTCGAAGAAGGCATGGAGGTAGGCGCTCTTGAGGTTGGCGTCCCGCTCCAGCTCATCCCTGTGCCCGGGCCTCAGGGCCAGGGTCGCCGCCAGGTTCAAGGCCAGGCCCGCACAGCAGAAACCCAGGACCCAGCCGGTCTGGATGGCGGGGGGCGCCTTGAGCCGGTGGACCGCCTCGGTGACGATGGCCGTCGCCAGGGCCAGGAGCATCGCCGCCCCCAGCAGGGTGTTGAACACTTCCAGCCGGTGCCAGCCGTAGGGCGAACGGTCACTGGGCTCCCGGCGGTTGGCCACCGCCAGGCTGGTGAGGCTCAGCAGGTTGGCGACCAGATCGTTGAAGTTCTCGAGACTGTCGGAGATGAGTCCCAGCGAGCCGGTCAGGAATCCGCCCACGCCCTGGAGCGCGGCGCTGACCCCGAAGATGGCGGAACTCCAGGCCAGTCTGGCGACGGGCGAGGCGCCGGGCGTGGGCGCCGGTCCGTGATGGGGCCGGGCGTAGTCGTGGCGATGGCCTTCCGGGTGGGTTTCGTGGGATTCCATGGGGGTTTCCGGGCCTCGGGCGCATCCTTTCGGCAGTCAGTTGGATGCGGTTCCGGCCTCCAGTATCCCCAAGGACCCCTATTCGGCCTCGGCCATTTCCACCAGGTCGTCGTCCTCTTCCGCGAAATCCCCCTCCTCCAGGAGAATGTGCTGGATCCTCCCCGATTCGGGCGCGCTTACGTAAAAGGGGGTGTGAGTGGCATCCGTGCCTTCCATGAGCATGAGTGTTTCATCCTCTTCCACTTCCTGCCCTGGGGCGACCAGAACGTCCACCACATAACCCGGCCATTCTGCCCGGATGATCATGCCTCCCTCCATAAGTCTTGCAGGAAAGTATGGTAAAGCCAGCGTCCGCGCAAGGTTGATTCGAAACATTTTCCGCGCATTCCGGCCGGTTCTCCCCGGCTCGGCATCTTCAATCCCATCAACCATAGAGGGTGGCCAGACTCTTTTTTCCATGTGTTATGATGGGCATGCCGATCTGCTTCGCTCCCATCGGCAGCGACCTCTGCAGGAAGCCCACCTCCCACCCTACAAGCCGGCGGAGGGTTTCATGGAGGGATCGCCCATCAGGGAGCCATTTTGGGATCCACGTCCCAGGAGAATCCATGAACACCCTGAGTTTCAATCCCACCACCGTCAGCGTCGATCTGGGCGGCACCCCCATCAGCCTTGAGACGGGCCGTATCGCCAAGCAGGCCAACGGTGCCATCATCGTCCGCCAGGGCGGCACCATGGTCCTGGTGGCCGTGTGCCGGGCCGAGCCGCGGGAAGGCATCGACTTCTTCCCCCTGACCGTGGACTACCGTGAGCCGGTGTTCGCCGCCGGCAAGATCCCGGGCGGCTGGTTCAAGCGCGAAGGCAAGCAGACCACCAAGGAGACCCTCACCTCCCGGCTCATCGACCGTCCCCTGCGCCCCCTGTTCGAGGAGGGTTACAACGGCGACACCATGATCTGGGTCCAGGTGATCAGCTTCGACGGCGAGCACCAGCCCGACACCCTGGGCATCGTCGGCGCCTCCGCCGCGCTGATCATTTCCGACATCCCCTTCCACAATCCGGTGGGCGGGGTGCGGGTGGGCCGGGTGGGCGGCCAGTTCGTGGCCAACCCGACCGTCTCCCAGCGTCAGCTGAGCGACCTGGACCTGATCGTGGCCGGGACGGATGAGGCCCTGGTGATGGTGGAATGCGGCGCCCTGGAGTTCCAGGAGGCCGACATGGTCAAGGCCCTGGAATTCGGCCACGCCGCCATCAAGACCCTGGTCAAGCTGCAGAAGGAGCTCCAGGCCAAGGTCGGGCGGCCCAAGCTGGAGACCGTCAAGCCCGAGCGCAACGAGGAGGCCTACAAGCAGGTGGCCGCCAAGTACGCCGAGAAGCTCCTGGCGGCCCTCACTATGAAGGTCAAGATCGAGAGCTACCAGGCCATCGACGCCCTGAAGAAGGAGGCGGTGACCGAGCTCACCGCGGATAAACCGGAACTGAAGAACGATGTGGGCGAATGTTTCGACCTGCTCAAGGAGACCTTGTTCCGGAACGCCATCCTCAAGCAGGGCGCACGTCTGGACGGCCGCCGGTTCGACCAGATCCGGCCCCTGAACATCGAAGTGGGGGTGCTGCCCGCGGCCCACGGCTCCTGCCTGTTCACCCGGGGGGAGACCCAGGCCCTGGTCTCCGCCACCCTGGGCACGGTGGAGAACCTGCAGATCATCGAGGGGCTGGAGGAGGAGTACAAGAAGGCCTTCTACCTGCACTACAACTTCCCCGGCTATTCGGTGGGCGAATGCAAGCCCAACCGCGGGCCCGGGCGGCGGGAGATCGGCCACGGGATGCTGGCCGAGCGCGCCATCGCGCCCATGCTGCCCAGCAAGGAGGAGAACCCCTACACCGTGCGGGTGGTCTCCGATATCACCGAGAGCAACGGCTCCAGTTCCATGGCCACCATCTGCGGCGGCACCCTGGCCCTGATGGACGCCGGGATCAAGCTGAAGGCCCCGGTGGCGGGGGTCGCCATGGGCCTGGTGAGCGACGGCACCAAGTTCGTGGTGCTCACCGACATCGCCGGCCAGGAAGACCACTACGGGGACATGGACTTCAAGGTGGCCGGGACCGCCAAGGGCATCACCGCCCTGCAGATGGACATCAAGATCGGCGGCATCAACACCGAAGTCCTGACCAAGGCCCTGGACCAGGCCAGGAAGGGCCGCCTGGAACTGCTGGCCTCCATGGGCGAAGTCCTGGCCGCCCCCCGGGGCCAGATCGCCGGCAACGCCCCCCAGATGCACACCCTGCAGCTGCCCAAGGAGAAGATCCGGGACGTCATCGGCAAGGGCGGCGTCACCATCCGCAACATCATCGAAGTGAGCGGCTGCTCGGTGAACATCGACGACGACGGTTCCTGCCAGGTGGCCGGCGCCACCAAGGAGAAGCTGGCGGTGGCCCTGAAGATGATCGCCGACCTGATCCAGACCGCCGAGGTGGGGCAGACCTACCTGGGCAGGGTGGCCAAGGTGGTGGAATTTGGCGCCTTCGTGACCATCCTTCCCGGCATCGACGGCCTGCTCCATGTCTCCGAAATGGCGCCCCACCGGGTCAAGAATCCCGCCGACGAAGTGAGCGAAGGGCAGGAGATCATGGTCAAATGCATCGCCGTCGATGCCAACGGGAAGATCAAGCTGAGCCGGAAGGCGCTGCTCGCGGCAGAATGACGCATAGGCCCCGGCCGCCCCATGTTCCCGACCGCTGCATCCTGATCGTTACGAGGACTCACGATGGCCGATGAACCGGTTCAAGCAGCACCCGCTTTCGCCCCTTGGCCCCACTACGCCCAGGACGAGGTCGAAGCCGTCCTGAGGGTTCTCCAAAGCGGCAAGGTGAACTACTGGACCGGCCAGGAATGCCGGCTGTTCGAGCAGGAATACGCGGCAGCGCTCGGACGCCGGCATGCGGTGGCCCTGATGAACGGCACCGTGGCCCTGGAGCTGGCGCTGCTTGCCCTCGACATCCCGGCCGGGTCGGAGGTCATCACCGCTTCCCGGACCTTCATCGCCTCCGCCAGCGCCGCCGTGGCAAGGGGTTGCGTGCCGGTGCTGGCGGACGCCGACCTGGACAGCGGCAACATCACCGCCGAAACCATCAGCCAGGTGCTCACGGACCGGACCCGCGCCATCATCCCGGTCCATCTCGCGGGCTACCCCTGCGACATGGACCCGATCATGGCGCTGGCCGAAAAGCATGGCCTGAAGGTCATCGAGGACTGCGCCCAGGCCCATGGCGCGACCTACAAGGGCAAGCCGGTAGGTTCCTTCGGCCATGCGGCCGCTTTTTCCTTCTGCCAGGACAAGATCATCACCACGGGGGGCGAGGGCGGGCTGCTGGTGACCGATGACCCTTCCGTCTGGCGCAAGGCCTGGGACTACAAGGACCACGGGAAGAGCTGGGATGCGGTCTACAACACGTCCCACCCCCCGGGATTCCGGTGGCTGCACGAGTCGTTCGGCACCAATTGGCGCATGACCGAGATCCAGGCCGTCATCGGCAGGATCCAGCTGGCCAAGCTGCCGGGCTGGGTCCGGACCCGCAGGGCTTACATGAACAAACTGTATGAGGAATTCGAGAAAATCCCGGCCTTGCGCGTCCCCCGGATTCCCGAAGCCTTCGGCCATTCCGCCTACAAGGCCTACGTGTATGTGCGCCCCGAGCGGCTCCTGCCCGGCTGGACCCGGGACCGGATCATGGTCGCCATCAACGACCTGGGCATTCCGTGCTTCAGCGGGAGCTGCAGCGAGATCTACAAGGAGGTGGCGTTCACGGCCAAGGGGCTGGGTCCCAAAGTGCCTTTCCCCGCCGCGGGGGAACTGGGTGAGACGAGCCTCATGTTCCTCGTCCATCCGACCCTGGCCGAGCAGGACATGGACACGACGGCGGCGGCCGTCCGGAAGGTGATGGCCCAGGCATCCGCGGGTCCAGGCCGACCCTGAATGTCATGGCTTCCTTATACGAATCAGGTTGCAAACGGCTCGTCGACCTCGCCCTTTCCCTCCTCCTCCTGCTGCTGCTGGCGCCCTTCCTGTCGCTGATCGCAGGCATCCTCCTGTGCACGGAGGGCAGGCCCGTCTTCTTCTGCCAAAAGCGGCCCGGGCGTGGCGAGAAGCCCTTTCTCCTCATCAAGTTCAGGACCATGCGCCCGGCCCCTCCCGGAGCGCCGGAGGCCCTTCCCGACGCAGGGAGGGTCACCCCGCTGGGGGCGTTCCTGCGCAGGACCTCCATCGATGAGCTGCCCGAACTCTGGAATGTCTTGAGGGGCGACATGTCCCTGGTGGGCCCGCGGCCGCTGCTCATGCGCTACCTTCCCTATTTCCGGCCAGCAGAGCGGGTCCGTTTCAGGTTCCGCCCCGGCATCACCGGTCTGGCCCAGGTGCAGGGCCGGAACAACGCGGCCTGGGACCAGCGTCTGGCTGCCGATATTCAATATGCCGAGACGTTTGGTTTCCTCCAGGATGTCCGGATATTGGCAAAGACATTCATCCAGGTCGTCCTGGGCCGGGATGTCCAGGTGGCGCCTTCCACCGCTATGCTGGATCTGGACCAGGAGCGAGCGGTAATGCAACCAGCCAAGGATGCCTCGAGGGAGCAGGGAGGGGGGGCGAGGGTGCCGGCCCGGAGCCAGGCGACCGAAAGCCCAGGATTCCATGTCGTGGACGCGGTTGCCTCGGATGCCGCCGCCATCGTCCAGCTCATCCAGGGCGGATTCGAGCCCAGGCTCCTGGCCGGGCTGGTGTACGGCTACCCGGGAATCCGATTCTTCGTCGCGGACCAGATCGGCCTGGGAGCCCTTTCGCCCTACCGCTACAAGGTCATCCGCGGCCCGGATGGCCTCCTCGCGGCCGCCGAGTTCCGGATCCTGGAAGATGCCCTGTTCCTGAACTATGTGGCCGTGGTGCCGGACCACTTCCGGAAGGGACTGGCCATGGCCGTCATCGCGGACATGAGACAGGAGGCCGCCGGCCAGGGCCTTGCCCGGTTCGTCCTGGATGTCTTCACCCACAACCGGATCGCCATCAACTGGTACGCCAACAAGCTGAAGATGGCCCCCGGCGAGGTGACCACCGCGTGGATGGCGTCCCTGCCAGCCCTGGATCTCCCCACCCCGTACCGCATCTCCGATTTCCCCCAGGCCGAGTCGGTTCACCAGAGACTCGGCTTTTCCGAATTCACCCTGGCCGGAGGGCCGTCCCCGCTCCGGATCGGCCGGCTCGGGGACCGGTTCTTCCGCCTGGTGCAGCCCGGGGCCGCCAGCGACCCCGCCGTGCTGTCAGTCCTCTCCCGGCTGGACCCGGCCCGCCGCCTCCTGGTCATCGCTCCGGGTTCCCATCCCGCGGGCCCAGGCTGGGAACTCCTGTACTCCACCCAGCGATTCCAGGTCGGAATCCAGGAATACATTCATGCCTGACACCCCACCTGTCACCAAACTGGCCGAGGACAGCCGGGCGTACCGCCGGACCTTCTTTCCCTTCCCGGATGGGCGGAGCGCCTTCAAGGCCATCCTGCAGGACCTGGACTGGAGCGCGGGGCGGGTCCTGCTGCTGCCCGCCTATATTGGCTGGTCGAGCAGGGAAGGCTCCGGGGTGTTCGACCCCGTCCGGGAGACGGCCATCCCCTATCGCTTCTACCGGACGACGCCCGCCCTGGCGGTGGATGTGGACCATTTCGCCGACCAGGTCGAAGCCCACCCCGGGGCGGCCGTCCTGCTCATCCATTATTTCGGCCGGGTGGATCCCAGCTACCGGGTGCTGATCGATCTGGTCCAGGCGTCGGGCGGGGAGCTCATCGAAGACGAGGCGCACGCCGCGCTGACCGACCTCGCCGGAGGTCATTCCGGGCGGGGCGGGAAGCATGCCTTCCTCTCCTGGCACAAGTTCCTCCCGGTCGCCGGAGGGGGAGCGCGGATCATCAACGGCCCGGGACTGGACCGGCGTCCATCCCTTCTGCCGGAACTGCAGACCTGGGACTTCCAGGGCATCGCCCGGGCGCGGATCCGGAACTTCGAGATCCTGGCCGACCTCCTGGGGCCGCACCAGGATCTGGTCCAGCCGCTCTGGTCTCGCCTGGAGCCCGGCGAGGTCCCCCAGACCTTTCCCGTCCTGCTGCACCCCGCGGACGGCACCAGGACCCTCAGGGACCAGGTCTATGACCGCATGAACCAGCTTGGATTCGGGGTGGTCAGCCTCTACCACACGTTGATTTCCGAACTGGAACCGACCCTGTTCCCGGCCAGCTTCTTCCTGGCGGATCGGATCCTGAACCTGCCCGTGCACCAGGACGTCCCGCCGGGTCGCCTTCCCGCCCTGGTGGAGGCGCTGGTGGCCCAGATCCGTTGCCTGGGAGAGGCCCGTGGCTGAATTCAGCATCCTCGACCTGGGCAGCCCCCTGGACCGGCAGGCCTGGCTGCGGTCCTGGAAGAGCGACCCCGACCGCGAGGTGTTCGCCCACCCCGAATATTCCGCCCGGTTCGCCAATCCCCAGATGAAGACCCTCTGCGCCTGGTTCCGGGACAGCGGCGGGGAGGCCCTCTTCCCCTTCACCCTGCGCGACCTCTCCCTGGAACCCTGGGGCCAGGGGCTGACCCGGTGCTGGGACCTGACCACCCCCTATGGCTATGGAGGGCCGTTCCGGGTCGGCGCTCCCTCTCCGGAAGGCTTCTGGGACGGGTTCAGCCGATGGGTCAAGGAACAGGGCGTGGTCTGTGGGTTCATCCGCCGGAGCTTGTTCAAAGAGCGCCTGCTCCCGCTGCCCGAAGGGGAGCGCCAGCTGGCCCTGAACGTTGTCCGGCCCTTGCGGACACCCCTCGAGACCATGTGGATGGAATATGAACACAAGGTCCGGAAAAACGTCAACAAAGCGCGGCGGAACGGATTGACCTGCCGCCCCGATCCCGACTGGGATTTCCTGCCTGATTTCCTTGAAATCTATCGTTTCACGATGGATCGCCGGAACGCCGCCGCGTTCTACCTGTTTGATGATGCTTTTTTTGATGGCTTCAAATCAAATCTTCCCAACAATGCACTGCTTTTCCATGTTCATGATGCGAACGGCAAGATCGTTTCCACCGAGCTCATCCTGATTTCTACGCACCACATCTACAGCTTCCTCGGCGGCACCCTCCCGGAAGGGTTTCCGGTGGGCGCCAATGACCTCCTCAAGCACACCATCAACGAATGGGGCCACGACCATGGCCTGGAGGATTTCGTGATCGGCGGCGGATACCGGCCGGGAGACGGCATCTTCCTGTACAAGAAGGCCTTCGCTCCCGATGGAGTCAGGCCGTACCTGGTCGGCAACCTCGTCTGGGACCCGGAGACCTATTCCAGCCTGGTCGCCCGGCGCAGGGCATGGGAGTGGTCCCAGGGGCGGGAATGGGATCCGTCGCCCACGTTCTTCCCGGCTTTCCGTTCCCCCGCGTACCTCCCCGATCAAGCCTAGGACGCGATCGCCCTGAACAGCTCGAGGAAGTGCTCCGTTCCGACCTGCAGGCTCAAGTTCTGGCCATAAAACCGCTTCCCGTTGGCGCCCATCCGCTTCCGCTCTCCCTCGGGCATGGCCACGAGTCGGCCGAGGGCGGAGGCCAGGCTTTCCGGATCCTCCGGCTCGAAGCCCAGCCCCGCCCGGGCCTCCTCCACCATGGCCCTGGCATCTCCGTGGACGCCCACCAGGATGGGCCTGCCCACGGCCAGATAGGCCTGGATCTTCGATGGGATGGTGATCTCGAACAGGGGGTCCTTCTTGAGATGGACGAGCAGGCCATCCGCAGCCCGCAGGACCGGACCCATTTCACCGATGGGCCGGCGCGGGAGGAAGAGCACATTGTCCAGCCCTTCGGAATGGACCTGCGCCTTCAGCTGGTCCACCTCGACTCCCCGGCCCACCAGCACAAACTGGACCTGCGGGTGCCGGTGCCGGACCAGCCCGGCCGCCCCCAGGATGGTCTCCAGCCCCTGGACCTTGCCCATGTTCCCCGCGAAGACCACGTTGAAGCGCCCCTCCAGCAGGGACCGCTCCTCCGGCTCCAGGTCCTCCTTCCCCTTCAGCAGGGGCTCCTCGTCGCACCAGTTGGGGATCACCTCGATGCGCGCCGGGGGCACTTTCCGTTCGCTGAGCAGCTGTTTCAACCCAGGCGAGAGCACCACGATCCGGCCCGCCCTCCGGTAGACCATCCGGCACCAGGCCCCGGCCAGCTTCAGCATCCATCCCCGCCGGACCATGCCGGTAGCCGCCAGGGTGTCGGGCCACAGGTCCTGGATGTCGTAGACGAAGGGAATGCGCCGGAACAGGCCGAGGATGATGGCCGGCAAGCCGACCGTCGCCGGGGGATGCAGCACGTACATCACGTCGGCCGGGGCGACCAGGAACGGACCCAGCACCGAAGCGGACAACGCGAAGCTGGCGTAGTTGAGGATGCGCTTGAACGCGGATTGGCTGTGGTCGGGGTACAGCGCCACCCGGATGACCGGCACGCCTTCCATCACCTCGCGCTGCACCAGCCGGAGCTTGTATCCGGGGTAAAGTTTCCCGAAGGGGTAGTTGGGAAAGCCGGTCAGGACCTCCACCTGGTGCCCCATGCGCTGGAGTTCCTTGGCGAACGCGAGCCCCTTGAACTGGGGCTCCGGATTGAACCACTGGGTCAGGAAAAGGATCCGCATGCGCCCGCCTTACTTCCCCTTCTGGTTCCGGCCGAATTTAAAGAAATAGTAGATCCGCCGCGGCAGGGACCGCCGGAGCAGAGCGGGGGGAATGTCCTGGTAGCGGAAGCGGGACGTCCCCAGGAACGCTTTGAACCGGTCGGCGATGACCGATATCTCATGGTTTTCCAGGCAATGCCGGTAGCACGCCCGGGACAGGCCCTCGAAGTCCGCCTCCAGGTTCCCCAGGGCCTTGCCGAGGGAGTCTTCGCCCGGAGCGAGATCGCCCGGACCGATCTCGTGCCCGACATCGCCGCCCTTGGCTTCGAACAACCACCGGAACCGGTAGTCGCCGCGGACGGGAGCGAGGGAGAAATCGAGCAGGATGGTGGGTATCCCCAGCTTGCCGCCTTCCAGGGCGGAGGTGCCCATGGCGAGCACCAGGTCGGCATGGTCCAGAAGATACTGGGACAACTCGGATCCAGGGACCGGGCCCACCAGGTCCAGCCGGAACAGGTCATGCTGGAGGTCCAGCCTGCGGATCGACGCCTGTTCCGGACCATCGCCCACCAGGTGGAAGACCATGGCCCGCTCCGCGGTCCTCGCGTAGGCCGAAAGGCGCTGCAGCGCGTACGCCAGGATATGCACCTTGAAGTCATAGAGGCGCCCGACCCAGGCCACCCGCAAGGGCCCTTCCCCCAGCCCCGAGGTCCGCAGCCGATGCGGCGGCATGACCAGAGGCAGGGGAATGATGGTGGGTTCAGGGAGCGTGCAGTCCAGCGCCTGCTCGGTCTGTTCCAGGGTGGACCGGTCCTGGATGACGAGCGCGCCGGAAGCGTTGATGAGGCTCGCGAAACCGGACAGGGCGCCTTTCAGTCCCGGCCGCAAGTTCATTAATTTCTTGGATAAACCCGGAAACCTGAATTGCAGGTTGCGAAGCCCCGGGAACGGCAGGATGACTTGGACCAGATTGTAGTAGAGCACATGCCAGAAGATCATCCGGGTACTGGGGTCGGGGCACAGTTCCGGCCGCATCTTGCTTGGCAGGGTGGACTGCAGTACCAGGATGGAGTCGTCCGGGATGCGGATGGGCACCCCATCCTCGAAGGCGATCCGGGTGACTTTGGGGTTGGCCGCCACCTCCTGGGCCATTTGGCCATTCTCATAATCGATGACCTGGACCCGCAAGTCCGGATCGGAGGCCAAATGATTTGCCAACCGGGCAAACAGGTTCGAAACCCCACTGGGGTTCCGGAACGGGAAGAAGAAAGTCAGCGATTCCTTGCCCATGGCCGGGTTCAGGAGCGGAACCAGACGCAGCGATTGCGTTGATATCCGGTGCCGCCGGTGACGAGTAGCGTTTTACCTTTGAACATACCCAGGCCAATCTAAATATTCGCGAAGTCAAGTCCTTGAATCGACGCTGTCCACCTTGATCTGCAATGAGGATAGCATCCTGCTGCCCTGCTACCATATTGGATCAGGTTGGGTTGATGCGTCTCAGCTACTCGATGCCATCGGGTGAAAGAGGGGTGAGTGTGCAGGTGATGCGGTTGGCCCGTTCCATCGTAGGCGAGCAGGAAGCGGAAAACCTCCGGAGGGTGCTGCTCGAGGATGGCTACCTCGGCATGGGGAAGGAAGTCCAGGCCTTCGAGTCGGAAATCGCCGGCTACCTGGGGGTCGCCCCGGAACAGGTCGCCTGCGTCAATTCCGGGACGGCGGCCCTGCACCTGGCCGCCCAGGCCGCGGTGGCGCCCGGCGACGAAGTCCTGGTGCAATCCCTCACCTTCGTGGCCAGCTTCCAGGCCATCGCCGCCGCCGGCGCCGTCCCGGTGCCCTGCGAAGTCCGCCCGGAAACCATCACTCTCGACCTGGAAGATGCCGCCCGCCGCCTGACGCCCCGGTGCAAGGCCATCATGCCGGTCCACTACGCCTCGTTTCCCGGCGACCTGGACGCCGTCTACCGGTTCGCGGAGCGCCATGGGCTCCGGGTGATCGAGGATGCGGCCCACGCCTTCGGCTGCACCTTCCGGGACAGGAAGATCGGCAGTTTCGGCGATACCGCCTGCTTCAGTTTCGATGGGATCAAGAACATCACCTGCGGCGAAGGCGGCGCCGTGGTCGGCCGGGACCCGCGGATCCTGGCCCAGGTCAGGGACGCCAGGCTGCTGGGGGTCAACAACGACACCGAAAAGCGCTTCAGCGGACAGAGGAGCTGGGATTTCGACGTGACCCGCCAGGGCTACCGGTACCACATGAGCAACTTGTCCGCCGCCATCGGCCGGGCCCAGCTCCGCAGGCTGGACGCCGAGTTCGCCCCCCGGCGCGTGGCCCTTGCCCGGCGCTACCGCGCCCGGCTCCAGGGCGTGCCGGGACTGGACCTCCTGGCGACCGACCTGGGCTCGGTGGTCCCCCACCTGCAGCCCATCCGCGTGCTGGAAGGCCGCCGGAACGACCTGTCCGCCCACCTGGAGACCCTGGGCATCCAGACCGGCATCCACTACAAACCCAACCACCTGCTCTCCCTGTTCGGGGGCGGCCGGGTCTCCCTGCCCGTCACCGAGAAGGCCGGCCAGGAGCTGCTCTCCCTGCCCCTCCACCCAGGCTTGTCCGACCAGGATGTCGATACCGTCTGCAGCGCCATCTCCCACTTTCTTGGAGGCAACCAGGCATGAAAACCGTCATTCTCGCCGGCGGGCTCGGCTCCCGCCTCAGCGAAGAAACCCAGGTGAAGCCCAAGCCCATGGTGGAGATCGGCGGCATGCCCATCCTCCTGCATGTCATGAAAATCTATGCATCCCATGGGTTCAACGACTTCATTGTGGCCTGCGGTTACAAAGGTGAAGCGATCAAGGAATATTTCATAAGTTATCACTTGCTCAACAGCGATGTGACCGTAAGCACCCGGACCGGCAAAGTGGATTACATCCTTCCGGTGGTCGAGGATCTCAACGTCAGCCTGGTGGACACCGGCGACAGCACCATGACCGGCGGACGCCTGAAGCGGCTCGAAGCCATCCTCCGCCAGGGCGGAACGTTCATGCTGACCTACGGGGATGGGGTCGGGAACGTGGACGTGGGGGAACTGGTCAAATTCCATCGCCGGCACGGCAGGCTCGCCACGGTCACTGCCGTCCGTCCGCCAGCCCGGTTCGGAGCCATGGTTTTCGAGGGGGACATGGTGCTCGAATTCATGGAGAAACCCCAGACCGGCGAGGGCTGGATCAATGGCGGGTTCTTTGTTTTCGAGCCGGAGGTGTTCGACTACCTGGCTGACGACACCACGATCCTGGAACGGGAGCCCCTGGAAGGCCTGTGCCGGGACCGGCAGCTGATGGCCTTCAAGCATGAAGGGTTCTGGCAACCCATGGACACCATCCGCGACCGGGATTTCCTGAACGATCAATGGAAGTCGGGCAAGGCGCCCTGGAAGACCTGGGGGAAGCACTGATGTTCGGGAACGTCTATGCAGGCAAACGGGTGCTGGTCACCGGGCACACCGGGTTCAAAGGATCCTGGCTGGGCACCTGGCTGCGTGAACTGGGGGCGGACGTGGCCGGCTACGCCCTCGACCCGCCCAGTTCTCCGTCCATGTTCGAGGTGTGCGGGCTGGAATCCCGCATCCGGCACTACCACGGCGACGTGCGGGATCTGGCAAGCCTGCGCAAGGCCTTCCTGGACTTCCAGCCCGAGATCGTGTTCCACCTGGCCGCCCAGGCCCTGGTGCGCTCGGCCTACCAGGACCCGGTGCACACCTTCAGCACCAACCTGATGGGCACCCTGCACGTCCTGGAATGCCTGCGCACCGTCCCCGGCACCCGCGCGGCCGTGATCATCACCAGCGACAAGTGCTACCGGAACGTGGAATGGACCTGGGGCTACCGGGAATGCGACCTCCTGGGCGGGGAGGATCCCTACAGCGGATCCAAGGGCGGCGCCGAGCTCATCGCCTACTCCTACTTCCACTCCTTCTTTGCCCAGCCCGGAATGGCCCGGGTGGCCACCGCCCGCGCCGGGAACGTCATCGGCGGCGGCGACTGGGCCCGGGACCGCATCGTGCCGGACTGCGTCCGGGCCTGGTCCCAGGGCGACCCCGTGGTCATCCGCAGCCCGGGAGCAACCCGCCCCTGGCAGCACGTCCTGGAACCCCTGAGCGGCTATCTCCTGCTGGCCAGCGAACTCTGGTCCGGAAACGCCGTGCCGAACCTCAGTTCCTACAATTTCGGCCCGGATGCGAGCGTCAACCAGCCGGTGCTCGAACTCATCGCCAGGTTCTCCCGGCATTGGGACCGGGCCGGCTGCACCGTGGATTCCGCCGGCCAGGCCAACCGGCCTGAAGCCACCCTGCTGAAATTGTGCTGCGACAAGGCGCTGGCCGACCTCCGCTGGGGCGCCACCCTCTCCTTCGATGAAACCGTGCGCCTGACCAGCTTGTGGTACAAGGAGTACTATTCGGGCTCCGGCACGGACATGCAGGCCTTCTCCCGCGACCAGATCCGCGTCTACTGCGACCAGGCGCGGGCCAAGGGGCTGCCCTGGAGCCAGCCATGACGGAACCCTCCACCCCCATCCAGGATGTCCAGGTGGTGCCCCTCACCTGCATCGGCGACGAACGCGGCGCGGTGCTGCACATGCTGCGCTGCGACTTCCCGGGCTTCGACCGCTTCGGGGAGATCTACTTCTCCGAGGTCAACCCCGGGACCGTCAAGGCCTGGAAACGGCACCAGCGGATGACCCAGAGGTTCGCCGTGCCGTGCGGCCATATCAAGCTGGTCATCTTCGACGATCGGCCCCGGTCGCCCACCCGTGGCCGGATCGCCGAGATCCAGCTGGGCCGGCCGGACCACTACCACCTGGTCATCCTGCCCCCCATGCTCTGGTACGGCTTCCAGGCGCTGGGCCCGCAGCCCGCGCTGCTGGCCAACTGCTCCAACCTCCCGCACGATCCGTCCGAATCCGAGTCCCGGGGCCTGGATGAAGTGGGATTCCATTATGAATGGTAGGACCGACCCCGCGGCACCGGAGCCGGGCCCCCAGCCGCTCGTCAGCGTTGTCATCAACTGCTACAACGGGATGCCTTATCTTCCGGAGGCGATCGCTTCCGTGTACGCCCAGACCTACCGGAATTGGGAAATCATCCTCTGGGACAACGCCTCCACCGACGCCAGCCCGGCCATCGCCCAGGGTTATGACCTGCGTTTGAAGTATTTCCGGGGCGAGGAGAACGTTCCCCTCGGGGCGGCCCGCAACCTGGCGATCCGGCAGGCGCGGGGAGAGTACCTCTGCTTCCTGGACTGCGACGACCTATGGCTGCCCGAGAAACTTGCCCGCCAGGTCCAGGCCATGGCCGCGGGCGACTATGCGCTCGGCTACGCCGGCGTCCAGGAGATCGACCAGGACGGCAACCCGATCGGGGAATACCGTCCCTCCTACCGGAGCGGTTTCCTGCTGGAGCAGCTCCTGATCCAGTTCGACATCAATGTCCCCACGGCCATCCTGAGGAGATCCGCCCTGGAGGCCGCCAACCTCACCTTCGACCCGAACGTGTTCGCGTCGGAAGAATACTGTTTGTTCATGCAACTGGCCGTGGAGCACCCCATCCTCGTGCTGTCCGAGCCCCTGGCCAAGTACCGCATCCATTCCGGGGCCCTCACCGCCAAGTCCGTTTCCCGCTGGGCCTCCGAGCGCCGCTACACCCTGGACCTGATCTGCCGCGACCATCCGGGCATCCGGGAGCGGTTCCCCTCGGCTTTCGCCCTGGCTTACGCCCGGGCCGGCTACTACCAGGCCCGGTTCCTGGCCGCCCAGGGACGGATGGCCGAGGCCCGGACCGAGCTGAAGAAGCTCCGGACTTTGACCTTCACTTATTTCGTGCTGTACTTGATCGCCTGTTTCCCGGCCGCGGTCTGGAACTGGATCCACCGGATCAAGACCAGACGCGTCCTGATCTCGGGTTGACCCGACCTTCTTCCTGGATGGACCCGATGCCGTCGACTGTCCGCCATGGCACCCAGCCGTTCCTGTCCAGGCTCGTTTCGGGTCAGTATTTCAGCATTAAATACTTCACCCTTTTGATCGTCTTCATCATTCTCGCGTTCACAACCTCCAGCTTCACGGGGGACTTGAACTACGTTTTCTATGGGCTGCTCCTGCTGGTCCTGGCCGGCCGGTACGTCCTTCTCGGGCGCCTTCCCCGGCTCAGGCTCCAGAAGCACGACCTGTTGCCCCTATTTTTGCTATTGCTTTGGTTGTACGGCTTCATCCTGGGCTTCCTGAACCATAATCCCCCCGAAGGGGTTTTCCGGAACTTCGCGGGTATGATCCTGTTTTCTCTCTACTACATTTACATCATTCTGGACATTCCCAAGGACTGGGTATTCACCACCCTCCTCCTGGCATCCTGGGTCAACCTGGTGACGGCTTTTGCCGGCGTCGCGGCGGGGGTCAGCAAGCTGGGGCTGTCCTTCTTCCTTTCCAACGTAGCCACCGAACGCCTCTTCTACTTCGGCGGAGTGATCCTGGTCTTCATCCTGATCTCCGTCATGCTGACCACGCTGCTGGTGCCCCGAAAGGCCTGGCCGGCCGAATTCCTGGACCAGAGCTGGCTGATCCCACGCACGCGCATGACGAGGATGCTGGTCTTCGCCCTCGCCAGCCTTCCGGTCCTCGCCAGCTTTTCCAAAGGCTACCTGCTCGCCTTCCTGTTTCTCCTGGTCGCCCTGCCCTTGGCGCTCACCGGGCGGACCCTGGTTCGACGGAAGCTCAGTCCAGGCCTGCTCGCCGCGGTCCTGCTGGTCGGCTCGGTCGCGGGCCTCGGGGGCGCCGTGGGTCTGAGCACCTTGGCGGCGAACACCTTCTCCACCGAAGATGTCTCGAATGTCACCCGGTACGAGCAGACCGCCGAACTTGTCCAGGACTTGACCCCCCTGGGAAAAGGCCTGGGAGCGACGCTTCCGGGCGGCTATTCCCGGGACGAGCTGGGATACGGCTTCGAAGTCTCATATGTCAACATATTCCATAAATTCGGCATTTTCGCCCTGCTGCTCCTCTACGCCTATGCCTGGATCCTCTTCCGGATCCTGGGGAACCTGTACCGCCGCGCGGCCCTCGCTTATTCCTCGCTGGCGCTCGGGGCCATGTGCTACCTGTTCCCCTCCATCGGCAATCCCATCCTGCTCGGGAGCATTCCCAACATCCTGTTCGCCAGCGTCCTCTACCTGCTTCGCGACGAGCCGCCGTCAGCCCTGGGAGGAAAGGGGCCCGTGGCTCCCCTGCCGTCACGAAGGGGGTCCGGACGGTCCGGGATCCTCCTCAATGAAACGCTCCTTCAGCCAGGTCCGATTGACATAGAACCATGCCCCGATCGTCACGAACAAGAAGGCCATGATCACCCAGGCGAGCCGGGAGGGTCGGCTTTTCGTGACGGGGAGGTCGGGGGGGTCGAGAACGTTCAATAGCGGAATATCGTTTTTCTCTTCCATGAGCGCCTGCTCATGGTTCACCGCCAAAGTCATGACTAATTGCTGACGAAGCCTGAACTCCGCCTCCAGCCTCAGTCCTTCCAGGCGCACCACCGGATCCATGCTCGTGGAGTAGCCCCTGTTCCTGGTTACGAAATTACCGAATTCGACCTCGGCCCCCGCCAGTTCCTTGCGGGCATCGGCCAACCGGGCTTCCGCGAACAGGGCCTTGGCCCCCCCGCGGGTGCGGCCCTTCTCCTGGAGGAAGGCCTCGAGCTGTTCCAGGCTTGCCCGCACGATGGCCTGGGACAGTTCAGGGGACGTTGTTTCCGCCGCAACGGTCATCATCCGTGATTTAAGGTCCCGGGCCGTGGTCATGAGGGCGCCCACCCTGGCGACCCCCGCATCCGGGTTCCTGGCATGGAAGAATTCGGCCAGGGTTTCGTCATGCTCGACCGGTGCGCCGAACATCCAGGAGCGGGTCTTGAACTTGAACCGCGTGTCCAGGATCTTTTCGCGCACCCGCCGGCTTTTCACGATGTCCACGAAGTTGGCGTCGGCGCTGTCCATGCTCGGTATCCCGAGCCCCATGGCGGCGGCGGCCGTGGCCAGGTTCCCGAGCCCGCCTGCCCCTCCCCCTCCCATGGAGCGGGTTTCCACCGGCAGGATCTGGGCCGTGGACCGGTAGTAGTTGGGGACGGCAATGGCCGCGAGGGCCACGAGGAAGGCGGCAAAGCATCCCAGCTTCACCGGGCCGAGCAGCCCGCCGAACCAGGACCTTCGGGAAGGGGAGTCCGTTTTTGCCTGGATCATTACTGTCTCAGCCTATCATCAGGAACGAGAAAACGCTCCAGAGCGGGACGATGCCGGTTGGGATTCATCCCGCCTCCCCAGGGCACCGGTCCTGGATTTTTATAAATTCTTCGTATTCACGCACATAGTCCTGGGGGTCATAGGGTTCGGAAGCCAGGACCAGCAGCACGGCGTCGGGACTGTACCGGTACTGCCAGGCCCACACCCGGGGAGGGATGTGCACCCCGATGGTCGGCCCGTCCAGCAGCACCTCCTCGCGGTCACGGCCGTCATCCAGCACCAGCCGGCAGCTGCCCGCCGCGCACACCAGGAACTGCTCGCAGACCAGGTGCGCATGCCCGCCCCGGCACGCGTCCCCGGGCACCTGGCGGATCAGGAAATAGCGCTTGGGCTGGAACGGCAGATGTTGGTCGAACTGGCCGAAGCAAAGGCTGCCGCGGGATTCCTGGACGAGCGGCAGGGGGATGAAGCGGGTGCCGCCCACGCCGGACTCTCCGGTGAAGCCCGGGGCGAAGGTCCGCGGCTCCAGGCGACGGTGTTCCTGGCCGACGAAGCCGATCACCTGCGCCGGGTTGCCGGCCACGACGGCGTGGGCCGGGACCTCCCGGGTGACCACGGCTCCGGCCGCCACCAGGGCGTTCCGGCCGATCTCCAGGCCGGGCAGGATGGTGGCGTTGGCGCCGATGGAGGCCCCCTGGCGCACCAGGGTTGGGGAGAACCGTTCCGGGTAGACCTTGCTCCGGGGGAAAGGATCGTTGGTGAAGGTGGCGTTGGGGCCCACGAACACCCCATCCTCCAGGGTGATGCCGTCCCAGAGCTGCACGCCGCATTTCACCGTCACCCGGTCCCCGACGGTCACCTCGTTCTCGACGAAGACATGGTCGCAGATGTTGCAGTCCTGTCCGATCCGCGCGCCGGGGAGGACGTGGGCGAAGGCCCAGATCCGGGTTCCCGCCCCGATCTGGCCGGATTCGACCAGCGCCTGGGGATGCTGGAACCAGGACGGCGCGGCGGGACCCTCCACCGGCACCGGTTCCGGCGTCTGGCAAGACTGCCTTTCCCTTTTCTGGGGCTCGTGCAATGGCTCCTCCTCGAAGGGCAGAACCCCGGGTCGGCACCGTCAAATTGTACTCCGGCGGATGGGCCTGGGACCGCGGAAAATGCCCGGATCCAACCTCCTCTATTCGAGGAGATCCAGGCTCACCTTGACCACCACCTTCTTCATGCGCCGGGGCTCGGCCACGATCAGCTTCGGCATGTGCCCGTCCTCGGGGAAGAACACCGCGAACAGGCCGGGCTCGAGGCTGACCGACAGCGGAGCCCGGTCCGGGCGCCGGAAGTGGATGACGTCCTTGTCCGGGTTGTAGTCGCCAAGCGCCGACAGGTCCTTGATCGGGAACCACTCGATCCGTTCCCCTCCCGCCAGCGGGCACTGGATGTCGACGTACTTGCGGTGCGCCTCCAGCTTGGAGCCGGCCGGCTCGACGGTTTCATAACTCATCACCCGGGCGAACAGATCCTTCCCCATGAGATCGGTGTAGCCCTCTTCAGCGTCCGGCCCCAGGACGAGGATGTGGGTGAAGGCCCGCTCCCATACCGGGCCACTGAAGTACCGCCGCCAATGGGCGAGTTCTGCTGCGATCACGGCTTCCTCCAGTCACGGAACCATTCGTCCAGCCATCCTGAGACCTTCGCGTCCAGCGCCAGCGGGCTCTTGAACATGGCGCCGAGCCCCCGGGTGAGGATGACCCGGAGTTCGTTGCCGACGTTTTTCTTGTCCTTGCCCAGGGCCTGTTCGAAGGCCCGCACGTCGACCCCATCCACGCTGCTGCCGGCCCAGATCCGGGCCAGCAGGCCCCGGATCTCGTCCCGCAGGCTGGACGGGATCAGGCCCAGCCTGGACGAGATGAAATTGGCGATGTCCATGCCGAAGCTGACCGCCACCCCGTGGGGGATGGCGTAGTGGGTGACGCTTTCCAGGGCGTGGCCGAAGGAGTGGCCGTAGTTGAAGACCTGCCTGGGCCCCCGGTCGAACTCGTCCCGCTCGATGTAGGACTTCTTGATCTCCAGGCTCCGGCGGATCAGCCTGCGCATCTCGTCCCGGTCGGCGCGGCACCGGTCGAGGGCGGCGCCGAACAGCCGGTAGTCGGCCTCCCCGGAAACCAGGAAGTAGTGGGCCATCTCGCCGATGCCGGAGCGGATGGCCAGCTCGGGCAGGGTGTCCAGGAAGGCTTCGCAGATGTGGATCTCGGCGGGGGGATAGAAGTTGCCGACCTGGTTCTTGTAGGCCCGGAAGTTGATGGACGTCTTGGAGCCGATGCAGCTGTCGCACTGGGCCAGCAGGGTGGTCGGGAAGAACAGCCAGTCCACGCCCCGGTACAGGATGGAGGCGATGAAGGCGGTCGCGTCCTGGACGATGCCCCCGCCGATGGCCACCAGCCGGTGGTTCTTCCGGAACCCCTGCTCGATGAGATCTTCCAGGATCCAGACCAGGTTCTCGTAGCTCTTCTGTTCTTCCGTGGCGTCCAGGGCCAGGACCCGGACGGTGCCCGGAAGGCCCTCCAGGGCGCCGGGGAACAGGTCGCGCACCTGGCGGTCCACCAGGACGACGTCCCCGTCCCGGAGGGCTCCGCGCAGGGCGGCCGGGAAATCCCGGTCGAACGCCACCGAGTAGGTGCGGAAGATGGATTGGACCGAAAACCCCTCAGACAATGGTGAAACCTCCATCCACGACGATGTTCTGCCCGGTGATGAACGTGTTCAGGTCGCTGCACAGGAACAAGACCGCCTGGGCCATCTCCATGGGGTCGGCGATCCGCCCCAGGGGCACCTGGGCCGCCAGGGCGGCGATCTCCTCCGGGGTCAGCATGGACTCGGTCAGCTCGGTCAGGGTGAAGCCCGGCGAGAGGGAATTGACCAGGATCCCGTGGGGAGCCAGGTCCACGGCGATGTGCCGGGTGAAGCTGGCCAGGCCGGCCTTGGTGGTGCCGTAGACGCTCCGGCCGTGCTTGGCGATCAGGCTCCAGATGGAACAGATGTTCACGATCCTGCCGCCGCCCGGGTTGCGCGCCATGACCGGGCCCAGGGCCTGGCAGATGAGCATGGGCGCCCGCAGGTTGACTTGCAGGATCCGGTCCAGGTCCGCGCGCTGGATCTGCGGGAGGGGGTTGTTGCGGTTGATCCCGGCATTGTTGACGCAGGCGTCCAGCGAAGGCAGGCCCGCGGCCCGGTCCAGGAAGGCGTCCAGGGAACCGGGATCGCCGAAGTCGGCCGGCCAGCATTCGATGCCCCTCATCCCCTCGGCGCGGTGGGACTCCTGGGCGCGCCGGATCCCTTCGGCGCTGGTGCCGGTGAGGATGACCCCGGCTCCTGCCCGGTGGAAGGCGCGGACCAGGGCCGCGCCGATGCCCCGGGTCCCCCCGGTCACCAGGACGGTCTTGCCCGTGAAATCGTAGGTACTGGACACCGCCTCCCCTCCTTCAGTGTGGGCCCAGCACGGTGAGCAGGTTCCGCACGGCTTCTGCCTCCATGCCGGACCGGCACTCGGCGGTATAGGAACCCACGTGGGGCGTCAGGATGACGTTGGGGCAATCCCTCAAGGGACCCGCGTAGGGTTCCGTCGAGAAGGCGTCCAGCCAAGCTCCCGCCACCTTCCCGGTTTGCAGGTGCTTGAGAAGTTCATCCTCCGCGACGACTCCCCCGCGCGCCGCGTTGAACAGGAAGACACCCGGCTTCATCTGCGCGAACTGTTCGGGCCCCACGAGGCAGGCATCCCCGCTGGCGTGGAGGGAGATCAGGTCCGCCCGGCCCAAGGCATCGTCCAAGGTCACCAGCTGGCAGCCGGGGGGAAGCGGACCCGACAGGAAGGGATCCACCACCAGGGTGACCGTACGGAAGGGCGTCAGCAATTCCGCCAGACGCCGGCCGATCCGCCCGAAACCGACGATCGCCACCGTCTTGCCGGCCAGTTCGGACCCGGTCTTCTTGACCCAGGCGCCCTGGTGCAGGGGGCCGTCCATCTGGGGGACCATCCGGAGCACGCAGAGCATCATGCCCAGGGTCAGTTCAGCCACCGATTCGGTGGGGCCGTCGGGAGTGGAACGCACCGCGATGCCCAATTCCCGGGCCGCGGCCTGGTCCACATTGGACATCCCTGAACCCACCCTGGAAATGACCTTCAGGGAGGACCGGGTCAGAACCTCCCGATCGAGGGGCTCAAGGCCGGCGATCAAGCCGACCACGTCCTTCTGCAGCAGGTCCAGCAACTCTGCCTTGGCGAGCTTGCGTTTGAAAGGATTGTCGACGACCTGGAACCCGGCCGAAGCGAGGGTTTCAAGGGGACGCTTGTCTTTTTCGGCAAAAGAGGAAGGCCCTATCAATATTTTTTGGCCGGATGGCATGGACAACTCTCCCGGAATGGGTGTTCAATTTGTTAAAAATCCACTTCAATTATCCCTTACCGCCAGAGCTCGACCAAGGGAATTGTGGACTCAGGATCCCCTCTTAGCCGGCCTGACCATAGGGGAATACAAAGGCTTCGAACGGTTCCGAGCCAGGTCATCCAACCGCCGGATCAATCCGGAAGCGCGGCGCAGGCGGCGGACACCGCCGCGATCACCTCGCGGATCTGGGCTTCCTCCATCCCCGGCCACATGGGCAGGCTCACCACCTCCTGGTGGATCCGCTCGGTGACGGGGAAGGATCCGGGTCCCAGGCCCAGTTCGGCGTAGGCCGGCTGCAGGTGCGGGGGGATGGGGTAGTGGATGATCGTCTCCACCCCGCTCCGGGCCAGTCGTTCCCGGAGCGCATCGCGCCGGGGATGGCGGACCACGAACTGGTGCCAGACCGCCTGGGCGCCGGGCAGCACCCGGGGCAGTTCCAGGCCCCGCAGGCCTGCCAGGCCATCCAGGTAGCGCTGCGCCACCTGGGCCCGGAGCCGGTTGTCGGCGTCCAGGGACGGCAGCTTCGCCCTGAGCATGGCCGCCTGCAGCTCATCCAGGCGGCAGTTGTAGCCTTGGACTTCGTTGTGGTACTTGGTGCGCGATCCATAGTTGCGCAGGATCCGCAGGCGTTCGGCCAGGGCCGGATCCTGGGTGGTGACGGCGCCCGCGTCGCCCAGGGCCCCGATGTTCTTGCCCGGGTAGAAGCTGAATCCGGCCGCGTCGCCCAGGGCGCCTACCCTGCGCCCGCCCAGGAGGCCGCCCTGCGCCTGGGCCGCGTCCTCCAGGACCTTCAGGCCGTGCTTGCGGCCCAGCGCTGCGAGCGGGTCCATGTCCGCCGGCTGGCCGTAGAGGTGCACGGCGAGGATCGCCCGGGTGCGGGGCGTGATGGCCGCTTCCACCCTGCCCGGATCGAGATTGAAGGTGGCCGGGTCGGGCTCCACCGGCACCGGGCGTGCGCCGGCGTAGGTCACCGCCAGCCAGGTCGCGATGTAGGTGTTGGCGGGCACGATCACCTCGTCGCCGGAGCCGATGCCGTAGGCCCGCAGGATCAGGCACAGGGCGTCCAGGCAGTTGCTCACCCCGACGCAGTGCGCCACGCCGCAATACTCCGCGAACTCCTGCTCGAAGGCGGCGACCTCCTGTCCCAGGATCAGCCATCCCGAGTCCAGGACCCGCTTGAAGGCCTCGATGAGGCGCTCCCGGTACGGCCCGTTGACCGCATTCATGTCGAACGGCGGCACGCCCATTCACCACCCCCCGGTCCGCGCCGGCGCCAAGTCAGCCCAGGCCATGCTCGATATCCTCCGGAACGCGGCAATCCAGCCCCAGGGGCGTGCTCCACCCCGGATCGGCGCAGTAGATCTGGAACACCTGGCGCATGGTCATGAGGGCATCCCGGGACGAGCCGTGGAGGATGGGGCCGCCATGGCGGATAGCGTTGCCGAACTCCAGGATCTCGTCCGACCAGGAATGGTCCTCATTGTACCGGGTCCGCACCTCCTTGGGATCGCCCCCGTCGTCCTCGGTGGCCCAGGCCACGCTCATCGTCTCTGCGCCATAACTCTTCGAACCGGACAAGATGCCGGACAAGGTCAGGGCGCCCCGGGTCAGCGCGATCTCCAGCTCGAAGCAGTGCCGCCACTGGGTGGCGGAGGAGTGGAGCATGGCCACGACCCCGCCGGGGGTGCGCATGAGGGCATAGGCATTGTCTTCCACGTCGTGCTTCCAGAAGCTATTGGAAACGAAGCTCTTGACTTCGGTGAACTCGCCCGCGAACAGGCGCATGAGGTCCACCATGTGGATGCCCTGGTCCAGCAGGATCCCTCCCCCGGCTTCGACGAAGCGGGTCCGCCAGTCGGACTGGAAGGAAATGATCTTGGACTTGCCGTAGACGCCCCGCAGGTTGAGCACCTCGCCCAGTTCGCCGCCCTGGATCAGGCGCAGGGCATCGCTCACGGAATCATGATAGCGGTGGTTGAATCCGTACTTGAGCTTCAGCCCCGGGTGCCGGCGCTCGCACCGGATCACGTCGCAGACGTCCTGCATGCTCCGTCCGGGCGGCTTCTCGCAGAAGACGTGAAGGCCCCTCTCCAGCCCGGCGATGGTGATCTCGGGCGCAAGATAGTTGGGGACGCAGACGAAGAGCACGTCCAGGTCTTCCTGCAGGAGCCTGGAATAGTGGGGGTAGTAGCGCAGGCCGTCCTCCCGCACCCCTTCCGACCGGTACACCCGGTCGCAGACCGCCACGGTCCGGAACTCGGAGTTGCGGTCCAGGAAGTGGTGCCGCCGTTTGCCCACCACCCCGTATCCGGCGATGCCGACCTTGAGTTTTTCAGGAACCGCCATGCTCATGCCTTTCTTGGGAAACGGTCCGCCCCACGGGACCGGTACGCCTCAATCCACCCTCGGGTCGCAGTACTCCGCGAGCTCGGTGCGGATCCGCCGGATGGCGTCCTGGTCCGGATGGGTCTTCCAGAGCCCGACCCTGGCCGCCGAGCGCGCCGCCTGGAAATGGCTTCCGGGCCGGGTGCACCCGGCCGGCTCCACGCCAAGGAACTCCCGGACCCGGGCCACGGCGGCCGGGTAATCCAGGACCAGGTCCTCGAACCGGGCGCGCAGGACCAGGCCCTCTTCCCCAGGCTTCGGCGCTGCCTGGCGGTGGTAGAGCCGGAACCTTGCGATGAACGGGTCCACCGGCAGGGCCAGGTGCCGGTGAGGCGCCATGCCCGTGAAGCTGTCCCGGGGGTCGCGGTCCACGATGATGCACTTGGCGTGAGTGAAGTAGCGGGTGGCGCGCGCGGGGTTGAAGGGCTCGAAGGCGTTGTGGGTGACGATGGTGTGCGTGTCGGGCTGGGCCCGGGTGGCGAGGAGGGTTTCCAGGAAGGTGCGGGTGGCTTCCAGGAATCCTTCCGGACCCGCCAGCCGGGTATGGAAATCCATGGCTCCGCGGAAGCCGGCCAGGTTCGCCAGCTTGCGCCAGAACAGCTGGTGGCTGCACAGGTCCACCCGGGGTTGGGACCAGTTGGTCTTCCAGGTGGCGAGGCTGAGGGCCGCCAGGTAGCGCCCGGCCAGGTCGAAGAACCGCCCGCCGAAATAGTCGTCGTAGTTCCAGCCGATCGCCCGGAACCAGGAGCCGGGAGCCAGGAAGCGGCTGCGGTCGCCCGCGCGGACGACCAGATGCTGGAACCGGCGCAGGGCGGCGTCCGCCCGGATGGGCGACCAGTCTTCCACCAGGGCGTTCTCCAGGTCGCGGATGCCGCCCTGGATCCGGATCAGTTCGAATTCCCGTTCCGCCTCCGGGACCAGGAAGCCGTCGAATTCGCGCAGGAGGTCGGAGTAGGCCTGCTTGCCGGACACGATGAAGCCGGACAAGTCCAGGAACCGGTAGGTTCCCACCGGGCTGACCGCCCCCGCGGCCATCTCAGTAGGTCCCCCACAGAGGATCCTTCTGCATGTGGGCTTCCACCAGCTTGATGTCCTTGGGGTCATCCACCGAGAACGAGGGCCGGTAGGGATAGGGCGCGATCCGCTGGCGGTAGCCGCTGTCGAAGATGCGGTTGCTGTCGCAGGATTCGGCGATCTCCAGGGGCGACTGCGGCGTGCGGGTGAAGGTGAGCAGGAAATGCCAGCGGAACGCGAAGATCCCGTAGATCCGCCGGGGCGTGTAGTTCCTGGGCGGCCAGGCCTTGGCATAGGGGACGGGGGCGCGGGAGGTGTAGGTCACGTCCCCCTTCATGTCGTGGATGATCTTCACCGTGTCCGGGTTGCGCCAGATGGACTCCTCGGTGATCTCCATGGCCAGGACGGTGCAGGTGACGGAGGCGTCCTGCTCCAGCGGCAGGATGGCGGCGTCCACCATGTCCGGCTGCATCATGGGCTCGTCGCCCTGGACGCACACCACCACATCGTCCGGGCCCAGGTCCAGGCCGCACTTGCCGGCGGCCTCCGCCACCCGGTCGAGGCAGCGGGTGTGCTGGTCCGAGGTCATGAGCGAAGGAAAACCCTTCGCCAGCCCGACCTCCATGATCTCCTTGTCGCAGGTGGCGAGGAAGAGTCCGTCCCACCTGGGGAACATGGCGGCCCGGCGGAACACGTGCTCGACCATGGGTCGGCCGCAGATGGGGTAGAGAGGCTTGCCAGGGAATCGGCTGGCGGCCATCCGGGCCGGGACGATACCGACGATTTTCAAGAGAACCTCCCTTCGGTGAATCCTTGTCAGGGCAGTTTGGGTGTCCGGTAGAGGTTGGCGAGGGCTTCGTCAGGGCGTCCGAGCCGGGCCGACTCGTTGCGGGCGGCGACCTCGACCCAGCCGCCGGCCTCGTCCGAGTGGTAGAAGGCATGGAGCAGCGCGAGGGTGCCCAGGCAATCCTCCCGGGTGACGGGATAGGGCTTGCCCTTCTGCAGGAAGGCGACGATGTCCTTGTACATGTCGCCATGGCCGTGGCCGTAGATGTTGCCGGAGAAGTCCTCGCTGCAGGCGGGACAGGCGCCCGGGTCGGGGGTGAAGACCTGCAGTTCGTTCACCGCGATGCCGCCGATCTGGGCCAGCCCCTTCTCGCAGACCAGGGAGATGGAGGCTTCGAAATCGTCCGGCCGGGCCGCGGTGGTGATCTCCAGGGTGCCCACGGCGCCGTCCCGGTAATCCAGGACCGCCGTGCCCGTGTCCTCCACCTCGATCTCCGCGCCGAGCGTGCGCATCGCCGTGCAGACCCTGGCCACCTCGCCGCCCAGGTTCCGGAGCAGATCGATGTGGTGGATGCCCTGGTTGGTCAGCGCCCCGCCGTCCATGGCGAAGGTGCCGCGCCATTCGGAAAGGTTGTAGTAGCGCTGGGGCCGGCACCAGCGCACCCGGACGGCCACGACCCTGACCTTGCCCAGTTCGCCCGAGCGGATCGCCTCCCGCACCCGGCACACCGCATGGTTGTAGCGGTTCTGGAACACCGGGAACAGGTTGGCGCCCACCTCCTTGGCCAGGTCGAAAGCGCGCTCGGCCTGGCTCAACTTCATGAAGGTGGGTTTCTCGACGATGACGTTCTTGCGGTACAGGGAAAGGATCTCGGTGGCGTGCTCGTAGTGCATGCCCGAGGGGGTGACCACCGCCACGGTGTTGATTTCCGGGTGCTCCCGCAGCATCTGGTGGTAGTTCAGGTAGGGCGGCACCCCGAATTCCTTGGCGTACGCCTCGGCCTTGGCCGGGATCAGGTCGCACACGGCGATGAGCCTGGCTCCGTCCACCGCCGCGATGGAGCGGCAATGATGTCCCGACACGCGACCACAGCCGATGACGGCCACATTGACGGAATGGGTATCCATGGGGATCCTTTCTACTGGCCCTGGGCGGCGGCCACGGACTTGATGGTGTCGATGACGGGCTGGAACAATTCGGGCGTGGTGGCCGAGAAACGGGTGTACCCGGCCAGGCAGGCGTCACGGAAATCCGGGCGGTACAGCACCATTTCCTTCAAGGCCTGGTGGATGGCGGGGGCGTGCCGCCCGAAGGCCACGTGCAGGAAGTTGCCCTCCCCGCGCAGCACCCTGAACCCCAGCTGCTCCATCTCGCCCAGGAAGTGGCTCTTCCCGGCGTTCAACCGGGCCACCGATGCCTCCATGGCCTCCACGTGGTCGAGCATCCGTTCCATGACCACCACCGAGAGGGTGTTCACCTCGTACATCGGCCGCACCTTGTGCATCCAGGCCGCCACCTCCTTGGCGGCCACGGCGTAGCCGATGCGCAGCCCGGCCAGGCCCCAGGCCTTGGCGAAGGTCCGCGCGACGACCAGGTTCGGGAATTCGCGGGTGAGGGGAACCACGGAGCTGGCGTAGAAGGGATGGTAGGCCTCGTCGATGAGGATCATGGAGCCGGCCTCGGCAGCGGCGGCGATGAGCCTGCGCATCTCCTCAGGGGAGAACACGGTGCCGGTCGGGCTGTCGGGATTGGGCAGGCAGACCAGGCGCGGACGCCGCTCGGCGATGGTCCGCAGCAGCGTATCCAGGGCCAGGTGCGGCGCGTCGTCCTTGCGTTCATAGGCGACGGCCACCTCCTGCACACCGTACATTTGGCAATACACTGGATACATCGCAAAGGTGGGAAGGGTGTGAACGACCACGTCCCCTTCCTGGATGAAGGTCTCGAACACCACCCGGATGCAGCCGTCCGAGCCGGGCGTGAGCATCAGGTTGCCCGGCTCCACCCCGACCCAGTCCGCCAGCTTGCGGTAGAGGCCGGCGCTGTCTGGATAGAGGTTGACGGCATCCGGCACCGCGTCCCTGACCACCTGGTGGGTCAACCGCGCCAGCTCCGGGTCCAGGTTCTCGTTCTTGTCCAGCCAGAGCATCTTCGGATCCCGGGGCTGGGCGACGGTCCAGTCGGGGCGGGTCAGGCTGGGGGAGAGAATCGGCTTGCGGGGCAAGGGAAGGGCCGGGCTTTGTGCGCCGCTCATGGCATCCACCTCCTGTTTCGATTCATGCTGTTCTTCCCACCATACAAAGGGATGTGCAAAAAATCCAGGCCGGCAGGTCAGTTCGCGGAAATCCTTCACCAGCCTGGCGGGACTGCCGGCCACCACCGACCAGGGCGGGACGTCCCGGGTCACCACGGCGCCGCTGTAGACCTGACAGTGGTGCCCGATCGTCACGCCGGGCGCGATAACCACGTTGGCGCCGATGGATACGAAGGATTCCACCCTGGTCTTGGGCACGCAGTCGGCGTAGCGGGGGCAAGGCGGATGCATGTCGTCGGTGAAGACCACCTGGGGGCCGATGAACACGTTGTCGCCGACAATGACCCGCTCCATGAAGACCTGGGCGTTGATCCGCACCTGGTTGCCGACCCGGCAGCCGTTCTTGATCACCGCCTTGGGGCCGATCCGGACCCGGTTGCCGAACTGGTTGTCGGTGAACACCGTGCTCTGGTCGCTCAGGTCGAAGTCATCGCCGGCCGTGACCCCGGCGTAGACCGTGCAGCGGCTGCCGATGAAGGCCCTGGCGCCGATCACCACCTGGCCGGGCGGGTGGAACCGGTCCTGGATGCCGAGGATGGCGTAAGGCTCGATGACGGCATCCGGACCGATCGTCACATTGTCGTAGATGATGGTTCCGTCCTTGGTTTCCATGCAGGGCCACGCCTTCAAAAGGTCCGGATCACCCGCGCCGGCACCCCGGCGACCATGGTTCTCTCCGGCACGTCCTTGGTGACGACCGCTCCGGCCGCGACGATGGCATGGTCGCCGATCTTCACCGGACCGATGATGATGGCCCCCGAACTGATGAAGCAGCCACGGCCGATCTCGATGTCCCGCCCTTCCTCCGGGACGTGCAGGGGCTCGGTCCGGGCCGCTTCGGCCTGGCCGATGTTCAAGTGCTTGCCCGTCAGCACCAGGACACTGTCGCCGAACGCGGTGTCGCGTCCGACCTTGATCCGGCGCGACATGGTGTTGAAGATCACCGACTTTGGAATCAAGGCCTTGGCGCGGACAGGGTCCTCGAATTCCAGGGCGTGGGTGCCCACCGCCTCGGCATGGTGGTAGACAGCGATGTCATAGGCATAGGCCAGGCGTTTGACCAGCGGCTTGGTCAGCTCGATGAACCGGATCCCGAGGCGCTTGAACATGCCCTCAGTCCCGGGCGATGGCGGCGGTCAGGTAGCCGTGGATGAGGTGGTCCAGGACCATGTGGGCGTCCTCGGCCGGACCGTACTCCCGGAGGCCGGTCGGCACGTGGATGCCGCAGTCGGCGGCCTGCTTGAGCTTGCCCCCGTCGAAGGCGGTGATGCCCACGGTCCGGATCCCGGCGCTCTTGGCGTAGGCGACCGCCTCCAGAAGGTTGGGGGAATTGCCCGAGGCGGAGATGGCCACCAGCACGTCCCCCGGCTTGCCCAGCACCTGCAGCTGCTGGGAAAACACCTTCTCGTAGCCGAAATCATTGGCGATGGCGGTCATCACGGAATGGTTGTCGGTGAGGCTCAGGACCCGGAACGGCTTGGCCAAGGTGCGGGTGCCGATGGCCAGGTCGTTGGCGAAATGGGAGGCCGTCGCCGCGCTGCCGCCGTTGCCGATGAAGAACACGGCCGCGCCCCGCTCCCGGGCATCGAGGAGGATCCGGACGAAACCTTCGATCTCCCCGGGGTCGATGCCATCCAGGACCTGGTGCAGGTAGGCGAAATACCCCTTGGCGTAAGCCTTGACATCGGGCGTAAATAAACGTTCCACTGCATTCATACGGTTCTCCGGAGGTGCAAGACCCTTCCCATCCTGATTATGTATTGCTTTTCTTCTTCATTCAGACAGAACTTGTAGACCAGCATACAGACAATCAGGAAAATACCGACCCGAACCGGTATCCACAAATGAAAACCATACCAGAAAAAAGCTCCAAAGATCACGGGAGGGAGGGCGATCATGGCCAACGTGCCGATCCTTTTCCAATCGATGGGAAACGCGAAAAAGCGCTTCGAGGACGCATAGGTCAGGATGGGGAGCAGGAGGTAGGCCCCGGCCGTCGTCCAGGCCGCGCCGAGGGTCTTGAACCTTGGGATCACCAAAAGGTTCGTTGCAATTTTCAGGACGGCGACCGAGTAGGAAACATAAATGAATACATGGACCTTTCTCGAATAGAAGAGTCCAGCAGAAACAATGTTGCCGGTTCCGTTCACCAAGTAACCAAACATCACAAGGATAATAATAGGCATTACCATGCCCTGGCCGCTCCGGGGCACTGAGCGGATCAGCCAGTGCAGCATGTCGCCCAGGAAAAGGGCGGTCCCGACCATGACAATGGTGCCGAACAAGAGGAAATAGAAGAGCATTCGAGTAAATAATTCTTTTATATTCGAATGAGTGCGGTATTCCATCATCATGGGCGACCAGATCTGGCCGAACGGAACGACCATCAGGACGTTGACGATGGAACCGAGGCGATAGCCCGCACTGTAGATGCCCACGTCGGCCAGGGAAACGTAACGCTCGATCAGGATCCGGTCGGACCAGTCGAGGAGCATGGCGGCGAAACTGGCGATGACGGTGCCGGTGCCGAAGCGGAGCAGGAAGGCGACGGTCTCCCGCTTCAGCCGGAGGGTGAAGGCCTGGCGGCCGTATCTCAGGAAGAACAGCCCGGCGATCAGGGCCTGGGTCAGGGCGGTGGCCTGGAAAGGGGCCGCCAGGTTCCCCGGCGCGAGTTTCAGCAGCAGCACGCTCAAGCCGATGCTGCCGGCCAGGGCGAGGACGCTGAACAGCACGGCCACCACCGATTTGCGGGCGAAGCGCAGGTAGCTGAACAGGTACTGGTTCACGAAGCCGATCGCGCCGCTCAGGAAGGCCCAGCCGACCACCCCGGCGTGGCGTCCGGTGTGCAGGAACAGTGCTGAGATCCAGGGTCCGCACAGGAATCCCACCACCATCTGCAGGACGGCGCCCATCCCGAGCACCATGAAGGCAGTGGTGAAAACCGCACGGCGGTCCTCGTCGCCATCGTAATCGTAGTAGGCCCTGGGCATGGCCGAGGTCATGCCGAGGAAGAACACGGCGTTGGCCACCGTGCTCAGCATCAGGATGATGGAGTACGCCCCGTAGTCGTCCTTGGAGAACAGCCCGGTCAGGAGCGGGATCAGGAGGAACTGGACCGCCGACTGGGCGACGCTGCCGAGGCCGTAGATGGCGGAATGGCGCCCGGCCTCCCGAAGCTTGGAACCGATGGAGGACTCCGGCCTGTCAGTCATTCAGCATCCATAACGGCACGCCGTCTGCCTTGGGGCTCCCTGGCTTCATGGTCATCATCGGTTCCCCGTTCCGTAGTGGGTGGCCAACCAGCGGGTGTACTCGCCCGAGCGGATTCCGGCGATCCATTCCGGGTTGGCCAGGTACCACGCCACGGTGCGCGCCAGCCCCTCCCGGAACCCCGCGGACGGAGCCCAGCCGGGGCGCTGCTTCAACTTGCCGCAGTCGATGGCGTAGCGGTGGTCGTGTCCCGGGCGGTCGGCGACGAAGGTGATGAGTTTCTTCACCTCGGCCGGGTCCCGGTCCAGGGCGGCGGCCGCGGCCTCGCAGAGGGCGTGCACCAGATCCAGGTTCCGCCACTCGTTGCCGCCGCCGATGTTGAAGGTCTCCCCCGCTTCGCCCCGGGTCATCACCGTCCAGACGGCCGCGTTGTGATCGTGGACGTAGATCCAATCCCGGATGTTCTTCCCGTCCCCGTACACCGGCAGCGGTCTGCCCTCCAGGATGTTGAGGATCCTCGACCAGGTTGTAGCGGAGTTCGATGAGGCCCCCATGGACCCGGATCAGGTCGAATTCGAATTGGGAGTAGGGAACGAAAATAGACCTGAACACCCTCAGGTAGTCGGTCACAGCGCTCTTGCCCGAACTCCCCAGTCCGGAGATATCGATGTATCTCAGGGACCTCGTCATGAATCGACCCGGTTGACAGTTCCGATGACGACGCACGGGTTGCCCGCGGCGATGGCATTGGGCGGAATGTCCTTGACAACCACGGAACCTGAAGCGATCACAGAATTTTCCCCAATTTTAACGCCTTTAAGGATGGTGACGTTGGAACCCAGGAAAACGTTATCATCGATCGATACATCCTTGGAAGGCGGCTCCAGGTTCCGCTCGGATACCCCAAGGCCATGAAAATCACAATTTATGACATTCAGACTGAAACCGATCAAACACCGCCGACCGATCGAAATCAAACCTTCGTTGGCAATGATGGTCGCCCCGTTGTTGATGACGGTGTCTTCGCCGATGCTGATCCTGGACCCGGGCCTGCGGGCATCCAGGTAGGCGTACGTGGAATAGCACCCGGGTGAATCGATCACCCCGACGACGGTGCCCCGGCCGAACTGGACGCTTCCTTGGCCGTTGACCAGCATGGGTTGACGCAGGACCGGCCACCTGGAGCAGACTCCCCGGCGCGACAGCAGCCGGTATTTGAGGATGCGCGGCGCCTGGAAAGCCAGGAAGGCCGCCTTTCTGAGCAACCGCGCCAGCATCGTTCCCTCCGGAGCCTTCTAGGGGTGGATCAACCGGCAAAGGTAGGCGTGGACCAGGTGGTCCAGGATCATGTGGGCGTCTTCGGCGGGTCCGTACTCTTTAGGCGCGGTCGGAACGTGGATGCCCTGGTCCGCGACCTGCTTCAACTTCCCGCCATCGAAGGCCGTCAAGGCCACCGTCCTGATCCCCATCCCCTTGGCCGCTTCGAAAGCCGTCAGGAGATTGGGTGAGTTGCCGGAAGCCGAAATGGCCACGAGCACGTCGCCCTTCTTGCCAAGGACCCGCACCTGCTGCGCAAAGATGTGTTCATAGCCGAAATCGTTGGCGATGGCACTTATGGAGGCCAGGTTGTCCGTGAGCGAGACGACCCGGAAGGGGTGTTCCAGGCTGCGGGTGCCGATCCCCAGGTCGTTGGCGAAGTGGGTGGCGGTCGCCGCGCTGCCGCCGTTGCCGATGAAGAACACCATGACCCCGCGTTCACGTGCATCCAGCAGGGTTTCGATAAACATCTTTATTTCTTCTCGGTTGATGGAGGCCATCACCTGGCTGAGATAGCTGAAATAGGCCTCAGCAAAGGAGACTGGATCCTTGCTGAAGAACTGGTCAATATTGTTCACGTCACTCTCCTGGCTGATGTTTGAGTCACTGGCAATTTTGACTACCCTAAGTGATCCGTCCCTGAATGTAGGTGTCGCATTTATTCTATCTTCAACAACTCATGATCGGCCTCTTCGACCCGAATCCGCTCACTTTCACTCCGGATAATGCTCAGTCATCCAGCGGGTGTATTCGCCGGTACGGATCCCCTGGACCCAGTCCGGGTTGTCCAGGTACCACGCGACAGTCTTCGCCAGCCCCTCACGGAAATCCATCGTTTGGTTCCATCCCAAGGTTTTCTTCAACTTGCTGCAATCGATTGCGTAGCGCCGGTCATGTCCGGGGCGGTCGGCGACGAAGGTGATGAGTTTCTTCACCTCATCCGGGTCCCGGCCGAGGGCTCCGGCCATGAGTTCGCACAGGGTGGTCACCAGGTCCAGGTTCTGCCATTCGTTCTCACCGCCGATGTTGAACGTCTCGCCCGGTTCCCCCCGGGTCATGACCAGCCAGACCGCGGAATTGTGGTCGTCCACGAAGACCCAGTCCCGGACGTTCCGGCCGTCGCCGTAGACCGGCAGGGGCCTGCCTTCCAGGATGTTGAGGATCATCAGCGGAATCAGCTTTTCCGGGAACTGGTAGGGACCGTAGTTATTGGAGCAGTTGGTCACTGTGACCGGAAACCCGTAGGTGTGGTGGTAGGCCCGGGCCAGGTGGTCGCTGGAGGCCTTGGAGGCGGAATAGGGGCTGCGCGGGTCGTAGGGCGTATCCTCCCGGAAATAGCCGCCCGGACCCAGGGAACCGTAGACTTCGTCGGTGCTCACGTGGTGGAACCGGACGTCCTGGCGTCCGGCCCAGGCCACCCGGGCGCAGTCCAGGAGCGTGAAGGTCCCCAGCACATTGGTGCGGATGAAGGCTTCCGGGCCGTGGATGGACCGGTCCACGTGGCTCTCGGCGGCGAAATGGGCGACCCCGTCCACCTGGAAGTCCCGGAACACGGCCTCCACCAGGCTGCGGTCGCAGATGTCGCCCTGCACGAACCGGTAGCGCCCGCCGCCGTGGGCCGCCTCCACGTCCCCGAGGCTGGCCGGGTTGCCGGCGTAGGTCAGGGCGTCCAGGTTGATGACCCTGCCGTGAAAGTCCTTCTGGTCCAGCAGGTAGCGGATGAAATTGGAGCCGATGAAGCCCGCGCCCCCGGTCACCAGCAGGTTCTGGAACTTCGGCCCGGTCATTTGACCAACCCCTGGAGGTACAGCCCATAGTCGGTCTTGCCCAGGGCCCGGGCCTGGGCCAGCAGCTGGTCGGGCCCGATCCAGCCGTTGCGGAAGGCGATCTCCTCCGGACAGCCCACCATCAGGCCTTGTCGTTTCTGGAGGGTGGCGATGAAGAGGCCCGCGTCCAGGAGGCTGTCATGGGTGCCGGTGTCCAGCCAGGCGAATCCGCGCCCCAGGGGAGCCACGCTCAGCCGGCCGGCCTCCAGGTAGCGCCGGTTCAGGTCGGTGATCTCCAGCTCGCCCCGGGCCGAGGGCTTCAGCTCCCGGGCCAGCCCGACCACCTGGGAATCGTAGAAGTAGAGGCCGGTCACGGCCCAGTTGGACCTGGGCTGGCGGGGCTTCTCCTCGATGCTGAGGGCCTTGAAGTCCTGGTCCACCTCCACCACGCCGAACCGTTCCGGATCCTTCACCTGGTAGCCGAACACCAGGGCCCCCTCGGTCAGCCGCGCCGCCCGCTGCAGCAGGGGGGTGAACCCCTGGCCGTAGAAGATGTTGTCGCCCAGGATCAGGCAGGAGGGCTGGTCGCCGACGAACCGGGCGCCGATCAGGAACGCCTGGGCCAGGCCGCCCGGGCTGGGCTGCTCCGCGTACTCCAGCGCCATTCCCCACTGGGAGCCGTCCCCGAGCAGGCTGCGGTACATGGGCAGGTCGACGGGGGTGGAGATGACCAGCACTTCCCGCAGCCCGGCGAGCATGAGCACCGAGAGCGGATAGTAGACCATGGGCTTGTCGTAGATGGGCAGGAGCTGCTTGGACACCGCCCGGGTGGCCGGGAACAGCCGGGTGCCGGATCCGCCTGCCAGGATGATGCCTTTCATGCCGCCTCCCCCTTCGTGCCTTCACGACCGGTGCCAGACCGTCCGGTTGATGTAGTCGGTGTAGCTCAGGATGATCCTCACCACCGTCTGGGACACGTTCGGCGCATCGTAGTCCCGGACCAGGCGGGTGGTGCGCTGGCCCGGCACCCGGACGGCCTGTTCCAGCAGGGCCAGGCCCTGGGCCACCCGCTCCCAGGCCAGGCCGGTCATCATGACCGCTCCCTCCTCCATGCCCTCGGGCCGTTCGTGGGCTTCCCGGATGTTCAGGGCCGGGAAGTCCAGGATGTTCGACTCCTCGGTGATGGTGCCGCTGTCCGACAGGACCGCCGCCGCCTCGGTCTGGAGCCGGACGTAATCGGTGAAGCTCATGGGCTTCATCAGTTCCACCAGCGGGTCCAGGGCGATCGGGCAGGCATCCAGGCGCTTCCGGGTCCGGGGGTGGGTGGAGACGATGATCCGGCGCTTGCGGGTGGCGGCCAGCTGGTTGAGGGTGTCCACGAACTTCAGGAGATGGTCCTGGTCGTCGACGTTCTCCTCCCGGTGGCAGCTGACCAGGTAGAACGCCCCGGGCGCCACGCCCAGGGTCTCCACCGCGCGGGAAGCTTGGATCCGGTCCAGGTAGTGGTGGATCACCTCGTACATGGGGCTGCCGGTGCGGACCACCCGGTCCGGGGGGAGCCCTTCCCGCAGCAGGTTCTCCCGGGCCAGCGCGCTGTAGGGCAGGTTCAGGTCGCTGGTGTGGTCGACGATCCGGCGGTTGGTCTCCTCGGGAACCCGATGGTCGAAGCAGCGGTTGCCCGCCTCCATGTGGAAGATGGGGATCTTCCGCCGCTTGGCGGGGATGACGGCGAGGCAGCTGTTGGTGTCCCCCAGCACCAGGAAGGCCTCCGGCTGGAATTCCGCCATGGCCGCGTCGGTCCGGGCGATGACGTTGCCGATGGTCTCCGCCACCGAAGCGCCCGCCGCGTCCAGGAAACGGTCGGGAAGGCGCAGGCCCAGGTCTTCGAAGAACACCTGGGTCAGTTCGTAGTCGTAGTTCTGGCCGGTGTGGACCAGGCAGTGGTCGGTGTCCTGGTCCAGCCGGACGAGGACCCTCGAGAGCCGGATGATCTCGGGGCGCGTCCCCACCACCGTCATCACCTTCAGCTTCTTCATGGGGCCTCCCGTGGAGCTTCGCCGACCGGCTCCATGAACGTGTCCGGATCGTTCGGGTCGAAGATCTCGCTGGACCAGAACAGGGTCACCAGCAGGCCCGATCCGGTGTTGGTGATGCAGTGGGTATGGAAGGTGGGCATGTCCACGTAGCAGGGGGCCTCGCCGGAGACCGGGAACCGGTGGATCTCCCCGGACTCCAGGCGCCGGAGCCGGATCTCGGCCTCGCCCGCCAGCACCAGGAACCGCTCGAACTTGCGGGTGTGGTAGTGATTGCCGCGGGTGATTCCCGGCCGGGTATCGGAGATGAAGGACTGGCCGCCCTGCCGGGCCTTGACCGTCTCGACCAGGCTGCCCCGGGGGTCCGAGTGCCGCCGCAGCGCCACCGGGTAATGGTCCGGGAACAGGCAGGAGCGGTACGTGTTGAACAGGTCCCGGCGGAACGGGTCGCGCAGGTCCGGCACGATCTGGGCGGCGTAGTCCGCGGCCATTTCCGCCAGGCTGGCGTGCAGCTCCTTGACGCTGATCCGGCGGCCCTCCAGGCGCACCCGGCCGGAATGCCCGCTCCGGACCAGGTCCAGGATGCTCCGGCACACCGCCTGGGCGTGCAGGGGCTCCACCTCCGCCCCGGGGTCGACGCTGCAGGGCTCGCCCCGGGCCAGCTGGTGGCAGAAGGTGGAGACGACCGAGTTGTAGAAGGGCAGGCCCCCTTCGCCGAACACGTGGGGCAGGATCAGCTCGGTGAACCGGGCGCCGTTGCGGGCGGCCCACTCGCCCATGAGCTGGCCGCAGGCGCGCTTGGAGCGCCCATAGGCGGTCTCCCGCTCCACGTGGGTCGAGGAGGAGAACACCAGGTGGGGCCGCGCTCCGGCGGCGGCGCAGGCCTCCAGCAGGGTGCGGGTCAGGGCCAGGTTGGTGGCGTACAGGACCTGGTCGTCGCCCCGGTTCATGCCGGCGAAGTGCACGACCGCGTCGCACCCTTCGGCGAACGCCGCCATGGCCGCCGGGTCCTGGAAGGTGTCCCGCCCCGCCACCTTGTACCGGACATCCTTGAAGGCCTTCAGGTAGCACCGGAAATGCCAGTCGATCAGGCCCTCGGCGCCCGTGATCCCGATCATCATCCCAGGTCCTCCCCACCCGCCTTCATGCCAGCATCTCCTCCCCGGACCTCGGGATCCGGCCCACCTGGTACAGCAGGCCATGCTCGGCCAGGAGGGTCCGGGTGGCCTCCAGGTCCAGCACATTGTCGGCCGAGCTGAACTCCTTGGTGAGGGGACGCGGCTCCTGGTCCTGGGCGGACGTCCTGAGCTCGGGCAGGATCGGCAGGATGGCGAAGTACTCCCCTCGCGCCACCGTGTGGAAGCTCTCCTCCTCGGACACCATGATCTCGTCCATCTTCTCTCCGGGACGGATGCCGGTGACCTGGATGGGAATGGCGCGCTCGCCCACCAGGACCTTGGCGATGTTCATGATGGTGGCCGAGGGCGCCCGCGGAACGTAGATCTCTCCACGCTCCGCGCCGCGCAGGGCGGCGAAGATGGTGTCCACCGCCCGGTCCAGGGAGAGCAGGAACCGGGTCATCTCCGGGACCGTCACGGTGACCGGGCCCCCGGAGGCGATCTGGTCGTGGAACAGCGGTACGACCGAGCCCCTCGAGGCCAGCACGTTGCCGTAGCGGACGCAGATGAACCGGGTCTCGGGGGTCAGCAGGTTGGCGCTGGTGAAGATGCGTTCCTGCAGGGCCTTGGTCATGCCCATGACGTTGACCGGCTTGGCGGCCTTGTCCGTGCTCACGCCGACCACGTCCCGCACCGGATAGCCGTTCTCCCGGATGGCCCGGACGATGTTCATGGCCCCCAGGCAGTTGGTCAGCACCGCCTGCCCGGGGAAGTACTCGCAGGACGGAACCTGTTTCAGGGCGGCGGCGTTCACCACCACATCCGCCTCCTTGACCGCCGAACAGACATCCCCGAAATCCCGCACGTCCCCGATCCGGAAGGTCAGCGCCCGGGAGAAGTTTGAATAGATCACCTCGTCGGTCGCCGCCCGGCGGTTCAGGTAGGACATCCGCATGTCGTGCTGCTTGGCCTCATCCCTGGACAGGACGATCACCTTGCCGGGGGTGCCCAGTTCGCCCGAGAGGATCCGCCGCACGAGGGTCTTGCCCAGGGACCCCGTCCCTCCGCTCACCAGGATGGATTTGCCTTCGAAAATCATGCAGGACTCCCAAAGAAAAGATGGAACCATCAAGCAAACGGGTTCCCCCCACCATTCTGGTCATAGTCCCATCAGGATAGGTCAGAAGAGTGAAAAAAGCGAGCCAAACGTCCCAATAAGCTAGATTGTCTTCCTGATGCAGGATTGCCGGGTCTGCGTCTGCATGCCGCCGGCCATGGGCAGGGTTTCCAGGACGTATTCCCCGGGCGGAAGAGTGGCGAGGAATTCTTTCACAGCCTGGGTTTTCCCATATAATTCCGGGTTGTCCATCAACCCCACGAGGATGATGCCGCCAGGCTCCAGAAGATCCCAACAATTGAACAATGTCGCACGAAACGGTTCATAGATATCGCAATCCGCGTGGACAAAGGCCAGCCTGATGCCCTCCCGCAGTCCCCTGGACTTGAACGCGGGGCCCGTCTCCTGGATCCATCCACCTATGAGTTCGATGGTTTGGCTCAACTCCGCCCTGGTGCGGCCGGTGCCCAGTTCCAAGGTCTTCCACACGTCGTTTTCGGAAACCTTAAAACTATCATCAAGAGGCCGGTATTTGCCTCCAGCACGATCGTTCGCATGGGGGGTGGAATGCCCAAGAAAACTGTCGAACCCGTAGATCTTCCGTCTGGAGCCCGAAAGAATCCACTCCATCAGGATGCCGTACCCCCAGTGGACACCGCTTTCCCAGATGTCTCCTTCGACCTTTTCAATAAGATTGAATAATTGCCGCATGTTCACCAGTCGACGCGACCACTGGGTGGCGCCGCTCAGGGCCGGGCTGCCATGGATCACTTCCGGTTTTGACAACAAGAGCCCACGTTTATTTAGAATCTTGTTGGTAAATCTGAACAGTTTTCTCGTCACGCGGAAGAAGGCATCATTTCCAATCATGATCACTCCAAGGGCATGGAAGAATTTGCTTGCCTGATAATATAAAAAACGAATAAAGAATGTCAATCTGGGTAGAAAAGGGCCCTTACATGAAATGCCCCTGAAGGCGGCACCTCCAGGGGCATCGGAATCGGCGGGGCGGGCCCGGCCGGAGGAGGTTCAGAGATCCTCCCCCTCGACCTCGCTCATCCCCTGCAGTTCCTCCACATGCTGGGCCATTCGGCTGTACTCGTCGTCGAAGTCGTCGATCCCCAGGTGGTCGGTGTCCACCGCCTCGGGGTACTGCCCTTCCTCGATCTCCAGGTTGCGGTAGAGCGCCATGCCGGTGCCGGCGGGAATGAGCCGGCCCAGGATCACGTTCTCCTTCAGGCCGCGCAGGTAGTCCACGCGGCCTTCCAGGGCGGCCTCGGTGAGCACCCGGGTGGTCTCCTGGAAAGATGCTGCGGAGATGAAGGACTCGCTGGTGAGGGCGGCCTTGGTGATGCCCAGGAGCTGGGGCTCGCAGGTGGCCGGGGCGCCCCCATCCTTGATGGCGGTCTCGTTGATCTCCTTGAACCGGTGCTTGTCCACCTTCTCGTCCACGATCAGGGGGGTGTCCCCCACGTCGGCGATCTGCACCCAGCGCATCATCTGGCGGATGATCACCTCGATGTGCTTGTCGTTGATGGTCACGCCCTGGGCCCGGTATACCTCCTGGACCTCGTTGAGCAGGAAGGCCTGGAGCGCCTTGTCGCCCTGGATCTCCAGGATGTCGTGGGGGGAGACGGCGCCCTCGGTGAGCTTTTCGCCCGCCTGGATCTCGTCCCCGTCCTGCACCTGGATGTGCTTCCCGCGCGGGATCAGGTACTCCTCGTGGTCCCCGTGCTCGTTCTCCACGATGACCTTCTGGTTGCCGCGCACCCGGTTGCCGTACTTGACCATGCCGGTGATCTTGCTGATGATCGCCGGGTCCTTGGGCTTGCGGCCTTCGAACAGCTCGGTGACCCGGGGCAGGCCGCCGGTGATGTCGGAGGTCTTGGCCTGCTGCCGGGGGGTCTTGGCCAGCACGTCGCCGGGCTGGATGGTCTGGCTGTCCTCCACCTCCACGTAGGCGCCGGTGGGGATGTTGTAGCGCTGCAGCACCTTGTGGTTGTCCCCCTTGATGTTGATGTGGGGGTGCAGCTTGTCGTCGGTGGGATCGATCACCCGCTTGCGGAACCGGCCGGTGATCTGGTCCTTCTCCTCCTGGTAGCTGACGTTCAGCTCGAACTCCTTGAAGTCGGCGATGCCCGCCTTCTCGGAGATCAGGTAGTCGTTGTAGGGGTCCCACTCGGCCAGGATGGTCTTGGGCTCGCACTCCTCGCCGTCCCGGACCCGGATGGTGGCGCCGGGGGCGATCTTGTAGCTCTCGCGCATCTTGCCGCTGGCGTCCACCACCAGGATGTTGCCGGAGCGGCTGATGGCGATGAGCTCGCCCTGGGCGTTCTCCACGTACTTGATCCCGTCCAGCCTGACCGTGCCGGCGATCTGGGCCTCGTGGGTGGACTTCTCGGAGGTGCGGCTGGCGGCCCCGCCCACGTGGAAGGTGCGCATGGTGAGCTGGGTGCCGGGCTCGCCGATGCTCTGGGCGGCGATGACGCCCACGGCCTCGCCCAGGTCGACCAGGCGGCCGCTGGAAAGGTTGAGGCCGTAGCACTTGGCACACACGCCCCGGCGGGCTTCGCAGGTGAGCACCGAGCGGATCTTGACGCTGATGATGCCGGAGGTCTCGATGTGGAAGGCCAGTTCCTCGGACAGCAGGGTGCCGGCCGGGACGATGACTTCCTGGGAATAGGGATCCAGCACGTCCTCCAGCACCACCCGGCCCATGATCCGGTCCCGCAGGCGGGAGCGGATGGTGCCGTCGCTGTTGACGATGGCCTTCACCTCGATGCCGTCCATCGTCCCGCAGTCGTCCTCGTTGATGATCACGTCCTGGGCCACGTCCACCAGCTTGCGGGTGAGGTAGCCGGAGTCGGCGGTCTTGAGGGCGGTGTCGGCCAGGCCCTTGCGGGCGCCGTGGGTGGAGGTGAAGTACTGCAGGACGCTGAGCCCCTCCTTGAAGTTGGCGGTGATGGGGGTCTCGATGATGTCGCCGGAAGGCTTCGCCATCAGGCCGCGCATGCCGGCCACCTGCCGGATCTGGGTCTTGGAGCCCCGGGCGCCGGAGTCGGCCATGATGTAGATGGAGTTCAGGAATTCGCCGGTCTCGTTGCGCTTTTCCAGTTCCTTCATCATGTCGGTGGCCACCTGCTCGGAGGTGCGTCCCCACACTTCGAGGATGCGGTTGTACCGGGTGGCGGCGTCCAGCTTGCCCTCATGGTAGTACTCGTGCTCGATGGCCCGGACTTCCTTGTTGGCCGCCTCCAGCAGCTTGGGCTTGCTGGGCGGCACCACCAGGTCGTCGATGCCCACGCTCACCCCGGCCTTCATGGCCCACAGGAAGCCCACGTCCTTCATGGCGTCCAGCAGGCGGATGGTGACCTCGGGCCCGTTGAGCTTGTAGGCCCGGTTCACCAGGGAGAGCAGGCCCTCCTTCTTGAGCAGGCCGTTGATGAAGGGCACCCCTTCGGGCATGGACCGGTTGAAGATCACCCGGCCCACGGTGGTGGTGATGAGCTCGTGCTTGACCGCGGTGGCCGGGCACTCGAACACGTCCTGCTCGGAGCGCTTCTTGGGGTCCTTCTTGTGCCAGGCTTCGGTTTCCAGCACCGCGCCGGTGTAGCGCAGCTGGATGATGGCGTGGGTGTCCACCACCTTGGCGATGTGGGCGGCGACCACTTCGTCCACGCTGCCGAACACCATCCCTTCGCCCTTGCGCCCGGAGCGCTTCTTGGTCAGGTAGTAGCTGCCCAGCACGATGTCCTGGCTGGGCACCACGTTGGGCTTGCCGTTGGCGGGGTTCAGGATGTTCTGGGTGGACATCATCAGCACCTTGGCCTCGATCTGGGCCATGGGGCTCAGGGGCACGTGCACGGCCATCTGGTCGCCGTCGAAGTCGGCGTTGAAGGCGGTGCAGACCAGGGGGTGCAGCCGGATGGCCTTGCCTTCCACCAGCACCGGCTGGAACGCCTGGATGCCCAGGCGGTGCAGGGTCGGGGCGCGGTTGAGCAGGACCGGGTGGTTCTGGATCACCTCGTCCAGCACGTCCCACACCTCGGGCACGCCCTGCTCCACCATCTCCTTGGCCTGGCGGATGGTGGCGGCGTGGCCCTTGTGCTCGAGCCGGTTGAAGATGAAGGGCTTGAACAGCTCCAGGGCCATCTTCTTGGGCAGGCCGCACTGGTGCAGCTTGAGGTCGGGGCCCACCACGATGACCGAACGGCCCGAGTAGTCCACCCGCTTGCCCAGCAGGTTCTGGCGGAACCGTCCCTGCTTGCCCTTGAGGGCGTCGGACAGGGACTTGAGGGGACGGTTGGAGACCCCGCGCAGCAGGCGGCCGCGCTTGCCGTTCTCGAACAGGGCGTCCACCGCCTCCTGCAGCATGCGCTTCTCGTTGCGGACGATGACTTCCGGCGCCCGCAGCTCGAGCAGCTTCTTCAGGCGGTTGTTGCGGTTGATCACCCGGCGGTAGAGGTCGTTCAGGTCGGAGGTGGCGAACCGGCCGCCGTCCAGGGGCACCAGGGGGCGCAGTTCGGGCGGCAGCACCGGGACCACGTCCAGGATCATCCACTCGGGCTTGTTGCCGCTGCGCTTGAAGGCCTCGGTGACCTTCAGCCGCTTGGCGATCTTGACCCGCTTCTGGGCCGAGGTCTCGGACTTCATCTGGTGCCGCAGCTCGATGGCCAGGGCCTCCACGTCCACGTGCTTGAGGAGCTCCTTGATGGCCTCGGCGCCCATCTGGGCCCGGAAGCGCTCCCCGAACTCCTGCTTGTACTCCCGGTACTTATCCTCGGCCAGGATCTCCCGGGTCTTGAGGGGGGTGTCGCCCGGGTCGGTGACTGCGTAGGCCTCGAAGTACAGCACCCGCTCCAGGTCCTTGAGGGGGATGTCCAGCAGGTAGCCGATGCGGCTGGGGACGCCCTTGAAGAACCAGACGTGGCTCACCGGGGAGGCCAGGGCGATATGGCCCATGCGCTCACGCCGCACCGCCTTGCGGGTGACCTCCACGCCGCACTTGTCGCACACCACGCCCTTGAACTTCTGCCGCTTGTACTTGCCGCACAGGCATTCCCAGTCGTTCACGGGGCCGAAGATCCGGGCGCAGAACAGACCGTCCCGCTCGGGCTTCAGGCTCCGGTAGTTGATGGTCTCCGGCTTGGTGACCTCGCCCCGGGACCAGGAGCGGATCACGTCCGGGGACGCCAGGGTGACCCGGATGCATTCGTAGGCGTTGATGTTTTGTTGCTCTGGATACATGGGGACCTCTTGTCAATGCGATGTCGGATCAACCTTCGATGGAGAACGCGGGTTCTTCGACGTCCCGGAGGGGCTCCAGCTCCTCCCGGGTCAGCATCGCGACATCGATGCAAAGGGCGTTCAGTTCCTTCTTCACCACGTTGAAGCTCTCGGGGAGTCCGGGGTCCTTGATGGTCTCGCCCTTGATGATGGCCTGGTAGATCTGGGTCCGGCCATGCATGTCGTCGGACTTGTAGGTCAGGAGCTCCTGCAGCACGTGGGCCGCGCCGTAGGCCTCCAGGGCCCAGACTTCCATCTCGCCGAAGCGCTGGCCGCCGAACTGGGCCTTGCCGCCCAGGGGCTGCTGGGTGATCAGCGAGTAGGGCCCGATGCTCCGGGCGTGGATCTTGTTGTCCACCAGGTGGTGCAGCTTGAGCATGTAGACGCAGCCGACGGTCACGTGCTGCTCGTAGGCCTCGCCGGTCATCCCGTCGTAGAGCAGGGTCTTGCCGGTGGCGTCCGGCCCCAGCTTGTTCTTCTTCTCCCAGGCCTTGTTGAGCCACTCCTTGATGTCGGCCTCCCGGGCGCCGTCGAACACCGGGGTGCTGAAGTGCACGCCCAGGACCTTGCCGGCCCAGCCCAGGTGGCATTCCAGGATCTGGCCGATGTTCATGCGGGAAGGCACGCCCAGGGGGTTGAGCACGATGTCCACCGGGGTGCCGTCGGGCAGGTAGGGCATGTCCTCCACCGGCAGGATCCGGCTGACCACGCCCTTGTTCCCATGCCGGCCGGCCATCTTGTCGCCCACCTGCAGCTTGCGCTTGACGGCCACGTAGACCTTGACGGTCTTGAGCACGCCGGGCATGAGCTCGTCGCCCTTCACCAGCCGGTCGATGCGCTCGTTCAGGATGTCGCGCAGGACCCGCAGCTGGCTCTCGGTCTTGTCCAGGATGTCCAGCATCTGGGCTTCCAGGCGCTCCTTGCCGGCGCTCACGGTCACCTGCCGGAAGCGGTGGTAGGGCACCGCCTCCAGCATGTTCTGGGTCAGCTTCTTGCCCTTGGGCAGCAGTTCCTTGCCCTTGTCGTCGGTGAGCGGCTCGGCCAGTTCCTTGTTCTTGAGCAGGGCGACGATCTTCTTCTTGGCCTCGGCCCGGATGATCCGCTCCTCGTCGTCCAGGTCCTTCTCCCACTTGGCGATCTGCTCGCGCTCGATCTGCTGGGTGCGGAGGTCCTTCTCCTGGCCCTTGCGGGTGAACACCTTGACGTCCACCACGGTGCCCTCGATGCCGGGCCCCACGGTAAGGCTGGCGTCCTTCACGTCCGAGGCCTTCTCGCCGAAGATCGCCCGCAGCAGCTTCTCCTCGGGGCTCAGGATGGTCTCGCCCTTGGGGGTGACCTTGCCCACCAGGATGTCGCCGTGGCGCACGGTGGCGCCGATCCGGATGATCCCGGACTCATCCAGGTTCTTGAGCATCTCCTCGCGGATCTGGGGGATGTCCCGGGTGATCTCCTCGGGCCCCAGCTTGGTGTCCCGGGCGTGGACCTCGAACTCCTCGATGTGGATGGTGGTGAACAGGTCCTCCTTGACCACCCGCTCGCTGATGAGGATGGCGTCCTCGAAGTTGTAGCCGCGCCAGGGCATGTAGGCGACGATCAGGTTGCGGCCCAGGGACAGTTCGCCGTGGTCGCAGCAGGGCCCGTCGGCCAGGATCTGCCCGGCGGCCACGTACTCGCCCTTCTTCACCAGGGGCACCTGGTTCAGGCAGGTGTTCTGGTTGGACCGGGCGTACTTGATCAGGGTGTAGATGTCCACGCCGCTTTCCAGGCCCTCGCCCTCGAACTCGTCCTCCACCCGCACCACGATGCGGTTGGCGTCCACGGTCTCGACGATGCCGGAGCGCCGGCACAGCACGCAGGCGCCGGAATCGCGGGCGGCGTAGTATTCCATGCCGGTGCCCACGATGGGGGCCTCGGTGCGGATCAGGGGCACCGCCTGGCGCTGCATGTTGGCGCCCATCAGGGCCCGGTTGGCGTCATCGTTCTCCAGGAAGGGGATCAGGCTCGCGGCCACCGACACCAGCTGCTTGGGGCTGACGTCCATGAGGGTGACCTTCTCCCGCTCCACCGTCTTGGTCTCGTCCGCCACCCGGGCGGTGACGTACTCGTCCAGGATGAAGCCGCCCTCGTCCACCGGCACGTTGGCCTGGGCGATGACGTGCTCGTCCTCTTCCCAGGCGGACAGGTACCAGGCGTGCATGTCGTACTTGGCGGGGCGCTTGCCGGCCTTCTCCAGCTGCTTGTTCTCGGCTTCCAGCTCGTCCAGGCGGACCACCTGCATGTAGCCGAACTTGGAGTCGCCCACGCTGGTGACCTTGGCGAAGTTGATGATCCGGCCGTTCTCCACCTTCAGGTAGGGGCTCTCGATGAACCCGAACTCGTTGATGCGGGCATAGCAGGACAGGGACGAAATCAAGCCGATGTTGGGCCCTTCCGGGGTTTCGATCGGGCAGATGCGGCCGTAGTGGGAGGTGTGCACGTCGCGCACCTCGAACCCGGCCCGGTCGCGGCTGAGGCCGCCCGGTCCCAGGGCCGACAGGCGGCGCTTGTGGGTGATCTCCGACAGGGGGTTGTTCTGGTCCATGAACTGGGACAGCTGGCTGGACCCGAAGAACTCCTTCATGGCGGCGATCACCGGCTTGGAGTTGATCAGGTCGTGGGGCTGCAGGGGGCTGTTGGGGTCCTGGGCCATGGAGAACTTCTCCTTGATGGCCCGCTGCACCCGCACCAGGCCCACCCGGAAGCAGTTCTCCAGCAGCTCGCCCACGCTGCGCACCCGGCGGTTGCCCAGGTGGTCGATGTCGTCCTTGCGCACCGGCGCCACTTCGTCCACCCGCTCCGAGCGGGTGGTGTCGTACTTCTTGAGGCGCAGCAGGTAGTGCACCGTGGCCACGAAGTCCTCGACGCTCAGGGTGCGGGCCTCCAGGTCGGTGTTGAGGCCCAGCTTGGCGTTCATCTTGTGCCGCCCGACCTTGGACAGGTCGTACTTCTGGTTGTCGAAGAACATGGCGAAGAGCAGCTTCTTGGAACTCTCCAGGGTGGCCGGCTCGCCGGGGCGGATCTTCTTGAACAGCTCCTTGGCGGCCTCCTCGCAGTCCTCGGTGTGGTCCTTGGACAGGGTCTCGCTGAACACCTTCCCGGTGGGGTCGTTGTCCGGGAAGCACACGATGAACTCGTCGACGTTGTTGGCCAGGAACATCTCCAGGTGGGTCTGGACGAAGGCGTCGTTGGCCTCCAGCAGCACCTCGCCGGTGTTCATGTTGACCACGTCCTGGAGCAGGACCGCGCCATCGAGCAGGTTGCGCTCCACCGGCACCGCCTTCACCCCGGCCTTCGCCAGGTTGTCCAGCAGCCGCCGGCTGAAGACCTTGCCCTTGGCCACCAGGACCTCCTTGGACTTGGAGTCCTTGATGTCCTCCAGGGCCTTCTGGCCCACCAGCAGCTCGCTGGGCGAGATCAGGACCTCGTTGCCCTTGAGCAGGAACTTTTCGGCCGTGTAGAAGTGGCTCAGCAGGGACTGGTTGTCCGCGAGCCGTTGGTCGAACAGGCCCAGGGCGCGCAGGAAGGTGGAGCCCAGGAACTTGCGCTTGCGGTCGATGCGGGCGTACAGCAGGCCCTTGGTGTCCAGCTCGAACTCGATCCAGCTGCCCCGGTAGGGGATCACCTGGGCGCTGTAGAGCGACTTGTCGCCGCTGATGGCGAAGAACACCCCGGGGCTGCGGTGCAGCTGGGACACGATCACCCGTTCGGTGCCGTTGATGACGAAGGTGCCCCGGTCGGTCATGGTGGGCAGGTCGCCGAAATAGACTTCGGACTCCTGGGACTGCTTGTAGCGGCGGTTGCCCTTCTCGTCCTTGTCGAACTGGTTCAGCCGGACCCGGATCTTGAGCGGGGAGGCCATGGTGGCGCCGCGCTCCACGCACTCTTCCATGCTCATCTTCTGGTGCAGGCCCACCGGCTCGTTGCACACGTCGCAGATCTTGGCCTGGTTCTTGTTGCGGGTGCCGCACTTGGGGCAGTCCACCGCCGGGTCCTTGGGATGGTCGGTGACGATGTGGTGGCCGCAGCTCTTGCAGGTGGTCCGCAGGTGCTCCAGGCCTTCATTCTTGCCGCACTTGCAGGCCCAGTGCCCGACCGTGTAGTCGATGAACTCGACCTCGAGGCCGGCGTCGGTGCCGTCGGGGTTCTTGCCGTTGTGCACCGGGAACATGGACTCGAAGACCGCTTTGAGGCCACGGGGCTCCCGCTCGGTGTGGAGCAGGTTCATCTGCAGGAACTCGTCGTAGCTGCGCTTCTGGATGTCAATCAGATTGGGGATCGGCACCAGGGAGCGGATCTTGGAGAACTGGATCCGCTGGCGGTAGATGTTCTGTTGAACACTCATGGTTCACTCCGGAGAACGCCCGCAGTGGCCCTGGGAAGGCCATTGGGAAAGCTTGGGGTGGTCTTGATGGAACCTGGACGAAGGACTCCATGGGGCGGGGCCCCATGGGGGGCCCGGAACGCGTCTCGATCCAGCGCGAAAGACGCACTGCGGGCCAACCTGCCGCCAACCCCGGCGGAAGCTGACCCGATGGATCGCGCTGTACTGGCACACGGAAAATAATGCAACCGGGGCCCTTCGTAGTGACTGGAATCTGGATGCCCGAACCATTGAGTCGGGGGCAAGAAATAAGCATACCACTTTTCGTCAAATCACAAAGCGCAAGGTGCCATTGCACCTCGCGCTTTGTATGGGGCGCCAGGGGGCCGTTTTTTTACTTGATGGCGACCTTGGCGCCGGCAGCTTCGAGTTTCTCCTTGATCTTCGCGGCTTCCTCCTTGGTGACGCCTTCCTTCACGGTCTTGGGGGCGCCGTCGACCAGGTCCTTGGCCTCCTTGAGCCCCAGGCCGGCCACGATCTCGCGCACGGCCTTGATAACATTCAACTTGTTGGGGCCGGCTTCGAGCAGGTCGACGTTGAACTCGGTCTGCTCCTCGACGGCGGCCGCCGGGGCGGCGGCCCCGCCGCCGGCGGGGGCCGCCATGGCGGCGGCGGAGACGCCGAAGCGCTCCTCGAGGGCCTTGACCAGGTTGGCCAGCTCGAGGACGGTCATGCTTTCGATTTCCTGGATCAGGTTATCTGCGGTGAGAGCCATGAGGTTTTCCTCTCGAATCAAATGGGGTTCGGGGTTGGGCGAAAGCGGGCTAGGCCGCGCCTTCCTTCTGCTTGCGGATGGCTTCCAGGGCCACCGCCAGGCCGGAGATCGGGTACTGCATGAGGAAGAGCAGCTTCCCGATGAGGACTTCCCGGGAGGGCAGTTCGGCGATGGTCTTGAATTCGACGGGGGTGACCACCTTCCCGTCCAGGATCGCTCCCTTGAGGTTGGCGTTCGGGTTGTCCTTGAGGAAGGTGTTGACGGCCTTGGCCAGGGCGACCACGTCGGATTCGGTGGTGGCCACGGCCGTGGCCCCCTTGAAATGGGAGGACAGGCTCTCGAAAGCCGTCTCCTTGACCGCCAGCCTGAGCAGGGTGTTCTTGGCGACCCGGTACTGGCCCTTGCCTTCCCGGATCGATTTGCGGAAGGACGTGTCCTTGTCCACGGTCAGACCCTTGAACCCAAGGACCACGGCGGACTTGGCCGCTGTGAACGTGCCCTTGAGCTGGGCCACTTCGGTGCGCTTCTGTTCGCGTTCCATGGTCCGCCTCTACTTTTCCAAAACCGTGCTGGACACGGTGACGCTGGGGCCCATGGTCGAGGCCAAGTGGATGGCTTTGACGTACTTGCCCTTGGCCGCGGGTGGCTTGGCCTTCTGCACCGCATCGATGAGGGCCTTGGCGTTCTCCGTGAGCTTCTCGACCCCGAAGGAGACCTTGCCGACCCCGGCGTGGATGATCCCGGTCTTGTCGACCCGGTATTCCACCTTGCCGGCCTTGATTTCCCGGATGGCCTTGGTGATGTCGAAGGTGACCGTGCCGGTCTTGGGGTTGGGCATGAGCCCGCGGGGGCCGAGCACCTTGCCCAGGCGCCCCACGCCCTTCATCATGTCCGGAGTGGCCACCAGGGCGTCGAACTCGAGGAATCCGCCTGAGATGCGTTCCACCAGATCGTCGCCGCCCACGATGTCCGCACCGGCGGCTTCCGCTTCCTTGATCTTTTCCCCCGCGGCGATGACCGCCACACGCATCACCTTGCCCGTTCCGTGGGGCAGGACGATGGTGCCGCGGACCATCTGGTCCGCGTGCCGGGGGTCGACCCCGAGCCGCATGTGCACTTCCACCGTCTCGTCGAACTTGGCGAAGGCCGAGTCCTTGACGAGGGTGAGCGCTTCGGCGAGCTCATAGGGTCGCTTTTCGATCTTGGAGGCGGCAGCCTGGTACTTCTTTCCAGGTTTTGCCATAATTGCTCCTTCTCCTCAGATCTCCCGCGATGACGGCCGCGGTTGCCGGGATTCCCGCGCGCCGCGGGTCTCCGCAAAGGGAATCGGCCCGGCGGTCCGCCGGGCCGGAACTAGTCCACCACCTCCACGCCCATGGACCGGGCGGAACCGGCGATGGAGCGCACGGCGGCCTCCAGGCTGCCGGCGTTCAGGTCGGGCATCTTGACCTTGGCGATCTCGGCCAGCTGGGCCATGGTGATCTTGCCCACCTTGTTCTTGTTGGGCACCGCGCTGCCCTTCTCCAGGCCGATCTTCTTCTTGATCAGGACCGCCGCCGGAGGGGTCTTGAGGATGAAGCTGAAGCTGCGGTCGGCGTAGACGGTGATCACCACCGGCAGGGTGGTGCCCTTGTCCACCGAGCTCACGGACTTCGCGTTGAACTGCTTGACGAACTCCATGATGTTCACGCCGTGCTGGCCCAGGGCCGGGCCCACCGGCGGCGCCGGGGTCGCCTCGCCGGCGGGGAGCTGCAGCTTGATGTATCCAGTGATCTTCTTCATGTCCTTCCTCTCCCGCAACGGATTCCGGCATTCGCCGGCCACTGTTGCCTTGTAGGGTGGTTCGCGTACCTGGCTAGCGCTTTTCCACCTGGATGAAGTCGAGCTCCACGGGGGTGCTGCGACCGAACACCGTCACCATCACCTTGATGGTGGAGCGCTCTTCGTGGATCTCCTCCACGTCCCCTTCGAAATTGGCGAACGGGCCATCTATGATACGCACCTTTTCGCCCTTCTCAAAGTGATACTTCGGCTTGGGCTTCTCCTGGGTCTCCTCGGTGTGGTTCATGATCTGCCGGACTTCGTCCTCGGTCAGGGGCGTGGGCCGCTTCTTGTTGGCCCCGACGAAGCTGGTGACCTTGGGCGTGTTCCGCACCAGGTGCCAGTCGGCGTCCTCCATCTCGTAGTTGGCGCCCTTGCGGGTCACCGCGATCTGCACCAGCAGGTAGCCCGGGAACGACTTGCGCTTCTTCAGCACCCGCTCCTTGCGCCCGGACTTGGCGTCGACCTTCATCTCCTCGTAGGTCTCCTCGGGGATCTGCAGGTCGCCGAAATGGTCCTCGCGCTCTTCCATCTTGATGCGCTGGCGCAGGCTCTCCATGACCTTGGCCTCGTACCCCGAGTAGGTATGGATGATGAACCACGCAAGCTTCCGCTCCGGAGAGGGAGGAGCCTGGAGCGTTTCCCCGTTGACCATGGCCATTGGTTCGTTCATGGCGTCCTCCAGATCTAATGGTGAGGCAGAAGGAACTGCATCGCCCAGGAGATCACCCAGTCCGAGGCCCACAGGAACACGCCCACGAATATGGAAACGACGGAAACCGCCCAGGCGGACTTGAGAACGGCATCCTTGCTGGGCCAGTCCACCCGGTTGAGTTCCGTGGCCAGGTCTCGGGTCTGTTGCTTAATGGCTGATATCAAAGGAGTCCCCCCCCGAGGGTTGGTATCCAACAATGTGGCCCCAGTTCATGGACTGGGGCCGGAGCAAGAATGGCAGGGGAGACAGGTTTCGAACCCGCGACCTGCGGATTTGGAGTCCGCTGCTCTACCAGCTGAGCTACTCCCCTAGGCACATGCAGTACTTTCCCAGCGCCCCCCGCAGGGGGGCTGGGAAAATTCTATCACTTGCCCTCGCGGTGGAGCTTGTGGCCCCCGCAATAACGGCAGTGCTTCTTGAACTCGAGCTTGCCCGTGGTGGTGCGCTTGTTCTTGAAAGTGGTGTAATTCTTGCGCTTGCACTCGGTGCAGACGAGGTGGACCATGTCGGCCATGGCTGGGTTCCTTTATGCGATGACTTCGTCCACCCGACCGGAGCCGACCGTGCGGCCGCCTTCCCGGATGGCGAACTTGAGGCCCTTCTCCATGGCGATCGGCTGGATCAGCTCGACGGTCAAGGTGACGTTGTCGCCAGGCATGACCATTTCGCGGCCGGCCTCCAGCTCGATGGAGCCGGTGACGTCGGTGGTGCGGAAGTAGAACTGGGGCCGGTACTTGTTGAAGAAGGGGGTATGCCGCCCGCCCTCGTCCTTGCTCAGGACGTACACGGCCGCGGTGAACTTGGTGTGGGGGGTGATGCTGCCCGGCTTGGCCAGCACCATGCCGCGCTCCACGTCCTTGCGGTCGACGCCGCGCAGCAGGATGCCCGCGTTGTCGCCGGCCTGGCCCTGGTCCAGGGACTTCTTGAACATTTCCACGCCGGTGACGACCCGCTTCACGGTCTCCCGCAGGCCGATGATCTCCACTTCGTCGCCGACCTTCACGATGCCGGCCTCGATGCGGCCGGTCACCACGGTGCCGCGCCCGGTGATGGTGAACACGTCCTCCACGGGCATGATGAAGGGCTTGTCAATGGGCCGGGCAGGATTGGGGATGTAGCTGTCCACCGCTTCCATCAGCTCGTAGATGCACTGGACTTCCGGAGCCTTGGGGTTGGTGGCGTTGTCCATGGCCAGCTTGGCCGAGCCGCGGATGATGGGGATCTCGTCGCCGGGGAAGCCGTAGGAGGTGAGCAGCTCGCGCAGCTCCATCTCCACCAGATCGCTCAGCTCGGGGTCCGCGATGTCGATCTTGTTCATGAACACGACGATGTAGGGCACGCCCACCTGACGGGCCAGCAGGATGTGTTCACGGGTCTGGGGCATCGGGCCGTCGGTGGCGGCCACCACCAGGATGGCCCCGTCCATCTGGGCGGCGCCGGTGATCATGTTCTTGATGTAGTCGGCGTGGCCCGGACAGTCCACGTGGGCATAGTGGCGGTTCTTGGTCTGGTACTCCACGTGGGCGGTGTTGATCGTGATCCCGCGGGCCTTTTCCTCGGGGGCGGAGTCGATCGCTTCATAGGACTTGGCCGTTCCGCCGACGGTGACGGAGAGCAGGGTGGCGATGGCCGCCGTGAGGGTCGTCTTGCCGTGGTCCACATGGCCGATGGTGCCGATATTCACGTGGGGCTTGGAGCGATCGAATTTCTCTTTGGCCACAGATGCCTCCTGGAGGTGGGTGGGAATATGTTTATAGCACGAGGAAGCTTCACGGAAAAAAAAGTGGAGCCCACAGGCGGGATTGAACCGCCGACCTCGTCCTTACCAAGGACGCGCTCTGCCACTGAGCTATGTGGGCGTGGACTTTTGGAGCGGGAAACGGGGTTCGAACCCGCGACATTCAGCTTGGAAGGCTGACGCTCTACCAACTGAGCTATTCCCGCATTCAACCAGTCTTCCGCGAAAGAACTGGTGCCGAGAGAAGGATTCGAACCTCCGTAGGGCGGAGCCCGGCAGATTTACAGTCTGCTGCCATTAACCACTCGGCCATCTCGGCGTTGTCAAAGCAACCTGAACAGGAGCTTTGTGGTGGCAAAGCTTTCCTGAACAGGAACGTTAAGGCTAGCACCGGGCTGGGCCCGGCACAACAAAAAAGATTCCGCCCCAGACTTAGCCACGGGCGTCCCGCCTCCGGGCCAGGACCCGGAACAGCATGACGGCGGCCGCGCTTGAGACATTCAAGCTCTCGATCCCCCCCGGCATCCCGATCCAGAGCAGGGCGTCGCAATGCTGGCGGATTTTCTGGTGCAGTCCTTCGCCTTCCGAACCGAGCACCAGCACGGTGGCGCGGTCGAAGGGCTCATCCAGGTACTCGCGGCTGCCTTCGCCTCCCGCCAGTCCGTAGACCCAGACTCCGGCTTCCTGGAGCTGGGCCAGGGCCCGGGCCAGGTTCACCACCCGGACCAGGGGCACCCGCCCGGTGGTGCCGGCGCTGGCCCGGATGACGGTCTCGTTCACCTGGGCCGACCGCCGCTCGGGGAAGACCACCCCGTCCACTCCCGCCCCGGCGGCGGAGCGCAGGACGGCGCCGAAATTGTGCGGATCGGTGACGCCGTCCAGGGCCAGCACGAGGGCTTCGGAGCCGCGCCGGCGCACGCGCTCCAGCAGGCTCTCCAGGGGGGTCAGGGAGAGGGCCTCCCCTTCCCCCAGGACGCCCTGGTGGCGCTGGCCCTGGCAGCGCCGGTCGAGGCTCTCCGGGGGCTCCCGGTGCACCACGACCCCCCGCTCCCGGGCGGCCTGGCGGAGCCTGGCGCACCGTTCCCAGGCCCCGGGGGCGATCCGCAGGGTCTGCAGTTCGCCCCGCTCCAGGGCCTCCTCGCAGGCGTGGGGACCGAGGTAATGCATCAGAAGGCCCGCTTGTACCCGACCGCCCAAAGGTGGCCCATGCCTTCCACCCGGGTGATGGACCCGGGATTCAGCTTGTAGCCGGCGGAGGTCCAGGCGCCGTCCAGGCTGGGGGTGTCGATGTTCTGGGACTGGCGGTACTGGTAGCCCAGGTTCACCTCGCCGCCGAAGCACTTGCAGCCCAGGCCGGCGGAGAGGCCCGCGGACTTGGCCCCGCCCACCAGGGGGTCCACATCGGTGTCGTCCCGGAGGGCCGGGTCCAGGGAGACCCCCAGGCGCGCGACCCACCTCTTGGACAGGTTGAGTTCGCCCATCAGGCTCATGCCCAGGCCGCTGCGGAACCCGTTGCCCTCCCCGGAACCCGCCACCGGGCCGGACCCGGGCGGGGTGAGGGTGGGATACCCGGGCAGGCGGGTCTGGGACCCCAGGATGTAGCGGAGGTCCAGTTCCCAGGTGAACACCTGGTTCACCCGCTGGCGCACCCCGAGGGTGGCCTTGCCGGGAAGGGTGATGCCGCCCTGCCCGGCCCGGACCTGGCTGGCGGCCTGGAGCCCCGGGCCCTGCCCGGAGATGCCGTAGGGGGGCGGCAGGGTCCCGGTGAGGGTGTAGTACGAGAGGGGAACACTGCCGTAGCCGGCGGAGAGGGGCAAGGTGCCCTGGATGGGGCCGACGTAGGCGCCCCCCAGGGTCCAGCGGGAATTCGCGGCCCACCGGAACCCGAAGGAGTAGGAGGGCAGCGACTTGGCGCCCCCCTGGTGCAGGTCGGACTCCATGAGCCCCAGGCTTCCGCCCTTGGGGTTGGGGACCATGGTGCGCACCATGTTGTCCCAGGAGAACTGGACCCGGGTGAGGCCCAGGCTGGCGCCGAACGCCCAGTTGGGCGAGGCGGCCCAGCCCAGCTGCGCCTCCACCCGGCGGGTCCGGAGGTCCAGGGCCTGGCCCTGGAACCGCCCGGTGTACTCCAGCGGCATCACCGCGTGCCGGAGGAACGGTTCGTCGAGCTTGAGCCCGAGCACCAGGTCCGGGCTGATCCTCCAGGCGGCCCCCAGGGCCGGCAGGAACCGGTTGCGGTCGGTGCTGAACAAGGTCTGCTGGTTGGCCTGGAGGGTCGCCTTGGCGGCTTGAAGCTCCATCCCTGCAGATAGATAGAAACTCACCGGGTCGCGCATAGTGGCCAGCAGGGACGGGTTGAGGGCGGCGGCCTCCAGGCTGGTCCCGTAGGCCACGCCGGCCCCGCTGCGGGCGATCCCCACCGGGTCAGAGGCCGGCAGGGCCCAGGACTGGGCCGCCAGGCGGGGCGCGCCCAGCCAGGTCAGGAGCCCGAGCGTGCCCAATCCGATCCTTGTGGTCCTCAGCGCCATGCTCCGGCCCTCCCATACGGTTCCGGGCCCCTGGCCCGCCCGGGGTCTCTTGTCATGTTCCCGACGAGGTTCCAGCATGGCGTGAAGGCGGTCCCAGTCCAAGGGACTATCTTCGCTCCCGCCCCCCGGCGCCCGGGCCGGGGACCGCAGGCTCCGCAGACCCCAGAAGGCTCCGGGCGTGGGCCAGGGCTTCGGGCCGGTCCGGGTGGCCCGAGAGCAGGCGGGCCAGTTCGGTCACCCGGTTCTCGCCGGCGAGCCAGGAAAGCCCGCTGCGGGTGCGCCCGTCCTGCACGTGCTTGCGGAGAAGGCCGTGGTGGTCGGCCCGGGCCGCCACCTGGGCCAGGTGGGTGACCGCCAGCACCTGGTGGCGCCGGCCCAGCTCTCCCACCGCGGCGCCCACGGCGATGGCCGTCTCGCCCCCGATGCCGGCGTCCACCTCGTCCAGGACCAGCACCAGGGGGTCGCCGCCGTCGCCTCCCAGGGCCATGCCGGCCCCCTGGAGGGCCAGCATGAGCCGGCTGAGTTCGCCGCCGGAGGCGATCTTGGCCAGGGGCCGGAACCCCTCGCCGACATTGGGCTCGATCCAGATGGCCAGGGCCGAGAACCCCTGGGGGGAGACCCGCACCGGCCGCCCGTTCCGGCTCAACGGGCTGGCGGCGTCCTCGGCCAGGGAGAGCCGCGCCTGCAGGCGTGCGCCGGCCATGCCCAGGCGCTTCAGACGCAGGTGGACCTCCTTCTCCAGCCTGGGCACCAGCTGGGCGCGGCGCTCGTGGAGGGCTTCCGCCGCCGCCCGGTAGCGTTCGCAGGCCCGGACCAGTGCCGCGTCCAGCTCCTCCAGGGTGGAGCGCCCCCCCAGCAGCTCCTCCTGCTCCCGCTTCAGCTCCCCCAGGCGCGCGGGCAGTTCGTCCGGCTCGCACCGGTGGCGCCGGGCCAGCCTCTCGAACTGGGCCAGACGGGATTCCAGGGCCTCGATCCGGTCCACCCCGTCCCTGGACCAGCGGACCGCCTGGTCCCGGGCCAGGGCCAGGAGATCATCCAGTTCCAGCGCCGCCGAGCGCAGCCGGTCCACCTCCCCCTGGGCGCCCGGGAGGACCTGGGCGGCGCGGACGAGGGCCCGGTGGGCCGCCTCCGACCGGCGGCAGGCCTCGTCCAGCTCCTCCGCGCCTTCCCGGTAGGCCTGCTCCAGCTGGGCCGCGTGGCGCAACGGCTCCCGGTCGGCCCGCAGCTGGGCCCACTCGCCGGGGCGCGGGGCCAGCTTCTCCAGGTCGGCCACCTGCTCCGCCAGCCACTCCAGGCGTTCGACCCGCTGGGATTCACTGCGCCTGCGGGCAGCCAGCCTGGTCTGGGCCTCCTTCACGTCCCCCGCCTCCCGGCCCAGTTCGGGCCGGATCCCCAGCACTTCGTCCACCAGGCCCAGGTGCCGCTCCTCGGCCATCAGGGACTGGTGGTCGTGCTGGCTGGTGAGGCGCATCCAGATCCTCCCGGCCTCCCGCAGGTCGGCCAGGCTGCAGGCGCCGCCGTTGACCCAGGCGCGGCTCCGCCCGCCGGCGGCGATCTCCCGGCGCAGCACCACCGGCTGCTCTTCCGGCAGCCCGCGCTCGGCGAGGAAGGCCTTCCAGGCCTCGAACCCTCCTTCGGCCACGGTCTCCACCACCGCCCGCTCCGCGCCCTGGCGGACCAGGTCCCCGTCCCCGCGGGCGCCCACCAGGAGGGACAGGGCGTCCACCAGCAGGGACTTGCCGGCCCCGGTCTCCCCGGTGAGGACCGTGAAGCCCGGCTTCAGCTCGATGGAGAGATCCTCGACCAGGGCCAGGTTCTGGATGCGCAGGGATGTGAGCATGGCATCAGAGTAACTCAGCTTGGGAACAGCAACGCGGCCGTTTCCCGGGGGGCATTGACAGGCGCCACCCGGGCACCGATCATGGAATCTCTGAGTTCTTTGTCAGTTCCATAGTGAGCTATCCAGAAAGGTGGAGGGACGGGCCCTGTGAAACCTTGGCAACCTGCGCGGAGCAAGGTGCCAATTCCTGCCGGCGGAGACGCCGGATAGATACCGAACTGATGTGAACCGACAGGACACAAGCAGAAGGGGGCCCGATCAGGAATCGGGCCCCCTTGGTCTATCGCGAGCTCACGAGACGGAAGACTCCCTCGTTGCCCCCGGGAGGTCCCGCAAGGGAGGACAAGGGGGTGCACGATCCTCTCTCCGGTTGGGGTAGGGGGAGTTTTGCCCGGAGGGCAGCATGACCCAGCAAGCCTATCATTTCGAGACCACCGCCCTGCACGGGGGGCACAGCCCGGACCGGGACACCCACAGCCGGGCGGTGCCCATCTACCAGACCACCAGCTACGTGTTCGACTCCACCGCCCACGGGGCCAGGCTGTTCAACCTGGAAGAGCCGGGCAACATCTATACGCGGATCGGCAACCCGACCGTCGCGGTGCTGGAGGAGCGGGTGGCGGCGCTGGAGGGGGGCGCGGCGGCGGTGGCCACCGCCTCCGGGCAGGCGGCCATCTCGCTGGCCCTGCTCACCCTGCTCCGGGCCGGGGACCGCCTGGTGGCCGGGACCAACCTCTACGGGGGCACCCATACCCTGTTCAGCCAGAGCTTCCGCCGCCTGGGCATCGGGGCCGATTTCGCCGACAGCGGCGACCCGGAGGCCTTCCGCCGGGCCCTGCGCCCGGAGACTCGGGCCATCTACGTGGAGGCGCTGGGCAACCCCAAGCTGGACGTGCCGGAGTTCGAGGCCCTGGCCGCCGTCGCCAGGTCGGCGGGGGTGCCGCTGATCGTGGACAACACCCTGGCCTCGCCCTGGCTCTGCCAGCCGCTCCGGCACGGCGCGGACCTGGTGGTGCACAGCGCCACCAAGTTCCTGGGCGGCCACGGCACCAGCCTGGGCGGGGTGGTGGTGGACGGGGGGAAGTTCGACTGGCGCAACGGGAACTTCCCGGAGTTCACCGGGCCCAACCCTTCCTACCACGGCGCGGTGCTCACCGAGGTGGCCGGCCCGACGGCCTTCGCCGCCAAGGCCCGGCTGGAGGGGCTGCGGGACTTCGGCGGGGCGCTCTCCCCGTTCAACGCTTTTCTCCTGCTGCTGGGGATCGAGACCCTGCCCCTGCGCATGGACCGGCACGGACGCAACGCCCTGGCCGTGGCCCAGTGGCTGGAGGCCCATCCCAAGGTGGCCTGGGTGAACTACCCGGGGCTGCCCAGCCATCCCAGCCATCCGGCGGCCCGGCGCTACTTCCGGGAGGGCGCCGGGTTCGGCGGCATCCTCACCTTCGGGGTCAAGGCCGGGCTGGAGGGCGGGCGCGAAGTGATCGACCGGGTGAGCCTGTTCTCCCGCCTGGCCAACGTGGGCGACGCCAAGAGCCTGATCATCCACCCGGCCACCACCACCCACCAGCAGCTCGCTCCGGAGGCACGGGCGGCCTGCGGGGTCACGGACGACCTGATCCGCCTGTCCCTGGGCCTGGAGCACCCGGACGACCTGATCGCCGACCTGGACCAGGCCCTGGCGGGGGCCTAGGAGCCTGAGTCACACTACTGGGAGAAAGCGGCCAGCCCATGACCCTCGACTTCTCTGACGCACTCAAATCCGGCCAGTGCTTCCTCTTCGACGGATCCACCCCGACCGTCCTCTACGAGCGGGGGGTTTACATCAACCGCTCCTTCGACGAAGCCAACCTGGCCTCCCCCGACCTGGTGCGGACCATCCACGAGGAGTTCCGGGCCGGGGGCGCCCAGGTGCTCACCACCAACACCTGGGCCGCCAACCGCTTGAAGCTGCAGGGGTACGGCCTGGGGGAGAAGCTTGAGGAAATCAACCGGGCCGGTGCGCGGCTGGCCCGGGAGGCGCTGGGGACCGGGGGGCCGGGCTGGGTGGCCGGATCCCTGGGTCCCCTGGGCGTGCGGATCGAGCCCTGGGGTCCCACCTCCTTCGAGGAGGCCCAGGGCTACTTCGCGGAGCAGGCCCGGGCGCTGCTGGACGGCGGGGTGGACCTGTTCGTCCTGGAAAGCTTCGCCGACCTCAACGAGATCCACCAGGCCATCCTGGGCATCCAGCAGGTCTGCCCGCTGCCGGTGGTGGCCATGATGACGCCCAACGACGAAGGCCAGACCCTCTACGGCACCGAGCCGGAATGGTACATCCGCAAGCTGGCCGACTGGGGCGCGGCCCTGGCGGGCGTCAACGGAGGCAGCGGCCCGGCCCCCCTGCTGGACCTGCTCAAGCGGTTCCGCACCGTCACTGCCTGTCCGCTGATCCTGCAGCCCAGCGCCGGGCTCCCGCGGATGGTCGACGGGCGGCTGCTGTACATGGCCAGTCCGGAGTACCTGGGGGAATTCGCCCGCCAGGCCTTCCAGCTCGGCGCGCAGGCGGTGGGGGGGTGCGCCGGCACCACCCCCGCCCACATCCGGACCATGCGCGGCGCCCTGCGCCAGGAACAGGCCCTGGTGGAGGGCACCACCGAACGGGTGGAGACCGAGCCGCCCCAGTCGCACGTACCGGCGGCGGACCGCAGCGCCTTCAGCCGCAAGCTGGCCGAGGGCGGCTTCGTGCTCTCGGTGGAGCTGGTCCCGCCCAAGGGGACCTCGGCCGAGAAGCTGCTGGAGAAGGCCAGGCACTGCAAGGACCGGGGCGTCGACGCCATCAACGTCCCCGACGGGCCCCGGGCCATGGCCCGGATGTCGTCCCTGGCCACCGCCGTGATCATCCAGCGCCAGGTGGGGATCGAGGCCCTCATGCACTTCGCCTGCCGGGACCGGAACCTCCTGGGCATCCAGAGCGACCTGCTGGGCGCGGCCGGGCTGGGGCTCCAGAACGTGCTGGCCATCACCGGCGACCCGCCCAAGCTGGGGCCCTACCCCAACGCCACCGCGGTGTTCGACGTGGACGCCATCGGCCTGGTGAACATCCTCAGCCAGCTGAACCGGGGGCTGGACCTGGGCGGCAGCGACATCGGCGTCCCCACCCGGTTCAGCATCGGGGTGGGGGCCAACCCGGTGGCGGTGGACCTGGAGCGGGAGCAGCAGCGCTACCGCTACAAGGTGGAGGCCGGGGCCGAATGGGCCATCACCCAGCCGATCTTCGACCCGGACGCGCTGTTCCGGTTCCTGGAGTTCGCCCTGCCCTTCGGGATCCCGGTCATCGCCGGCATCTGGCCCCTGAAGAGCCTGCGCAACGCCGAGTTCATGGCCAACGAGGTGCCCGGGGTGAGCGTGCCTCCGGAGGTCCTGGCGCGGATGGCCCGCTGGACCTCGGCGGAGGACCAGATGAAGGAAGGCCTGGCCATCGCCCGGGAGATCATCGAACAGGTGCGCCCGTCGGTGCGCGGGCTGCAGCTCTCCGCCCCCCTGGGCCAGGTGGAGCTGCTGGATGAGCTCCTGGACGGGAGGTTCTCCCGATGAGCGGCCCGGTGCAAGGCCAGGTCCCCGACGCCGGGAAGCCGCCCGTACGGGTCCGGTTCCTCCCCGAGGACCTCCTGGTGGAGGCGCCCTGGGGCTCCCGCCTGCAGGACATCGCCGACGCCGCGGGCGCCGATATCACCTTCGGCTGCCGGAGCGGGTCCTGCGGCACCTGCCGGATCCGGGTGCTGGCTGGGCTGGAGCACTGTTCGGCCGCGGGGCCGGAGGAACGGGACTTCCTCCGGGGCCTGGGCGCTCCCGGGGACCACCGGCTGGCGTGCCAGGTCCAGGTGGAGGGCAGCGTCGAGCTGGAATACCTGGGGATCGAGCCATGACCAGCCTCTCCGCGGCGCTTCTGGAACGGGTCCTGCTGCTGGACGGCGGCATGGGAACCCAGATCCTGGCCCGCAGGCCGACCGTGGACGACTTCGGCGGCCCGGCCGCGGAGGGCTGCATGGAGCTCCTGAACGAGCGCCGGCCGGACTGGATCCGGGAGATCCACGCCGCCTACCTGGACGCCGGGGCCGACGCGGTAGAGACCAACACCTTCGGCGCCAACGAGGTGGTGCTGGGGGAGTTCGGGATCCCGGAGCGGACCGAGGAGCTGAACCGGGTCGCGGTGCGCCTGGCCCGGGAGGTGGCGGAATCGTACCGGCCGAGGCGCTACGTCATCGGCTCGGCCGGGCCCGGCACCAAGCTGCTCACCCTCGGGCACATCGGCTACGCCGCCCTGTTCCGCAGCTACCTGGCCCAGATGCGCGGGCTGGTGGGCGGCGGGGTGGACGCGGTGCTGATCGAGACCTGCCAGGACCTGGGGCAGATCAAGTGCGCGGTGCGGGCCGCCCGGGAGGCCATGGCCCAGGTGGGCCGCGCCTGCCCCATCTGGGTCCAGGCCACGGTGGAGACCACCGGGACCCTGCTGCTGGGCACCGAGATCCAGGCGGTGCTCACCTCGGTGGAGATGCTGGGGATCGACGTGCTGGGCATCAACTGCGGCACCGGCCCGGACGAGATGCACGGGCCCCTCCAGACGCTGGGGGAGCTGTCCCCGTTCAGCCTCAGCTGCCTGCCCAACGCCGGGCTGCCGGTGAACCGGGATGGCGCCCTGGTCTATCCCCTCGAGCCCGAGCCCTTCGCCGAGAAGGTGGCGCACCTGGCCGGCAAGTTCAGCCTGAACGTGGTGGGCGGCTGCTGCGGCACCACCCCCGCGCACATCCGGGCCCTGCGCGCCCGCCTGGGAAGCGCCGGCGCCACCCACCGGACGCCGCGCCTGGAGCGGTCGGTGGCGAGCCTCTACCAGAGCGTGACCCTGAGGCAGGAACCCCGTCCCCTGATCGTGGGAGAACGGACCAACGCCAACGGTTCCAAGAAGTTCCGTGACCTCCTGGCCCGGGAGGACTACGACGGCCTGGTGGAGATCGCCCGGGACCAGCAGCAGGAAGGCGCCCACATGCTGGACGTCTGCGTGGCCTACGTGGGCCGGGACGAAGCCCGGGACATGGTGGCGTTCCTGCGCAAGGCCGTGCCCCAGGTCCTGCTCCCGCTCATGATCGACACCACCGAGGTCCCGGTGCTGGAGGCGGCTCTCCAGAACGCCCCCGGGAAATGCATCGTGAACTCCATCAACTTCGAGGACGGGGAGGGCCGGGCCCGGAAGGTGCTGGAGCTGTGCCGGTCCTACGGCGCGGCGGTGGTGGGCCTCACCATCGACGAGCAGGGCATGGCCCACACCGCCGAGCGCAAGCTGGAGGTGGCCCGGCGCCTGCACGAGCTGGTGGTGGGCGAGTACGGGTTCGACCCCTCGGACCTGGTCATCGACCCGCTCACCTTCACCCTCGGCAGCGGAGACGAGAGCTTCCGCCGCTCGGCCATCGCCACCCTGGACGCCATCCGCCTGGTCAAGGAGCGGTTCCCGGGGGTCCTCACCATCCTCGGGGTGAGCAACGTCAGCTTCGGCCTGGCCCCCAGGGTCCGGCACGTGCTGAACGCCCTGATGCTCTACCACGGGGTGCGGGCCGGGCTGGACCTGGCCATCTTCAACGCCGCCAAGGTGCTCCCGGTGGCCTCGATCCCGGCCGACCAGCGGGAGGCGGTGGAGGACCTGATCTTCGACCGCCGGCGGGAGGACTACGATCCCCTGAAGGCGGCCATGGCCCTGTTCGGGGACGGCCGGGAGCTCAGCGCGGCCGAACCGGAGCCGATGGACCTGCCGGTGGCGGAACGGCTCAAGCGCGACATCATCGGCGGGCAGAAGCGGCGCATCCTGGACGACGTGGACGAGGCGCTGCGCACCGTGCCCCCGCTGGAGATCATCAACGGCATCCTGCTGGACGCCATGCGCGTCGTGGGGGACCGGTTCGGCGCCGGGGAGATGCAGCTGCCCTTCGTGCTGGAGAGCGCCGAGGCCATGAAGGCGGCGGTCAAGCGGATCGAGCCCCACCTGCCCAAGGAAGCCAGCACCACCAAGGGGAGGGTGGTCCTGGCCACGGTCAAGGGCGACGTGCACGACATCGGCAAGAACCTGGTGGAGATCATCCTCTCCAACAACGGCTACGAAGTGCTCAACCTGGGCATCAAGCAGCCGGTGGAGAGCATCCTGGCCGCCCTGGAGGGCTTCCCCGCCGACGCCATCGGCCTCTCCGGGCTGCTGGTGAAGTCCACCACGGTGATGCGGGAGAATCTGGCCTTCATGGAGGACAAAGGCCTGCGCATCCCGGTCATCCTCGGCGGCGCCGCCCTGACCCGGGACTTCGTCGCCGAGCAGTGCCAGAGCGTCTACAGCGGCCGGGTCCTGTACGCGGAGGACGCCTTCGAGGGGCTCCACCACATGGACGCCATCGTGGCCGGGGCTCCCGCCCCGGAGGCCAAGGCCCCGGCGGAGGCCTCGGGGGGCATCACCGTGCTGCGCCGGGGCGCCGCGGCCGCGTCCCTGTCCCCGGCCGGGCAGAGCACCTGGGTGAAGCGCGGCCTGGCCATCCCGGCCCCGCCCTTCTGGGGCGTGCGGGAGGCCGGCCACACCATGGCGGAGGTGTTCGAATTCCTCGACTCCTTCGTGGTGATCCGCAACCGCTGGTCGTTCACCCAGGGCCAGCTCAGCGACGAGGCATTCGAAGCCGTCCTGCAGATGAAGGCGGAGCCCCTGCTGGCCGCCTGGAAGGAACGGATCCTGGCCGAGCGGCTCGTGGAGCCCCGGGCCCGGTACGGGTACTTCCCGGTCCAGGCCGAGGGCGACACCCTGGTGGTCTACGCACCGTGTGAAGCTCCGGACGGGTCGCCGGACCGGGTCATGGCCCGGATCCCCTTCCCCCGCCAGGACCAGGGGCGCCGGCTGTGCATCGCCGACTTCTTCGAGCCGGCCGCCGGCACCGGAGGCGGCCCCGGCCGGTTCGACGTGCTGCCCCTGCAGCTGGTCACCCTGGGACGCAGGGCGGCGGACCTGGCCGGGGAGCTGTACCGGAGCGACCGGTATGCGGACTACTTCCTGTTCCATGGGCTGGCCACGGAACTGACCGAGGCCTACGCCGAGCGCCTGCACGCCGCCATCCGCCGGGAGCTGGGCCTCCACGGCCACGATGCACCCCAGTTGCGACAGCTTTTCAACCAGGGCTACCAGGGCTCCCGCTACTCCTTCGGCTACCCGGCCTGTCCGGACCTGGCGGGGAACGCGACCCTGCTGGACCTGCTGGAGGGCTCCGCCATCGGGGTGGAGATCTCCGAGCAGTTCCAGATGGATCCCGAGTACACCACCTCCGCCCTGGTGGCGTGGCACCCTCAGGCGCGCTACTTCGCCGTCTGAACCTGGGGCCTGGTTGGGAACCTGTCCGGAGGAGGGGGCCCGGAACGGCAAAAAAGCCTAGATTATTTCTGGTTCATCAGCCAGTCCACCAGCCGGCGGTGAAAGGACTCAGGATTGGCCAGATCAGCTTCGTGGAGCCTGGGAGAAGACTCCAGATCCCAGACGGGAAGATTTTCCGATTCGGAAGTCCACTGATCCCAAGCCTCCACCCCTTTGGCTTCAGGTGCCAGGATGGGTGCCCCACTCATATCTGCCTCCTCCGAATCAAATGATCAGTACCCAAGATAGGCCTCTGGCAATCTAATGCCATATGGCGCGGATTCTTCAAACCCATGTCCCTCCCCTGTTCCCGCCCACCGGCCCGGTGCGGGTGATGCTCATCGGCGAGGCGCCCGGCCCCCTGGGCGCGGATCAGAGCGGTGTGCCCTTCTGGGGTGACCGGTCCGGAAGGCTGGTCTACCGGGCCCTGGAGCAGGCCGGCCTGGCCCGGGTGCCGCCCCAGGCCTACGAGAAGTGGGACGGGGCCCGGTTCCGGGAACTGGGGCTGGTACCGGAACTCCGCGGCGCGGCCCTGAGCAATGCCTGGCCGGTCTGCCCCACCCGGGACGGCCAGAGCTTCCGGGCTCCCACCGACGCGGAACTGCGCAGCCCGGCCAACCGTGAGCGGCTGCGGAGGGAACTGCGGGAGGCCGCCGGGCGCTGCCCCGGGACCCTGAGGGTGGTCGCCATGGGCAAGCGGGCCCAGTGGATCCTGGAAAAGCTGGACGGGGTGCCGGAGTTCCGCCTGCATGGTCTGTCCCATCCATCCGCCATGGGCCTGCTCCAGGCCGCCGGCGGGCAGGGCAAAGGCATGAAGATGGTCGACCTGCAGCGGGACTGGCAGGCCCGCCTGGCTTCCCTGCTGGACTGAGTCCATGTCCGGCTCCGCCCGTCCCACCCCCTCCTTATGGCCCCGGGAGCACGGTGCCTACGCCCAGCTCGGGGTGGCGCTGGCCGCGGCCCTGGCCCTGGCCTGGGCGCGGGGCGTCCCCGGCCCGGCGCTCCGCGCCTTGGCGCAGGCGGTGCTCACCGCCGCCGCCTTCATGGGCAGCGAGCCGCTGCTGGTGCTGTCGGGGCGCCGGGGAACGCCGGAACCCGGCGGGACCCGGGCGGCCTGGCGCCGCCTGGCCGGGCTGGGGGGCCTGGGCGCCCTCTGCGCCCTGGGCGCCTGGACCGGGCAGCCGCCGTGGCGGCTGGCGTCGCTGGTGCCCGCGGCGCTCCTGGGCGCCGTGCTGCTGGGGCTGTTCCTGGCCAAGCGGGAACGGACCGCCGCCGGCGAACTGGCGGCGGCCTGGACCTTCGCGGCCGCGGCCCTGGCGGTGGCCGCCGCCGGGGGCGTCTGGGGCCCCAAGGCGCTCGCCCTGGCGCTGGTGCTGGCCGCCCTGTTCACCCTGGGCACCGCCATCGTCCATGGTCACATCCTGGCTTTGCGCCGGGGGACCCCCTGGCCCCGGATGGGCGCCTTCCTGCTGGGGGCCGCCCTCGCCGCCGGCGCCTGGCGCCTGGGGCGCGCCGCCCTGCTGCCCCCGGCCTGCTGGGCGGCGTTCGTGCCCATGACCCTGGCGGCCCTGGGCATGTGGCTGCTCCCGCCGGCGCCCCGGCGCCTCAAGGCGGTGGGCTGGGCGGCCGCCGCCTGCGCCCTGGCCGGCGCCGCCCTGGCGGTGGCCGTCCTGCAAGGATCCTGAGACCGACTCGAAGATTCCTTCGAAGCCTCCCACGGATTGGACGCCAGGCCAGGGCTCCGCCCTGGCCTGGCGTGGGGGTGAGGGGGGACGTAGAGCGAGCGAAGCGAGCGGGCGGTCCCCCCATGGAAAAATTGGCGCTTGGGCTTTTTGGAGCTTGATGGTCATCTATAGGATCGCTCAGCGTTTCCAAGGACGCCGGGTACTGGAGGGAAGCATGGCCCGGAAGAACGAGACCTGGACGGTCGCGCAGGCAGGCACCGCCCTGGCCGCCGAACTGCATTCGCACCTGGTGGTGAGCAACCGCCAGGCCAAGGGACTGATCGACGCCGGGTGCGTCGCGGTCAACGGCCAGCCGGCGCTCAGCCACGGGCTGCGCCTCCAGGCCGGGGACAGCCTGGAGGTGGCGTTCGACCCCGACCGGGTCTACACCGCCCTGCCCGGCCCGAGGAAGTCCACCGAGACCCCGGTCGAGATCCTCTGGGAGGACCGGCACCTGCTGTTCGTGGACAAGCCCGCGGGCCTGCTCACGGTCCCGGCCGAGAAGCACAACGACCCCTGCCTGGCCGAGGCCATCACCGACCTCTACCGGCGCCGGGGCTTCAAGCGGTTCCACCTGTTCATCGCCCACCGCCTGGACCGCTACACCTCCGGGGTGCTGGTGTTCGCCAAGACTCCGGAGGGCCTGAACGGGCTCAAGCGCATCTTCGACGAGCACCATCTGCGCCGGATCTACATCGCGGTACTGGCCGGGGAGCTGCCCGAGAACGCCGGGACCCTCACCGACAAGCTGGTGGAGCGGAAGTCCCTGAAGATGTCCGTGGTGCCCGAAGGGTCCAAGGCCATGCACGACCTCAAGGGCGCCAAGCTGGCGGTCACCCACTACCGGGTCCTGGAGCGGCTGCCAGGGCACACCGTGGTGGAAGTGAAGCTGGAGACCGGCCGGCGCAACCAGATCCGGGTGCAGTTCGCCGAGCGGGGCTTCCCCCTCCTGGGCGACCGAGTCTACGGCACCCCCAGCGAGCACATCGACCGCCAGGCCCTGCACGCCGAACTGCTGGGGTTCCGCCACCCGGTCACGGGCGAGGCGGTCACCGTCACCGCCCCCATGCCCGCCGACATGGAGAAGGTGCTCAAGGCCCTGCGCAACGTCCGCCGGGTGGTGCGCGCCGAGGCGGGGGTCACCGGGGAGGAGGGCCTGTACAAGCCGAGGATCACCAAGGCGCGCAAGGTCGCGCGGCGGCAGCGGGCGGAGCGGTACTCCGAGCCCGTGCCTGAGGACCGGCCACAGGCGCCCAGGGCGAAGGCCCGCGGGCGGCTGAAGGAAGGCCAGTCCGGCGCCCGGGCCAAGGCGAGATTCATCAAGGCCGTTCCCGGCGGGGGGAGCCCCCGGGGGCGCTGAAGGCCTCCGCCCCGGTCACCGTGGCGGCGCCAGCCGCCCGTTGATCCCTTCCCGCATCTGTTCCAGGAGGCCAAGCAGCGCCTTGCTCCCCCACTCCTCCAGGAGGCTGGCCACTTCCCGGCACAGGTCCGAGTGGACGGGGGCGAGGCGAGCCTCCAGGGCCTCTCCTTCCGGGGTGAGCCGGACCAGGGAGCCCCGGCGATCGGACGGGTCCTCCCGGCGCTGCACCAGGCCGGCCCGGACCATCCGCTCCACCAGCCTGGGCATGTCGGCGCTGTGGGAGATCATCCGGCGCCGGAGCTCCCGGATCAGGTAGCCCTCCGGTGGGCCGCCGCGCAGAATGCGCAGCACGTTGAACTGCTGGTCGGTGATCCCGGCCGGCTTGAACAGCCGCTCATCGGACAGGCGTCCCAGGTACTCCCGGGTGAGCAGGACCGCCAGCATGATCTCCTGACCGGGCTCCATGTCCTTGGTGATGTGGAGTTCCTCGCGCAGGTTCATCGGGGGCTCCGGGACAGCGGGCCTCCGGGGGCGGGACCGGTGGGGAAGACAACCAAGGACATGAGATAATCCCCTGACATTAGACCAGCAAATCGAGACCAGTTCTCAAAAAAGTCTTGCATCCTCTTCAAAAGAGTCTAGCGTTATGGTGTAGGTGTTTAAACATCTATTTCTGGAGGCTCTCTTATGACTGGTTTCACCCCTCGACTCCTCTCCGCCGTGCTCCTGGGGCTGAGCGTTCCGCTCCTCGCCGCCCAGGCTCCGGCCACCACCCCCGCCACGGCTGCCGCGCCGGCCGCCGTGGAAGACTACGTCATCGACCCGGTGCACACCACGGCGCAGTTCAACGTCGCCCACATGCTCATCAGCACCGTCACCGGCAAGTTCGACCAGGTCAAGGGCACCATCCACCTGGACCCGGCCAACCTGGCCAGGTCCAGCGTGGAGGTGACCATCGACGTCTCCAGCGTGAACACCGGCAACGCCACCCGGGACAAGGACCTGGTCAGCCCGAACTACTTCGACGCGGCCAAGTACCCGAACATCACCTTCAAGAGCACCGAGGTGAAGGACCTGGGGGGCGGCGCCCTGTCCGTGGCGGGAACCCTCACCATCCACGGGGAAACCAAGCCCGTGGTGATCGCAGTTACCGGTTGGAGCACCGGGCCCGGCATGAAGCCGGGCAGCAAGGCAGCCGGGTTCCGCAAGGGCACGCTGACCCTGAAGCGGTCGGAGTACGGCATGTCCCACCTGATCGGGCCCATCGGCGACGAAGTGGACATCAACCTGAGTGTGGAAGCGAACAAGGTCCAACCCGCACAGTAAGGAGGCTCTTCATGAGCGAACCCAAGGTGGCAGCCAGGAAACCCGAAGTGCTCACCCTCGAGCCCGGCACCTACTACTGGTGCGCTTGCGGACTCTCGTCCACCCAGCCGTTCTGCAGCGGCGCCCACAAGGGCAGCGGCTTCGCGCCGACCAAGTTCGAGATCACCGAGCCCACCAAGGTGGCCCTGTGCAATTGCAAGCACACTCACACGAAGCCGTTCTGCGACGGCTCCCACAAGACCCTCGCCATGTAGCCGCGCTACCGGACCGCTGGCCCCTCAGGCGCCGGTCCGGGCTGCCGCTGCCCTGACCGGCCCAAGTCAGGCTATAGTGGGTGTTCTTCGGCGCGGTGCCGGCGGGTTGTTTCAATGAACCATCCTTTGACACCCGAGACCAGCCAGGTGCCCTTGGCACCCGGACTGCGGCTTCCCCGCAGCGAGCGGACCCAGCTCAGCCCGGAGGCGGTGGCCGAGATCCGGGCCATCGCGGCCCAGTACCCTGACAAGCTGGCGGGCACCCTGCCGGCCATCTACATCGCCCAGCGGGAGTTCGGCTTCGTGAGCCTGGCGGCGATGAAGGAAGTGGCCCGGGCCCTGGAGGTTCCCGAGGGCCACGTGTTCGGGGTGGCGACCTTCTACACGATGTTCCGGAAGCAGCCAGCCGGACGGTACCACCTGCAGGTATGCACCAACCTGTGCTGCGCCCTCAACGGCGCCCGGGAACTGCTGGACAGGGTGGCCAAGAAGACCGGAGCGGTGCCGGGCGAGGGCCCCACCGCGGACGGCCTGTGGAGCCTGGAGGAGGTGGAATGCCTGGCCTCCTGCGGCAGCGCCCCGTGCCTGCAGGTGAACCACGAGGTCTACGACGAGTTCGTGGACGAGGCCAAGCTGGAGGCCATCCTGGAGGCCTGCCGCCAGGGCGAATACCGTCCCTGGGGGGAGTGAGCATGGCCTCCATCCGCGTCAAGCCCGATCCCCAGCGCTATGCCTTCGAAGGCTTCGGCTCGTCCAAGTACCCCAACTTCATGCTCCAGGGGGCCGGCGACCTGGACAACTGGACCCTCGCCACCTACCGGGACAAGTGGGAGGGCTACCAGGCCCTGCGCAAGGCGCTGGCCATGGAGCCGTCGGCGGTCACCGGGGAGATGAAGCTCTCGGACCTGCGGGGGCGGGGCGGCGCCGGGTTCCGCACCGGCCTGAAATGGAGCTTCATGCCCAAGGACACGCCGGAACGGAAGGTCACCCGCTACCTGGTCTGCAACGCCGACGAAGGGGAGCCCGGCACTTTCAAGGACCGGGCCATCCTGGAGTACAACCCCCACCAGATGATCGAGGGCATGATCATCGCCGGCTGGGCCATGCAGTGCCGCCAGGGCTTCATCTACGTGCGGGGGGAGTTCGGGTGGCTGGTGGACAAGCTGGAAGCCGCCATCCAGCAGGCCCGGGACGCCGGCTACCTGGGCCGGGACATCCTGGGCTCGGGCTGGGACTTCGACCTGCTCACCTACCGGGGGGCCGGGGCCTACATCTGCGGGGAGGAGACCGCGCTGCTCAACAGCCTGGAGGGACGCCGGGGCGAGCCGCGGGTGAAGCCCCCGTTCCCCGCCCAGGTGGGCGCCTTCGGCCAGCCCTCCACCGTCAACAACGTGGAGACCCTGGCCGCGGTGCCGGTGATCCTGCGCATCGGCGGGGCCCAGTACGCCCGGATCGGCACCCCCGGCAACACCGGAACCCGGATCTTCTGCCTGTCGGGGCACGTCAAACGCCCGGGGCTGTACGAACTGCCCCTGGGCCTGCCCCTGGACTTCATCATGAACGACCTGGCCGGGGGGTCCAGCACCGGCCGCAAGATCAAGGCGGTGATCCCGGGCGGGGCCAGCGCCCCCATCTTCGACACCAAGGATTTCGACTGTCCCATGGATTTCGACACGGTGAAGGCGCGCGGCTCCATGGCCGGCTCTGGGGGCATCATCCTCATGGACGAGGCCACCTGCATGGTCCAGGTGACCCTGCGCCTGACCCACTTCTTCGCGCACGAGAGCTGCGGCGAGTGCACCCCCTGCCGGGAGGGCTGCAACTGGATGGAGATGATCCTGCACCGGATCGAGCACGGCCAGGGCCGCCCGGCGGACCTGGACCTGCTGGCCAGCCTGCCGCCCCGGATCAGCATGCGCACCCTGTGTCCGCTTGGGGACGCCGCCTGCGGGCCGGTGGAGTCGGCGCTGGCGAAGTTCCGGGACGAGTTCGAGCAGCACATCGCCCAGGGGCATTGCCTGGCGGGGTGAATAAACAAAGTTGGGTCATCCGGCAAATCGTGAGGTGGACGGATACCTCAGAGTCGTGGTGCGGCCCTCCGGAACTGCATTTGAGGGGCGTCCGGACGCAGAAAGGTAGTCGCCAAGTGCCCCAGGCCTATGCGGCATCACGACCATCAAGAACGTGGCCCAGCCTTCCGCAGACAAGTCTCGCGGGGCCGCCGGTCCTAGATCCAGTCAGGAAGCTCGATCTCGGATTCCTCCACGAAGAACAAATCCCGCTCGATCCGGTGGAGGTTCTTGACATAGCGCGGGAGGTCCTCTGCACGGGCATCCCCGTCGAGCGCCTCCACCCGGAAGTGGGCCAGCTTCGCGCTCAGGTCCTCCAGGGGGTGCCAGATGGGTATCAGGGGGAGAAACGGCAGCCCCCCGGCCACAATGTCCAGGTACATGCGGTGCAGGGTGGCCAGCGGGGTGTCCTCCCCCGCCAGCGCCAGAAGCTCCCGCTTGACCGCCGGGTCAGGTCCGCCGCCTCCAGGACATCGCTGTCCTTGGTGCCCCGGACGTAGTCTGCCTGGAGCATCAGGGCGGTGGACCCGATCACCCGCAGGAGGATCTTGGGCCCAGGGTCCCCAGTCCAGGCCTGGTCGATGGCGACGATGAAATTCTCAATGGGTGACGGTGACACCAGCGGCCCTCACGGCTTCAACAAAATCCTCGGTCTGAATGGTAGTGGCGACCCCCCACCTTCGGGCCACATCGGAAGATCCGAGCACGATCTCCCGCAGCGTCTTCTCGCTGACCTCCCCCCCGATCAAGTCCACGTCAATGGTCCATTCCTTGGCGGGGTCCGGTGGCGGGCCGGGATCCCTGCTGATCCGCTTGGGCCCCTCCCGGCGCAGAAACAGGTCGAAGGCCAGCTCCGCCTTCTTCAGCGGGATGGCCGCCTTGCGGGAAAGCCCCGGCAGGGACGCCAGCACCGCCCGGACGGCTTCGAGGCTGCTGTCGATCACCCAGGCCAGCCTGCGTTCCAGCCCGTAGCCCTGGAACTCGACCCACAGCTTGGTCAGGTTCAACCGCTCCACGTTGAGGATCAGCACGGGAGCGAGGGCCGTGATCTGTCTGGGCAGATCACCCGCGATCAGGACCTCCCGTAACACGGCTTCGACCTCCGTCAACTGATCGCTCGGCAGCACCCGGGCGTCCTCGGCCAGGTGGGCAGCGCCCAACCGGGATAAGGCGCTTTGCAGGGAGGCCTCCGCTCCCGCCGCTTCCGTCTCTCCTACGAGATCACCCACGGTGACGTTGAAAACCCTGAGGATCTCCACAAACTGCTCCGCCGAGAAGGACCCCTCGCCCCGCTCGACCACCGAGAAGAGCCCTTGGCTCATCCCCAGCCGTTTGGACAGCTCGGCCTGGGTCATCTTCCGGCCTTCACGCAGGGCGCGGACGGCAAGCGACGTGTTTCCAGCGGGAACCCCTGCCCCACCCGAGGTAATCCCAAGAAGGACATCTACAACAAGAACGGGCGCCGGGCCCCGCCGCCTGCTTTTATGGCGGTGGACGGCCCTGGAGGGAGCGGGGCTGACGCCCCCGGAACGCCCGTAGACTCGGCCCCCGGACCGGGGTGCGGCGGCGGTGCCGGGATCTACCCCCTTACCCCACGATTTCCCGGAAGAATCAAATAGATCTTTCAAAGCCATGCAAAGGACGATGGGCCGGAACACGGACCATGCTTCTTCCCATCAGTGCTCTTTTTCCAGCAGGATGAGGGCATTCGCCGGCAGGTAGGTCTGCCCGAAGGCCTTCCAGAGGGCCGGGTAGGCCGATGGTTGCACCACGCTGTCCTTCCAGATGATCGACTGGTCCAGGTGCAGGTCGCCGGGCTGGGGATCGCAGGCGAGCTTGAAGGTCAGTGGCTCCCGCAGGGTCTCGCCGGTGCGGGGCGCGTAGGCCACCCGGAAGCCCGGAGGCAGCTTCAGGGACAGGGCCGCGTCCAGGGCGAAGGTGGCGGGCACCAGGAACGGATACTTGACCGCCGGCAGAGCCGGGTGGACCGGGGTCTCGCCAAGGGGGATCAGGCTCTGGGGCAGGTTCAGGATCATCATGTCCTCCTGGCGGCAGGCGAACTGGGGGATGCGCAGGGACAGGGTCACCACCGGGGGCGCGGTGAGATCCAGCATGTCGGACACCAGGAAACGCTCCAGGCGGGCGCCCTTCTTGATGTGGTCGGCGGCGGTCTGGAACAGCACCTGGCGTTCCTCCTCGTTGCGCCCGAACAGCAGGCTGCGGATCTGCTGGTCGAACATGCCGGCGTACTCCAGGATGACGCTGCCCTCCAGGTCGCCGTCGGCGTCCAGGGCCGCGTTCCAGCGGGCGCGGATGAACTGGTGGCGCTCGTCCACCACCGGGGTGGTGAGGTTCCGGCCGCCCTCGGGGGTCACCAGGAGGCCCGGGCGGCCTGCGTCGACGGCGGTCAGCTCGCCCAGGCGGCCCAGGTTGCGGCCCAGGTTGTAGTAGCGGTCCCCGGACGGCAGTTCCACCCGGGCGAGGATGTCCTGGTACTCGCCCAGGCAGGCCAGGCTGGAGGCCCGGGCCCGCACCTCGCGGACGAAGACCGGCCGGGCCTTGAGCCCGACCGCCTCGAGCAGGGCCTGGTACAGGGCGTACTTGTCCCGGCAGTCGGCGTACCGGTTGGCCAGGATGGTCCCGGGCCGGGTGGGCCGGTAGCCCACGCGGCCCAGGCCCAGGGGGACGTTCTGGATGTCCTTGGTGACGAACAGGGCCAGGCGCTCCGCCTTGGCTTCGGGGCTGGCCAGGCTGGAGGTGAGGGCCTGGGCCTGGGCCTGGACCGCCGGGTCCTCCCCCGAAAGGCTCCCCTCGAACTTCCGGTACAGCCACCGCCCCAGTTCCTCCCGGTCCTTGACCACGGTCCAGACCACCCGCGGCACGATCTCCTCGTCCGGCACCATGCCGGCCTCGGCCACCACCTGGGGCTGGTCGTGGAGGGTCCAGGTGAACTGGGTGGCGGCCCCGGTCCTGCGGACCTCCGGCTCCGGAGCGCCGTTGAAGAGCTCGTACTTGAGTCCGGCGGCGGTCGGCACCTGCAAGGTCAGGGACGTGGCCAGCACGGGTTCCGGCCCGCCGAAGGACAGCTCGCCCATGAACGGGTCGGGCGCCTCCTGGTCCTTGGCCTCGGGCAGCGGATGGATGCGGTACTTGAGTTCCAGCACGGCGCCGATCTGGACTCCCGGGAAGGACACCACCTTCAGGCGCGCGGTGGAATAGAAGGGCGCCGCGGCCGCCTCCGGGTCCGAGACCTCCATGATGCCGCTGGCCTCCGGCTCCCGGGTCTCCCCCGAGGGCAGGTGGGTGCGGGCGACCAGCACGTCGCAGGCCTGGGAATCGCCCCGGAAGGGGATCTTCTGGTCGCTGATCTGGCGCAGGGCCCGGTCCTGGAGGATCCGGATCAGCTGGTGGCCCTCGATGGTGGAACGCCCCTGGGGGCCCAGGGTCACCACCGTCTCGTCCAGCAGCACCACGGCGCCCGCCTGGGGATACCTGGCCGCGTCGACGGGGCGGCGCAGGGCGGCCTCGACGGCCGGGTCCGCCGCGGGCAGCGCCAGGCCGACAAGGAGGGCCAGGGCCGGGAACAACCGGGTCGATTTCACTGGGCACCTCCCTGGCGCAGCAGGATGACCTTGCCGTCCCGGAGCCGGCTGCGCTTCTCCAGGAGGCGGCGCAGGCCCTGGTAGGCGTCTCCGGAGAAGTACAGCTCCGAGGCCGAGAACGATTCGGTGTAGGCTAGGCCTTCCGGGACGGGCCGGCATTCACGGCTCAGGGCCGTGCCCGGTTCCTTCAGGTCCACCGGGACCGGCAGGGAGCGGACCGTGTAGCCCTTGGGCAGGCGCACCGTCTCCCGGATCCGGGATTCCACCGTGGCGGACAGCTCCAGGGGGTACTTCCGCCGGGGCGCGGTGGCGCCGGACACCAGCGAGGCCAGCAGCAGGTCCAGGCGCCCTCCCTGCCCCGGCGTGGTGAAGATCAGGTAGTCGCCGGCCCGGATGCCCTGGTCCGGGGCCGAGAGGGTGAACGACATGCGCGCCGGGGCGTTGAGGTCGTCCAGGTCGGGCAGGACCAGGTCCTTGACCGTGGCGCCCGGGAACATCCGTCCCGCGACGGTGGTGAAGAACTGCTCCCGCCGGGCCGGAGGCATGCTGTTGAGGTACTGGCGGAACACCAGGTCGTAGATGCCGGTGGGCTCCATCACCACCTTCGTCCCCAGGGCGCCGTCCGCGCCCAGAACCGTGTCCAGGGCGATGTCCATGCGGTTCTCCGCAGGCGGGGTCAGGGGAGTGGCCTGGATGGTCTCGCCCCGGTCGGTGCATACCAGGGCGTACTTGTCCTGGTCGGAATAGGGCAGGTACTGGCGGGAATCCTCGGCGGTCGGGTCCAGGAAGGTGAACCGGCCGTCGGCGCGGCGGATGGCGACGATGGCGTGGTTGAACTGGATGCCCGGGATGTCCACGTCCCGGCGCACGCCGGCGGTGATCAGGACGTTGCAGGCATCGACCCCGATGGAACGCAGCAGGGTCACCAGGAATTCGGCCTTGTCCCGGCACACCCCGTACTTGCGCTCGAGGGTCTGTTCTGCGGGGGCCGGCTTGAAGCCCGCCTTTTCGCCGGTGAAGGCGGTCTCCACATAGCGGATGTTGCGCGAGACCCAGAAGTACAGGGCCTGGATCTGGTCCTCCTGGCTGGTCTTGCCGGCGGTGATCTCGGCCACCAGGCGGGTCAGCGCCGGGGTCATCTTCTGGCCTTCCCGGGACAGGCCGGCGTACCACCGCGAGACCTCCTTCCAGGAGGAGATGGTGGACAGGGCCAGGACCGGGCACACTTCCTGGGGCGGGGGCATGGACGGCTCAGGCACCAGCTGGGGCTGCTCGCCCACCTCCCAGCGGTAGATGAACCGTCCATCCCGTTCCTGGCGGTCGAACCGGGCGCTGCCGCGGTAGACCTTCCAGGCCAGGGGCATGGATGCCGGGAGGGTCACCTGGATCTCCTGGCGCAGGACCGGGTTGCCCCCTTGCAGGGTCTCCAGCAGGGAGAAGGTGTTGTCCATGGGCGGCGCGCTGCGCCGGATGTCCATGTCCACCTCCACGGTGGAGCCCACCTGCAGCTGGGGAAAGGAGACCAGCACCAGCCGGACGTTCTGGAGGTAGAACGGGCCTTCGGCGGGCATGGGCAGGTCCTTGATGCCGTCCGGGCCCACCGGGGTCACCTTGCCGTCCGGGCTGATGATCACCGCCCGCTTCACCTTCATCTGGTCATATTTCTCGTAGTAGCTGTCGCCGTACTTGGCCAGCTGCTCGATCCCCGCCTCCTGCAGGATGGTGGCCCGGTAGTGGGTGGTGGACAGGTACTTGCCGTCGGCGGTCACGTCGAAGGTCTCGCGGCTGTCCTCCACCACCGCCATGGCCTGGGGGAACCGGGCGGCCAGGGCCTTCCAGTCGGTGTCGGCCCGCAGGACGGCGGCGGCCAATCCAAGCATCAACCAGGCAGATCGCAATCTCATTTGGGCTCCGGCGGCAGTTCGCCTACTTGAACGGTATCAAAAGGTACACGCAGGTCTACCTTGGATTGATGGACCGGGGCCGGGCGGAGGCCGGGGCCGGCTCCTTCCAGGCGGCCCGCAACTGCGCCACCGCCGTCTCCGGATCGGGACGGTCCCATAGGCTCCGGACCAGCGCCACCCCGTCCAGGCGCGGGTGCTTCAGCCACGCGGCGTTGGCCGGGGTGATCCCCCCCAGGGCCAGGAGCCGCCCGGACAGGGGCGGCAGGCCGTGCAGGACCAGGTGCAGCCTGCCGGGGCCCCAGGCCGGCCCCTTCCCGGGGACCGGGAAGATAGGGGAGACGATCAGCTGCCGGACGGTGGCCCGGGCCGGGATCTGGGCGGGATCGTGGACCGGCCTGGACAGGGGCACCAGGCCCGGCGGGACGAAAGGATGGGCCTCGGGGGCGTGCAGCCCGCAGCCCGCGGCCAGGGCCACGTCCAGGCGGCCGTTGATCCAGAGTTCCAGGCCGGGGAAGCGGTGCCGGACCCAGCGCGCGGCGGCCAGCAGTTCCTTGGGCTCCAGGTCCGGCTCCCGGATCATGAGGGCATCGATGCCGGACCGGGCCAGACGGTCCCAGCGGGGGGTCTGGAAGCCTTCACCGGGCGAGATTGCCAAAATAAACATGAGTCAATTATATTTAGTCCAAGCCAAGAATCCATACCCAATTTCACCGGACCGGAAAGGTCCGGCGGAAAGCGTCACGGGTCCAATTTAGCAGCCGTTGCAGGCTTTGCCTGCTATGGCTGCTTATGCCTGGCACGGGCGATCGATGCCGGTCGGACCCTACGGTGCTACGGCCGGGCCGCCCGGAGTGCGGGGCAGCCGGTCACAAGTTGCCGGATTCAGCCCACCAGCTCCCTCAGGACCTCCTCCCCGGCCACGGGCAGGCCGAGGATCTCCAGGTTTTCCGTCACGTGGGCCGGACGGCTCATCCCGCACAGGGCGGAGGTGACCCCGGGGCAGGAGCGAGCGAACTGGAGGGCGGCCTGGGCCGGGGTCCGGCAGCCGGGCAGGATGGCCCCGAGGCCGCCGGGGAGACGGCCCAGGATCCGGGCCTGCATCAGGCTGGCGGAGACCTGCACCCCCAGGCCGGCGGCCCGGGCCGCCTGCAAAGGGGTGAGCCGGACGCCGCCGAACGGCTGGGTGGCCCGGTTGAAGGCCTCGGGCATGGCCAGGTTCAGGGGCAGCTGGATCCACCGGAAATGGTGGTCCCGGCCTCCGGCTTCCCGGGCAAGGTCCAGGAGTTCCTCCAGGCCCAGGTGGTCCGCCGCTTCCGGCGGCACCCGGAACCCGTTCCAGGTGGCGCAACCGTAGGCGCCGATCAGCCCCTGGGCCGCCATCTCCTCGCAAGACTCGAAGGCCTGGCGCATCACCGTCCGGAACTGCTCCGGGCCGAGCGCCGGGCGCTGGTGTTCGGGGTTGTGCAGGTGGAACAGGTCGACTCGGGCCACCCCCAGGGCCTCCAGGGAAACCCGGAGCTGGTGGGCCAGGTAGCGGGGGGTCAGGGCGTGGCATCCGTCCATCACCTCCTCCGGCGCCAGGATGCCGGGCCCGCCCAGGACCCGGTGGAACCAGGCCCGGGGCGATTCGGAGGTCCGGCCGTCGCCCATGGGCAGGTAGCCGGCCTTGGTGCTCACGAAGAAGGAGTCCCGGGGCCGGTCCCGGAACACGCTGCCCAGGGCGCGCTCGGAACGGCCCATGCGGTAGTTGGCTGCGGTGTCGAACACGTTGCCGCCCGCCGCGGCGAAGCGCCTCGCCGCTTCGGCGTAGTTGCCGTCGGTGGCCTCGTCCGGCTCGCCCAGGTAAGTGCCGAGTCCGATGCTGCTGAGTTCCATGTCCTCCCCTTGGGACCTATGGTTGCTGGGCCAGCACCCGCTCCCGGTCCAGGGCGGGGATGATGCGCCAGTTGTCGCTGGCCGACACGGTCAGGGTAGGCCGGGACAGGACGTAGTCCAGGACCTGGTTGCGGAAGGGGGTGGCGGCCACGAATTCCGGCTGGCCGGTCCAGCCCATGGCCTCCAGGTAGCCGCCGTCCCCCGCCAGGCGGTTGGTGGGCAGCCCCAGGGTGAAGACCTGGTCGTCCTTGACTGGCTGGCCCTGGACCTTGAGGTCCACCACGCGCATGCCCACCGGGCGGGAGATGTCGAGGGCGTACTCGCATCCGTCCAGGGTGTCGAAGTCCCCGGGATCCATGCTCCGGTTGAACAGGTCGGGGCGGTGGCTGAAGTTGTAGAAGCGGGCGGCCTGTTCCAGGTAGGCCTTCAGCTGGCGCCCGGTCACCCGGATCCGGGCGAGCCGGTGGTCGTTGGGGAAGAGCGCGTAGAACTGGCGGACCGAGGTCAGCCCCTTGGGAATGTAGATCCGGGACCCGGGCGTGGGCAGGGCGGTGATCCTGGCGCCGCTGGCCTGGTGCGCCACGGTGTGCAGGAGCTGCATCAGGGGGGTGTCCTGCATGCGGGCCCAGCGCGCGTCCAGGTCCGTGCCCAGGTTGGTGGCGAAGGTGTTCAGGTAGGTCTCCACCGCCGCCCGCAGCGGGGCGGTGAGCTCGAGGACCTGGGGATCGGGCCGGGTCTCGGGGTCCGGCTGCAGGATCCGGGTCTTGTGGGACAGCAGCTCCCAGCGCCCCTTGCGCCCGGACTGGAAGCGGAACTCGCCCACGGCGAGGGCCTGGCCCCCGAACCCGGCCTGGAGGATGGGCACTCCGTTCACTTCGGTGGTCATCTGCTGGCGGGCGCGCCCCGCCAGGATGAGGTCGATGCCCGGGACCTGCGCGGCCAGGGCGGCCGCCGGGCTGTCCTCGCGGGACCTGGCGCCGCCGCCGTGCAGGGCCACGATCACCATGTCCACCTTCTCCTTCTGGCGCAGCAGGGGCACGTAGGTCCTGGCGGCGGCCACCGGATCCTGGAACGCCAGTCCCTCCGGGGCGGCGGCGGGCTGGGCCGGGGCGGCGAGGCCGAGGATGGCCACCTGCACGCCGCCCACGTCCAGCTTGATGTACGGGGTGAAGGCCAGCCTGCCGTCGGCGGCGAAGACCACGTTGGCCCCCAGCCAGGGGAACTGCGCCTGGTCCTCCATGGTGCGGGCCTGGGCCAGGCCGTGGTCCAGTTCCTGCTCGCCCACCACCATGGCGTTGTAGCCCAGGGCGTTCATGATGGCCATGGACGGCTCGGGCAGCTTGCGGTTCAGCTGCGCCCACACGTAGTTGATGGGTTCGCCCTGGGTGGCGTCACCGCAGTCCACCCCCACCAGGTTGGGGTTCTCCGCCCGCAGGGAGCGGATCAGGGTGGCCAGCTTGGCCCAGCCCAGGTTCGCCGGCTGGAGCGTGTAGGTGTCCTGGGGCAGCACGTGGCCGTGCAGGTCGGAGGTCATGAACACCTCGACCCGGGTTTCCTGGGCTCCGAGGGCCAGGGCGCACAGAAGAACAGCCAACCACCGCACCACCATCCGCTCCTCCCCGAACCTTGCTATTTACCATACCCCACCGGCCGAAAATCGAGCCTGCCGTCCAGGACTTTGCTTGGACAGTATGCACGCAACAGGTACACTGGCAGTTCACCCAGGAGCTCACATGCAAGAAGTCCAGATCAAGGCGCCCAAGCACGAGTTCACCCTTCTCTGCGATGACATCCGGCAGGAAATGGGCGGCAAGACTTCCCTCATGGGGCTTTACGACCATCACATCGTGGTGCCCCAGGTGCCCTTCGTCCTGCCGAAGGTCTGCTTCTACACCCGCTTCTCCCGGATGGACGGCACCTTCAAATTCAGTTTCTCAATCGTCTCTCCCGGCGGCGAGCGCAAGGACATCATCCGCGACAGCAACGTGGAGATCCCGGACGGGGCCAAGGAAGGCACCTTCAACGTCATCGCCTCGCCCTTCGAAGTGGGTGCCGAAGGGGTCTACGAAGTGATCATCGGCCTCACCAAGGGCGCCGACCGGTTCGAATATGTATACAAATTTGCCATCTCCGACGGCGGCCGGCTCCAGGCCGACTACGAGAAGGCGCAGGCGGAGGCCCAGAAGGACACCGTCAACTGATAGAAAAAATCCGCCGGCCGACGACCGGGAACGGACACAGGTCCGTTCCCGGTCGTCTATGCTAAGGGCATGGTCGATCGATACGCCAAGCAGCGCATTTTCCTGGGCAGCCAGGGGGATGCCAAGCTGCGGAGCCGCAAGGTCGCGGTGGTGGGGGTGGGAGCCACCGGCTCGGTGATCGCCGCGTGGCTGGCCCGGGCCGGGGTGGGGCACCTCACCCTCATCGACCGGGACCTGGTGGAGCTGTCCAACCTCCAGCGGCAGATCCTGTACGAGGAAGGGGACGTCTCCCAGTCCAAGGCCGAGGTGGCCGTCCGCCGCCTCAGGGAGGCCAATGCCGAGATCGACCTGCGCGCCGTGGTGGCCGACCTCACCAGCGGCAACGCCCGCCAGCTGCTGGATGGCTTCGATCTCATCATGGACGGGACGGACAACTTCGAGGCCCGGTACCTCATCAACGACATCTCCATCCTGACGGAGACGCCCTGGATCTACGCGGGCGCCATCGGCGGCGAAGGGATGGTGTGGCCGCTGGCTCCGCCCCGGACTCCCTGCCTGCGCTGCCTCATGGAGGAGCCCCCGGCCGGCGGGGACGTCGACACCTGCGACAGCCTGGGCGTCCTGGGCCCGGCGGTGGGCATCGTCGGGAGCTGGGCAGCCCTGGAGGGGATCAAGCTCCTCACCGGGCAGGAGCCGCACCGGGACCTGGCGCGCTTCGACTTCTGGCGCAACGAGCGCCAGTTCCTGCAGCCCCCGGCGGCCCGGTGCCGGTTCTGCACGGGGAAGGAGACCGAGTTCCTCAACGCCCGGTGGACCCTGATGGCTTCCAGCCTGTGCGGCCTGGAGGGCGTGCAGATCCGGGTCAACCCGCCCGGCAACCTGGACCTGGAAGCCCTGCTGCCCCGCCTGGAGCAGCGCACCGGCGCGCCCTGGAAGCTCACCCCCCTGGCCCTCTCCGGCCAGGACGGCGGCCTCCGGATCATGCTCTTCCGGGACGGCCGGGCGCTGCTGCACGGGGACATCGCCCCCGAGCGGGCCCGCGGCTGGTACAGCGAAGTGGTGGGGTGCTGAGGTGATCACCCTGACCCACGTGGGCAAGCAGTACGGGCGGATCCACACCGCCCTGGCGGACGTGAGCTTCCAGATCGATCCGGGCGAATTCCTCTTCCTCACCGGACCCAGCGGGGCCGGCAAATCCACCCTGCTCAAGCTGCTGTTCCGGGAGCAGGTCCCCACCACCGGCGAGATCCGGGTCGCCGGCCACCGGCTGGCCTCCATGCCCCTCAAGGAGATCCCGGCGCTGCGCCGGAAGATGGGCATCGTGTTCCAGGACTTCAAGCTGATCCGCACCATGACGGTGTTCGAGAACGTGGCGTTCGTGCTGAAGATCCTCGGCGTCAGCTACTCCGAGCAGAAGCAGCGGGCCTTCCGCGCCCTGAAGATGGTCGGGCTGCAGCACAAGCTGGCCAGCTATCCCCTGCAGCTGTCCGGCGGCGAGCAGCAGCGGGTGGCCATCGCCCGGGCCCTGGTCAACGATCCCCTGGTGCTCATCGCCGACGAGCCCACCGGCAACCTGGATCCGGACCTGGCCCAGGAGATCATGGCCTTGTTCGAGCGGATCAACGGCCAGGGGACCACCGTGCTGGTGGCCACCCACGACCGCAACCTGATCCAGCGCATGAAGAAGCGGGTCATCGGCCTGGACCATGGGCGCATGGCCTTCGACTACCCCGCCCCGGCGAGCACGGTGGTCCCGTCCATGCCGGGGTGATCCGGCGCGGAGCCGGCGGACGGCCTGGACCCTAATTAATAATGAATTTTATTGGGCTCATGGAAGCCTTCCAGGCTGTTCTTGTCCAGGTACACATCCCCCAGGGCGGCCTTCCTGGCCCCCCGCCACATCCGGATCCCCGGGCCCGGGTCCACGCCATCCCGCACCGCATCGGCCTCCCAGGGGGCGCCTCCCCGGTAGCGTTCCCGCCAGCGCTTGAAGTGCCGGGTGGGGACTTCGCCCCAGTCCCCGCGGAGGATCTGGAGGGTGCGGGACGATTCCTGGTTCAGCACGAACCCGGAATCGGCGCCCGTGGGCCGGATCTCCATGCGCCGCGCGGGCCTGGCGTTGACGGCGAGCCGGTCCGGCACCTCCTGGCGCACCGTCAGCACCAGGCTGCCGTAGTTGATGCTGTTTTCCTGGTTGTCGAGGTCAACCAGGTGGAAGACCTGGGAGAAGTCCTTGGCGCAATCGTCAGCCGTGATGGTCACATAGGTGTTGGGAATGATCGTCACGTCAATAGCATAGAAATCAGCCATATTGATCTGGTTGACGATGGTTTTCCGATCGCCCGGCTTGGTTTCGCTCATTTCGTGCATGGGTGGGAACCGTTTCGTGACCTGGGTGCCGTCCAGGTCCATGCACGTGATCCTGATCTCGCAATTGGCGGTGCCGTAGGAGATCAGTCGCCAGGGCCGATCCGAGAGGTTCTTGATGATGGCCGGTTCCTCCGGGTGCAAGGCCAGGCAATCCATCACAATGAAGGCCAACCTGAAGCAGTGCGTAGGAAACGTCATGGGGAATCCTACCTGGGAAACACATATTAACTAATAATTTTTTCCAGGCAAGTCTGGAACTCTTTCCGGCCTCGTCCAAGGAGCCGAAGCGACGATCCGGGCCATGTTCGGGCCGGTTCCGGAGCCGGACCGAAAGGGACAGATCGATTTTCCCAATATGTAAAACATTCAAGACAAAAAGGTGCAATCTGAGGCTGCCCTTCCAACCACGAAAAAGTGGATCTTACAAATAGAAAAAGCTCCATTTCTCATGGAAAATCAGCGACACAAAGGGAACGAAAAAAATCCCTTTCCTCCCTTCTTCCAGATTGTCGATCTGTGTCATGATTTCCCCACTGACCAGCGAATGAGATTCCCGGCAGCGGGCCGGACAGCATGGTCAGTTGAATTTCCTGGATGAGTTGCCTACCGGGCCGTCAAGGCCTCTTTTCAAAGGTGAACCCATGAGCAAGATCCCCAAAGGAACCTGGGTTGAAGTGGAACGCATGCTTTTCTCCACGGACGGCCAGGCCCCCAACCGCCCCCTCGACCCTGCCAAAGTGCCTTCCTACCTAGTCCGGGTGTCCGGTTTCCTCCTGGAGGACGCGGATCTGGGGCAGCAGGTGCGGATCCGCACCATCATGGGCAAGATCTACGTGGGCAAGCTGCGGATCCAGAGCCCCAGCTACGGCCACAGCTTCGCCCACACGGTGCCGGAGCTGATGCACACGGGCCGGCTGTAGGCCGGGATGGGTGAGCCGTTGGCCCTGTGTATGATGGGGACATGCTCTATCAGACCCACGTCCTCATCCACCTGGATCACATCCGGGCCAATCTGTCGGCCATCCGCAAGGCGGTGGGCCCCGGCCGCAGAATCCTGATCGCGGTGAAGGCCAATGCCTATGGCCACGGGGCGGTGGCGGTCTCACGGATGGCCGAGCAGGCGGGGATGGACTGGCTGGGCGTCGCCACGGTCCCGGAGGGGCTCCAGCTGAGGGAAGCGGGGATCCGCCTGCCCATCCTCAAGCTGTCTCCGGCCTTTCCGGAGGAGATGGCGGCCGCGGTGCGGGGAGGGGTCACCCTCGCCATGTGCGACCAGGCCAACGCCGAAGCCCTGGAGGCGGTGTGCGCGGCCATGGACGCCCGCTGCGACGTGCATCTGGTCATCGACACCGGGATGTCCCGGATCGGGGTCCAGCCCTTGGGCGCGCCGGGGCTTGCCGCCTTCCTGGAGGAACGGTGCCCCCGGCTCCGGCTCCAGGGCGTCTTCACCCACCTCCCGGTCAGCGACGACGCCGACCCCACCTACACCGAAGCCCAGGTCCAGCGGTTCAAGACCGCGGTGGAGGCGGTGGAGACCCGTATCGGGCGGAAGCTGGAGCTGGTCCACTGCGCCAATTCCGGGGCCGTCCTGGGCCACCCGGAGGCCTGGCTGGACCTGGTGCGTCCCGGGATCATGATCTACGGGTTCTACCCGGACTCCGGCACCCCCCGGACCGTCCCGCTGCTGCCGGGGCTGTCCTTCCTCACCCGGGTCTCCTTCCTCAAGAAGGTGACCGCTGGGACCCGGGTGGGCTACGGGCTCACCTGGGCAGCCCCGGAGGACACCTGGATCGCCACCATCCCGGTGGGCTACGCGGACGGCTTCAACCGCCTGTTCTCCAACCGCGGGCGGGTGCTGATCGGCGGCCGGTCCTATCCGGTGGCTGGACGGGTCTGCATGGACCAGTCCATGGTCAACCTCGGCCCGGCGACCTCGGTGCGGGTGGGCGACCCGGTGACCCTCATCGGCCGCGACGGCGATGAGGAGATCACCGTCAACGAGTGGGCCAAGGCCCTGGGCACCATCACCTACGAGGTCACCTGCCAGATCAATGCGCGGGTGGAGCGGGTGTACCAGGCGTAGCCGCCAGTCCCTGCACTTCGTCCAGCAGCCGCTCGATGTCCGCCAGCGTGGTGGCGGGGCTCATCAGGGTGATCCTCAGCCATCGCCGCCCCCGGAACCCGGTGGTGGTGATGTAGTGCCGGCCCCGCTCCAGGAGCCGCCGGCGCAGCTCAAGCTGGAAGTCGTCGCTGCCCTGGATCCGGAAACAGACGATGTTGCTCTCCGGCTCCACCGCCAGTTCGAAGCCCGGGCGGCGCCGGACCAGGGCGGCGGCTTCGAGGGCCAGGCCGGTCCGGGACTCCAGGTACTGCGCCAGGGCAGCTTCCCCGCCGGAAGCCAGGGCCAGGAACAGCCGCAGCCCCAGCCCGGCCTTGGTGCACTCCACCGTGCGGTGGATGAAGTCGAACCCCGGCTGGTCCTTGTCGTGGAACAGGTAGCTGGCCTCCTGGCGGAAGGCCAGGTCCAGGTCCCGGTGGTCCCGCACCAGCACCGCGGCGCAGACGGTGGGGGTGCGCAGCAGCTTGTGGGCGTCCCAGACCATGGAATCGGCCAGTTCCAGCCCGTCCAGGCGCCGCCGCAGCCGCGGGGAGACCAGGGCCGAGCCGCCGTGCGCCGCGTCCACGTGCAGCCACAGGCCCTGCTCGCGGCAGAACCGGGCGGTCTCCCGCACGGGGTCGTACAGGCCCGCCGCCGTGCAGCACCCGTTGGCCACCACCGCCATCACCGTGGCCCCTTCGTCCCGCAGGGCCCGGACCGCCGCGGGGAGCCGGTCCGGGACCAGGCGCTCGTCGGCGTCGGCCGGAGCCGCCCGCAGGGCCCGCTGGCCCAGGCCCATGATCCCCACCGCCCGGGCGATGGAGTAGTGGCAGGCCTGGGGCGCCAGCACCACCAGGTCCCGGCGGACCCCGTCCCGCCAGGCCTCGGGGTCGACCCGGCCCCGGGCCGCCATCAGGGCGGTGAGGTTGGCCAGGGAGCCGCCGTGGGTGAGCACGCCGCCCCCGTAGCTGCCCTCCGGCGCCTCGGCGGGGGGAACCGGGGCCGGGGTCCAGCCGGCCTTGCCCAGCATCCAGTTGACCAGGACCTGCTCGACGGCCGCCGCGGCCGGCCCCATCTCGTAGATGGCCATGGCGTTGTTGGTGAGGCCGTCGACCAGGGAGCCCACCGCCCCCAGGGGCTCGGGCACCGCCACCTGGTGGGCCATGTACCCCGGGTGGTGCAGCCGCGTCGCCACCGCCAGGTAGCGGTCCAGGAAGGCGCGGAAGGCCTCGCCGGTGAGTCCGCCGTGCTGGACCAGCCGCTCCAGGTCCAGGTCCTTGACCAGGTCCGCCATGGGCGGCTGCTGGATCACCTTCCCGTCGCCGGCTTCGGACCGGCGGAGGAATTCCGCCAAGGCATCCACCGCGATGCGCGCATCGGCTACGAAGTCCATTCCCGCTCCTGTTCCGGATGGTCCATGATACCGGCTCTCCCGGCCGGGTCCGGGCTCTATCCGGCCGCCAAAGCTGCCAAGCTGGAACCAGTCGAGTCCTTGCGCTACGAGTGGATCCATGGCCCAGCCCCTGAAAGACACCCGCTTCCTGACTTCCGCCGCCGGCGTCGGCCAACTCGGCCCCTGCCGCGCGGAGGTGGCCTTCGTCGGCCGTTCCAACGTGGGCAAGAGCTCGCTGCTCAACGCCCTGTGCTTCCAGAAGCGCCTGGCCAAGACCAGCAAGACCCCGGGGCGCACCCGGCTCATCAACGTCTTCCTGAGCGGGGCCGACCGCTGGATCGTGGACCTGCCCGGGTACGGGTTCGCCGCCGGCCCGGCCAAGGAGAGGGAGACCTGGCAGGGGATGGTCGAGGGCTACCTCACCGGGCGCAAGAGCCTGTGCATGGTGTTCGTGCTGGTGGACGCCGAGGTCGGCCCCACCCGCCTGGACCACCAGATGCTCGACTGGCTGCGCTCGGCGGGCCTGCCGTTCCGGATCGCGGCCACCAAGTGCGACCGGGTGAAGCCTTCCCGGCAGCTGGCCCAGCGCCGGGACGTGGCGGCGGAGCTGGGGCTCCAGCCCGGGGACATCGCCTGGGTGAGCGCCGAGAAGGGGACGGGGATCCCGGGCCTGCGCCAGGAAGTGGAGGGACTGCTGTCGGGCCGCTGACGCCACCCGGTATAGTCTTGTCATGTCCTCGGTCGCCTTCGCCCTCACCACCATCCTCATCTGGAGCACGCTCACCCTGTTCAGCGCCGGGGTCAGCCACCTCCCGGCCTTCCTCTCGGCCGGGATCGCGCTGTCCCTGGGCGGGCTGGTGGGCGTTTTCCGGGTGCGGGATTGGCGGATTCCTCCCCTGACCTTCGCCCTGGGGGTGGGCGGCATCTTCGGCTATCACGCCCTGTTCTTCCTGGCCCTGCGCCATGCCCCGGCAGTGGAGGTGAACCTGCTGCAGTACCTCTGGCCGCTGCTGATCGTGGTGCTGTCGCCGGTGTACCTGCGGAACAGCCGCCTGGGCGCGAACCACATGCTGGGCGCGTGCCTGGGGCTGGCGGGCACGGCGCTGGTGATCACGGGGGGGCGGCTGAGCCTGGACCTGGGGCATCTGCCCGGGTACCTCCTGGCGGTGGGCGCGGCGTTCGTGTGGTCCACCTATTCCTTGCTGCTCAAACGGGTCCCGCCCTTCCCCTCCGGTGCGGTGGGGGGCATCTCCCTGGTCTCGGGACTGCTGGCGCTGGGTATCCATGGCCTGGAGCGCATGGCCCACCCCGCCCTGGCCGCGGCACCGATCTCCCCCCACGACTGGCTGTTCCTGGTGCTGCTGGGACTGGGGCCCATGGGCGCGGCGTTCTATACCTGGGACGCGGGCATGAAGCGCGGGGATCCAAGGGTGATCGGGGCGCTGGCGTACCTGACGCCGCTGCTGTCGACCCTCAACCTGGTGGCCTTCGGCGGCCGGCATCTCTCCCTGCTCTCCGGCTGCGCCATGGGGCTGATCGTGGCGGGGGCGGCGGTGGGGTCGCTGGGGCTGTTCCGGGGCCGGCCGGTGGCCGCAAGGGCCTAGCCGGGGTTGCGATCGCCCCGGTGCAGCCATCATGACCACGGCTTACCCCAGGATCCCAGCAATGCACGCCGACATCGCGTTGGCCAGGGTCCCGGCCAGCATGGCCTTCACCCCCAGCCGCGCCAGGTCGCCCCGGCGCTCCGGAACCAAGGCTCCGATCCCTCCCACCTGGATGGCAATGCTGGAGAAGTTGGCGAACCCGCACAGGGCGAAGGTGGCGATCAGCCGGGCCCGGGCGTCCAGGGCCGTCCGGCCCAGGTCCATGAAGGTCATGAACTCGTTCACCACCATGCGCTTGCCCAGGAGGGCGCCCACCTGGGCGGTCTCGCGCCAGGGCACGCCCATGAGCAGGGCGAACGGGCGGAACAGCACGCCCAGGATGTGCTCCAGGCTTAGGGCGGGGTGGGCCAGCCGGAGCAGGCCGTTGACCAGGGCCACCAGGGCCACGAAGGCCACCAGCATGCCGGCCACGTTGAAGGCCAGCTGGAGCCCTTCCCCGGCGCCGCGCACGGCCGCGTCCAGGACGTTGGCGTCGGTGCGGGGCAGGACCACCGGCAGCTGCCCGGCCGTGGCCGGGCGCTCCGTCTCCGGCTCCAGCAGCTTGGCCATGAGGACCGCGCCGGGGGCGGTCATGATGACGGCGGTGAGCAGGTGCGCCACGTCCACCCCGGCCACCTGCACGTAGGCGACCATCACCGCGCCCGAGACGTGGGCCATCCCGGCGGTCATGACCACCATCAGCTCGGACCGGGTCAGCCTGGCCAGGAACGGGCGGATGGTGAGGGGCGCCTCGGTCTGGCCCATGAGGATGCTGGCGGCCACGCTCACGCTCTCGGCGCCCGACACCCGCAGGAAGGTCCGGAAGGCGCGGGCGAACAGGCCGATCACCCGCTGCATGATCCCCAGGTGGTACAGGATGGCGAACAGGCTGGCCACGAAGATGATGGTGGGCAGGACCACGAAGGCGAACACCAGGCCCAGGGCGCCCGCCGGGGCCCCGCGGGCGTCCAGCACCGGCGCGCCGCGCGGGTCGGCCAGGGGCCCGAACACGAAGGCGGCCCCCTGCTGGGCGAAGCCCATGAGGTTCACCACCCCCAGGCGCAGGGCGTCGAACCCCGCCCCCACCAGGTTGCCGCGCAGCACCGCCAGCAGGGCCAGGCCGGCGACCGCCCATTTCACCCGGCGGAGCTCCTGGTCCGGAAACCGGCTGAACACCGCCGGGCTGGCCGCCAGCGCCGCCACCCCCCAGCCGGTGCCCCGGGGGAAAGGGATGAAGGAGAGGATCCGGGCCAGCAGGGCCCCCTTCAGCACCACCACGGCGATCAGCCCCTGCAGGGCCAGGGCCCAGAGGACGGTGGGCCAGTGGATCGCCTTGCGGTCCCGGGAAAAGGCCCAGCCCAGGGCCATGAACACACCGATCCCCAGCCACCCCATGAGGCGCTCCATGGATATAGGTATCTTAAAAAAAACCGGCGACCCGGAGCTCAGAGCTCCGCGTTCAGACGCTCCACCGCCTTCAGCATCTCGAACCGGGCGCGGCCGAGGATGCCGTCCCGGTGCATGACCAGCACCAGGGCGCAGCGCTCCTGGGCGCCCATCACGAGGATCCAGTGCTGGCTGGTGCAGAAGCTCACCTGCTCCACCTCGCCCCGGTCGAATTCCTCGATGGCCTGCTGGAGGTGCCGGTCCAGGACGTTCCGATAGGCGCCCAGCAGCTGCAGGGCGTCGTTGGGGACCTCGATGGTCCGGGCGCAGATGGGGTCGCCGTCCTTGTCGTTGAAGGTGGCGGCGATGGATTCCGGCACGCGCTCGATCAGGTTGTCCAGAATCTCCTGGAAGGGCATCGGTCATCTCCGGCAGGATGTGGCATCATCTTGCCCCCCTCGCGCGCCTTAAGGAAGGGGTTTCCGCCGGGTCACCCCAACCGCAGCTCCTGCAGGACCATCACCACCACCGTGAGGAGGAGCCCCCCCACCAGGATGCCCATGAGCAAGGCATGGAGCAGGGTGGCCACGACCCCCTTCCAGACCGGGCAGCCGTGCCAGGCCGCCAGGGCGAACCCGCGCAGGACCCAGAACCAGATCCCCACCGGCCACAGCAGCACGCTGAACAGGAGGCCCAGGTTCTTGAGCAGCCCCGCCAGGGCCCCGAACACTCCCACCTTCAGGGCTTCGGCGTCGGCCACCAGGGTGGTCCGGAAGCTGCGGGGCCGGCCCAGGCCGCGCAGCAGCCACAGGGCCAGGTGGTCCCAGACGGCGTCGTGCAGCCACAGGCTCAGGACCCCCACCGGCGCCGCCAGGACACACCAGGGCAGCACCCGCCACCAGGCCGGGAGGGGCGGCAGGCTGGCAAGGACGGCTCGGATGTCGGCGGGGTTGACCTGCTCCGGCAGCCGCGCCCAGACCAGGTCCCAGAGGGTGCCTTCGGCCCGGCTGATGCGGCCGTAGCCGACGGTGAAGGAGAGGTAGCCCAGGATCAGGGCCAGCAGGGCCGGGCCGGTGCGCACCAGGAGCAGGTCCCGCACCGCCGGCCCCAGCCCCGGGCGCTGCGCGGCCCGGGCCCGGAATCCGGCGGCCGGATCCCAGACGCGCCGCCACAGATCAAGCAGGCTTTCCATCACCGGACTCCCCGGAGGACGATTTCCCTGAAGCAACCCTAGCCAATCCGGAGCTTAGGTGGGAAGAATTATGCTGAACCTCCTGCATCTTCGACCCGGGCGGATGAGGTACGCCATGACCAGCCTGTCCCTAAAAGTCCCCCTCACCCCCCTGGACGCCCTCCGGGCGCTGCTGGGGGAGTTCGCCGACGGCGACGCCGCCTTCCCGGGACGCCTGGCCCAGATGGTCCAGAAGCTGAAGAAGCAGGCCCTGGCCGAGCTGGGCGGGCGGCTCTCCCCGGGCGCCTCCTCCCGGGGCCTGCGCCGGGCGGTCCTGGGCTGCGCGGCCCGGTTCGACTGGCCGGAATGGGCGCCGTGGATCCTCAAGGGCCTCCAGGCGGAGCCCGACCTGGGCGTGTTCGACAACGGCTGCGCCGCCCTGGGCGCCATCGGCACCCGGGACTGCCTGGAGGCGCTCCAGAGCCTCCAGCGCAGCCGCCACGACACCGACCACCAGGTGATCCTCACTCGGGAGCTGGGCCAGTTCCAGATGCAGCACGCCCTCTCCCACTACCTGGCCCGGCTCCTGGACGGCCAGGCCAACCCGCGCCTGGCGGCCCAGGGCGCCAAGCTCCTGTGCGCCGTGGCCAAGGAAGGGGATGTGCCGGCCCTCATCCAGGCCTGCCAGGAGGGCGATCCCCTCGCCCAGAGCCTGGCCTTGCGGGTGCTGGGCTCCCTGGCCTGTCCTCCGGCCCTGGCGTTCCTCCTGGACCTGGCCGAGCGGTCCAGCCAGGAATTCCTGGACCGGCAGGCCCTGCTGGACCTGGCCAACCGCCTGGCGGCCCTGCCCCGGCCTTCGGTCCTGCCCCTGCTGGTCCGCAGGGCGATGGAACGGTTCCAGGACCGGGCCCCGGAGGCCGCGGCCGCGCTCCACCAGGCCACCGCCCAGGACGAGAGCAAGGCCGCGCCGGCGCTGGAGAGCCTGCGGCCCCACGCCCAGGGGGCGTTCGAGCCGTTCCTGCTGGAGGCCCTGACCCTGGTGGTCGAAGGCAAGGCGGCGCGCTACGCCGCCCTGGTCTCGGAGGCGGCCCAGGAGGCCGAGGCCCGGCTGGCCCAGCTGACCGCGCAGTGCGACCAGGTCAGTGAAGCCCTGGCCTTCCTGGTGGAAAAGGGCGTCCTGGGCCCAGACCCGGTGCTGGACCTGTTCACCCGCATCCTGCGCGCCCGGGCCGGGGGCGAGGACTTCATCAACGCCTTCCTGCGCCTGCTCCCGCCTGGGGCGGCCGGGATCCTGGACGAGTTCCTGGCCGACCCGGACCGGGTCCGGCGGGAGCAGTACCTGAACGCCCTGGGCGCCCGGGAGGACGACGCCCTGGCGCCGTTCTTCCTCAAGGCCATCCAGGATCCCATCGTGGAGGTGGGCCAGCTGGCCATCCACCACCTGGGCAAGCTCCCCTCCAGCCTCCAGGCGCTGCTGGACCTGTCCGGGCAGCCCAGCATCGACCAGGTGCGGCTGGCCATCTGGGTATTCAAGGAGAACCGCACCCCGCAGGCGGTGGGCCCCCTGATGGAGTTCCTCAGGACCGACCGGCACGACAACCTCCTGGTGGACGCAGTGGACGCCCTGGGCGCCATCGGCGACCCGGCCTGCGCGCCGATGCTGCTTGAGCTGCTGCACGACGGCAAGCCGCTCAACCTGCAGGCGGCCCTGGCGCGGGCCCTGAACCAGCTGGGCACCGAGGAGGCCTCCCTGGGCCTGCTGGGCCGCGCCGCCGCCCTGAAGCACCCGGCGGTGCTGATCCTGGCCCTGGAGGGCGCCCTGAGGGCCTTCCCGGGCTTCGACCGGCCCCTGCCCCCGGACCAGCTGCCCGCCTTCATGCAGCTCCTGGACCGTTGCTGCGACGACCGGGAGGGGGAGGGCCAGCGGCTGCGGGCGGCCCTGGCGGCCCAGGACCTGTACGTGTTCGACCGCCGCACCTACGAACAGCTCAAGGACCGGTTCTCCGACTACCTGTTCGACATGCGCACCAAGGAGACCTGGGACCGGGACAGCAACGACCGGGTCGCCGCGGTGGTCAAGGAGCTGGGCCGCCGGGGGGAGAGCCTGGGCCAGCTGGCCCAGAAGGAGGCCGCCCTCCAGGACCAGCTCCAGACGCTGCCCGCTTCCGGCACCAAGCGGGCCGACGCCCTGCTGGCCCTGCGGGAGACCCTCCAGGATCCGGCCCTGATCCTCCGTCCCCAGATCGCCCGGGACCTGGCCGTCCTGGTGCAGGACCTGCTGCGCGGCCCGGTCCAGGAGTGGCGCGAGACCGCCCACCTGTGCGAGATCGGCGGGCTCACCCGGCAGGCGGACCTCCTGGTGGACCCCATCCGGGAGGTCTACCAGCGGGCCCCCGGCCTGGGGCTGAAGAGCGCCGCCCGCACGGCCCTGCTCGGCCTGGGGCTGGCCGAGGAGGACCTGAACCGGCGCCCCCCGGTCCGGTCCATCCTGATCCTGGAGCCCAGCGCCTTCTTCCGCAAGCGCCTGGCCGGGTCCCTGGCGGCCCACGGCGGGTGGGAGCTGGGGGAGGCGGGCAGCCGCCAGGAGGCCGAGGCGATCCTGGCCCGGGGCCCGGTGGACCTGGTGCTCACCGAGAGCAAGGACGCCGAGGGCGACCTGGCGCCCTGGCTGGAACAGCAGTGGGCCCAGCGCCGGTGCCGCTGCGCCCTGGTCTCCACTTCCAGCCGGGACATCGGCGGCCTGTCCGGGGCGGCCTGGGTGATCGGCATCCTGTTCAAGCCCTACCCCCCGGAACAGGTCATCCGGGCGCTGGACTTCGGTCCCGGTTGAATGAAGGTAGACTTGACCCATAGCCCGAGCCGGCGTCCCAACCGATCTCCCATTCCGAAGAGGCCCCCATGCCGTCGTCCGCATCCAGGATGCGCCGCACCCTCCTGGCCCTGGCCGCCGCCCCGGCGCTCCTGGCCCAGGATGCGGGTCTGGCCGAGCGGCTGTTCCTGTCCGGGGAACGGGCCTACGCCATCCGTGCCTATCCCGAGGCCATCGACACCTGGAACCAGCTCATCCAGCAGGCGCCCAAGTCGCCTTTCGCCGCCCAGGCCCTGCTCGACCTGGCCAAGTACCAGCTGGAGGTGGCCGGCCAGCCCGACGCCGCCCTGCCCCTGCTGGAACGGATCAAGGCCGAGCACATGCGCACCCCGTGGGCGGCCGAAGCCCTGCTGCTCCGCGGCCGGATCCTGGCCTCGAGGTGCCGCGGGCCCCAGGACCTCAAGGAAGCCCAGGCCGACTTCAACCGGGTGGTGGACTTGTTCCCGGACCATCCCTGCGTGAAGCAGGCGCGGCTCGAGCTGGGGGACAGCTACCAGAGGCTCGGCCAGTGGGGCCGGGCGCTGGGGAACTACCTGGACGCGGTCCGCCAGGACCCTGCCGACCCGGTGGCCCTGCGGGCCCAGCTGGCGGCGGCGGAGACCCTCGACCACATGGGGGACACCACCGGGTGCCTGCGCATGCTCCAGTTCCTCCGGGACCGTTCGCCCGAGTCGGCCGAAGGGCAGGAAGCCGAGTGGCGCATCCGGGTGCGGGTCAAGCAGCGCCTCCAGAAACCCCCGCTGCGCTCCCTGGGGCCCTGGCCCGAGGGCCGGCAGAAATGGCTCAAGAGCCCGACCCTGCTGGCCACCGGCCCCGGAGGCGAACTCTACCTGTACCAGGACGACCTGGACCAGGCCTTCGTGCTCAAGGGCGGGCAGCTCTCCCCGGCGGGCCCGGCGGCCCGGGGGGCCAAGGCCATGCTCGCCACCCCCGCCGGCCGGCTCTGGCTGGTCACCTCCAAGCAGGGCGTGGTGAAGGAAGGAACGCCCCCCGGCGCCCCGGCGCCGACGCTCCAGGCTCCGTCCGGGGCCGCCCTGGACGGCTGGGGCAACCTCTGGCTGAGCGACGCCAAGGGCCCGGCCATCCAGGTGGTCCCGCCCGAAGGGCCTTCCCGGACCATCCCCCTCCCCGGCACGGTGGCCCTGGCCCCCCTGCCCACCGGCGGCGTGGCGGCGGCCTCGGACGCCAACCGGACCCTCCAGTTCCTGGATGCCCAGGGCCAGGTGCGGGTCACGGTGCCCTACGGCAAGGACTTGCCGGCCCCCTTCAAGTACGTGGTGGCCCTGGCCTCCGATCCCCTGGGCCACGTGGCGGCGGTGGTGGACGGCGAGTTCGAGGGGGTGGCCCTCTGGGGCCCGGACGGCGCGCTGCTGCGCTCGGCCAGCTTCAAGAGCCTGGGCCTGGCGGGAAAGTTCCGGGGCATCGCCCTGGACCGCCAGGGAGGGCTCATCCTGGCGGACCGTTCCAACGACCAGCTGATCAGGGTCGACTAGCCATGAACCGGAACCCATTCCTCTCCCTGCTGCTCGCGGCCCTCCTGGCCGGGACCGCCCCGCTCGGCGCCCAGGATCCGGCCCTCAAGGACACCTTCCAGCAGGCCAAGGCCGCCTGGGCGACCCAGGGGGACCGGGAAGCGGCCGCGGCCAAGTTCGGGACCGTGCTGGCCGCCCTGGAGCCTTCCGCCCAGGGCCTGGACCCGGCCTGGCTCCAGCTGCTGTGCGAGACCTACAACTGGATGGCGATCCTGGACGACCGCCTCCCGGCCAAGCGGGAGCGGGCGCCCCATTACCTGGAGAGCGCGCTCGCCCTGAACCCGGATTTCGAGATCGACCGGAACGTCACCAACTCCCGGCTCCAGGCGGCCTTCGACGCCCTGCGCGCCGCCAGGCTGGGACGCCTGGCCCTCGCCCTGGACCCCCAGGATGGGACCCTCACCGTGGACGGCAAGGAACGGCCCCTGGCCCCGGCCACCCGGGGCAGCCACTACCTGGCGGCGGGCACCCATGTCTTCCGCTACGCGCGGCCGGGCTTCGAGCCCCAGGAGCAGCGGGTCGAGCTGGCCCCCCGGGATGCCAAGTCCCTGGAGCTGAAGCTGACGCGGACCTCCTCGGTCATCACCCTGTACACCAGCCCCGCGGGGGCGGAGGTGGTGGTGGACGGCAAGAGCGTGGGCGCCACCCAGGGCCGGGCCCCGGCCGAACTGGCTCCGGCCGCGGACAAGCTCAAGGTGCCCCTGGACCAGGTCTCCGCCGGGTTCGTCCTGGCCGGGCTCGCCCCCGGCAAGCACACCCTGGACTTCCGCTTGCCCTGCTACCGGCCCCGGCTGCTGGACCTGCCCGAATCCTTCACCACTCCCTTCGCCGACCACGACCTGGAACCGGTGGTGCTGGAGCCCTCCCGCAGCCGGCTGACGGTGCTCACCGGCACCCCGGGCGGGGAGCTGTTCCTTTCCGGCAGGAGCTACGGGCCGGTGCCGGTCAAGGACCTGGATGTGTGCGCCCAGGTCTACGACCTCCAGGTGCGGTTCCCGGCCGGATGGTTCGCCCAGCGGGTCGAGCTGGCCGAGGGCAAGTCCCTGTCCCTGACCGTGCGGCCCAAGCCCCGCCTCACCTACGCCGGGTTCGAAGGGGAGGACGAGTTCGCCGGCCGGGACCGGATCACCGGCCTCCTGGCGAACCTCGGCTCCCGCCTCACCCTGGCGGCGTTCCTTCCCGCCGAGAAGGGCGAGAGCCCCAAGGACTGCCTGGCCCGGCTGCAGGCCTCCCACGAGACCGAGATGGCGCTCCAGGCCCGGCCCGTCCCCGGCCACCCCATCCACGAGGTGGAACTGGTCCTCTCCACCCTGACCGGGGAGGAGGAGCGGATCCGGGTGAAGCCCCTGGAGAGCGATCCCCTGGGGCAGCTGGTGGCGCGGCTGGAGACCGTCCCGGCCCTGGCCATGCCCTGGACTGGGCTCAGCCTGGTGGACCTGGGTCCGGACGGACCCTGGGTCCTGCAGGCCGACGCGGCCGTGGTCAAGGCCGGGATCCAGCCCGGCCGGCCCCTGCGCCAGGTGAACGGCAAACCGGTGGGCAGCGTGGCCGAGTTCTGCAAGGCCCTGCAGGACGCCGCCGGGACCGGCAAGGTGGCCGTCAGCCAGGGGGAAGCGCCGGTCACCCTGGCGGTGACCCAGCAGCCCCTGGAACTGCCCGTGAACGCCTCCGGCCTCTGCTACCCCATGGTGCTGTCCGACCTGCGCCTGCGCTACCTGGGCGCCGGCGGAGACGAGGCCGGCCTGCTGCGCCTGGAGCAGGCCCTGGCCCTGATCCATTTCCGGGAATTCGACAAGGCCCTTGAGCTTCTGCGCGACGCCCGCATGACCAGCGTCCAGGGGGTGAGCCAGGGCACCCTGGACTACTATACGGGGGTCTGCCTGCTGCACATGGGCGACGTCTACCTCACCGAGACCCTCCAGTCCTTCAACCAGGCCCTGAACTACCCCCAGGCCACCCTGTTCGGTCCCGACGGCCCCCTGCTGGCGCCGCTGGCCCGGCAGGCCCTGGAAGACCTCAAACCCTGATCTGTTCCGGAAGGCTGTAAATGGCTCCAAGCAAGACTCGACAACGCGGCGAAGGCAAGATCGGCTGCATCCTCAGCCTGCTGGTCTTCATCGTCGGCGTGGCCTTGGCCCTCAAGCTGGTGCCCGTGTGGTACTCCAACAACAACCTCAGGGCATACGCCGCCGACCTGGCGCTGGAAGCCGGGGTCAAGACGATCCCGACCATGATGGCCCAGCTGCGCAGCAAGGCCAAGGAACTGGACATCCCCGAGGCCCTGGACGAGGGTGCCATCACCGTCACGACCCTTGGTCCGTCCTCGGAGGGCAACTGCACCATCACCCTGAACTATTCCCGGGTCGTGGACCTCTACGGTATCTATCCGGTGACCTTCACCACCAACGAAGTCATCAACCGGCATTATGTAGACGCCCGCTGATGGACCATTCCTGGAGGTTTTCCTTGAAGCCGGAGGGCGGGGCGGGCAGGTTGGGGGGGTGACCTCCGACCCGCCGACCTCCAGGATCCTCACCGACGGCAGCGAGCCCATGGCCTCGGTGCTGCGGGAACTGGCGCGGGTGGCCGGGTCCCGGCTGACGGTGCTGCTGGCGGGGCCGTCGGGCAGCGGCAAGGAGCTGGCGGCCTGGGAGGTGCACCGGCTTTCGGGGCGCCCGGGGCCGCTGGTGCCGATGAACTGCTCGGCCTTCGCCGAGTCGCTGATGGAGTCCGAGCTGTTCGGGCACGTGAAGGGAGCCTTCACCGGGGCGGTGCGGGACCGGCGGGGCGCCATCGAGTGCGCCGAGGGCGGCACCCTGTTCCTGGACGAGGTGGCCGACCTGTCGCCGCGGCTCCAATCGATGTTCCTGCGGGTGCTGCAGGAGCGGGAGGTGCGCCGGGTGGGCGCGGAGCGCGGGCGCAGGGTGGACGTGCGGTTCGTGGCGGCCACCCACCGGCCGCTGGAGGCGCTGGCCGCCGCCGGGGGGTTCCGCCAGGATCTGCTCTACCGCCTGAAGGGCTCGGTGCTGGCCCTGCCTTCCCTGGCCGAGCGGCGGCACGAATTCCCCTACCTGGTGCCGCGCCTGGCGGCCCTGGTGGCGGGTGAGACCGGGAGGGCGGTGCCGGCCCTCCAGCCCGGGCTGCCCCAGGCCCTGGCGCGGGTGGACTGGCCCGGCAACTTCCGGGAGCTGCTGCACGCCATCGAGCGGGCCCTGCTGCGCTGCGGGGAGGGCCCGCTGGAGGCGCGGCACTTCCCCGAGCTGGAGCGGCCGGCCCCGGCGCCCCGGGAATGGACGGAGGCCACCCGGGCGTTCCAGCGCCGGCTGTTGCTGGAGACCCTGCAGCGGCACCGGTTCCAGGTGGCCGAGACGGCCCGGGCCCTGGGCCTGGCGCGCCCGGCCCTGTACGCGGTGGCCCGCAGGCTGGGGCTGGACCTGGGCCTGGAGCGAATCCGGGCGACCCAGGCCGGCTAGACATCATGTATCGGCCCCGCATTGATTAAGGGGCTCGGAGCATGAGGCATCCGGGGGCTCCGCCCCCGGGCCCCCGGGATTTATCGCCTGTAGCCCAGAAATAGGGGCAAGGGGGC